>DATJFQ010000001.1:0-18361 GCA_035495555.1 Vicinamibacterales bacterium
TTGGCGAGGCTGGTCTCCGCCGCCTTGACGGCGTTGTATGTCATGCGGCCGCCTGATTCGCGGCCCCAGATCGACGTGATCATGATGATGGACCCGCCGCCCCGCGCTTTCATGTGCGGCACGACGAGCCGCGACGCGCGAATCGCGGGGAAGACGGTTTCATCGAACGCGGCCTGCCATTCCGCGTCGCTCGTGCCGAGCAGATCCGATCCGCCGGCGCGCCCGACGTTGTTCACGAGAACGTCGAGACCGCCGAACGCATCGACGGCGCGGCTGACGACGACGTCGACGCCGTCGAGCGTCGACACGTCCGCTTGTACCGCCAGCACCATGTTCGGCCGCCTGGCGGCGGCTTCCACTTCGAGCGCGGCTTCCGTGAGCCGCTCCTGCCCGCGCGCGCAGATACACACACGACAGCCTTCCGCGACGAGCGCCCGCGCTGTGGCGAGCCCGAGCCCCCGGCTCGATCCGGTAATGACGGCCGCTTTTCCAGCGAGACCGAGGTCCAGGGTCAGCTCCTTCCGGTGAGATCGTTGAGGTGCCAGTCGAAGGTGCCGAACGTCACCGTGAAGTGGTTCTGCTGCACGAACTCCTTTTCGAGCGGGAGGAGGTTCGGCATGATGAACGCGACGATCGCACGCTCGATCGGGGAGCGTGCGGCAAACGCCGCGTCTGCCTTGTCGAACGCCGCGACAAACGCCTGGTCGTGCCAGCTCACGATGGGCGTGACGACCATCGTTCCGGCCGCACGATCGATTTGCAGCATCTCACGGTTGGTCACGAACTCGGCCTGGAGATCCGACAGTTGTCTCTCGAGCCGATCGGCTGTATAGGCCTCGCTGCGGAGGCGTCCGCTTCCGACCGCGCCGCGGCCCAGCGCCAGGAACAGCCGCGGTTCGTTGAACGGCGGCAGGATCGTGTTCTCGATCGCATCGAGGGTTACCGACTGCCCGGCCGCGCGCCACGTCGTCCGATTGAACGCGCCGGGAATCTGACGAATGCTGTTCGACGGCGCGCCGGGCGCGGTGCCGTGGATCGGGTAATGATCAATCACGGTCTCCAGCACGAATGCGTTGTAGGCGTCGAGCCAGAATGCCATCTGCTGCGTCTTCGACCACCCGGCGTACGTCGCGGCGGGCACGTTCAACGACGCGACGTAATGATCGAGTCGCCCGCGTGTGCTCTTCAGCGCGCGATAGTAGACGAGGCCATCGCGGACGTTCGCGTCGAGGATCTCATCGAGCGGCGTATGCAGCGGATCCGCGCCGGGTGCCGGCGTGAACTGCTGCGCACCAACGGGGGCAAGAGCGACGGACAGGACCAGGGCAGCGAGCGCTCGGCGCATCCCGAGATCATACTGAATGGCGCGTCGTAAAGCCTCCTGCTGCCTGTCGGGTATCCAGCCCCGCGTTACCGGCCGGCGAGCAGAAAGTGTGCAGTACGCGCGAAAGGGCGTCCGAACGTTCGAGGCTGCTCAAATGCCCGGCCTCCGGAAGCCTCACCGCCCGCGCGCGAGGGATGCGGCGTTCCATCTCGCGTTGCTTCTGCGAGCAGCCTCCGGATCACCGGACGCGCGTCGCGGCCATCCGGCGCACGCGGCGTAAGCAGACGGGGAGCATCCGTCGTAACCTATGAACCCGATGTCGGCCGTCGATTTCTCCGGGACGATTGCACTCGGCGCGATCGGTCTCCTCACCGCCAATCTGCTGCTGGGGCTTCTGCTCTCGGTCGGATACAACCCTGTGCGGCAATGGCCGAAGCGCCGCATCAAGCTGTTCACGTTTCACAACTGGACCGGCTATGTCGCGCTCGCCGCGGTCGCACTACACGCCGGCGCGCTGCTCTTCTCGTCGGACCCGCGCTTCGCGCTCGCGGACGTCCTCTGGCCTACGACATCTCCGGTTCAGCCGAAGACGACGACCGTCGGGGCCGCGGGTTTGTATCTGCTCGCGTTCGCCGTCTTCACGTCGCTCAAACGCGTGCGCGCGGCCATCGGCCGGCACTGGTGGAAGCTCTTCCACTGGACGACGTATGCGGCGGCGGCCGCGTTCTTCGTCCACGGCATCATTGCCGACCCGCTGTTGAAAGGGCGCCCGCCGGACCTGATCGACGCCGAGAAGGTTTACGTCGAAGTCTGCGCGCTGCTGGTCATCGTCGCCACCGTGCTGCGGATTCGTCATCGCCGATCGACAACCCGCGCCGTGCGCCATCAGTGAAGATGGAGGTTGCCAGTGGCCAGTTGGAGTTGGGAGTTGAGATCAAGGTCGCGTCAGCTTGATCTCGAACAACCGAGGCCACAGCTTTCCCGTGACGAACAGCCGGTCGCCCGCGGCATCGTACGCAATCCCGTTGAGCACGTCGGTTCCGGCGCGCTCGGTGGGCGTCAGGAGTCCGTGGAGATCGATCCAGCCGACGACGTGGCCGTCTTTCGGCGAGATGCGCGCGATGCGGTCCGTCTGCCAGACGTTGGCGTAGATCTCGCCTTTGACGTACTCGAGTTCGTTCAGCTCTTTCACGGGACCGTTCTGATCGCGGACCGTGATGCGGCCGGTTTCGGCGAGCGTCACGGGGTCGAGGAACCGCAGATCCGCTGACCCATCGCTCATGATGATCCGCGTGGTGTCGTGCGTCAGCCCCCAGCCTTCGCCCTGGTAGGTGAACGTGCGTTGCTGTTCGAACGTGTTGAGGTCGTACACGAAGCCGATCTGCGCCTGCCACGTGAGCTGGACGATCTGTCCCTTCCACTCGGTGATCCCTTCGCCGAAGTACTGCGCCGAGAGCGGCTGCACTTTCAGCACTTCGCCCGTCTCCAGGCGCACCTTGCGGATTCCGGAGCGGCCGTTGAGGCCCGTCCCTTCGTAGAGGACGCCGTCGCGATAGAACAACCCCTGTGTGAACGCTGATCGATCGTGCGGGTACGATCGGACGACCTGATAGCCGTACGTCGGCGCGGGGGGCGGGGCGCCGCGGCGTTGCGCCGGGATGAATCCGATGGACGCCATCAGCAGTGCAGCAGCGAGCAGTCGCGGCATGTCGATTTCGCCATTCTGCCATGACCTTGCCATAAGATAGCGGCCATGCGAAAGGCTGCTTTTGCCACGGCCGCGGTCGCCGCCTGCGCCCTCGCCACGACGGCTGGACGCGCGCGGGCGCCCGCGCCAGGACCGCGCGTCGAGATCTCCTTCGCGGCATCCGCGCGCCAGCAACCGGTCACGGGAATGGTGTATCTCGTCATCAGCCGCGATAATCAGCGGAAGCCCGTCGATGATGTCTCTCCCACAGGCGCGCCGATCTTTTCACAATATGTTGACAACCTCGGTCCCGCCACCACAGTCACCCTGAGCGCCGCCGATCGCGGATATCCGGTCGCGAGCCTGCGCGATATTCCCGCGGGCGATTACTGGGTGCAGCCGTTCGTCAACGTCTACACGCGTTTCCCGCGCGCGGATGGCCACGTCGTCTGGATGCACATGGACCAGTGGGAGGGGCAGGACTGGAAGCGCTCTCCGGGCAATCTCTATGGCGATCCCGTGCAGGTTCACTTCGATCCATCATCGGCGACCCCGATGCGGCTCGTCGCGGACAAGGTGATTCCGCCCGTGCAGGTGCCGCCGGACACGGCGTACGTGAAGCACTTCAAGATCAAGAGCGAGATGCTGTCTAAATGGTGGGGACAGCCGATCTATCTCGGCGCGACGGTCCTTTTGCCGAAGGGGTACGACGACCACCCCGACGAACGGTATCCCGTCAACTATATTCAGGGTCATTTCTCGCTGGGAGCGCCTGGCGGATTCGGCCGCAGCGGTCGCAATGGCAGAAGCGGCGACTTCGACGCGCTCTGGCTGGCCGACGCAACGCCGCGATTCATTTACGTGACGCTGCAGCACCCCTCACCCTATTACGACGACTCGTACGGCGTGAACTCGGAGAACAACGGTCCGTACGGCGACGCCATCATCCAGGAGCTCGTTCCCGCAGTCGAGCAGCGGTTCCGGATCATCCGGGAGCCATGGGCGCGCATGCTGTCGGGCGGGTCGACGGGTGGCTGGATTGCGCTGGCGCAGCAGATCTTCTATCCGGATGTCTACGGCGGCACCTTCGCGAGCTGTCCGGACTCGGTCGACTTCGATTACCACCAGATCGTGAACGTCTACAAAGACCCGAACGCCTACTTCGTGGATCACGGCTGGATGACGGTGGAGCGCCCGAACGAGCGGCGTCCCGATGGCTCGATCATGTCCATGATAAAGGACGAAAACCATTACGAGCTGACGGTGGGGGATCACTCCCGGTCAGGCGGCCAGTGGGATATCTGGGAAGCGACGTACTCGCCGGTCGGTGCCGACGGTTACCCGCGCCGGATCTGGAACAAGCAGACCGGCGAGATCGATCACGCGGTCGCCGAACAGTGGAAGAAATACGATCTGCTGAACGTCCTGAAGACGAAGTGGCCGACGCTCGGGCCGAAGGTCGCCAGCAAGCTGAACGTCTACGTCGGCGATATGGATTCGTACTATCTCAACGATGCCGTCGAGAACCTCCACGACTTCCTGTCACAGGCCGACAATCCGAAGTGGACCGGTGAAATTCTCACCAGGCGCCGCGCGCCGCACTGCTGGGGGCCTTCTCAGGCAGAACTGCTCACCAAGATGACCGCGCAGATAGAGAAAAGCGGTCATCGGGTGAGCAGAGAATAACTCCCAATTCCCAACTCCCAACTCCCAATTCCAACGCCCAACTCCCAATCGGTTTCTCGTTTGGGAATTGGGAATTGGGAGTTGGGAATTGTCACTGCTTTCTCACACCCGTGAAAGTCCCCTGCGCGAAGTCGCCGTAGGCGACGTTGCCTTTCAGGGCATCCTTTTGCGCCGTGCCAGAGAACGACGTGGCGACCGAGTTCCCTTCGATGTTCATCGTGAACCCGAATTCGATCTTGCCGTCCTTGATCGTGCCCTCGAGCGGGAAGCTGCCGTACTGCGTGCTCTGATATTCGCCGGTCAGCTTTTCACCCTGCTGCTTCAGCACCACGGTCGGCGACGCCGAAATGTCCGGCGTCGTGACCTGAACAATCCACGTGCCGGTCACGTCGACGGCTTCCGCTGGCTTCTTGTCTTTCGGTGTTCGCTTGCCGGTGAACTCGCCCGATCCGGAGCCGCCGGCATCGTACGACCCCTTGATCTCGTCGCCCGTGATCGTCGCGTTCATCGTGACCGCGAGCTGGTCGCCGCCGCCCGTTGTCATGGCGAAGCCGACGGTCACCGCATTGCCCTTGACGGCCGCCTGGATCGGCGCCTGACCCAGCTCGGACGAGATGCTGCCGCCGTAGGCCGTCCCCTCCTTGCTGATGATCATCTGCGCCCCGATGGGCCCGTGCTGGCTGGAAAACATCAGGTCCCACGTGCCGGTGGGATCCACGTCCTGTGCGAAGACCGGCAGCGTGCCGCCGACGAACAGGACCGCCGCGACCAGGGAAATGTGCCTGCGCTTCATAAGTGCTCCCACTAAGTCTCTACCTGAATACGGACGGGACGTCGATGTGCCTGATCGTCGTGATCGGCTCAGCGTTCCGACAGCCACTCGTCGCGCAGCACCTCGAGCGGCTTCGTGATCTTCTTGCCGCCGGCCTCGAGCGTCACCTCGTAGAGGCCAGGGCTCACCTGGGCGAAGCCGCCGCGGCCGCCGCCGCGGCCGACCTGCTGGCCGGCCTGCGGCGTTTCGGTCAGGTTCCACCAGACGCGGTTGATGCCGGCGTTCTTCGTCCCCTCGAGGGTGCGGACCACACGCGAACCGTCGCTGATCGTGATCTTCACATCGCCGCTCGCTGCCGACTTCAGGTAGTAGTTGATCGCGGCGCCGCGCGGCGCGTTCTCGCCGACGAAGACCTTCTGACCGCCGACGACCTCGTTGTGCTGCTGGTCGTTCAGATACGCAATCGCCGGACGGATGTCGAACAGCGCAACGTCCGAATCCCGCACCATCGGCGTGAGCTGCTGGAGCGGCGTGACGTCGTCCGCTATCCACACGCTGCGGCCGTGCGACGCGACGATTAAATCGTTGTCGCGCGGGTGCACCAGGATGTCGTCGGTGCGCACGGTCGGGTAGTTCGTCATGAACTTCTGCCAGTGCTGCCCGCCATTGAGCGAGAGGTACAGCCCGAACTCCGTTCCGACGTAGAGCAGCTCGCGGTTTTTCGGGTCCTCGCGGATGACCTGCACGTTTCCGTACTGCGGCAGATCGTTCGTGATGCTCTTGAACGTGGCGCCGTAGTCGTGCGTCACGAAGACGTACGGCTTCAGATCGTCGCTGCGGTGTCCGTCGACCGACACGTACGCGGTTGCGGGATCGAAGTGCGACGCATCGATCCGCGAGATCCAGTACAGGTTGTCTTTCGGCAGCCCGGGCAGGTTCCTGCCCACTTCCGTGAACGTCGAGCCGCCGTCCTTGCTCACCTGCAGGTTCCCGTCGTCGGTTCCCGCCCAGACGACACCGGGCAGCACCGGCGACTCGGAGATGCTGATGATCGTGCTGTACGAGACGACGCCGTCATTTTTCGAGAGTTGCGTGAGATCGCCCGCGACACCCATGAGCGTGACCTTGTTGCGATCGACGTCCTTCGTCAGATCGGCGCTCGCCACCCACGTGTCGCCCTGGTTATACGACTTGAACAGGCGATTGCCGCCGAGCCACACGATCTTCGGGTTGTGGGGCGACATGATCACCGGCGTATTCCAATTGAAGCGATAGACATCGCCGACCTTCGCGTTGATCACGTTTGGCGTCCCACCGCGTCCGCCGCCACGGCCGCCGCGCCCGCGCGCGTTCGGATCCGGCGGCGCAACCGGACGGATGCTCTTGCCGCGCCCCTCGCGCAGGTCGTACCGGTTCGTCGCGCCGTCCTGGGACTCCGTGATGACCATGTTGTAGTCGGTCGGATCGACCGACGTGTAGAACCCATCGCCGCCGCCGATGCCGAACCAGTCGGAATTCATGATGCCGCCGCGGCCGCGTACCGCGCTCGGGCCGCCCCAGCTGCCGTTGTCCTGCAGGCCGATGTAGACGTAATACGGGTGTCGCATGTCGGCCGTGACGACGTAGGCGAGCGCCGTCGCCATGGTGTTCACGTAATCCCACGTCTTCCCTTGATCCCACGTGACGTCGAGGCCGCCGTCGTTGCCGATCATCAGGTGGTTTGGATTTTTCGGGTCGACCCAGATCGCATGCTGATCGACGTGCGCCGGATCCCCGTACCCGCCGGCCTCATCGAGCGTCGCGAACATCTTGCCGCCGTCGAGCGACTTCGCGACCGGCAGGCCTGCGACGTAGATGGTCTTGTCGCTGCTCGGATCCACGCGGAGCTGGCTGAAATACATCGGCCGCGAGTTGCAGTTGCTCACGAGCGTCCAGGATCGGCCCTTGTCCTCTGATCGGAAGACGCCGCCCTTCGCGGCGTCGAGCGGGGGCGGGGTGCGATTGAGCTGCGGCTGCTGTTCCGCCTGCTGCCCGCCAAAGCCGCCGCGGCCGGTCGGGAAGCCGTGGCTCGGACCGCCGTTGTTGCACCAGTCGAACTGCCCGCGGCCGCCGCCCTGCGCCGCCTGCGGGGGCGGCGTCGGCTGCTGCGCGGCCTGACCGGCCTGCCCCGCTGCGGCTTGCGCGCCGCGTCCGCGTCCCTGCGCGCCGGGCGGCACCACCGCTGCCGCGCCGGCCGGTGTCGCTTCCGTCGCGGCGCCCTGTTCAACGGGCGGTGTGCGCTCCGGCGTGCCGGACTCCCCCGCTTCGATTTGCGCATAGACGACGTTGGGGTTCGATCGTGAGACATCGAGCGCGATCCGGCCGTACGTTCCAGGCGGGAGGCCGCTGCCGGTCAACCTGGTCCAGGTCTTCCCTGCATCGGTGCTCTTCCAGATCCCGCTGCCCGGTCCTCCGCCGTTGAAGCAGCACCCCGAACGCCGCCGTTGATAGCTCGCGGCGTAGATCGTGTTGCTGTTCGACGGATCCAGGACGATGTCCGTGAACCCCGTGTCGTCGTCGATGAACTTGATCTTGTTCCACGTCCTGCCGCCGTCGGTCGTCTTGTAAACGCCGCGGTCGGCGCTCGGGCCGAACAGATGTCCCGGCGAGGCGACGTAAACCGTCTCAGGGTTCTTCGGATCGATCACGATGCGCGCGATCGTCTGCGTTTCCTTCAGGCCGAGATTCGTGAACGTCTTGCCGCCATCCGTCGTCTTGAAAATCCCTTCCCCGAAGGACGCGGTCTGGCGATTGTTCGGCTCGCCGGTGCCGACGTAGACGATGTTCGGATCGCGCGGATGGATCGCGATGTCGCCGATCGACGCGACCGGATACGTCTGAAACACCGGCGTGAAGGTGACGCCATTGTTCTCCGATTTGAAAACGCCGCCCACCGCATAGCCGACCCAGATGATGTTGGGGTTGGTTTCCGAGACCGCGATGTCGTCGATCCGTCCGCCCATGCTGGCGGGGCCGATGGATCGGAATCGAAACGCCGAGAGGAGGGGGTCGTCGGACTGGTTGATCGCGGGTGGATTGACTGCCGGCAACTGTCCGGCGGCTTGTGCCTGCGGCCGGCCGGCCAGCAACGACACCCCAAGCGCGGCAAGCGATAGCGCGAAGATGGCGCCCCTTCGCAAACGGCTCATCATGAATGTGTCCTCTTTTGAAAAATCAGCAACCCGAAGCGGACGGAAGTTTATCACCGCTATACTTCGGCCATGCGGCGTCCGTTTCTCCGCGCGTCGTCGTTTGTCTTCGTCTGCCTGGTTCTCGGCGCGTGCGGTGCACGGAAAGCTCCAGCGGCCGCGCCCGCGCCGCCGGCGCCCCCCGCCGCGAGCGCGCCCGCTCCGGTATCGCCGGCCGCCTCCGCGTCGGGCGATGCACTGCCCGCGCGCCTCGACGACCAGACGTTCTGGTCGCTGATCGGCGAGTTGTCGGAGCCGGGCGGAAGCTTTCGTTCGGACAACCTGCTGTCCAACGAGCTGCACATGCAGTACGTCATTCCGCAGCTCACCGAAACCGTGAAGCCCCGTGGCGCATACATGGGCGTCGGACCGGAGCAGAACTTCACGTATATCGCGGCCATCCGACCGGCGATGGTCTTCATCGTCGACATCCGGCGCGGGAACCTGGATCTCCACCTCCTGTACAAGGCCTTGTTCGAGCTGTCGCACGATCGGACCGAATTCGTCTCGCGGCTCTTCGCGCGGCCCCGCCCGAGGGACCTGAAGCCGCAGCCGGGCGTGAACGACATCTTCGAAGCGGTCGACGGCGAGCAGACGGACGAAGCCACGTTCAGCGCCAATCTGCAGGAGGTGCTGGATCACCTCACGAAGACGCGGCATCTTCCGCTGCTCGACGAGGACGTTGCAGGAATCCAGTACGTGTACCGCGCGTTTCAGATGTTTGGCCCGGGGCTGACGTACTGGTCAACGGGCGGCTTCGGCGGACGGACGGGGCGCACGGCGCCAACCTACTGGGACTTGATGCTGCTGACAGACGAGGCGCAGGTGAACTGGAGCTATCTCGCGAACGACGCGAATTTCGAGTTCATCAAAGGTCTCGAGGAACAGAACCTCATTGTCCCCATCGTGGGCAACTTTGGCGGGCCGAAGGCAATCCGCGCGGTCGGGGCGTATCTGAAGGACCACCACGCGATGGTCGCCGCGTTCTATCTCTCGAATGTGGAGCAGTATCTTTACGGCGACGGGTTGTGGGACGCGTTCTGCGCGAACGTCGCGACGCTGCCGCTGGACGATTCGAGTACGTTCATCCGTTCCGTCCGCTCCGGCCAGTTCGGGTACGGCCCCGGCGGGCTGACGTCGGTGCTCGGCAACATGATGGAGGAGACGCGCGCGTGCCGCGCGCCGTTTTAGCCGTCGGCCGTTCGGATCTTCCAATCTGCAATCTGCAGTCTGCAATCTGCAGTCTGCAATTCACCGCTCGGTTTCCTGTAGCAGCCGAGCTAGGTAGTCCTTCCAGACAGCGGCCAGTGTGTGCGTGCCGTGCCCCGCCGTCTTGTCGCTGAGCGGGATGACGACCGCGCGGCCGTGCGGCACGCGCGTGATCTCCTTTTGCAGGATCCCCAGCTCGGGCGGATTGATGAGATCGTCGGCGGAGTTGATGGCCAGCAGCGGCGCCTTGATCTTCTCGAGCCCGGGGCCGGGATCGTAGTCGTGCGAGGCCTCCAGCGCATAGAGGATGTTGTTGGCATCGCCCGTCTTCAGATAGTTCGCGACATACTCGTCCAGCACCTTGTCGGCGGCTTCCAGCGTCGGCGCCTGCCGCTGACGGAGGATCGGATTGCTGCCCACGAGCCACAGCATTTCGGCAGCGGTTCGAAGGCTCGGCGGCTCGGTCGTGTAGTCGCCGTCTTTCCAGTCGGGATCGTGCGTGATGGCGTCGATCACGACGCGTCGCCACACGCGGTTGCGGCCGGAAATCTGCGTCGGCAGGCTGGCGAGCGGCATGAGCGCGTCCATAAAATCCGGGTAGCGCTCGCCCCACATCCAGGTGTGCATGCCCCCCATCGAGGTGCCCATGACGAGACGCAGATGATTCACGCCCACGCCATCGGTCAGCAGCCGATGCTCCGCCTCGATCATGTCGACGTATCCGTAGTGGGGGAATTTCGCGTGGAGGCCGTCGCTCGGCTTACTCGATTTTCCATGGCCGATGTCATCGGGCAGGACGATGAAATACTTTGATACGTCGAGGAGCTGACCGGGACCGAACAGCTCGCCGGCGAATGTGCGTCCCGTGAACTGTCCCCCGGTCCCGCCGGTCCCGTGCATCACGAGCACCGCGTTGCGGACGACGCCCGAGGCATCCTTCCGCGGCGTGCCGTACGTGCGGTAATGCAGTCGCAATTCCGGCAGCGTCTCGCCGGACGTGAAATGAAAGTCGCGGATCACGAAGTCGTGTTCGGTGGGTGCGGGGACGGCTGTGGGTGCGGGTGCCTGGGCGGCGGCGACACCCGCGAGCGCAAGGGCCAGCGCACAGGCGATCGTGAAGCGTTGCATGATGCGGGGATTCTACCGCGGGGCTGGGGTCAGACCCCGGCCGTCGAGTTGCCACAAGTACGTAAACGGACGACCGGGGTCTGACCCCGGAAAGCCGGCGGCCGGGGTCTGACCCCGATAGTAGCCGTAGGCGTCGACCTTCGCGTCGATGGACACCTCGACGTACGCGCCTTCACGAGCCGTCGATCGTCAACACAGGGCTGACGCAATAACTCAAAAATTGGGAGTTGGGGACGTGGAAGTTGGGAATTATCTCGGTTCACCAGAGCCCGACCTTCCCCCGTACCGATTCGATCAACTTCTGCGGATCGAAGCCCACGCCCTGCTTGAACACCGTCTGCACTTTTCGCACGTCGGCGATATTCGTGGACGGATCGCCGTCGATGACGACGAGGTCCGCCTGCTTGCCACGCGCAATCGATCCGATGCGCGATTCGCGCCCGAGATACGTCGCGCCGTTGAGCGTCCCGATCCTGATCGCCTCGAGCGGCGTGAAGCCCTCTTCGACGAGCAGTTCGAGCTGCCGCTGGTTCGAGTACCCGGGGATCACGCCGCCGCCGCCCGTCGGATCCGTCCCGGCCACGAGCAACCCGCCGGCGCGCGCGAACGCCCGCTCGAGCGCCATGCCTTTCCTAAAGAGCGCCGTATAGACGGACTGCTGGTTCTGGGCCGTGCGCTGGAAGTTCCGCTCGAACTGCTCCTTCAACTCGGGCAACAGCACGTCGAGCCCTGGCGGCATGGGTCGCCCCGGCGTGAACGTCTCGAACACCGTGAGCGTCGACGTCAGCGCCACATGCCGATCGACGAGTTTCTTCACGAGCGCTTTGAACGGCTCGCCGTTTTCATCGAGCGCCGCAATCGCGCGCTGGCCGACGCCCTGGCCAGGGCAGACGTCCGGCTGTTTGTTGTCGACGAAGTCCGTCGACGCCATGAAGCCGTGCTCGAGGTCGTCGATGCCGATGTCGGCAGCTTCGGCGTACGTGACGGAGCACAGATGTCCTGTGATCTTCAATCCGCGCTTGTGCGCCTCGTCCACCGCGGCCCGCAGCTCGTCGCGGGTGATCGCCATGTACGCCTTGAACGAGGACGCGCCCATGTCAGCCCAGTAGTCCACCTGCCGCCGCGCGTCTTCCGCATCTTTCAGATCGCGCATCTGCAGGAAGCTGCTCGGGCCGTTCAGATACGGCGCTGTGGAATCGATCGCGGGACCGGGCTGCTGCCCCTCATCGATCAGTTGCTTCAGCTTCAGATCCATGAAGCCGTTCGTATTCCCCGCCGTCCTCATCGTCGTAACGCCGCCGGCGAGATACAGCCGTACGAAGCTCTCGCCGAGCTGACCGTAGACGCCTGGCCCGGTCGGGTAATAGAGATGCTCGTGCAGCATGACGATGCCGGGCATCACACTCTTGCCCGTGAGATCGATGACGGTCGCGCCGGCGGGCGCTGGAACGGCGGAGGCGCTGCCCATCTGATCGATCGAGCCGTTGCGGATGACGATCGTCTGGTCCGCGCGCACCGGCGCGCCGGTCCCGTCGATCACGCGAGCATGCGTCAACGCGACGATCGGAGCGTCGACGCTGATGAACGCACGAACGGCGTTGCCGAACTGTGGCGCCTGCGCGGCGAGCATCCCGCTTGTCAGCAGGACGCCGACCGTTGCAGTAGCAAACCTCGAACGGACCATCATTATTTCGGCCTCCTGTCTGTCTCACCCGTGAACGAGCCGCTCGCGGGCCAGCCCCAGTGCCGCCACGACCGGCGCCCGGTCCTCCAGATCCGCAAGATCGATCCGCTTCGTACGCCCGGTCGTCGTCTCGATCGTGGCGAATCGATCGGCGATCTCGATCGACCGCAGCTCGCTCCAGGATGCCTTCATCGAGCGGCGGAAAGGACGTCCGCCGACGGAAAGCCCTTCGTCGGAAATCCGCAGCGCGCGCCGATGCTCGGCGAAGGCCGTCACGCGATCGTGAAAGAACGCGAGCACGAGCAGCGTCACGATCATCAGCACGTTGGGCCGGCGGATGTGCCCCGTACGGTGATAGTGCTCGATCGTCTCGACGGCCACCACCCCCGCGGCGAACACGTCGACCCAGTCGACCCCGTGATGCCCGTGCGGCGTGCCCGCGTGGCGGCTGCGGATCGCGCCGCGGAGCCCTCGCGCCGCAGCGACGACGAAGAGCGCGCCGGAGACGATCTCCAGAACTGCAATGGCGAGCTCCACGCCCGCCGCCGGCTCGCGGGCCATGATCGTGAGGCCATCGCCCAGCAGGATCATGGCCGGGACCAGATGCTGCAGCTTCTGGACGGCAAGCGCGCGCTGGCGCCGCTTCGAGCGAAGAACGACAGTCAAGGGCTTCATCCGAATGCCCGCTGCTCTTGCCGGCTCACTCGGGTCGATACTCCAGCGGGTGGCGCTGGGAGGGGCATCCCCACCAGGCGCGCTGGCGCCTCTCCCGTGATGCGGGCTTTTGGCGCCGAGCACGGGTGGGGAAACCCAGCGCCAGGACCCGCGTTCGATATCGACGCAAGCGAGGCAGGCGTTAGACTCCGCCGCGCGGATCGGGCTTCACGCTGAGCGGCTGCGTATAAGTCTGGCCGTTCACCGTCAGGCGGACCGTGTAGCTGCCCGGGGGAAGCGCCGCACCCCGCCCGCGGCCGCCGCCGCCACCTCCCGCGCCTGCGCCGCGTCCCCGGCCGCCGCGTCCGGCCGCGGGTGTCGGACGGAAATCCCACACCCACCGATGCAGACCTTGCGCGGCCGAGATCGGCGTAGTGCCCGGTGCCCACACGGTCTGGATCTGCAGCGAGGCTGGATCCGGCGTGACGGGCGGGTCGTCGCTCGACACGCGCCGGAGGACGGTGCCGCCGCCGTTCAGCACTTCGATGGTGACGGGGCCGCTGGCCTGGCCGTTGATGTAGTAGTCGATCGGTGCGCCGTATGGGGGATTCTCCGCGAACGGCTCGTCCTTCGGCAGCGGCGTCCCCTGCTCGCTCGGCACAGGCGTCATCACCGCCGCGGCCGGCGCGAAAAGATACGCGGGTGCCGCCATCGCTTTCGCGTCCATCTGCCGCAGCGGCGTGATGTCGTCCAGTACCCAGAACCCGCGGCCATGCGTCGCCACGATGAGGTCCGTCCCTTTCACCTGCAGGTCGCGCATCGACGAAGGCGGCAGGTTCAACTGCAGCGACTGCCACGAATCGCCGTCGTCGAACGACACGAAGACGCCGCGTTCGGTGCCGCAGAAGAGGAGCCCGCGGCGGACCGGATCCTCCTTGACGGTCTGGACGTAGACGCCGGCCGGCAGGCCGCGCGTGATCGGCTGCCAGGTCTTGCCGCTGTCTTTCGTCCGCCAGATGTGCGGCTCGTAATCCTCGAGTTGATGCCGTTCAGCCGCAACGTACGCTTCATTCGGATCGAAGTGCGACGCGTCGATCATCACGACCTTCGTCCACGGCGTGATCTCCGGCGGCGTCACGTTGGTCCACGCCCCGCCGTCGTTCGACGTCGTGTAGACGAGGCCGTCGTCGGTGCCAACCCAGAGGAGCGGCGCACGCAGCGGCGACGGCGCGATCGTATAGACAACGCCGCGGCGTTTGCCCTCGGGCGCATCGGCCGCGGCCGCCGGGTGCAGCGCGGGAGGAACACCGGGATCCTCGCGCGTGAGGTCCTGGCTGATCTGCTTCCACGACTTGCCGGCGTCCGTCGTTTTGTAGACGAACTGGTTGCCGAAATAGAGGGCGTTCGGATCGGCGGCCGAGAAGACGAGCGGCTGCGTCCAGTCATGACGATACGTCACGCCTTCCTGCGGCTTCTCCGGAGAGACGTTCGCGGTCGCGCCGGTGTGCATGTCGCACTTCTCCACCGTCCCGCCGAACAGAATCCCGGGATGCTGCGGATCCGGTGCCGTGTAACCGCTCTCGCCGCCGGCGCAGAGGCCGGTCCACTCGTGCATCGAGATCACCGCGTGCGTCGTTGTCCGCTCGGGCACGCCGACGGCGCCGCTGTCCTGCTGAGCGCCGGTCAGCCAGTATGGGAACTGGGCATCGGCAGCGATGTGATAGAGCTGCGCGGTCGGCTGGTTGTACCAGGAGCTCCAGGTCTTCGCACCGTCGACCGTGACGATCGTGCCCTGGTCGCCGCCAAGGATCATCCGGTTCGGGTCGTCCGGGTAAATCCAGAGCTGATGATAGTCGTCGCCGCCAGGCGACGCTTTGATCGGCGCGCCCCACGTCGCGCCGCCGTCGGTCGACTTGAAGACGCCCGTATTCGACACGAATACCGTGTCGGCGTTCTGCGGATCCACCGCGACCTTCTCGAAATACCAGCCGCGCTGCCAGATGCGCTGATCGCCCGAAACCTTCTGGAACGAACCACCGCCGTCTTCCGAGCGGAAGAGGCCCCCTTCCTTTGCATCGGCGATGACATAGATTCGGCGCGGATTCGCCGGAGAGATGCCGATCCCCATGCGGCCCAGGCCGTCGGACGGCAGACCGTTGGTCAACTGCGTCCAGTTCGTGCCGCCGTCAGTGGATTTGTACAGGCCGCTGCCGGGCAGATTCGCAGGGGCGTAGATGAACCACGGTGGACGCTGCACCGCCCAGAGCGCCGCGTAAATCGTATCCGGGTTCGACGGATCGAACGCCACATCGATCGCGCCCGACCGATCGTCCTTGTAGAGAACCTTCTGCCAGGTCGCGCCGCCGTCCTTCGATCGATAGACCCCGCGATCGGGATTCGGTCCGTAGACGTGTCCGAGTGCCGCCACGAACACCGTATTCGGATCGCGCGGATGGACGGCGACCTTGCCGATCTGCCGCGTCGTGTCGAGGCCGATGTGCGTCCACGTGCGTCCTGCGTCCGTCGACTTGTACATCCCGTCCCCGAACGCGATCGAGTCGCGCATGTCGGCCTCTCCGGTCCCGACGTAGATGGTCGACGGATTCGACGGCGCGACGGCGATTGCCCCAATCGAGGCCGTTGGCATCGAGTCGAAGATCGGGTTCCACGTCCGGCCGGCGTTTTCCGTCTTCCACACGCCGCCGCCGACCGAACCAAAGTAGAACGTCTCGGGTTGTCCGGGCACACCGGTCACCGCGTTCACGCGTCCGGCGCGGAACGGTCCGACGAGCCGCCAGTGCAGCGACCCGTTCAGCGCTGCCGTATCCACGCCAGATGCGGGCTGCGCCGCACCCGACAACAAGCCGCCGCCGGCCAGCGCGAGCGCGCCGACGGCCACCATCGCACGAATGACTCCGACCTTCTTCATCTGCCCTCCGACGTGGACGTCTTCCCCGACCCTCCGAAAATGTATTTGTCGAACCAGTCGAGGTTGTGCTGCATGACGGCACGGCTCGATTTCGGTTTCGACGGCCCGTGCCCGACACCTTCGAACCCCTTGTAGATGATCAGTTTCGACGGAACGCCGCGGTCCTGCAGCCCTCGATACAGCTCGAAGGCATTCGGGGGCGGAACCCGCTGGTCCGTCGCGCCATGCTGGATGAGCGTCGGCGCTTTCGCGTTCTTGATGTACGTGATCGGCGACGTCTTCGCGTAGATCCCGGGGTCATCCCACGGCGTCGCTTTGAGGTACTGGGGCGTGAACGGCGTGATGTCCGTGTTGACGTAGTACGTCATCCAATCGGAAATACCGGCGCCGACGGAGACCGCCTTGAACCGATCGCTGTCGTGCGTGGACAGAAAGGCGGAAATGTAGCCGCCCTGGCTCCAGCCCATTGTGGCGACACGATCCGGGTCTGCCATCCCCTGAGCGATCACGTAGTCGATCCCGGAGAGCACATCCCACGCATCGCCGACGCCGAGGTTGCGAACGTTCAGGGATCTGAACTTTTCGCCGTAACCCGCGCTCCCGCGGTAGTTCGGTTCGAGCACCAGCGCGCCCTTCGAGGTCCAGATGTCGATGGGGTAGATGCTGGTGCTGCTGAACGGGGCCGGCCTGGAGGTTCCTGTCGGGCCGCCGTGAATGACGACCAGCAGCGGATATCGCTTGCCGGCCTGGAACCCGGCAGGCTTGTGCAGGACGCCTTCGATCGTGGCGCCGTCGCGGCTTTTCCACGAGATCACGTCGAGAGACGCTTTCGCCCAGCCCACCGTCTGCTCTCCCATGTTCGTGAGCTTGCGCCCCTTCATCGTCGAGACGGGGGCAACGTAGATCTCCGGAAACGCCGTAGGGTCGCTCGCGGTGAACGCGGTCGTCCTGGCGTCGTTGCTCAACGAGAACCCCGAGCCGATCCAGTCGTCCGCTGGCGCGTGCCGTTCGATCCTCCGCGTCGAGGGGTCGATCGTGTAGAGGTACGACCACGTGCGGTGCGCGGCGGAGAAGAAGATGCCCTCGCGCGCCCATTTGACGATCGACGGATCTTCGTCGAACGCGGTCGAGATCGGCTCGATCGTGCCGCCCGCCGCCGGCACGACCGCAATGACGCTGTTCGTGTAGTAGAACTCCGGGTTCGCCATCGCGGTTTCGAACGCGATGCGCGTGCCATCCGGCGACCACACGGGGGTGGTATCGGGGCCCTGTTGTGTCACCAGCGGCGTCAGGGTTCCATCCGCGACGGTGACGATCGAGATGTCGGCGGTGCCGCCGTTCGCGTTCGCGCCGTTGATGCGGTGGTCGAAGGCGATGCGCGTGCCGTCAGGCGACCAGTCGAACGCGCCGACGGTGAACGCGCCGCTCGTGAGCCGTGTGGCCTGGGCGCTCGCGACGTCGAGCACCCACAGGTGCGACATGCGGTACTCCTGGCCGATGACGTCGAACTCGCCAAAGGTCTTCTCGCGGTCTTTCATCGCCTCGGTCTTCGGGTCGGTCATCGTGAACGCGATTGACTTCCCGTCGGGCGACCAGCTGAAGGCGCCAACGCCGTCTTCGAACGACGTCAGGCGGCGGGCTTCGCCTCCGCGGATGTCGATCAGATAGATCTGACGTTTGTCATCGCGGTCCGACGTGAACGCGAGCATGCGGCTGTCGGGCGACCACGCCGGCGACGTACTCGACTTCTTCAGGTCGTTGGTCATCTGCCGCGTCTCGCCGGTCGCGGCGTTCGCGAGCCAGATTTCGGTGTGGTAATTGTTGTCGTCCCAGTTCGCCGCGCGGACGGTGTACGCGACCCACTGGCCATCGGGTGAGATCACCGGAGAGCCGGCTCGTCTCAAGGAAATCAACTGATCGATGGTCGGGGTAGCTGCCACCGTCGCCTGCGCATGCGCCGCGCCGGGCAGGACCAACCAGAGCGCCGCGACCACGGTTCCGCGAATCAGAAAGGGAGTGAACATCGGCGTAAAGGTTACACCCGTCCGCGACGCGCGAGGC
>DATJFQ010000002.1:0-13478 GCA_035495555.1 Vicinamibacterales bacterium
GCGGCACGATAATGGGTCGGCGCGCCCGCCTGAATGAGATCTTTGACGATGCGTGATCTCCCGACCACGAGCCGTCACGCAATCACGTCTTGAAAGCGATTCAGCCGCCCATCGGGATACCTTGACCGCGGGAACGCTGTGTCGTTCTACGCAACGGTCCTGAAGAAGCCGCCAACCTTGTCCGACTGGTTCAATCCCGTTTGGGATTCGAACCGGTTGTGGCGGATGGTCACCCCAGCTACAGAATCACCTACAGGAAGAATCGACGTCCAGGGGAATTCGCCGTAACTGATTGAAAAGAATGGCGCGCCCGGCAGGGCTCGAACCTGCAACCTTCGGCTCCGGAGGCCGACGCTCTATCCAGTTGAGCTACGGGCGCACAGGGAATTTGGAAGTTTGGGAATCGGTTAATTTGGAAATTTGACACACGCGGCCTACCGGCCACGCTTCAAAGGCACGCGCGATAGCGCGTGCAAGCCAGATCTTCCAAATTATTCGATTTCTAAATCTCCAAATTCTTCTATGGCGCGCCCGGAGGGATTTGAACCCCCGACCTACGGGTTCGAAGCCCGGCGCTCTATCCAACTGAGCTACGGGCGCGCAAGTTACGCAGTTTAGCATTATTGGATCGTCGGCCCTACGCGGGCAGTGGGTTGCGCGCGAAGCAGAGATCCTCCACGACGCGGCCGCCGATCAAGTGCTCCTGGATGATGCGCTCGGCCTGCTCCGGGGTGACGCCGCGATACCACGTGCCCTCGGGATAGACCACGCAAATAGGTCCGCCCACGCAGATGCGCAGGCACTGGCACTTTGTCCGGTAGCAGGGGCCGTCCGCGCCGGCGATGTTCAGCTCTTTCATCCGGTGTTTCAGGTACTGCCACGTCGCGTCGCCCGCTTCCGGATCCACGCAGTCCGGGCCGACGCACAGAAAAAGGTGCCGTGTCAGCCGCCCGACGCCGAACGCCGCGGCCGACTGCTCAGGTGTCTCGTACTTCCTGGCCATCCGCTCACGATCATACGGCACCCGGCTTGCTGCGCTCCCGGTCAGGAGGTCCCATGCCGAATCCGCAGAAGAGCAATCCCGACGATCAGATGGCCGACCGGGAAGAAGATCGTATCCGGGGGGTCGCCAGCGAAGAAGACGAGTTCGAAGATACGGAAGACCTCGACGAGGACGACACCGACGACAGCGAAGACAGCGGAGACGTCTAGAAGTCCGCTATTTGTACTTGGCGAACACGGCTTGCAGATCGGCGGGCGCGCCGGTCCGCAAGCCTTCCCACAGATCCCCGGCGCTTCGGAACCGCTCCGGCGCCGATCGAACCGTGAAGTCGCGCGGGTCCACCTTCCCGTCGACTTCCTTCCACGTCAGCGGCGTCGACACGCCCGCGAAATCGCTCGCGCGCGCGCTGTAGGCCGTCGCGAGCGTCTTGCCGAGGATGTTCTGCAGGAAATCCACGTAGACCGTGCCGCGCGGACGCCGCGCGACCGCGCGCTCGACGGTCGCCGCCTTGGGATGGCGCGTCGCGACGACGGTGGCGACGATCTGGCAGAAGAGCATTCCGGACTCATACGACGTCTGCGGCGGCAGCGGAATGTAGACGTGCAGGCCGCTCGCGCCTGAGGTCTTCGGAAAACCGACGACGCCGAGCTCCGCCAGCTCGTCGCGTACCCAGCGCGCCACGTCGAGCACGCGCCCGAACGTCGTCCCTTCGGTGGGATCCAGATCGATCGCGACGTGATCGGCGTCGAGCGGCGACTGCACGCGCGAGAACCAGGGATCCTGCGAAATCGCGGCGATCTGCGTCATGTAGAGAAGCGTCGTCAGCGACCCTCCGATCAGGCGTCTCGCGTCGGCCTCGCGAATGGGGTCCATTTCGTCCGGGAGCGTCTCGATGCGCACGCCCGGCGGCGGCTTCTGCTCGCGCGATCGCTGCTGGTAGAACGCCTTCCCTCCGATGCCGTTGGGAAAACGTTTCATCACCAGCGGACGATCGGCGACAGCCGGAAGAATACAGGGCGAGACCTCGACGTAGTAGCGAAGGAGATCGCCTTTGGTGAGTTTGAGCGCGGGCCAGAAGAGCTTCGCGAGATTCGTGACCTTCAGCCGATCGCCGTTCGGCAGCGTGAGCTCGCCGTCGCGCCGCGCATCCTCGAGCGCGCGAAGGCGATCGAGCAGAGGTCCGTGGCTCGCGTCGAGGCCCTCGTTGCGCTTCGGCTCGGCGGTTTCGCGGACCACGAGGGCCGCGGCCTTGTCATCGCGCAAGCCGAGATAAACCGGATGCCGCAGCTTGTTGTCCGCGGTCCATTCGGTGAACTTGATCTGCGCGACGAGATCCGGCTTCGCCCAATGAGCGCGTTCGTTCGTCTTGATCGGCTCGGAGAACGGAGACGAGGCAGTCTCGCGAGGCTTCAACAGCTTCCAGAGCCGCGCCAGCTCCTTCTGATCGAAGCCTGTTCCCGTGTGGCCTGCATAGCGCAGGCGGCCGTTCTCGTGGACGCCAAGGAGCAGCGCGCCGAAGTACTGCCGCGTCTGCCGCGGCTCGGTCCATCCGCCGATCACGAACTCCTGTTCCTTGATCAGCTTCACCTTTCTCCACGCCGGAGATCGGCGGCCTGGAAGGTACGGCGCGCGCGCGTCTTTCGCGATCAACCCCTCCCAGCCTTCTTTCTGCGCCCGCGCGAACATCGTCCGCGCGTCCCCGGCGACCTGCTCGCTCAATCGGATGGTTCGATCATCCGCAGCGTGGAAGATCCGCTTGAACCAGACCTCCAGGCGCGTGCGTCGCTCCGCCAGGGGAAGCGGCGTCAGGTCGTCCTTGCCGTCCCTCAGAATGTCGAAGACGATCAAGGCGACCGGCTGTTCGGCGTCGACGCGCTCGACGTCTTTCGCGCCGATCAGATGAATCCGCCCCTGGAGCCGCTGAAATCCGGCGGGCCGGCCGCGCTCGTCGAGCGCGACGATCTCGGCGTCGAGGATGACCGGCGCCTTCAGCTTCCTGCCGGCCGCTTCGAGCGCTCTCGCGATCGTCGGAAACTGCGTGGTCTTTTCGTTGCCGTTCCGCGACCATATCCTGGCGGACGCGCGGCCTCGTGCACCTGCACCGGTTCGGGCCGGCGCGACTTCGACGAGCGCGCGGATGCCGTCGTATTTGGGCTCGTAGACGAGCCCTGGGTGCGTGAGGGGCGCGTCGGCCAGCGTCGCCAGCATCGGCCTGAGGTCCACACCGTTGATGCTATCCTGAGTATCGATGTTCCGCCGCAAAGCGTCCGGCCTCGCGTCCGTGTTCGGGACGCTCGAGCTTCGCGTGCTCGAAGTCTTGTGGCAGCGGGGCAGGGAAGCGTCCGTTCGCGACGTCCTCCAGGAATTTCCGCAGTCCGCCTACACGACGGTCATGACGACGATGGAGCGGCTGCATCGGAAGGGAGCGCTGCTGCGGCGGAAGGGCGGCCGCGCGTTCCTGTACCGGCCGGCGGAGTCGCGCGAAGCGCTGGAATCGTCGCTCGTCGCCCGCGCGATCGAGCCGCTGCTGAATGGCGCGAGCGCGCAGCCGATCCTCTCGTGTTTCGTCGAAGAGGTCAGCCGGCGCGACGAATGGCTGCTCGACGAGCTCGAGCGGCTCGTACAGCTCAAGCGCCGCCAGAACGGGAGCGGCCGATGACCTACACGCTGCTCGCCGCGGTGATCACCTGCTCGGCGTTCGCAATTGCCGTCTCGATCGCGTCGGCCCTCGTGGGCGCCGCCGCGCCTCTCGCGGCGTCCCGAATCGCGCGGTACGCGCCGGCCTCGCGGGCGTCGATTCTCTTCGGCCTGCGAATGCTGCCGGCCGGCGCGGGAATCGGCTTTGCGCTCGCCGTCGCGCTGCCGATCTTTCTCTGGTTCGAGCCCCGCGAGACGCAGGAGACCGTCACGCTGACACTGGCCGTCACGGCTGCGGCGGGTGTCGCCGTCTGGGTTCGTGGGGCGGCGAGAGCGTTCCGGGCGTGGCGCGCAACAAGATACGCGATCCGCACGTGGCGGCAGCGCGGCCGGCGGCTCACGTCGTTCGAGACGTCGATGCCGGTCTTCGCCATCGAGGAATCCTTCCCGACCGTCGCCGTCGCCGGGGTGGCACGACCTGTCCTGTTCATCTCGGAACGCGTCCTCCGCGAGTGCCCCGACGATGAAGTCCGCGCGATGGTCGCGCACGAGCGCTCGCACGTCGCCAGGCGCGACAATTTGAAGCGGTTGCTGATCCGCGGCTGCCCGGACTTGCTGGGCGCGGGCATGCTCGTCGAGCGGGCGTGGAGCGACGCGGCGGAGGAGGCGGCGGATGCCGAGGCGGCGGCGGGCCGTCCCGATCGGGCGCTGGACCTGGCACAGGCGCTGATTCGCGTGGCGCGCCTGGCGCCACGGCTCGAGGCGCCGGCCCTGGCCAGCGCGTTCTATCTCGGCGGCAGCATCGAGTCCCGCATCCGGCGGCTGGTCGAGCCCGACCGGCTGCCCGCTCCGTCGCATCCGCTCGGCTGCGTCGCGATCGGCGGTCTTGCGCTTGCGCTTGCCGCCATCGTCGTGACGTCCGCACCCGCGCTGCACCAGCTCATGGAGGCGGCCGTCCACTTCCTGCCATAACGCCCCACATCCGACATCCGACACCCGACCCCCGACCCCCGATACGACTGCTGGTAGTAGTCGGCGGCGCGCCGGTACACTCGACTGTCGGCCCGTGTCAATGCAGGTCAGCGGTCTCACCAAGTCCTACGGACGGCTTCTCGCGCTGATCGACGTGTCTCTGACGATCCGGTCCGGCGAAGTGCTCGGCCTGATCGGCCCGAACGGGGCGGGCAAGACGACGCTGTTCGAATGCCTGGCCGGCGTGCTGCCGTATGACGCCGGTACGATCCGGGTGGACGGCCGTCCGCTGACGCCACGCGCGCGTGCGTCGCACGTCTTCTATGTCCCGGACGCGATCGCGCCGTGGCCCGCCCAGACTGTGCGGTGGGCGCTCGATTTCACCGTCGGCTTCTTCAAAGGGGACGCGGATCGGAAGAAGGACGTCATCGAGCGGCTCGATCTGTCCCCGTTTCTGGGGTCGCGGATCGAGACGCTGTCGAAGGGGCAGCGGAAGCGGGCTGTGCTCGCGATCGGCATGCTCACGCCGCACCCGCTTCTCCTCAGCGATGAACCGTTCGACGGACTGGATCTGCGGCAGACGCGCGAAGTGGGCGCCGCCCTGCGAGCCCATGCGGCGTCGGGCCGCACGCTCTTCCTGTCGATTCACCAGATCAACGACGCGGCCCGCGTGTGCGATCGGTTCGTGCTCATCAGCGGCGGCCGTACGCGCGGCGAAGGGACAGTCGAGGAGCTCGCCGCGCGCGTGAACCCGAACCCGTCGAACCGGAACCCGTTGAACCCGATGAACCCATTGAGCCTGGAAGATGTCGTTCTTGCGCTTACGTAAGGCGCCGTTCGTCTGGCTCCTCGAGAAGGAATGGCGCGAGCTGCTGTCATCCCGCGCGTGGTGGGTCATGCTCGCGCTCATCGGTCCGCTGGTCGGCGTCTCGTTCATCAGCGCCGTGCGGACGTACGCCGAGTTGAGCGGCTACGGGGGCACGGCGGCCGGCGTCGGAGAGGCGTTCTCGCCGCTCGTCGGCGTCTGGGCGCCGACGTTCAGCGCCTGCGAGCGGGCCGCCGCCTTCCTGCTGCCATTTGTCCCCATCCGCGTCGTCGCCGGCGACAAGCAAAGCGGCGCGCTGAAGCTCGAAGCGCAGCAGCCGATGCCGGCATTGTGGCGCGTGAGCGCGAAGGCACTCGTGCTGATCGCGGGCTGGCTCCTTGCTTCGGCCCCGGCACTGCTTGCCGTTCTCCTGTGGCGGGGCTACGGCGGCAGCGTGTATCCGCCCGAGCTCGTCACCATCGCGTTCGGACACGTGCTGAACGCGGGGCTCACGATCGCGATCGCCGCAGCCGCCGCGTCGCTGACCGATCATCCCTCGACCGCCGCTATCGTCACGCTGAGCGTCACGGTGGGGACGTGGATTCTCAATTTCATCGCCGCCGTCCACGGAGGCGTGTGGGAGCGCGCCGCGGACTATACGCCAACGGCGATGGTCTCGCAGTTCCAGCACGGCCTCGTGCGTCTCGACGTGACGCTGGCGGCGCTGACGCTCATCGCGTCGGGGCTGGCGGTCGCGGCGATCTGGATGCGACTCGGCGCCTCCCCGATCCGGCGCGGGTACGAATCGTCGATCGTGGCGGCCGTCGCGGTGGCGCTGCTGTTCGCCGGCGGGTTCGCGACCACGAGCTGGGATACATCCGAAGGACGAATCAACTCGCTGCCGGAGGCCGACGAGCGGGCGCTGTCGGGCATTCACGAGCCGCTGCGGATGGAAGTGCACCTGGCGCCCGAAGATCCGCGGCGTACGGATCTGGAGAACAAGACGCTCTCGAAGCTCCGGCGCGCACTGCCGAAACTGCAGGTGACGTACGTGTCGAGTACGTCGACCGGGCTGTTCGAGCAGACGAGCGCGCATTACGGAGAGATCTCGTACGACCTCGGGGGCCGCCGGACCTCGAATCGCCTCACGAGCGCCGACGGCGTGCTCGAAACGATTTTCTCGCTCGCGGGGATCGCCATCCCGGCCGAAGGCGACGATGCGGGGTTTCGCGGACATCCGCTGGCGGTGCCGCCGAGGCGGGCCGGCGCGGTGTTCTACGGCATCTGGCCGGCGTCCGTCATCGCGTTCGGTCTTTTGGTACGCAGGAGACAATGATGAGCGTCACGTATTTTCGAGAGCGTGGGTGTCCCGTTTTCGCGCTGGCGCTGGTTGCCGCGGCGACCATTGGCGCGGCGGAGCTGAAGGTCAGCCTCGACAAGGAAACCGTCGGCAAACCGCCGACGGCGTTCGAGCCCATCGTCGGCACGTGGGTCGTCGTCAAGGACGGCGCGGAGAAGGCCATCATGGTCGACGGCCGGCCGTGGACGGCCACGAAGGACAATCCGACCAAACTCCTTGTCGAGAGCGCGCGGAAGCTGTACGGCACGTCGAATGAAGAGCTGATGGACAACGCGAAGCAGTTTGCGTACTACCCGGTCGCGGTGCTCAAGGGCCTCGAGAACTTTTCGAACGGCTCGATCAGCATGATGTTCAGGACGGTTGCAGGCGAACTGGATCGATGTTCGGGGATTCTCTTCAACGTCAAGCCGAACGGCGACTGGCTCGCGCTTCGGTACAACGACACCGAGCACAACGTCGTCCTCTGGGAGTTCCACAATGGCATCCGGCGTCCGCTGATCCGGCCGCGCGACGGAGACCTCCTGAAAGGAGAAGGCGATCGCGAGAAGTGGCACGCGCTCCGGCTCGACGTCGACGGCGCGAACATCACGGGGACGCTCGACGGCACGAAGGTGCTCACCTACGTTCTCGGCAGCGCTCCGGAACCTGGACGCAGCGGCGGCGCACCCAACCCGGATCTGTTTCCTGAAAACAATCCCGTGCTGAAGGCGCCGGTGACCGGAAAGGTCGGGCTGTGGTCGAAGACGGACTCGACGAGCTACTTCAAAGACTACGTCGTCAATCCGAAGTAGGAGCATATGGTGAAGCGAATCGTGCTACTGATGTCCGCGTTCGGGATCCTCGCGGCGCCAGCGCTCGCCTTGCCTCGCCCAAGCGCCGAAGCAGCGACGGGACAGTCCCCGAACACGGCGACCGTCGTCGTGGTCGTCGCCGACCAGACCGGCGCGTCGGTTCCCGACGCAGTCGTGACCGCGACCAACGCCCAGACGGGCCTTCGGCGGGAGGCGAAAACGTCCAGCGACGGCAGCGCGACGCTTGCGGCGCTCCCGATCGCCGGGACGTACGTGCTCGCTGTCAGCAAGCCAGGCTTCGCCACGCAGGACGATGTCAGCGATTTGAAACTGCGGGCGGGCGAGACCGCCACCGTCCGCGTGAAGCTGATCGTCGGCAGCGAGAAGAGCGAAGTCACCGTCTATGGCACGACGGAGGGCATCCGCGAAGATCCGCAGCTCGGGCGTCGGCTTGAATCGAAGGAGATCGACGAGACGCCGCTGCTCGGCCGGAAGGCGACCTACCTGCCGCTGCTCAATGCGGCATTCCGGCCCGCGCGAGGGACCGGCGATCTGTTCGTGAACGCCGTGTATTCGGTAACGGGCGCAGGCGGGCGGCGGGAGACGGCCGTCACGATGGACGGCGCGACGAACGACGATCCGTGGGGACGGCAGACGATGATGGCGACGATACCGGCGGGCGCAATCCAGGAAATGAGCGTGATGTCGAACGCCTTTTCCGCGGAGTTCGGCTGGACGTCGAGCGCGGCGGTCAACATCGTGACGAAGGCCGGCACCAACGCTCTGCACGGCGAAGGGCTGTTTCTGGGACGGCCGGGCGGCATGCAGGCGACGAGGCTGGGGACGGCCCCTCAGTGCCCGCCGTCGATCGCGACGTGCGAGACACCGGCGGTCAACGGAATCGAGACCGCGATTCTCGCGCCCGACATTCCCGATTCGCTCGCCCAGATCTCCGCGTCGATCGGAGGTCCCATCGCAAAGGACCGCACGCAGTACTTCGGGGCGTTCGATTACACGCATCAGGATCGCGCCGCCCCCATCACGTCACCCCTCGTGCCCGCGGGTTCGACGATCGTCGGACGGTATCGGCAGGGACTGTTCGACGGGCGCATCGATCACAAGCTGACGTCGCTGCACACGCTCACCGTGCGGGCCAACATCGACCACTTCTCGGACACGAATCCGCAGGATGTGGTCTCCGGCAACACCCTCGCGAGCGCCGGGCGCGCATTCACGCGACACACCTGGTCCCTCCAGGCCAACGAGACCGCGATCCTGAGCGCGCGTATGGTGAACGAAGCCCGGTTCGCGTATCTGGACGGCGATCCGATTACGCAGTTCGAACCGGCGCAGCCGTCCACGCAGTTCACCCGGGCCGGATCGGCGCCGTTCACGCTCGGCGAAAGCCGCTACGCGCACATCTTCAGCCGGCAGGGACAGTTCTCCGACACGCTGACGTGGTCCGCGGGCAACCACTCCATCCGCCTGGGCGGCAGCGCCGCGCACGCCACCTCGGGCGGCGACGGCACGGAGTTCGGCAGCCCGTTCGTGCTCGGTCAGTTCACGGTGGTCTCGTCCACGATCGCGCCGTTCGATCAGCTCACGCTGTCGAACATGCAGAGCTACACGCAGGGGTTCAACTTCGGCGTCGGGACGTACACGCAGCAGCAGTGGCTCTTCGCGGCGTACGCGCAGGACACGTACCGCGCGCGTCCCGATCTCTCGCTGGATCTCGGCCTTCGCTACGATCGCCAGACGTTCAGCGACGCGACGAAGAACTTCGCGCCGCGCGTCGGCTTTTCATGGAGTCCGGCGGGCGACCCGAGGACCGCGGTCCGCGGCGGATACGGGCTCTACTGGACGCAGCTGCGATCGAATCTCGCGGCGAACTTCGAGCTGAACGGGCCGCTCGGCATCGGATCCTACAGCGCCAACCCCGGTCAGACCGGTTTTCCGTCCTGCCTCACGTGCACGCCCGTCATCTTCGATCCGAACGCCGCGGCGGCGTCGCTTCCGGCGCGGAACGTAACGATCCGTCCCGGGCGCGCCGACTTCTACACGCCGATCTTCGCCAGATTCGGCGTGGACTTCGCGCGGCTGCCGAACTATCCGTCCCGGCTCGTGAACCCGAAGAGCCAGGTGGCGTCGGTCGGCGTCGAACGCGAGGTTGCGCGCGGCGTGTTCGTCTCAGCGGATTACGTCCGCCAGCACTGGACCGATCTCGATCGTACCGTCGATCTCAACGCGCCGACGACATTCGCGCGGACTGCGCCGGGCCAGGTACGATCGGCGGCCGCCGCCGACGCGACCCGGCCGATCGCGCCCGTCAACGGCGGCTTCCGCCAGATCAACGTGATCATGAATCTCGGTGTCGCCGACTACGACGGCCTGCAGACGATGGTCAGCTATCGCGGCACGCGGCGGCTGACCGCGTCGCTCAGCTACACGCTGTCGAAGGCGACCAACACGACCGAGCCGAACGGCAACGGCGTCAACCCGAACGAGGCGAACATCAGCGCGCTCGGAGAAGAAGAGCGCGGCCCCAGCCTGCTCGACCAGCGCCATCGGGCCGTCCTGAACGTCAACTATCGCCTGCCCTGGCACATCACGGCGGGGACGGTGTCGCAATTCGCGTCTCCGCGCCCGTTCAACGCGACCACGGGCGTCGACAACAACGGCGATCGCGCCAACAACGATCGTCCGGTCATCGACGGCGTCGTGGCCGGCAAGTCCTCGTTCCGCGGGACGAGCATTTCGGACGTGTCACTGTTTGCGGAAGGCCGCGTCCGGACCGGAGGCAGCCGCGCGCTGCTGCTGCGCGTCGAAGGCTTCAACATCTTCAACCACGCGAACGTGTTTGCGAGGAACGGCGTCTATGGCGACGGCGCCACGCCGCTCGCGACCTTCGGCCAGGCGACCCCCGGCCTCGCCGCCATGGAACCGCCCAGGATGGTGCAGTTTCAGGCCAGGGTGACGTGGTGAATTCGTGAATTCGTGAATTCGCGAATTGATGAATTGGGGTGTTGCAGGATCGTGCAATTCCGGGCAAGATGCCGCAGATTCTACGAGTCCGGCCGATAAGAAGCTGGTAAGTTAAATTCACCAATTCACCTGTTCACCAATTTCACCAATTGTTTTTATGGCTGCTAGACCGACCTGGAAAGGCTTTCTCAAGATCAGCCTCGTGAACATTCCGGTCCGGGTGTTCCCCGCGACCGACTCCGCCGCGACGATCAGCTTCAATCAGCTCCACGGCGAGTGCCAGACGCGCATTCAGCAGAAGCGCTGGTGCCCGAAGTGCGAGCGCGAGATCCCGCTGTCGGAAATCGTCAAGGGCTACGAGTTCGAGAAAGGCCGCTACGTGGTGATGGACGAGGAGGACTTGTCGAAGGTGAGGCCCGAATCGACGCGCGTCATCGATCTCGTGCAGTTCACCGACGCGGCGGCGATCGATCCGATCTACGTCGAGCGGCCATACTATCTCGCGCCGGACGGACAGATGGCCCAGGAGGCGTTCGCCGTCATGCGCGAGGGCATGAAAGGAAAGGCCGGCATCGGCAAGCTGGCGCTCTACGGCCGCGAGTACCTCGTCGCCGTGCAGCCCAAAGACAAGGGACTCGTGATGTACACCATGCGGCGGGCGAACGAGATCCGCAGCATGGACGCGATCGACGAGCTGGGCGGCGTGCCGTCCAAGGTGAAGCCCGACGAGATCAAGCTCGCGAAACAGGTGATCGGCAATTTCGAAGGGGAGCTGAACCTCAGCGAATACAGGGACGAGTATCAGGAGGAGCTGCAGCGGATCATCGACGCGAAGATCGCGGGCGAGGAAGTGGTGGCGACCGAAGAGAAGACGCCGCCGAAAGTCGTCAACCTGATGGACGCGCTGCGGCAAAGCCTCGATCGCGTGAGCACGGGAAAGAAGAAGGCGGCGAAGGTGGACATCGAAAAGCCCGCCCGGACGGCCAAGGCTCCGCCCGCCCGGAAGCGCGCGCGCGGCTGATTACCGCGCGTTGAACTGGTCGAAGATCTGCTCGCGGACGTACTGAGGAGTTGTCCCGCTGCCCGCGCGAATCGACAGCGTCGTCTGCACGTTGCCGCCGATGGCGACGCGCCAGCGATCGGGCTGCGGTTCGGCGGTGATCGTCAGAGGCACGTCGCCGGCGCCCAGCTCGCGCAGGGCGAGCCGCGCAATCCGCTCCACATCCTGAAGCTGCATCGAGACGCGTGGACTATAGCACGTCCCCCGCGGCTTACTCGTAAATCTGCTGGAGAGGACACTGGCGAGCGTCCGCGTTTCTGCTACACTTGGAAGGTTCTACCCGCCGGGAACGGTCTCGATGGTGGGTGTAGCTCAAAGGTAGAGCACCGGACTGTGGCTCCGGACGCTGCGGGTTCGAGTCCCGTCATCCACCCCACTCATAAAATCCGCGAGGGAATACGGCAGTTTTCCCCTCGCTCCGGCGGGTCAGCTAACAGAAAGCTAACGAATGGCCGCCCAAACGCCCAATTCCAAGTCCATCCACGCGCTTTGGCCCGTCGAGGGGATCGACAGAGCGACCCTGCCCCGCGTGATGACACGCAGCCGCGTCGCCGCGAGATTCACCTGATCCTCGACAATCTCGCGACCCACAAAACGCAAAAGTGGGGACGTTCTTGGCCGCGCATCCGCAGGTGCATCTGCATTTCACGCCGACCTACTCGTCCTGGCTGAATCAAGTCGAGCTCTGGTTTGCCAAAATCGAACGCGACATTCTCGCACGCGGCATCTTCACTTCGATTGCTGACCTCCGCCGCAAGATCATGAAATACATTCGCCGTTACAATCGCGCGCCGAAACCGTTTCGCTGGTCCTACGCCGATCCGACACGCCGGATCGCGTGACTACTGTACAAATGACGACTACAGTCCACTAGCCTAGACGTCACAAACGAAAGCCAAAGCCGCACCCAAGCGTGTAGATCGCCGGTGAGAATTGCAGGTAGCGAAATTGCGGTCCGCGCCGAACGATGATCACGCGACCTGAGACGGACAGATCGGTCGACGGCGATACGGATCGTCTGAGGTGCGCGCCGGCCTCGAAGGCAAGATGAGTGGCCCTCTCCTGCCAATGCCCGCTCGGAGGCTCGTAGGCGGTTCGATCCACATAGTTGATGTCAAAATGCTCACGCACGGACCCGAGACCGCCCAGAACGTCCAGCGCGTACGACCGATGCAGTATCTCTCTTCCAAACAGGCCAATAGTTGCAACGTTCCAATTGGCGACTTGCATGGAATCGTGGCCTTGCACCACAGCACCTGTCGTTTGTGACCCGATCGCCACGATCTCAGCGCCAGCAAAAAGCCGGGCCGGCAGAGCGATTCGAGTCAACGCCGCGACCGCGGGTGCGCGTCCCCACACTCGCGTAACGGTCCCATGGCCGGGGATGGCCAGGCTTCTGCCGGGATCGCCGGCGAACAAGGCGACGAGATCCACAGAGAGGCGAGGTGGCGCGAGATGCTGAACGTCCGCCGCCGAAGGATCCCTCTGCGGCACAGCACCTTCCAAGCTTTGAGCCATCCCGTTCGCGGGTGCAGCACGTAATGCGACCAGTAGCCCAGTAGCGATCACTATCCCCCATACTGAGCGGCCGATCATGTCGGCGGTCCTCCCTGAGATAACTACTGACCAAGTCTAATTCACATCAGGGTCGACGACCCGAACATGCGCTTCGTAACTGAGCAGCTCCTGACTGCTGATCCGACTCAACACGAAGATGGCGTGCCCATAATCCAGCATGGTGCCGGATCCTCGGCAACGCGGTTCCGCAAGGTCTGCCCACACCTAGACCTTCCTTGAACGATGCGGCCAACCGGCTGGCTGAGAATACGGACTAATTCCGCCAACAAGCAGACTGACGACCGCGCCTA
>DATJFQ010000003.1:0-2390 GCA_035495555.1 Vicinamibacterales bacterium
ACTGACGAAGTGCAGACGACCCTCGAGGAAACGCAAGCGCGTTCGCGGGTGGCCGCGAACGGGGCCGCCCCGCCGGTCGCGAGGCGCGTCCCCCGTTACTGTTTTTCTTCGCGGCGAGGACCGGTGGGGCTGTTCGCGGACGCGACCCGCTCCGGCGCTCACGTTTCCGCAGTTATGGTTGATTAGGTGCGTGAGCCTCAGCTGTCTTCGGCGCAGCTGCGCAAGGCTCGCATGATTGCTGCCTTCGCTGGTCCGGTTATCGCACTTCTCGGCCGCACCTACCGATGGCGCGTTGACGGATACCATCATTACGAATCCATCGTCGCATCCGGCAGGCCGCCCATTTTCGTGTTCTGGCATGGCCGCGTGCTGTCCGCGACGCTGTTCTGGCGGAACCGCGGCATCGTGGTCATGACCAGCGAGAACTTCGATGGCGAGTGGATCTCGCAGGTCATCAGGCGGTTTGGCTACGAGACTGCCCGCGGTTCCTCGTCGCGCGGCGGCGTGCGCGCGCTCGTGCAGTTGAAGCGCGACATGGATGCGGGCAAGCCGGCCGGGTTTGCGCTCGATGGTCCGCGCGGGCCTGCGCGCGTCGCGCAGCCAGGCGCCGTGTGGCTCGCGGGCGTTACGGGCAATCCCATCCTGCCGTTTCACATCGAGGCGTCGCGCGCGTGGAGCGCGCGCAGCTGGGACGCGACCCAGGTTCCATTTCCATTTGCCACCGTCGCGGTCGCGATCGGAACGCCGCTCCTCGTCGACGGCATCACGCCGTCTGTCATCGAATCGCACCGCACCCGTCTCGAGCGCGAACTCGAGGCCCTCGACCTGCAGGCGCGCGCGCTCGTTCGCCAATCCTGAAGGCTGCCCGACGCCAGACAAATGGCTCCGTACGCCGCGCATTCTGCCGATTCCGACCGCCAACGACTCATCCGTAATGGCGGCACGTTTGCAACGACGCCTTTGGCCAGTCTGCTCATGAAACTGTCGGCGTCTACATGGTCGGTGCTCGACCTGCTTCGTCTCCGCTTCGGCGTCCAGTTGTTCATCTTCGACGCGAGCCTCGAACCCGTCGGCGAGTTGGGAATCAATCCCGGCGCCGCGGCGGCGCTGATGGACGAACCGGGCATGCGCGAGCGGTGTCGCGCGGTCCTGGCGACGGACGATTCACGCAGTCCGCGCCTGGCGAACCGCGCCGTGCGTACCGTACCGCTGCTCGTCGGACGGGAACCGCTCGGCGTGCTCGTCGCCACGTCGCCCGAACGCCACACGCGCGAGCTGCGCGACGAGGACATCACGACGCTGGATGCCGCCGCACAGATCGGCAGCGCCGTCGTCGAGCAGGATCTCGCGAAAGGTCGCGAGCTGGGAGAGGCGCTCGAGACGTCGCGCCGATTCGAGGGCGTTCTCCGGTTTCTGCGCGTCCTCATGCAGTTCGGCACCGAAGCCGAGTTGATGCGCGGCGTCGTTCAGGCCGCCACTCTCTGGTTCGATCTGGATTGCCGCATTTACGTGCGAACGACCCCCGACACGTTCAGTCTGTTCGCGGCGCTTCCCGGATACAGCGAGCGCGATCTGCCGGCGCGGCTGCGCGCCGAGCGCGTCTTCGAGCTTGCGCGTGACACCGCCGTCGACTCCCCGGCCGACCTCGAGGAGCTGGGGTGGCACGTTCCGCGAGGTGCGGCAATCGTCCTCCCGTTCGGCGGCGACCCCGAATGGCTGCTCATCGCCGGTGACACAATCACACCGGAGGTCGAACTCACGTTCGGCGCGGTCACGCGCGTTCTCGGCTACGTTCTCTTGCGGGGTGCAGCGGCCCGCGAGACCGGCTGGCGCGGGCGCCTGAGCGCGATTGCAGCCCTCGGCGTCGAACGCGCCCTCCGGGACCTGCTGCGCCAGCTGTCGCTCGATCTCGGCGGGCTGAGCGCACGCCTGTCCGTCGCGGACGGGGGAGAGGCCCGGACCCTGGCCTTCGCCGGCGATTCGGCGGCGGCGCACGGGACGACGACCCACCAGCTGCAGTTCGGCAAACGAAGCATGACGCTGGAGGTCGGCCATCCTGCCGGCGGCCCGACGTTCGAGCAGGTCGCGACCGTCCGCGCATGGACCCGCGTCGTCGAGCCGTGGCTGCTCGGAGCGTCCACCGGCGAATCGCCCGTGGCCGACTCGGAGGCCGAGATTTTCGAACGGCGGATCCAGGACGAAGTCGAGCGGGCCAAGCGGTCCAACGCCGGTCTTGGGGTCGTCCTCGTGCGGACCGCCCGCAGCACCGATCAGGAGCCGCTGCTCAACGCGCTGCGCTCCGCGTCGCGTGCGTCAGACCTGACGGGCCGCGTGCGCGACGGCATGCTGGCGATCGTGCTGATTCATTCCAAGGCCGAGGGCGCGGATTC
>DATJFQ010000004.1:0-16897 GCA_035495555.1 Vicinamibacterales bacterium
AGCGGCCATGGAACGCGACATTGAGTGCGAGTTTTGCGAGCGCGATGAGGCCTACGAGCAGTGGGTCGCTTCGATTGTTGCGCACGGCCAAATACTACGTCCGTCTCTCGTCGAAGGCCGAGCGGACAGTGAAGCCGCCCGAACGGACAGCGCAGCCGCCGAACGGACGATTTGAGACCGAGTCCCGGTCAGCAGGGGGAGTGTGCGTTCATGCGATAATCGTAGGTCTGCCTTTGCGAGTCGCGCTTTGGCGGGACGGGTCGGGGCGTAGCGCAGCCTGGTAGCGCACCTGCCTTGGGCGCAGGGGGTCGCTGGTTCGAATCCAGTCGCCCCGACCACTTTCCGAGTTCCGGGGTGACACCGGGGTGACAGCCTGAGCCCCCTTCCGCCAACTTCTTGAATCGATCGGGATCTGGCCCGGTCCGAACCCACGGGCCGACCGATTGGCCAGCCCAGCGCCTCCTCATCGACCGCGCGCAGTTCGCCGAGCACCGGTCTCGAGGTGGGCTACTTGCGCAGCGTGGCGATCGATCCGGTCGCCGCCGCAGCATCTACGCGCGCTCATGCTGCTGCCGTAACGCCGACAGACACAGCGACCGGCGGCCCTGCACGTGGGCTCAGGGTTCGGCGCTCGCGCCCAAGGTGGCGAGAAGCTCGTCCAACTGCTCGAACTGCTCGCTGAAGCCGCCTGTACTCTCGGAGGCGATGGCGCCGTCGAGCGCTTCCTTCGAGGGATAAAGGTCGTGCACGACGACCAGAGTCTCGGCACCCCGCTCTTCGAATGTCACCGTGGTAACAACCCCAACTTCGCCACCTTCTTCATTCGTCCAGACGAGGCGCGAGTGCGGTGTCACTTCGAGGTATCTACCGAAAAACGCCATCGGCTCTGGGAACGCATCGTGGCGGAACACCAAGCGGTATGTGCCGCCGACACGAACATCCATCTCGCAGGAAAGCAGGGACATGCCGGTGGACTTCGGTACCCACCACCGCTTGAACAGCTCGGGCCTGGTCCACGCCTCGAAGACGATGCGCGCCGGACCGTTGATGGTTCGCGTAACGACAAGCTCACGGTCGGACGTGCGTTCCGTCGTCGTGGGGTTCTTCATGGGTATGGCCTCACTTTCTCTTCTTGCGTCCATCGACCTTCTCCTTCCGTTTCAATTCCTCGACAACCGTGTCCAACTCGTCGAAGCGCGCGCCCCAGAGCTGGCGATACCTCTTGATCCAGGCCATCTCTTCCTCCAGCCGGCGCAGACCGAGCTTGCAGGTCCGCACGCGCCCGACCTTCTCGGTGGTGACGAGCCCGGCCTGCTCCAGGACGCCGACGTGTTTTTTCATGCCCGTGAGGGTCATGTCGAACTTCGCGGCAAGGTCTGAGATCGACGCGTCTGCGCGTCCGAGCTGCTCGAGAACGCCGCGTCGGGTGGCGTCCGAGAGGGCGGCAAACGAGGCGTCGAGGCGGGTCCCTCTATACTGAACCATCTGGTTCAGTATAATAACGCACTGATTGGCAGTATGCAAGGGCAGGCCGAGCGCCTGCAGCGTTGCCGGCCGCCCGCAGCGCGATTGCACGCTGTAGCAGCCAGGTGTTGCCGGCGGCATAGATGGCCCATGAGGCGCAGGCAGCCAATACCACCGCCGATGTGCGCACCGCGCTCATACGTCGAGCGCTGGCGCGAAAGGTGGAGCTGTCCGAGGAGGGGCGTATCGCGGGAAAGAGCGAGGAAGAGACGCAGCTGCACCGGGGCTACGATGGAATGATGAAAAAGGCAGCGACGAATCAGACTCCATCGGCCTCACAGCGCATTTCGGATCGTATCGCCGAACTCGGCGGCTGGCGCGGCAGGACCCTTCGCAAGATCCGCGCGCTCATCAAAGAGGCTGACCCCGACGTCGTTGAGGAGTGGAAATGGGTGAAGGCGACGAATCCAGGCACTCCCGTCTGGTCGCATGACGGGATCATCTGCACGGGCGAAGCCTACAAGAGCGCGGTGAAGCTGACGTTCGCCAAAGGCGCGTCGCTGAAAGACCCGGCGCATCTCTTCAACGCGAGCCTCGACGGCCACGTCCGCCGCGCGATCGACATCCACGAGGGAGAGGACATCGACGCGTCCGCGTTCACAGCGCTCGTACGCGAGGCCATCTCGCTCAACAGGTCGGCGAAATCAAAGCGCTCGAGGTGAATGACGGGCGCCGGCCTCATTTCCTCGGCTTGTGCGGCGATCGTCGTGGTGCATTGGCACCCTGCGAGATCCATGACATAGATCTCGCGTTTCGTGGGCCGCCAGAGGTGCTGCTCGAAAAGCGCGAGATAATCGTCGTACTCCTGCCCCGGCTGCAGCGGATGCCCGCGATACGCGATCTGCTTGCCGTCCCACGAGAAGAACGGGCCGCCGTCAGGCCCCGGCCGGCGCGTGAGCCGGCGGACATCCGAACCATCCCCGCGCATGGTGTAGATCTCCATGTCGCCGTCGCGCACGCTCGTGAAAGCGATCGTGCCGTCTGGCGCGAGTGTCGCCCACGCGTCATAGCCGGCCGTCGTCGTCAGCGGCGACGCGAGATCGTGCGATGTCGGCTGGCTGCGGGATGGAGATATCGCGAGGCCGACAACGGCCATGAGCGCCCAGATGCGGATGAGCATCCGTAAAGCTTAGTTCACGAGGATCACAATCGCGCGTGACGCAGCCTCAGCGCGTTCGCGATGACGGACACCGAACTGAAGGTCATCGCCGCGCTCGCCCAGACAGGGCTGATGATCAGCCCGATGAATGGATACAGCGCGCCGGCGGCCACCGGTACGCCGACGGCGTTGTAGACGAACGCGAGGAACAGATTCTGTCGAATGTTCCGCATGGTCGCGCGGCTCAGGCGACGCGCGCGGACGAGCGCGCGGAGATCGCCCTTTACCAGGGTCATCCCGGCGCTCTCCATCGCCACATCGGTGCCGGTGCCCATCGCAATCCCCACATCTGCCGCGGCGAGGGCGGGCGCGTCGTTGATGCCGTCGCCTGCCATCGCGACGCGACGCCCGCTGTGCACCAGTTCCTCGACGAGTTCACGTTTACGATCCGGCAGCACCTCGGCGTGGACGTCCGCGTCGGGGATCCCGAGCCGCGATGCCACAGCGTGCGCCGTCGCGCGCGCATCGCCGGTCAGCATGATCAGACGAATGCCGTCGGCACGGAGATCGCGCAGCGCCTCGGGCGTCGTGCTCTTGATGGGATCTTCCACCGCGAGCACGCCCTCCAGCCGCCTGTCGCGCGCGACAAACAGCACGGTCTGCCCCAGGGCACGCATTCGCTCGATGGTGTCCTTCGCGACGCCGACGTCGACGCCGGCGTCCTTCATCATCAGTTCGCTGCCGATCGCGACGTCGCCGTCGATCGTGCCGGTGACGCCCTTCCCCGTGTGGCTGTTGAACGGGATGTGCGACGGCCAGGCCAGGCCGCGGTCCTTCGCTGCCGCGACAACGGCCGCGGCAAGCGGATGTTCGCTCGACTGCTCCAGGGCGGCGGCGCGCCGGAGCACGTCGGTCTCGGGCACGCCGAACGCCTGCACGGCAACCACGCGAGGCCGGCCTTCGGTGAGCGTGCCCGTCTTGTCGAAGACCAGCGTGTCGACGGACTCGAGCCGCTCGAGCGCCTCCGCGTTGCGCACGAGGACGCCGGCCGCGGCGCCGCGCCCGCTTCCGACCATGATGGCCATCGGCGTCGCGAGGCCGAGCGCGCACGGACACGCGATGATCAACACTGCGACTGCGCTGACGATGGCATGTGCGAGCGCCGGCGGCGGTCCCCAGACGCCCCACCCGATCGCCGCGAGAATCGCGACCGCCACGACTGCCGGAACGAAATACGATGCGACCTGGTCCGCCAGCCGCTGGATGGGCGCCCGCGTGCGCTGCGCCTCAGACACCATCTGAACGATGCGCGCCAGCAGCGTATCGCGGCCGACGTGTTCGGCGCGCATCACGAACGAGCCGGTCCCGTTCACCGTGCCTCCGGTGACGCGATCGCCTGGCGCCTTGACGACGGGCACGGACTCCCCCGTCACCATCGATTCGTCGATGGTCGTGGTTCCGTCGACGACGACGCCGTCCACTGGCACCTTGTCGCCGGGCCGGACGCGCAGGTCGTCACCGGGGTGCACGTGGATCAGCGCGATCTCTTCGTCACCAGCGGGGGTCAGCCGTCGCGCCGTCGCCGGCGCAAGGCCGAGCAGGCCTTTGAGCGCCGCGGACGTCCGGCTGCGCGCGCGTATTTCGAGAACCTGCCCGAGCAGCACGAGCGCCGTGATCACGACCGCCGTGTCGAAATACGGTTCGACGCGTCCGTGCGTCTGAAAGCCGACGGGGAAGACGCCCGGCGCAATCGTCGCCGCGGCGCTGTAGGCGAACGCGGCGCCGACGCCCATGCCGATGAGCGTGAACATGTTCGGACTGCGATTGAGGAGCGATGCCCACGCGCGTTCGAAGAACGGCCAGCCGCACCAGAAGACGACAGGAGCCGAGAGCACGAGCTGCGTCCAGTCGGCGGCGCGCAGATTGACCCGCGCGTGCACGAACGCGGGGGCGATCATCTCCGTCATCGCGAAGATCATCACCGGCAACCCGAGCGCGACCGCCACCCGGAACCGCCGCGTCATGTCGATCAGCTCGACGTTCGGCCCTTCGTCGAGCGTGACGGTTGCCGGCTCGAGCGCCATGCCGCAGATCGGACAACTGCCGGGACCAACCTGCCGTATTTCGGGGTGCATCGGGCAGGTATAGATGGCGTCGAGATCCGCCGGCGGGGCCTGCGACGGGTGGAGCACGCCTTCGGGATCGGCCTGAAAGCGCTCGAGGCAGATCGGATTGCAGAAGTAGTAGGTCTTCCCGTGGTACTCGGTTGTCAGGTCGGTATCAGGGTCGACTTCCATCCCGCAGACGGGATCGATCGGGAGCGTCTGGGTTTCGGGCATGAGGGGCAACAGAATTATGACGCTCGGCGGCGCATCAACGAGAATGCCGGCTGTCCCCTTTTTTTGCGAATAAACGCGGTTGTCCCCTTTTTTCGCGAAAAAAGGCGGCTGTCCCCTTTTTTTGCGAAAAATGGCGGTTGTCCCCTTTTTTTGAACCTGCGCCAGGCGCGGGACGTATTACGAAGCGTTTCGTAGGAGGTCCATTGGTCGACGCCCTCGCTCAGGACGCCCGGTACGCACTGCGCATGCTCCGGCGCAGCCCCGGATTCACCACGGTTGCGGTGCTGTCGCTCGCAATCGGCATCGGCGCAAATACCGCCATTTTCTCCCTTGCCAACGCGCTCCTGTTCCGGCCCCTCCCGGGCCTCGCCGATCCCGGCCGTCTCGTCGATATCGGCCGCACCCAGGCCGGACGCGGGTTCGACACGACGAACTACCCGAACTATCTCGACGTCCGCGCGAAAACGACGACGCTGTCCGACGTGTACGCGTATCGCATCGAACCGCTGCCGATGAGCCTGAGCGGACCTGACGGCGCCGAGCGCGTCTACGGGCTGATGGTGACCGGCAATTTCTTCACGGTGCTCGGCACGCAGGCGCAAATCGGCCGCCTCTTCACCGACGCAGACGACAAACCCGGACACAACGCGGTCACCGTCATCAGCGATCGCTTGTGGCGCACGCGCTTTGGCGCCGACCCGGAAATCCTCGGCCGCGCCGTGACGATCACGAACAAGCCCTACGCCGTCATCGGCGTCGCTCCCCGCGGCTTCCAGGGGACGACGGTGCTTCAGGGCGATTTGTGGCTGCCGCTCTCGAATCACCCCTCCGGGCCGGGGGGCAACATGCTGACGAGCCGCGCCGTGGCGTGGCTGATGATGGGTGGACGTTTGAAACCCGGCGTGACGGTCCGTCAGGCGGATGCAGAACTCCGCGCCATCGGCGCCTCGCTCGAGCGGGAATATCCAAAAGAGAACGAGGGCCGGGGCTTCACGGTCGCGGCTTCCTCCGTGTTTCCAGGACGCATTTCAATCATCAGCGGCTTCATCGGGGTGCTGATGGCGCTCGTCGGTCTCATCCTGCTGATCGCGTGCGTGAACCTCGCGGGCATGCTGCTCGCGCGCGCCGCGGGACGGCGTCGCGAGATCGCCGTCCGCCTCGCTATCGGGGCAGGCCGCGGCCGGCTCGTTCGTCAGATGCTGACCGAATCCATCGTCTTGTTCGGCGGCGGGTGCATCGCGGGCCTCGTGCTCAGCCGCTGGCTTGAAGCGGTGCTGCTGTCGATCCTCCCCGAACTTCCGCTGCCCGTGGGTGTCACGATCGCGACGGACTGGCGCGTGCTGACGTTTACGATGGTGTTGTCGCTCGTCGCGGCAATCCTGTGCGGCATCGCGCCGGCGCTGCAGGCGTCCCGCCCGGATCTCGTGCCATCGCTCAAGGCGCAAGGGCTCGACGGCGGCCCCGCGCGGCTGCGGCTGCGCAACGCATTTCTCGTCAGTCAGGTCACACTCGCGCTGCTGCTCGTTATCGCCGGCGGGCTCTTCCTGCGGGCGCTCGATCACGCGCTGCGGATCGCTCCCGGGTTCGATCAGACGCACGTCGACGTGGTTTCGCTCGATCTGTCGCTTGCCGGCTTCAAGGACGCGGAGGGGCGGCAGTTCGCGCAGCAGCTCCTGACGCGTGTGCGAGCGCTGCCAGGCGTGCAGCATGCCGCGATCGCGGTCGACCTGCCGCTCGACGGCGATCGAATGGGGTTCGGCGACCTGCGGATTCCGGGCGAGGACCCGAACATCCGGCATCGCACGTCGGCGCCGGTGGATTGGAACCTCGTGTCCCCCGGAACTTTTGCGACGCTCGGGGAGCATCTCGTCCGCGGACGCGATTTCACCGACGCGGACAGTGTCGACGCGCCGAAGGTGGCGATCGTCAACGAATCGCTCGCCCGCCGGCTGTTTGGGACCGAGGATGCGCTCGGGCGCACGTTCGACGTCGGCACACCGGACGCAAAGCAGGTGGACGTCTACACGGTCGTCGGTGTCGCGGCCGACACGCACGTCGTCGATCTCACCGGCCCGATCGATCCCTACGTCTACGTGCCGCTGGCACAGCTCTATCACCCGCGGATTGCCCTTCTGGTGAAGACGGCGGGCGCGAGCGCGATCCCGCAGGTGCGGGCGCTCGTCCGGCAGATGAATCCCGGCCTGCCGGTCACGTCCGCGATGCCGCTGTCCGACGTGACGGCCATCGGTCTGGTGCCGCAGCGCCTTGCGGCGACGCTCGCCGGTTCGCTCGGGGTCGTCGGACTTCTCCTCGCGGCGATCGGGATCTACGGCGTGACGTCCTATGCCGTGAGCCGCCGGACGAAAGAGATCGGCGTCCGGATAGCGCTCGGCGCCGATCGACAGACGGTGCTCCGGATGGTGCTGCGGCAGGGTATCGTGCTGGCGGGCGCCGGTACAGTCATCGGACTCGCACTCGGCGCCGTCGCGTCGCAGTTTCTGCGCAGCCTGCTGCTCGGTGTCAGCGCGGTCGACCCTGTCACGTTCGGCGGCGCGGCGGTGCTGTTCACCGCCGTCTCGCTCGCGGCGAGTTACGTGCCGGCGCGGCGCGCCGCGCGCGTGGATCCGATGATCGCCCTCCGCGCGGAGTAGAATGTCGTCATGTCAGCAATCAACGGCGACAAGTCGCGGCACCAGATCAACCGGAAGCGCACCGTGCTGCGCCGCATGAAGATCAGGAAGCTCGTAGCAGAACGCCCTCAGACGTCCGACGCCACAGAGACGCAGGGGTCAGCCGCACCCCGCCCAGCCACCGATCGATCCCGTTGAGCGCCACGTAATCTGCGCGGCCATCGAGTACGTCGCGGCCGGCGGGCGTGAGCGCAACGGGATCACGCATCGCGGCTTCGATCGTGATGAGAGGAACGGCACCGCGTGCAAGGCGTTCGGCAATGCTCCAGAACGTCGAGTCGCCCATGAAGATCGCTGCCTCCATCCGCGCGCACGCGGTGAACGCCTCGATGCCCGTCCGGGCTCCCTGGGCGATCGCCTGCAGGATTTGACGTTCGCTCCGCCCGAGACCGTCACGATCTGAGGGATATTCCTCGAGCAGACGGCCAAGGGCTTCCCGGAGATACGGCAGCGCCGACGTATCCGCATCGAGGACCTCGATCAGCGGCTGCGGCGTATCCGCGCCAAACGCGTCCCATGCGCGCGCGCCGAGCGCGAGTTGTTCGGCGGTAAGCGGCCGACGCTGCTCGAACAGCCGTGGAAACTGGTCGGGCGCGAGCGCGCCAAAATACGCGTTGGTGGAGATCAGCGACACTGTCCTGCCGGCGTCCGGCGGCAGCATCGAGAGCAAGCGAACGAGCAGGAGTTGATCGTAGAGATCGTGCTCGAACCAGAGCACCATCTCGTCGTGATCGCTCCAGCGTGCGACGGCCGCGTCTTCCTGTGCGTATCCGCGTTCGATCTCGTCTGCGCTCCCAAACGCGCCGCTCGAGCCGATGAACGCGCTCCGAATGCGGCGGAATTCCTCGACCGGCCGCCGCGCCGGCGCCGGGCCGTCGTAGAGCACGTCGCGCCAGGGCTGAAAGGTGCCGGGCAACCCCGAGCGCTCGAGTCCAATCCGCGTAGAATCGCCGTTAGTGATATGCAGCACGTCCGTCCCCTTGTTCTCATCATCGTAGCGCTTGCGTGCGGCGCGTGTTCACGCCGGCAGCCGCCGGCGGAACAGCCGAAGATCACCGCGCGGAACGTCGTTCTCATAACGATCGACACGCTCCGCGCCGATCACGTCGGCGCGTATGGGTATCGTCATGCGCGCACCCCGACCCTCGACGCGCTTGCTGCGCGCGGGACGCGCTTCGATCGCGCGTATGCGGCAGCGCCCATCACGCTCGTCTCGCATGCGTCGATCCTCACGGGCCTCTATCCTCCGGGGCATGGCGCGCGGCACAACGGCATGCGCGTCAACCTCGAAACGCCGACGCTGGCGGACACGCTGGCGCATCAAGGGTTCTCCACCGCTGCCTTCATCGCTGCCTTCCCGCTGGATCGTCGGTTCGGGCTGATCAAGGGATTTCAGACGTATGGCGACAAGATGCCGCGCGGCGCAGACGGTCGTCCGGCAAACGAGCGTCCGGGATCCACGGTGGTGGACCAGGCGCTTGCGTGGCTGGATGCGCACCGGCGGGAGCGATTCTTCCTGTGGGTCCACCTCTTCGAGCCTCACGCTCCCTATGGGAATCCCGACGATGCCACGGAAGCGCGCCGACCGGCCATTCAGCGATACGACGATGAGATCACGGAAGCGGACCGGCAGACCGGACGCGTGATCGAGGCGCTCGGGCCGTTGCGCGACAGCACGCTCGTCGTGGCTGCGGCGGATCACGGCGAGGCCTTCGGTGAACATGGGGAGATCAGTCACAGCCTCTTCACGTACGACACGACGCTGCGCGTTCCGCTCATCATCACCGGTCCCGGCATCGCCGCATCCATCGTCGAAGGTCCCGTGTCGCTGGTCGACATCGCGCCGACGATCCTGGCGCAGCTCGGCGCCGGAGGGATGAGCGGCGACGGAATTGATTTGTCGGCAGTTCTCAAGGGAGCGCCGGTACCAGCGCGGACGCTCTACGCGGAGTCGTTCGCGCCGCTCTTCGATTTTGGCTGGAGCCCGCTGCGGACGGTGCGCGCGAACGGCTGGAAATACATCGAGGCGCCAAAGCCGGAGCTGTACGACGTTCGTCGAGACCCCGCCGAAGACGCGAACCGGGTGGCGGAGGAGCGCTCGGTCGCGTCACAGCTTGCGCAAAAGGTGAGCGGCTACGGCAGCCTCGACGTGAACGTGGTTGCCGCGGATCCCGAATCGCGGTCGCGCCTGCAGGCGCTCGGCTACACGGGGGCTGGCCGAACCGCGCCGGCCGGCGGCGGGCGACCCGATCCGAAAGACCGCCGCGCGCTCGCAGCGCGGATTGCCGAGGTCACGTCGGGAGAGCTGCGCGGCGAGGCGCTCGAACGTGCGCTTCGCGAGATCCTCAAAGAGGATCCTGACAATCCGCAGGCGAACGTGCGTCTCGGGTACGTGCTCGTCGGCCGCGGCGCATACGCGGACGCCGCGCCGCTTTTTCAGACAGCCATCGACGCGCACCTTCCGAGCGTCGACGCGCACCTCGGGCTGGCGCAGTGCCAGACCGCGCAGCATCAGCCCAAAGCCGCGATCGAGACGCTCGGCACGGCCGAAGCGATCGAGCCGGACAACCCGGTGGTGAGTGCCAATCTGGGGCTGGTGATGTCTGATTCCGGCAATCCCAGGGGTGCCATTCCACATCTGGAGCGGGCGCTGACGCTCGATCCCGACCTGCATCAGGCGCGATTCGGCCTGGCGATCGCGTACGCGCGGACGGGACAGCGGGAGCAGGCCGCGCGGGAAGCGTCGGAACTCTTGAAGCGGCTGCCGTCGGATGCGCCGCAGCGTCCGGAAGTGGAACGTCTGCTCGCGGCGGTGCGCTGAAGTGTGTAAGCGAACGTCCGGGGTCTGACCCCGTTTGCGCGCCGACCGGGTTGTGACCCCCGAAAAGTGTGTAAACGAGCGTCCGGGGTCTGACCCCGTCCGTCCAGGCGACCGGGGTCTGACCCCGCGGGCGTCGGGATACGTTCTGTATCCAATCCGCGCTTGGCCCGGAATTTTGTAGATTGGCCCCATCCAAAATCAACTGATTGGATCTGGTCATGGGGTCAGTCGCATACCGCCGCTCGGTATTCGTCACCTACTCCTGTAGTTTCATCGCTTTGCAGCGGCTACCCATCCCACGTCCGCTGGACTGCCGCTTGCTACCCGCTCGGCTCCAAGCGCCGCGGATGTCCACCCCGCGGACCGCTCGTCCACGCCTTTAGGGAGGAACAGACCGCATGAAAACGATCATCTCGTCGATGATCCTGGTGTGCGCGCTCGTGGTCGCGCCGCCCAGCTACGCCCAGCAGACCACAGGCACGATCCAAGGGCGCGTGACCGACGCCCAGAAGGCCGCGGTGCCCGGTGTAACCGTCACCGCGAAGAACACCGACACCGGCTTCACCCGCTCGGAAGTCAGCGACGCCGAAGGCCGGTACGTCCTCAACGCGCTGCCCGTCGGCCACTACGACGTGCACGCGGAGATCTCGGGGTTTTCGCCCTACCAGCGCAAGGCCGTCACAGTCAACGTCGCGCAGACCACCGACCTGAACGTCGAGCTCGCGCTCGCGGGCTTGACCGAAGCCGTCAGCGTCACCGCCGAACAGCCGCTGGTCCAGACGACGAACTCGTCGGTGGGCGGTGTGGTCGACGTGAAGCGGATCGAGAACATGCCGCTCAACGGCCGGCAGTTCGCGAACCTCGCCGCGACGATCCCCGGCGTCGGTCTCGGCTTCCATAGCGACCCGACGAAGAGCACCCAGTACTCGCCGCAGATCAACGGCGGCAACGGCCGCAATCTGAATTACCAGATTGACGGCGGCGACAACAACGACGACACCGTCGGCGGCCTGTTGCAGCTCTTCCCTCTCGAGGCAATCCAGGAGTTCACCTTCATCACCGCGCGTTCCAAGGCTGAGTACGGCCGCAGCAACGGCGGCGTGATGAACATCGTCACGAAGAGCGGCACGAACGACCCGCACGGCAGCTTCTTCGAGCTGTTCCGCGACAAGTCGATGAATGCCCAGACCGAAACCGAGAAGCTGAACGACCTGGACAAGCAGGACTACCGGCGCAACCAGTTCGGCGGCAGCTTCGGCGGCCCAATCGTCAAGGACAAGGCCCACTACTTCGTCGCCTACGAGCGCACGCAGCAGGACACGACGCAGGCGGTGAGCACCGACGGCCTGTTCCCGAACCTCGATGGCGTCTACAAGACGCCGTATCGCGAGAACCTCTTCACGACGAAGTTCACGTCCCAGATGTCCGCCAAGCAGTACCTGGCGGTGCGCTACGGCCGCAACACGAACAGCCAGCCGTACGGCGCGAACGCGCATACGGCGCCCACCGGATGGGGCGACAGCGCGAACACGTTCAATTCCATCAACCTGAATCACAACTGGATTCTGGGCGGCGGCAAGCTGAACGAGTTCATCTTCCAGTACGCCGATTTCCGCAACCACATCGGCGCGGCGAGCACCGACCCGTACGAATCGTTCCCCAACGGCGTCTTCGTCGGCCAGAGCGTCAACACCCCGCAGACGACCGAGCAGCACAAGTTCCAGTTCCGCGATGACTTCTCGTGGCACGTCTCCGGCATGGGCGGCCTCGGCCATGACTTCAAGGCGGGCGCCAACTTCATCAACGAACCGCGGCTGTTCATCACGTTCAACTCGGGCAAGGGCGTGCTGCAGTACACCCACCTGACGAACGACCTGAACGGGCCGATCTCGAACGTGACGCTGAACGACGGAGACGCGAGCGCGAACATTCCCCTCAAGCAGTACGCCGGGTACGTGCAGGATGACTGGCACGTGACGGATCGCATCACGGCGAACATCGGGCTGCGCTACGACCTGATCACGGGGTACCAATTCGACCAGTCGAAGAATCCCAACTACGTCAAATTCCAGACGCTCGGCGCCGCCGGCGCATTCCAGGGCATCAAAGGTCTGGAAAACTTCGGAAAGAGCCCGAAGAGCGACACGAACAACTGGCAGCCGCGTCTGGGCTTCGCGTGGGACGTCCGCGGCGACGGTCGTGACGTCGTCCGCGGTGGGTTCGGGATCTACATGGACATGGCGTATACAAACGCCAACGTCTTGTTCGCGGCGTCGGATGCAACCGGCAAGGGCTTCGGGACCGTCCTGAACGTGGACGATCAGACCGGGATCAAGGATCCCGACGGCAGCTTCTACCGAATCGGGGAGCCGATCTCGAACATCATTTCGCAGAACCAGGCCGACACGAGCACGATTCCGCTCTTCGGCCAGTTCGTCGACCCGCGCCTGCAGATGCCGTACACGCGGCAGACAACGGCCGGGTGGTCGCACCAGTTCGCCTCGAACATGGTGTTCAGCGCGGACTTCGTCCGCGCGGACGGCCGGGATCTCAACTCCCGTCCGCGTCTGAACGTTCGTCCCGTGGGTCAGCCGGCGGCGCCCCGCGTGCTGGCGTTCACGGGGCTGACGCCGAACGCCCTCGGCACCCGGCCGGCGATCAGCCAGGGCAAGAGCGAGTACACGGCTGGCATCTTCGCGCTGAAGCGCCGCATGAACCGCGGAATGGACTTCACCGCGACCTACACGCTGGCGAAGGCGCACAGCGTGATCGGCACCGCGGCAGACGAACTGAACTCCAACAACCTGCAGGATGCGACCCTGCTCTACGACGATCCGCGCGTCGACGGTCCGACGTCGCGTACGGATGCGCGTCATCAGGGCACGCTGGCAGGCGTCTTCCAGTTGAAGGGGGGGTTCACCGTCGCGCCGATTTTCCTGTTCAAGTCCCCGCTGCCCGTCTCGACAATTGACGGCCGCGACGTAAACCAGAACAGCGAGCGGAACGACCTCCCGGTACGCGCGTTTCAGTACCAAGGTATCAACGCCGACGGCACCGTCGACATCAAGGACATCGGCGAGTGCAAGACCTGGAACTGCGGCCGCGGCGCCTGGCGTACGCAGGTGAACCTCCGCGTCTCGCGCGCATTCCACATCGTCGGCAACTCGCAGATCGAAGCGATTGGCGAAGTATTCAATCTGTTGAACTCCAAGAACCCGTCGGGCTTCGTGACGTCGCAGTTCTTCACGAGCGGCGCGCCGAACCCCGACTTCATGCGTCCGCTGAACTACTCAGGCGACTTCCAGCAGCCCGAACAGCGGGTCGGACAGATCGGGTTCCGCTTTTCGTTCTGATCCAGGAAGTCAGAAGTCGAGAGTCGGAAAAGGAGCGGCGCTTCGGCGCCGCTCTTTTTTTGTGCGCTGTATTGAAGCATCAGGGGAGGATCAGACCGTCAGCTGCACGGGCCGACGGCGACTGTACCCAGTCTCCGAAGTCCGCGGTCCGCCGGGGCCAGGCTCAGCGGCTGTCGCGCAAGTTGTTAAAATCACAGTGCTCGTGAGAAACACCGTGGTCGCCGCGGCCCTGCTGCTCGTCGCCTGCCGCGGCTCGTCTCCTCCGCCGCAGCCTGCAACTCCCCCGAACGTCCTGCTCGTCACCATCGACACACTCCGCGCCGATCGGCTGAACCCCGACACGATGCCGCGTGTGACGGCGCTCGCGTCGGCCGGCACACGGTTCGTCCACGCCCGTGCCGTCGTCCCGCTGACCGAACCGTCGCACACCACAATCCTCACCGGCGCCTTGCCCGCGCAGACCGGTGTACACGTGAACGGCACCGTCCCAAGGACTCCACAGACGACCATCGCCGGAGCGCTGCACGGCGCGGGTTATCGCACCGGTGCGTTCGTCGGCGCCTACGTGCTCGATCGGCGATTCGGGTTGTCTCTCGGATTCGACACGTACGACGATCGGGTCGAACGCGATCCGTCGGGCGCGCCCCGCCTCGAAGCCGAACGCCGGGGTGATCATGTGGTCGATGCCGCGCTCGCCTGGCTGCGCCAGAACGACAGCCGGCCGTTCTTCGCGTGGATCCACTTGTACGACCCGCATGCGCCCTATGAACCACCGCCGGAATACCTCGGCCGCGCCCACGGACGGGCGTACGACGGCGAGGTCATGTTCGCCGACGCGCAGGTCGGACGCGTGCTCGACTGGCTGAAATCCGCAGCGCAAGACGGAAGAACGATCGTCGCGATCGCCGGCGATCATGGCGAAGGGCTGGGCGATCACGGAGAAGACACGCACGGCATGCTCGCGTACGATTCGACGCTGCGCGTGCCGCTCGTCATCCGGCAGCCGGGACGCGCCGCGGCGGTTGTCGACGCCCCGGTTTCGCTGGTGGATCTCCCCGCTACGCTCTGCGATCTCGCGGGAGTGGCGATCCCGGAATCGATGCGCCACTGGTCGATCATGTCCGGGAAGCCAATCGCTGTTCGCTCAGCACGCGGTGGTTCGCAATCGACGAGCGAAGGCGCCGCAGAGATCTACGCGGAAACGCAGTACCCGCGCGCGGCAGGATGGCACGCGTTGACTGCGCTCGTCGATCAGCGCTGGAAGGTGATCGCGTCTTCTGAGACAGAGCTGTACGATCTGGAGAACGATCCCGGGGAGACGCATAACATCGCTCAGGACAAGACGCCGCTCGCCTCGGCGCTTACGTCGCGGGCGGCGCGACTGTCGGCATCGGCACCGGGCACGGACTCGAAAGTATCCGACGACGCACGCGAGCGGCTGCAGTCGCTCGGGTACGTGGCCTCTTCGGCCGCTGCCGCCGCCGACAACGATCGCGCGCCGAACCCGGCCGGCCAGATTTACGCGTGGAACACATTCGAGCGTGTGCTGTCCGGGCTGAGCGCGGGCGATGCCGCGAGAGCGCTGCCGGATCTGGGCAAGCTGGCGCGCTCGCACCCGGATTCGCCAATCTTCCAGTCGACGTATGCGCGCGCGCTGAAGGAGACCGGCCGCGTGCGCGATGCGCTCGACATCTACCGCCGTGCCGTCGCGCGATGGCCGGACGACGCGTCGCTCTATCACGATCTGGCCGTCGCCGCGACGGCCGCGGGCAAGCGCGCGGAAGCCGCGCGCGCCGAGCAGGCGGCGCTCGCGCTCGACCCGTCCAACGGATCGGCCGCGAACGGACTCGGACTCGTCGAGACGGCGAACGGGCACCCGCACGAAGCCGTGCGCGCCTTCGAGAAGGCGGTGACCGCGGATCCCACAAACGCCGTCTACTGGACGAATCTCGGAAATGCCCGACGCGATGCGGGCAATGCCGCGGGCGCTGAGGAAGCGTATCGAACCGCGCTCGAGCACGACCCGAGATCCGCCGACGCGGCCAACGGGATGGGGGTGCTGCTCGTACAGCGCGGCAACGCGGCGGAGGCGATCACCTGGTTCGAACGCGCGCTCGCGGGAGACGACACGTTCGTCGACGCGCACCTCAATCTGGGAATCGCGTACCAGGAATCAGGGCTGCGTGACAAGGCCGCCGAGCAGTACCGACGCGTGCTCGCGCTGGCGCAGCCGGGAACGCGCTCTTACAGCGCGGCGGCGACGCTCCTGGCGGCCCTCAATCGCTAGTCAGCCTTCCGGCGTTCAACACCCGTGAACCGCAAACGCTCAGGCGCGAATCGCGGTGAGCGGATCGACCCGGGACGCCCGCCGAGCCGGCAGGTAGCACGCAAGGGCAGCGACGACGAGGACACCGGCCGAGAGCACCCCGTAGGCAAGCGGGTCGGTTGGCGACACGCCGAACAGCACGGCGCTGACGAGCCGTGATGCGGCGGCGGCAATCGCAAGACCGATCACCACGCCTGGAATCGCGAGCCGCAGCCCGTCGCCGATCGTCTGGCGCAGGATCTCCGTCCGCTGTGCCCCGAGCGCCATCCGCACCCCGATTTCCGGCACCCGCTGCGACACGGTGTAGCTCAACACCCCGTAAATCCCGACGAGCGCGAGCGCCAGCGCAAGCACCGCGAAGGCTTCGATTACCAGCATCGCCAGCCGGCGCGGGGCAAGGTGCTCGTCAACGATGTCATCCATCGTTCGGAACTGCCAGACCGTCACCGTCGGATCCGCCTCGTGAACGGCTTCCCGGATCGCGCCGACCAGTGCCTCCGGGTCTCCATCGGCGCGTACCGCGAGCTGCATATCGCTGTTGACGTCCTGCTCCGCGGGAAGAAACGCCTCAGGATCGACCGGACTGTCCGGCCCGTCGTGATGAACGTCACCGACGACCCCGACGATGGTCCGCCACGGAGCCTTCGGGTTCGGCCCGAGCCGGATGCGCGCGCCGATCGCATGGCCGTTCGGGAAAAAGCGCTGGACGAGCGCGCGGTTCACGACCGCCACTTTGAGGCTGGCG
>DATJFQ010000005.1:0-42939 GCA_035495555.1 Vicinamibacterales bacterium
GCCCAGGGATCCTGGCGTTGCGTGGCGAGGCGTGCCGGAACCGTAGCCACCGTGAACGTGCGCGGGTCGAGCGATGGTCGCAGTTCGCTCCAGTCGATCGGTACGGAGACAGGAGCGCCCTCCCGCGCGCGTGTGGAGAACGCGGCAATCGACGTATTCGTCCGGTTGTTGCGCAGGTAGTCGACCAGAATCTGCCGCTCGCGGCCGTGCTTGCGGAACTCCGTGGTGAAGAGAGCCGCGTCGTGGCGGACGAGCGCTTCGGCGAGCGAGCGGGCGAAAGCCAGGCACTCGTCCCACGGCCGCTTCCGCGCGAGCGGGACGACGACGTGCAGGCCGCGGCCGCCTGTGGTCTTGAGCCAGCTCTCGAGGTGTAGCGTGTGCAGCATGTCGCGCACAAGGCGCGCCGCGTCCGCGACGGCGGCCCACGTGACTTTCGCGCCGGGGTCCAGATCGATGACGACGCGGTCAGGCAGTTCGACCTTGTCGTAGTGCGTGTTCCAGGTGTGGATCTCGAGGATGTCCATCTGCGCGAGCGCGACGATCGCGTCGGGCGATTCGATCACGAGGTACTCGCCGACCTTCGTCTTCTCCTGAATGCGGACCCGCTCGAGTTGCGGTGGGGCCCAGAGCTTCGAGTGCTTCATGTAGATGCAGTCGCTGTTGATGCCCTCGCCGCAGCGGACGAGCGTCAGCGGGCGGCCGTCGACGTGCGGCATCATCGCGTCCGCGACCGCGCCGTAGTAGCCGGCGATATCGAGCTTCGTCAGCCGCGGTTTCGGGTACATCACGCGATCCGGGTGTGTAATGGTCACACCCAGTACGCGCGGCTCGGCACTCGCGGAGGGCTGACGTTTTCGGGACGATGTAGAAATCTTTCGGCTGCGCGACGGTGATGGGGCGGGCGTCGCCGGGCGTTCGCGGCCGACGGAGCGTGGCGGTTTGTCGCTGCGCAGCCCCTGGAACGACGGATGTCGGATTTTTCCTTCGCCCGTCCACTCGGTGAACACGACCTCGCCGACCAGCTTCGGCTCGACCCAGTGCGCGTGGCGGCCAAGCCATCCGGGCGGCGGCGGTGTGAACGGAGAACGTTCGATTTCGATGGCTTCGAGCCGTCGGCGCAAGTCGAGTGACGACTTCGTGGTAAAGCCGGTCCCCACCTTTCCCGCGAACACCAGCGCGTCTGGTTTGGCATTCGTGGTTTCGCCATTGGGCAGGTCGTAGTAGCCGACGAGCAGCGCGCCGATCCCCTGCCGTGAGCCTTCGGGATCGGTGAAGCCGCCTATCACGAACTCCTGCCGCTGCACGCATTTCGTCTTCACCCAGCCGGTGCGTTTGCCGCTCATGTACGGCTGGTCATGCCGCTTCGAGACGATGCCTTCGGCGCCAAGGCGGCAGGCCTCGCGGAACGCGTCGGCGCCGCTGCCCTCGATGTGTTCCGCGTATTGAATACGGCTGCCTCGAACCACCTCGTGCAGAGCAGCCTTGCGGCGGTGAAGCGGTTGGCCAAGTAGGGAGCGTCCGTTGAGATAGAGGATGTCGAACACGAAATAGACGAGCGTGGCCTGCGGCTCGCTGCCGGCGTTCTGAAGTGCCTGAAAGCTCGTGCGGCCGTCGGGCAGCACCATGCAGACTTCGCCATCGAGCAGCGCCGATTGCACCTTCAGATCTCCGGCAGCCTTCACGACGGCAGGGTAGGCGTGGGTCCAGTCTTTTCCGTTGCGGCTGATGAGTTCGATCCGCTTCCCGTCAATCCGGCAGCCGATGCGATAACCGTCGTACTTCAGCTCGTGAATCCATTCCGCACCTTCGGGCGGCGTCTTCACGAGCTGAGCGAGTTGCGGCCGATACGGTGGGATCCGCGGCACCCCGCGATGATACGCAAAGACGGCGGCCGCCTTGCAACGGTGCACCGCGTGGAGGTCGAGCAGCAATGAGGTTCCAGACTCTCGGGGCGATGGCGGCGGCGATCACATTCGCGATCGGCAGTGCGGCGTGCGGACACGGGCCGTCCGCCTCGCAGGACCGATCCAGCACACCACCGGAAACGCCGACGGCCACCAGGTCCAACACGCCGATGACGACGACGGTGACTGGTTGTCTTGCGGCTGGCGATGCGGCTGATACGTACGTCCTGAACGCGGCGCGCGCCGACGGCGCCACGACCAGCGCGACGTACCATCTGTTAGGCACCAACCCCGCGCAGTTGCGCGATCACATCGGCGAAGAAGTGAAGGTGTCGGGCACCGTCACCTCCGGCGAGCAGATCGCGGAGCGCTCGATGCCGCAGGCGGAAACCGAGAAGGCGAAGGGGACGAGCGGCACCCCCGTCGTGCAGACGCAGACGGATGTCCAGATCCGCCGCCTGCAGGTGAGTTCGGTCGCTCCCCAAGGCCAGAAGTGCCGGTAGGCGTCGGCCTCTTGCCCTGGGCGTATCGCTGGTCGCCGTATCCTGTTTGGAAGTGAAGGTGCGCCCAGGGCCGCCGCGGCCACGACGGCAAACCGGCGAATGCCTGACGGCAAACGATTTGCTGGGGCATACCGCGGAGCGACCGATTTGCCCAGCGTAAGAGGACGGCGTCCCCGGCGGCTGTCGCCGGAGGAGCGGAAGTCACTCACCCACGGCGATTTCTGGATACCCGAAGAAGAGCGCGAGGTCTATCGGCGGGCGTTGAGCGCGCTGAACGAGGCCCGCGTGCCCTACGTCGTGGCGGGCGCCTACGCGATTTACGAGCATACGGGCATCTACCGCCAGACGAAGGATTTGGATCTGTTCGTCGAGCCGTCGGTCGTGGTCCCCGCCGCGCGCGCGCTGCATGCGGCCGGCTTCGTGATGCGGCTCGAGGACCTGCACTGGCTCGCCAAGGCCACCGTCGGCGAGCGCTTCGTCGACATCATCTACGGGATGGGCAACGGCATCGCCTTGATCGACTCGGGCTGGCTCGAGCACAGCCGGGAGGGCGTCCTCGCCGCTGAGCCTGTTCGCATCGCGCCAGCCGAAGAGCTAATCTGGCACCGCCTCTTCATCAGCGAACGCCACCGGCACGACATGTCCGACGTCGTCCACCTCATTCTCTGTATGGGCGACGTGCTGGACTGGGAACGGCTGGTCCTGCGGGTGGGGCAGAACTGGCCGCTCCTTCTCGCGCAGTTGCAGATGTTCAGCTACGTCTACCCGGGCTATCGCAGCAATGTCCCCAACTGGGTGATGGAGCAGTTGATCGAGCAGGCTCGCGCCGACATCGGACGCGACGAGGAAGAAGCCGACGTGACTCGCGGGACGCTGATTTCGCGCTTCAGCTTTGCCATCGACGTGCGCGAGTGGGGTTTTTCCGACCCCCGCGGCGAATTGATCCGGCGGGCCCGCAACCAACAGGTGATCCGCGATATTGCCGCCTCCGACGTCTGGGACGAACGCAGCGAAGAACGAGCGGAACCTCGCGACGAGCCTCAATAATCTCCCAACCCCCGCCCTCACGTCCTCGTCTAAGCTGCTAGCAAATCAGCAGTGGGAGGACGTGCGTGCCTGTTTTCGAGTCACTCGTACGCGACCTGCGCTACGCGTTTCGGATGCTGCGCAAGACCCCGGGATTCACCATTGCCGCCGCGGTCACGCTGGCGCTCGGCATCGGAGCCAACACCGCGGTGTTCAGCGTCGTGAACGCACTGCTGTTCACGCCCCTTCCATATCCCGGTCCCGACCGGCTCGCGCTGCTCGAATACCACACGAGAGATCCGAAGGCCGGCGACAACCGCGACGTCGGCGCCGACGGCCGGATGTGGCTGGCGGTGCGCGATTATACGAGCACGATCGATGCGGCAGTACTGGGCGGCACCGCCGGCGTGAACCTGGTCGCCGGCGATCGCGCGGCGTATGTCCAGCAGCAGCGGGTGAGCGCCGGTTACTTCCACGTCGTGGGCATCCTGCCGACGATTGGGAGGGAGTTCACGCGCGACGAAGACGTCGCGGGCGGCCCGGCGGTGGTGATTCTGAACTACCCGTTGTGGAAGTCGATGTTCAACGCGGACCCCTCCATCGTCGGCCGTACGATCCAGCTGCGCGGCGAGTCTTACACGGTCATCGGGGTTCTCCCCGAGAACTTCCCAATCACCCAGAGAAGCAGTTTCTCGGGCGGACAAGGCGTCGATCTCTGGACGCCGCTGCGCCCGTCGACCACCGGTGAAGGCGGCGGCATCAACTACTCCGTCGTCGCGCGGCTGCACGACGGCGTGAACTGGGCCCAGGCACAGGACGACGTGCACAATGCGTCTTCGCACGCATTCCCGCACGTCGATCCGGGCACGATTGCGGAACTGGGCCTCGTGCCGATGCAGCAGGCAATGACGGCGTCGATTCGTGAACCGCTCATGATGTTGTGGGGAGCCGTCGGCATCGTGCTGCTCATCGCCTGCGTCAATATCGCCGGGCTGCTGCTGGCCCGCGGGGCGACGCGGACCCGGGAAGTCGCGACGCGGATGGCGCTCGGCAGCGGCCGCGCGGCGGTGATCCGGCAACTGCTCGTGGAAAGCGTGGCGCTGGCGTCGATCGGCGGGGTTCTCGGGCTGGCCGTCGGCTGGCTCGTGCTGAAAGCGATTGGGGACCTCGCCGCGCAGACGTTCGATCTCTGGCAACCCCTGTCGCTCGACGGCCGGGCCCTCGCCGTCACCATCCTGTTCGCGCTCGGCACGAGCATCGTGTTCGGTCTGGCGCCGGCCATTCAGGCGGCGCGGCTCGATGTCCGCGCCGGTCTCGGCGAAGGGGGCACGCGCGGTGTCGCGGGCGCGTCGAATCGCTGGCCTCGGCGCGTGCTGGTCGTCGCGGAAGTCGCGCTCGGCGTCGTCCTGCTGATCAGCAGCGGTCTGCTCGTGCGAACCTTCGTGCATCTCCGGGATCTCGCTCCTGGGTTCAACGATCGGAATCTGGTGTCGATCAGCGTGTCGCTGCAGGACGCGCGCTACAAAGATCCCGTGGCGGTGCAGGGCCTCTTCGACGAAACGCTTCGCCGGATACGCAGCATTCCCGGCGTCGAAGGCGCGGGTGTGGCGCTGGGCATGCCTTATACAAGGCTGCTCAACAACGGGATGCGCCGCGTCGACGGGCCCGAGATCGATGCGACGGGCGCGGGAAAGATCACGAACGAAAGCTACGTCACGCCGGGCTTTTTCGAAACCCTGCAGGTGCCCGTCCGGCAGGGGCGCGCGTTCACGGACGCCGACACCGCCTCGTCACCGCTGGTCGCCGTCGTCAACGAAGCATTCGTCGCGCGGTATTTCAAGAAGGACCCGGCGGTGATTGGACGGCACCTCGCGTCCGGGAAGGACGTGCGCGAGATCGTGGGCGTCGTCGGGAACATCCAGCAGGGTTCGGCAGGATGGGGCAATTTCGAGCCGATTTCGCCGTTGCCGTGTTTGTATGTGCCGGTGTCGCAGACGTCCAGCGGTTTCCTCACGCTGGTCCACACCTGGTTCCAGCCATCATGGGCGGTCCGGACGTCGCTGCCGCTCGAGACGGTCGTCCCGCGGATCCGCGAGGTCCTTCAGGGCGTCGACCCGCACCTCCCGATCGCGCAGGTGAGCACGATCGACGATCTCCGCGGCGAAAAACTGGTGTCGCAGCGGTTCATGATGCTGCTCGTCGCGGGCCTCGGAGTGCTGGCGCTCGTGCTGTCCGCCGTGGGTCTGCAGGGGCTCATCGCGAGCAGCGTCAGCGAACGGACGCGCGAACTGGGCGTACGGCTCGCGCTCGGTGCCACCGGTTCGCAGGTGATGGGCAACGTGGTCGTGCCCGGCCTGACGATCGCGCTCGTCGGGGTCACGATCGGCAGCCTTGCCGCGTTGGCGACGACCCGCCTGATGCAGTCGTTCATCTGGGGCGTGAAGGCCACGGATCCGCTGACCTTCATCGCCGTCGTCGCCACGCTCCTCGCAGTCGCGCTGCTCGCGAGCGTGATACCGGCGATGCGGGTGCTGAGGCTGGATCCGGCAAAAACGCTGCGCGCCGAATAGTCGCTAGTAACCAGTACCCAGTGACCAGTAAAGACTCGGAACTGGCCACTGGAAACCGGAAACTGGCCACCGGCCACCCCCCACTGGCCGCCAGTCAGAGGCTCTTTGTACCGGTATCGACGGCCGGCACCGGGAGAATGCCTCGTTCGATGTATATCGGGCGCACGATCGCGCGCAGCGACGGCAGCCTCCCGGCGAACCAGAGGCCGGTGAGCACGCACACTCCGCCGCACAGGCCGATCGTCGTCTCTGCGCCGATGCGATCGGCGGCCACGCCGGCGAGCAGGCTGCCGATCGGCGCGCTCCCGAAAAACGCCATCGTGTAGAACGCCATCACGCGGCCGCGGACGCGGTCGTCGACGAGTGTCTGCAGGACCGTGTTCGTCGCGGCCATCTGCAGGATGAACCCGGCGCCGACCACCGTCAGCACGGCTGCGGCAACGAGTTCCGTGCGCGAGAGTGAAAAGCCAATCAGGCCGGTTCCGAAGGCGAGCGTCGCAAACATCACGACCTTGCCGAGGCCGACGACCGATTTTCGCTGGGCGAGGTACAGCGCGCCCGCGAGTGCGCCGACACCGCTGGCGGTCATGAGGAGGCCGAGCGCGTTCGGTCCACCGTGGAGCACCTCGGTCACGACGGCGGGCATCAGCACGGTGTAGGGCATCGCCATCGTGCTGACGATCGCCAGGACGATGAGCGCGGTGCGGATCGGCGCCGACCCGATGACATACTGCCAGCCGTCGCGAAGGTCCTGCAGCACGTGTGCCTCGGCGCGTTCGCGGCGGCCCGCCAGCGTCATGCGCATCGCGATGAGCGACGCGATCACGAACAGATACGAGAACGCGTCAATCGCGAAGCACCAGCCCTCGCCGACGGCGGCAATGATGGCGCCGCCGATCGACGGACCGATGATGCGGCTGCCGTTGACCATCGACGAGTTGAGCGCGATGGCGTTGGCGAGGTCGGCGCGATCCTCCACCATCTCGACGACGAACGCCTGGCGCGCCGGCGTATCGAAGGCGTTGATGAGACCCTGGCACACCTGCAGCAACAGAATGTCGCGGACCGAAATCCATCCCGAGAGCGTCAGCACCGCCAGCGCCGCCGATTGCAGCATCGAGAGCGCCTGCGTGATCACGAGGATGTGCTGGCGGTTCACGCGGTCGACGATCACCCCAGCAAACGGCGCGAGAATCAGCGTCGGCACCTGCCCGCAGAAGCCGACGACGCCGAGCAGCAGTTCCGATCCGGTCAACCGGTACACGAGCCAGCTCGTGGCGATTCGCGTAATCCAGGTCCCGATCAGCGAGACGCTCTGCCCGCCAAAGAACAGTCGATAGTTGCGGTGCCGCAGCGCCCGCGTCATCCGCGCCCGAGCTTCAAGCATCATCACTTACCGCACCCAGCATCCAGCCCCCCCCGCCTCCCGCCTCGAGCCTCGCGCGTTACACTGTCGAGGCGCCGTGCGACGAACGATCGACATCGCTCCAGCCGCTATCGTCAAGATCCTTGCCGCGATCGTGCTGGTCTGGCTCTGGCTGAGATTATGGCCGTTGCTGATCGTCATTGTCATGGCCGCCGTGCTGGCCATCGCGCTCGATCCGGCCGTCCTGTGGCTCCAACGGCGCCGCGTGCACCGCGGCGTCGCTGCGTTCGGCGTCGTCGCGGCCTTCGCGGTCGTCATCGTGGTGTTCTTCTGGATGGCCGGTTCATCACTGGTCAATCAGGCGCACACGCTCGGAGGGCGGCTGTCCGACGTAGGTGCGGACGTCATGGCCCGATTGCCGACGTGGCTGAGCGACGCGCTGAGCAAAAAGGGGTTCACCCCCGACGCGTCGTCGATCGGCACGTTCGCGCTGGCAGGCGGCAGCATGATCGGGAGCGCCCTCGTGGCGTCGCTGCTGGCGTTGATTCTCACTATCTACCTCATTATCGAAGGCCCGGAGACGTACGCCTGGCTCGTGGCCTACGCGCCTCCGAAGCACCGGTCGCGCGTGCACCTGACCGCGCGCGAGGCCCGCAAAGCAATCTTCGGCTATGCCGTCGGTAATGCCGCGACGTCGCTCTTCGCCGGCATCGTGGTCCTCGTCACCCTGGAACTGCTGCACGTCCCGGCGGCATTTCTCCTTGCCGTGCTGGCGGGCGTGTTCGACTTCGTACCGGTGATAGGTTTCTTCTGTGCGTCGATTCCGGCCATTCTTCTCGCGCTCACGAAATCGGCGACCGTAGCGCTCATCGTGACCGCCGTCTACATCGCCGAACACGTCGTCGAGAACTACTACATCGGTCCGCGTGTTTATGGCGATCGCCTGAAACTGTCGAACCTGGCCGTCATCATCGCGCTCGCCGTCGGCGCGGAGATTGGAGGCGTGATCGGCGCCGTCCTGGCACTGCCGTTTGCAGCGCTCTATCCGGTCATCGAGAGCGTCTGGTTAGGGGAGTATCTCGGACGCGCGACAACGGAGGCGCACAGGCGCATCGAGCATCGGGGGCCCGATGCCTCCGATTCCGATCTGCCGTCGAATGATCAGTGATCGCCGGCGCGCGGCGCGGCGAGGGTCTGGTGGTATCCTCTTCGCTCGGCATGGCGGTTGCCACTGGAGTGGCTGCGTTGCGTTCACCATGCTGGAAATGGCGGTATACCAGCGGTATTCAGCAACCGAACACGCTTTTCCGTAGCGGCAGGTTCAAGAAGCCGTAGGTCCTAGATTTTTTCGGGGAGGAAGACTATGCGCAGTTGCGTTCGGATGGCCGTCGCGTTGATGGCTATCGTGGCCCTGTGGGCGTCGCCAGGATGGGCACAGGTGCAGACGGGGAGTATCGCGGTAAAGACGGTCGATGAACAAGGAGCAGTCGTGCCTGGCGCGACCGTCACCATCACCAGCCCGGTCTTGCCGAAGGCCATCGACGGCGTGACCGACGCATCCGGTGTCTTTCAGGTGCCCGGCCTCACGCCAGGTACTTACACGATTAAGGTTGCCCTTCAAGGCTTTCAGACGTCGATCCGTGAGGACATCGCCGTCCGCCAGAGCCAGACGGCGAGCGTCCAGGTGCCGATGAAGGTCGGGACGCTCAGCGAAGCCGTGACCGTCAAGGGTGAGTCGCCGGTCGTCGACACCAGGAGCGTCGGGTCGAAGACCAACATCGATGCCGCGATCCTTGAAACCACGCCCGGCGGCAAGGACATCTGGAACATCCTCGAGTACAAGGCGCCAGGCGTCGTCGTCGAAAGCCCCGACGTGGGCGGCAACCAGGGCGGGCTGCAGCGATCGTTGAGCGCGCGCGGCACACCGAACGCGCAGAACACACAACTGCTGAACGGCGTCAACGTCAACGATCCGGCCGCGCAGGGGTTCTCGATGAACTACTACATCCCGAGCGCGTTCGAGAACATCCAGGTGTCGAGCGGAGCGGAGGACATCTCGGTCGGAACGGGCGGCGTGTTCATCAACATGGTCACCAAGAGCGGCACGAACTCGTTCCGCGGCCAGGCGCTGCAGACGTATCAGGGCAAGCACACGCAAGGCAATAACGTCGATCAGGACCTGCTGAACGCGGGCTTCCGCCCGGACTCGAACTCGACGGAACTGCTGACGAACACCAACGTCCAGGCCGGCGGCCCGCTGCTGACGAACAGGATGTTCTACTTCGGCTCGTTCAACTATCAGGCCACGCACGTGAAGGTGCCAGGGTTCCCCGTCATCACTCCGGACTACATTCCGACACCGCTGAGCGGCACGAGCGACCAGGACACCACGGACATCCTCGCGGGTGAAGGGAAGATCACGTATCAGGCCGGCGCGGCCAACCGCTTCGAGGGCTACGTGTCCAAGCAGCGGTATGACAAGCCCAATCGGGCGGCGAGCATCACGTCGACGCAGGAATCGGACTGGAAGGAGCTCGACACGTTCGTCGTGTCGCAGCTCGCGTATAACCGCGTCATGTCGGATCGGATGTTCCTCGATGCGAAGGTCAGCTACAACAACACCCACTTCCCGCTGTATCAGAAGACGGACCTGCAGCCGCTGACCGACACGTCGACGAACATCCAGTATCGCAACAACACCCAGACGGCCATCATGTTCCGCCGCCGCGTGCAGATGATCGCGAACTGGCAGTACTACCTGCCGCAGTTCCTCAATGGCCGGCACGAATTCAAGGCCGGCTTCGACAACGGCTACACGCCGGAAACGGTCGACACTATTCGCGCCGACAATCTGACGCTGACCTACACCAGCCAGCCCACGCCGGCCGCGAGCCGGGTGACGATCTTCAACAACCCGCTGCGCCGGGACCGCGCCGTGATGAGCACGGCGTTCTACGGGCAGGACTCGTATTCCATCGGGCGCCTGAACGTGATCGGCGGCCTGCGCTGGGAGCGCATCGAGGGCTATCTGCCGAAGCAGACGACGCCGGACAGCCAGTATTTCCCCCAGGGCCTTGTCTTCCAGAACGTCGTCATCAACGGCGTAACCCAGAACTATACGGTGCAGAAGTCCTTCGACGAGGTCCGGCATGACCCGCTGTGGCACGACTTCGCGCCGCGCGTCGCGGCGACGTACGACCTCAAAGGCGACGGCAAGACCGCGCTGAAGTTCTCGTGGGGCCGGTATCTCGATCAGATCAACACCGGCACGCCGCCGAACCCGAACGCGCAGATCTCGCAGCAGTACAACTGGAACGACGCCAACAACGACCTGATCTTCGATCCGGGCAATGCGACATGGAACGGGCAGCAGTACGTCGGCGGCGAGTTCGGCACGCTGCGGAGCACGAGCGGCCTCGCGGTTGCGACGTTCGATCCGACGTTGAAACGGCCGTATCGCAATGAGCTGACGGCTGGCGTCGACCACGAGATCTTCCCGAACACGAGCTTGAGCGTCTCGTTCCTGCATACGCGCGAGCACCGGGTACAGGGCACGATCGACCAGAGCATGGATCAATGGCCGTCGCTTTACACGGCAGTCGCGCTGACCGACCCCGGCCGCGACGGCATCCTGGGCACCTCCGACGACGCGCCGCTCACGGTGTTCAACTTGAACAGCGGGGCGATCACCTCCCAGAAAGTCGTCAACGACGACCGCCTGGCGACGCATTACAACGGCCTGGATTTCCAGGTCAATCGCAGGGGCCGGCTCAACCTGCTGGCGGGCTACACCTATTCGCACACACACAACGATCTGACGAGCCTCGCGACGCCGAACAGCTTGATCAACGCGGCGGGGGAGTCCGGTGGCCGCCGGCACAACCTGAAGGTGACCGGGTCCTACACGTTCCCGTATCAGATCCTGGTCGGCGGAAACTTCCGGCTGCAGTCCGGCCTGCCGGTCACGCGCGTATGGACGGTCCCGTCGTGTTCCACCTCGATCACTTCGAACTGCATCGTCAACGGCGTGACGGTCAACGCGGAACCGCGCGGCAGCGTCGAGTTGCCCTGGCTGCCGACGCTGGATCTGCGCGCCGGCCGGTTCTTCAAACTGGGCGGCAACCGCCTCGACGTGAGCATGGACGTCTACAACGCGACGAACGCGAACACGATCTACGACGTCTGCGGCGTGAGCCAGACGACCACTCCGTGCACGAGCGGCACGGGGTTGACGCCGATTCACGTCGCCGGCGATCCCAGCGCGCCGACGTCGCTGGTGCAGTCGTTCCTGGCGCCGCGGGCCTTCCTCGCGCCGCGCGTCATCCGCTTCAACATCACGTACCAGTTCGGCGCTCGTTAGTTCGATAGAGCAGCGGGCGCGTTTCGCCGCGCCCGCTGCGACTCAACTCCCAATTCTCAATTCGCCATTTCGCCGTCTCCATCCTCGATTTTTGCGGATCGTCGGTGGGGAAGAGGGAAGTGCTCGAAGTTTGGGCCCGGCGCCAGGTCTGGCGCTTGAAACCTCGGACTCAGGATCTGACCCTTGGCCCTTGGGTCGTGGGCGTTTGGAATTGGGAGTTGGGCGCTGGGAGTTGGGCGTCGGGAATTGTCAATTGGGAGTTGGGCGTTGGGAATTGGGAATTATCTTGAGGTACGCTTATAGCCTCAGCTATGACACAACGGCGCCAGATCGGGGACATGCTCAAGCAGCCGCGGACGATTTCCTCGATTGCCCACGAGCTGAAGATCACCCGCGAGGACGTGGAAGACCACGTCAAGCACCTGCTCAAGACGGCGCGAGCGGACGGCCAGACCGTCACCGTCGAGCCGGCGCGCTGCCGCAGTTGCGGCTACGTGTTCGACGAATCGAAGCTCACCAAGCCGGGCAAATGCCCAAAATGCAAGGGAACACGCCTCTACGAGCCCCTTATTCAGATAAAGCCCTGAGCCTCTGCTCGGGGCCCCTCTGCCGCGCAGTGAGCTGACTTGGGAGTTGGGCGTGGGAATTGGGAGTTGAAGAATAGGCTCCCTGATGTATCGTCTCGCGGTCCGCACTCGGGAGGTGTTGACCATGCGACCATACCTGTTCGCCGCCTGCATCTGCGTCGCCGCTGCGCCGGCCCACGCGCAGGACGAAGCGGCCCTGCGCAGCTTTTTCGAAGGTAAATCCGTCATCGTCAAGCTCGACATGCCCGGAACGTCTGCGGGCGTGGACGTGTACCCCGACGCCGCCAGGCCGATGGACACGGCGGCGTACGCGCTCCGGCTGAAAGCCAACGGTATCGCCATTCACAATGGGCAGTCCGTGACCGTGACCAAGCTCCACGTCAAGGACAAGCTGATTGAATTCCAGCTCGATGGCGGCGGATTCGGGACGATGGGCGACGACACCAGCACGGTCGTCGTGGCGCCGTATGTGGGGAAGTCGAGCCGTGAGCGGGACGTGGAGCAGCGCCTCAAATCGGAGAAGGATCCCGAGCGTCGGAAGCGCCTCCAGCGCGAGCTGAACGATCTTCGGGACGAGCGCGAGCGCGAGAACCAGCGCAACAGGACCGCTGCGACCGCCGCCGAGGAGCAGAAGAAGCAGCGGGTCGCCTTTCAACGGCTGCAGGGGGGCTCGAGGTTCAACGTGCGGTACAACGAGGGAGTGCCGCCGGGTCTTGGACCGGACGGTGTGATGCGTGCGCTGGCGGAATACGTTGAATTCCCGTTCGCCAACCCGGCGGGTGGCAGCGCCGTCCGGACGGGACCACGGCCGCCTGCCGCCGGCGCGATCCGCAAGGGCATGTCGATGACGGAGGTCGAGGACGTGCTCGGCCGGCCGGACAAGACCACAAGTCGCCTCGAAGGCACGTTGAACGTCGTTACAGCGATCTACTCGCACGAAGACGAGCACGTCACAGCGGATTTCGTCGAAGGCGTGCTGGTGCGCTACTCGATCGCCTCACGATGAAGAACACGAGGTGAGTCATGCACGGAGCGATACTGACCGTCTTGATCCTCATGGGCGCGCAGGCGCCCCCCGCGCGTCCTCCAGTGACCGTGGACGTGCAGCGCGCGACGCAGCACGATCGCGATGGATGGACGGCACTGAAGGACGGCCGCGCGGACCTGGCCCTGACCGAATTCCAGGCCGCCCTCCAAGTCAATCCTGAGTACGCGGACGCGCTGCATGGTCTGGGCAAGGCAAACATGGCCTTGCAGCGATATCCGGATGCGGTCTCGGCGCTGGAGCGGTGCCGGCTCTCGTACCTTCACGGCGGTACCGAAGACGCAGAACGGCGGCTGATTGAAACCGGCGCGCGCCAGGCGGAGCTCCAGAAGCTGAAGCAGCAGCTCTCGCAGGCGCAGTTGAATGGCGATCAGTCGATCGGGTCCAACAATTACGTCGCGAACCTGCGCCAGCAGATTCGCGATCTCGAAGGCGTTCGCGATCCCGGTCCGATGGTGGCTGAAGAAGGCGCCGTCCCCGCCTTCGTGTCTCTCGAACTGGGGAGCGCCTACTTCCGCGTGAATCGCCTGGCCGACGCGGAGCACATGTTCCGCGACGCGATCGCCGCAGAGCCGAAATTCGGCGAAGCCCACAGCAATCTCGCCCTGGTGTGCCTGTTGACGAACCGCGCCGCGGAAGCGGAAGAGCACATCCGGATCGCGGAAGAGGCGAAGTTCAAGGTGAACCCGGAGCTGAAGCGGCGGGTGCGCGAGGCGCTCGGGAAGCAAAGCTGAACTCCCAATTCCCAATTCAAAAATTCTCATTCGATTGGGAATTAGAATTGGGAGTTGGGCGTTGGGAATTGGGAGTTAAACATCGTTCACCCCTGTCTGCCCTCGCAAAGTATGCGTGGGCGGTTCTTGTCTACAACATCGGCGTCATCCTCTGGGGCGCATACGTGCGGGCCACGGGATCGGGCGCCGGGTGCGGCAGTCACTGGCCGCTCTGCAACGGGGTCGTCCTGCCGCGTGCGCCGACGACGGCGACGCTGATCGAGTTCTCCCACCGGCTCACGAGCGGTGTCGCGCTCATCAGCGTCGTCGTGCTGCTGATCTGGACGTGGCGGCGCATTCCGAAACCGCACCCTGCTCGGACTGGCGCCGCGCTGTCGGTGTTCTTCATGCTGACGGAAGCGGCGGTCGGCGCGGGGCTGGTGCTGTTCGCACTCGTGGCGGACAACGCGAGTATGGCGCGCGCGCTGTTCGTCGCCGTCCATCTGCTCAATACGTTCGTGCTGCTGGCGTGCATTGCGCTGACCGCGTGGTGGCTGTCGGGAGGGGCGGCCGTGCGGCTCGAAGGGCAAGGCCGCCGCGCGGCGGCGCTTATGGCGCTCTGTGTTGCGCTGCTCCTCTCGAGCAGCAGCGGCGCGATCGCTGCGCTCGGCGACACGCTGTACCCGCAGGGCTCCCTGTCCGCGGCGCTCACAGCAGATCTGTCGTCGACGTCTCACGTCCTCATCCGCCTGCGGATCTTCCACCCGATGCTCGCCGCCGCGACCGCGGTGGCGCTGCTGATGTTCGCTCACCGGCTCGCGCGCGCCGCCGGTGTCGTCGCCGAGCGCATGGCGACCATCGTCGTTGCGCTCGCCGTCGTTCAGATCACGGCGGGGATCGTCAACGTGCTGCTGCTGGCGCCCGTCTGGATGCAGATGGTGCACCTGCTCGTCGCGGACGCGCTGTGGGTCAGCGTCGTCCTGCTCAGCGCCGCGTCGCTGACGTCGGGAACGTCGGTTGTCGAAGGCAACTCGTCCGCATTCGTCGCCGGAACCCTCCCGTAGGACGTGTGCCGCCCTGACGAATTCGCGCGTCCTTCGAGGGAGGAGCCGTGAAACTGAACATCGGTACCCTGGTGTTCGCGGTGCTTGCGTTGGGCGTTCTGCTGTTTCGCTACGCCGGGCGAATCGTGTGGACGCCGTGGCAGATTGCCGGCCTGGCGATTGCGGGGCCGGCGTTTCTTCTCTTCGTGCTCGCCCGCATCGAGCTGGGGCGCGCCTTCAGCGTACGGGCGCAGGCGACCACCCTCGTGACGACCGGAGTCTATGCCCGCATTCGCAATCCGATTTATGTCTTCGGCGCGCTGCTCAGTGTCGGCATTTTCATTTTCGTGCATCGCCCATGGTGGCTGCTGATCTGGGTGCCCCTGATCCCGGTGCAGTGGTACAGGGTGCGCAGAGAAGAGCAGGTCCTCGAAGCGAAATTCGGCGACGCTTACCGGGACTACAGGCGGAAGACGTGGTTCTGAGAGATCAGTTGTTTCGAATACGCCGTAGGGCTTCAACATCTTCCGACTTCGACGGGCCGCGGTTGCTCCGAGATGGCTTCACGGCATTCTCGTAGAGGAGCTTCGAATGGATCAAATCGATCAGCTGCTGACCTTGTATGACCGCCGCGAGATTTCGCGGCGCGACCTGCTGGGCGCGTTTGCTGTATTGAGCGTTGCCCCGGAACGGCGCCGTGTGCAACACCCGGCGGCGCAGGGACGAACGCTCAATCATGTATCGCTCGGAGTAACCGACCTGAAACGTTCGACCGACTTCTACGATGCGCTCCTGGAGTTGCCCGTTCGAGACCGCGGCAGCGATTATTGTGAGTACCGGCTGGCGAACGGTTTTCTGGGGCTCTACCAGGATACGGACATGAAGCGCGGTCTCGATCACCTTGCGATCGGCGTCGAGCACTATGACGCCAAAGCGGCGCTTCAATCCGTCCGTCGGGCTCTTCCGAACGCGCCTGCCAGACTGGCATTCGAAGATCAGGTGTACGTCACCGATCCAGACGGCGCGCAGATTCAACTCTGCGACGTTGGCTACAAGCGGTAGATGCGATCTGGCAATACGCTCGCTACGGCGTCATGGCAGGCCGACGAGGGGTGCCTGCCGATAACGGGTAAGGACTGAATCGCTCCTATTTCGCGGCTGGAGTGGGCGGGCAGGAGAGAATCGTCCCGGAGCTCAAACAGTAGCGGTCGCGGTCGTCGGGTGCGAAGACCTGCCCGGAAAAGTACTTCTTGACGCCGGCAACGTACGCGGCCTGATCGGCCTTGTCGTCCGGATCGTAGTGGTAGAGCAGCACGGCCTTCACGTGCGCCTTGTCGGCGAGCTGTCCGACGTCGCTCGCATTGAGATGTTCCGACACGAAATGCGCATGGAACTCTTGCGCCCTTGCGGGCGACCAGTGATTCCGTTTGACCATGGCGTCGATGAACTGCTGCAAATCGTCCTCGCCTCGCGTCGAGGATTCGGCCACTAACACGTCGGCGCGTTCCGCAAGGCGCACCACGGCATCGCTTGGGCCGGTGTCGCCGGTGAACACGATGGACCCGTGGGGAGTTTCGATCCGATAGGAATAGGACTGCAGTCGCTGTCGCGCGCGCTCCGGCATCAGCGCGTAGTGAGAGTTTCCCGCAGCGACGACCCGGATCTTGTCGTCCGTGTAGATCACGCCGTCATGATTGAACTCGTGCGCGATGAACGGGCTCGCCAGGTGCCCGGCGACGGTCCGGTAATCCGATGGATTCTCCGCCGCGAACGGGCGCACGGAAACGGTGATGAATCGCACCGCTGCGTCGATCAGTTCTTTCGTTTCCGGTGGCCCGTAGATCCCGATTGAGTCGGGCGACCTTCTCTGGTTCAACACGAAAAAGTCATTCCCCAGCACTTCGGCGAGACCGAGGTCATGGTCCGAATGGAGGTGCGTGAGGAAAATGGTCTTGACTGCTGTCGAGTCGATTCCGGCCTGGAGCATTCGCTCCATGGTGCCGATTCCGCAGTCGATCAGATATTCCCGGCCATCGACGGTCAGCAGCGTTGACGGCTTGGACCGGGCCGCATGGAGGAGCGGGCCGCCGGATGTGCCGAGGAAAAGGACTTCAGCGCGGGCATCCGCGTCTGCGGCATCGGCTCGACGGGCAGCGGGAGTTGACAGGCACAACGCGAACGCCGTCAACCACAGTGCGCAGCGGCTGACCGTACGTATCGGCATTCCGACAGTCTAATCCCGCGGCTACCGGAAAGATGTGTCGCCGGGGAGCCGCCTCTGCGCGAAGCGGGGCGGCCCCGTCCTCGCTCCATCGCTGGCGATGCGATGGGGCCCCAGCTCGGCCAGCCCCAGTTCGTGCTCGGCGGCCGGAAAGACGTGTCGACTGGGAGCCGCCTCCGCGCGAACCGGGGCACCCCGGCCTCGCCCCCATCGCTGGCGATGCGATGGGCCCCAGCTCGGACAGCTCCGCCTTCGCGCACGGACATAATCGCCGCCCTCGACCGACGCGTCGACGCGACCGGCCAGCGCCAGCGATTCACCAGACATTCGGTTATATCTCCGTCGTGCTGGCGGATCGACGCTCGCGTTATTCGCCGCCGAGTTGATCGATAGTTCTATAGTTCAACCAACGTGTCAGCAGTCTTGCGGAGGAGGCTATGATGCAGACGCTGAGGAACCTGAGCCTTATGCTCGTCTTTATGATCAGCGCAGGATTTTCGGCACTGCAGCTTGCGCGGGCTGGTAACCTTCCTGCCGCCGTGTGGCTGCCGATCGAGGTCGCGGCGATTTTGTTTTCGTGGTACGTGCTTTCACCGCGATTCTTGGGAGCAAGGCCAGCGCCTGTTAGCAGATGGATTCCACTAGTGATCGGCGCGTGCGTTGTCCTTGCGATCGTACAGTGGAGGCTGTAGCGGTCGAGCGCCAGCACCCTTGCTGCTGTTTGTCCTGCTCTGAGACGCTGCCCATTCCGGCGAAGGACCACACGTCCATTGCCTGCGTCAACGTCTCGACCGTGCTCAGAGGTGTCGATTAATTGTCGGTTTGGGTCTCCACCGAGGCGTTCTCCGACTTGACGCCGCCAGCCGGATAGCCCAAATGGTGGGTCAGCACGCCGCCGAGCGCGCGCTCCACAATCGCTTTCTTACAGCGACGGACCTCGGCGTCGAGCTCCTCGACCGAGAGCGGCCCTTGGCCGACAAACGATCGAGAACCTCCGAGGGCACGGGGGGCAGCGGCGTGTCAGGCGCCAGGGGCTTGTGCGTTTCCGAGGCGGCATAGGCTCTCCTCATGCTACGCCTCACACACAGAATTCCTGACACTCTCCGGCAAGGATTACTCAAGAGCGTCCGACAAAATGACGCCGGACAAACGCGCGTCCGGAGCCGGATTTCAGGTATTGCTCAAAGGCGCGTGCGCGCGAGATCTCCGGGAACACTGTCGCCGTGATCAACTTCCATGGTCGGTGAAAGGCGGTCGCGCGGGATCCGCCGGAGTTGTGGGGTGCGAGCCGTTGCCGCAGGTCGCTCGCCATGCCGACATAGAGGCTCCCATCCTGTTCGGACTGCAAGACGTAGACGAACCAACGGGCCGGAGGCATGCCCCTCGGATGCGCAACGTCCGTGCCGAGGAAATTTATTGGAATTCCGTATGAGCCAACGGGCCGGAGCGCAGAAACTGCCGCGCCGTTTCGGGCGGCGTGTCGCGGTTTTGGCTCGGGCGATTTGAGCAGGACGGCCCGTCTTTGCTGAGGGCTACGGGCGGGCAGCCTCCGCGTGAGCGGTTCGCCGGCTTGCCAGCCGAAGCTCGATCAGCGAGCAGGACGGCCCGTCTTTGCCGAGGGCTACGGGCGGCCTCCGCGTGAGCGGTTCGCTGGCTTGCCAGCCGAAGCTCGATCAGGGAGCAGGACGGCCCGTCTTTGCCGAGGGCTACGGGCGGGCAGCCTCCGCGTGAGCGGTTCGCCGGCTTGCCAGCCGAAGCTCGATCAGCGAGCGGGCAGGTCCGCTTTCGCCAAGGCTACAGCGGACAGCCTCCGCGAGAAAAGAGAGCGGAGGCTGGCGTCCCCAACGGGATTCGAACCCGTGTTTTGGCCTTGAAAGGGCCACGTCCTGGGCCTCTGGACGATGGGGACGGTCAGAGGAAGTGCCGATCCGCCAGATCATAACACGCCCAAGCCGACGCTCGAGGTGGCCGCTCGACATCCGTGGCGTGCGAGATTGCTCGGTCGCGCAGGACGCCGCGCTGGACGATTAATGCGGGCGGAAGGTCTTCCCGGTCTCCAGCAGCGTCTTCAGCCGCGACAGGATGCGCGGCCAGCCGCCGGCGTTCTGCTGATACGCAGGATCGTCGTCGGCAAAGCCATCGTTCGTGACGACGACCTGGACGGCCTCTGATTCCTGCGTCAACGCGATCGTGACGTGCGACATCGTGGCGCCGTCGCCCATGCCGAACTTGTACTCGAGCAGCGTCGGCGGCTCCGAGCGGATCACCTCGCCGGTCACATAGCGCGTAGGCAGGCCGTCCTTGCCAGGCCCGGACCATGTCATCGCGCCGCCAGGTCTCAGGTCGATGTCGAAATCCGCGCCCATGAAGATGACCTGGTTGATCTCCTTCGACACGAACCCGTTCCACACCGTGTCGATCGGAGCCGCAATATAGAACGTAAAGGTGAGAGGTGGCTTGGCCATGACAATCCTCAGGACGTGGTCGTGTGACGCCGAGTGCTTGATCGTATGACCAATTACTATCTCCAGTCGTCCAGCGCGTAGATCTCAGGCCGGTCGTACGCCGCCTCATTGGGGCGGTGCATGATCACGCCGTGCGTGACGGCGCGGAACCCGCGCTCCAGCATGCGCACGTGCGCCTCGTGGCGGCCGGTGCTGACGCCGGCTTTCAATTGGTGTGCGCCCGCGGCGGCCGCGAATTGTTCGCACGCGTCCAGCAGACGATCGAAATCATCGCGTGCGTGAGGTCCGGGTCGGACGCCCGCGAACTTGATGTAGCAGGTGCCGCTGCCGGCCTCGGTGCCCGCGCCGCAATGGCAGACGGCGAAACCGGCCAGCCGGCCGTCGCGCCACACGAGAATCGTTTCGCCGAGATGCTGTCCCGCGACCGAGCGAATCTCGGTCGACAGGTCGAGTCCCTCGTAGATCGCCGCCGTGACGTCGCGACACGACGCGGTGATCCGCTCGCGTTCGTCCGGCGGCACCTCCGACACCCTGGTCCACGTATCAGCTCCGCCGCCGGCGCGCACCACGTCCTTCGACATGAACGCCGTCAGGAAGCGCGGCCAGAAGCCGAACCGCTGATACAGGCCGATGTGCTTCTGGCTGTTCGAAAACGTGTAGAGCCCGGCCACGCGCGTGCCCCACGCGTCGAACGTCGCGACCGTGGCCTCCATCAGATGCTTCGCGATGCCGCGATCCCAGAGGTCGGGCCGAATCGTGAGCGGGCCGAAGAATCCGATGGTGCCCCAGTTCGCCAGGAACACGGATCCGGCAAGTTCGTCGCCGGCGAACGCGCCGAATGCCGCGGACGGATCCGCACGCCACCGCGTGCGGACGTACTCCGCGTCGCCCATGAACGTCGCGGGATCGGGAACGCGGAGAAACGTGCCGAACGCGACGCGGAAGATGTTATCGGCGACGGCCAGGTCCGATTCGCTGAGCCGGCGCACGACGATCTCCATGCAGCGATCGTAATCGCAATCGTGTGAATTCTGGCTGCCGGCAGACGGCCGTCTGCTCAGGGAGAGGGTGTTATTTCTTTTCGGGCTCAGACGTGGCGCCGCCCGCCGCGTTCGGCGGCTGCACGTCGCGCAGGCGGTCGCTCAGCCTATCTGCCAGGTCGCCAAATGTTTCGGCGGCCTCTCGCAGCAGCTCGTTCTCCTCTTCGAGCTTCCGATTCCGGTCCTTGCATTCCTCGAGCTCGTCAGCCATGCGGCACCCGCGAGCACGCAGGATCAGGTTTCGTGCCGTCGGAAAGCCGACCGCGGCGCTACTGCGCTGCTTCGGCAGCCAACCTGGGCCTTTCCGCCAGCAGCTCTTCGATTGCATCGGCCACATGCTCGTCGGTGACATGGTGGTCCCCGCGGCTGACGCGCAGGGCGTGCGCTCTCATCAGCACGTCGACCGCTCGGACCCCCTCGGGCGGCTCGAACTTGTAGCAGGCCAGCTCGACTTTCATCCCGTTCGGGTCGTGCAGATAGATGGAATCCATGAAGCCGCGGTCCCGCTGGATGAACTCGATGCCGAGATCGCGCAGCCGCGCCGGCGCCTGCTGAAACGTCGCGCGCGAGACGTTGAACGCGATGTGCTCGACGCAGCCGATCTCGCGCGGGGCGTCGCGGCGCGCATCCACGCGCGACTCGTTCGTGAAGACGGTCAGCAAGCGGCCGTCACCAGGGTCGAAGTAGAGATGGTTCTCGTCTGGCTTCCCGAGATTCGGCTGCTCCATGACGAACGGCATCCCGAGCGCGCCCTGCCAGAAATCGATCGCGCTCTGTTTCGTGGATCCGACGATGGTAATGTGATGAAGGCCCTGGACCTGCACCTTCTTCTGCACGGCGCGCTCCCCGGACGCCGGTGTCAGTGACGTCCTGACCGATGTTACTGCACCCCGCGGCCTGGAGGCGCGCTACTGAATGATGATGCGCGCGTGCAGGGCGGTGTTGAAGGGATCGTCGTGATCGTGCACGCCGCACGTACGGACGGTCACGAGGTTGCCTGTCTCGCGGCTCTGTCCCGGGTTGAGCAGCCCGACCTGGTTGATCTCAGGGCAGTCGGTATGATCGGGATGCGGGTCCGAGGCGATCTGATGTGCGCGCGAGTGATTGTTGACGAAGAGCACACGCGATCCGGCGGGAATGCTGATCTGCGACGGCGTCATCGCGCCGCTCGTTGAAATCACGATCTGATACGGGTTCGACGGCGCCGCCGGGGCGCCGGGACTGCCGCCTCCGCCACAGGACGCCAGCAGGAGGCTCCCGCAGGCGACCGCGACGCTTCGCGATGCGCACGGACGTTTCTTCAAAACCTCACGCCTGCGGTGATCGCGACAGTGCGGTTCTTCGTATGGCTCGCGTCCGTCCGGTCGGCGTCGATGTCCTTGATGCCGTGCGTGTAGCGCACGTCGAACACGAAGCGCCTGAAATCCACGCCTCCGCCGGCGGCGACGCCATAGTCTGCCCGTTCGACCTCGTTCCCGATATCGACGCTTTCGATTGATCCGGGGAACGAGATGCGGGCGCGGGCGCGCAGCCGGATCGCGGCGCTTGGTCCTGCCGCCGCGTAGTATCGGCCGGCATGAGCCCGAAAGAGGACGGGCACCTCGACGTAATCGATCTGTATCGTCTGGTTCAGTCCCGCAATCCGCACGCGCGCGCCTTTCGCGGCGTACAACGCGTCCACCTGCATGTCGAACCGGGAGACGAGCGGTTGTGTGTAGAACGCGCCCGCGACCAGCCCCGTGTACCACCGCCGCTGCGTCGACTCGTCGGGCGGTGTGACATGCTCGGTGGCGACGTCGACGCCGGCCTTGACGCCGAATCCGCGAACTTGCGCAACCACCGGACAGGCGGCGAGGCTGAAGACGACGCCGAGCAAGGCTGGCCGGAACGAGAATCGCCGCATCAGAGAAAGTCCGGGCCGGCGGGGAACGTGGCCCCGAGCACGGCAGCCGCGTCGCCCCCGAGCCACCGCTCGATGACGGTCGCGTAGACGGAGCGGAAATCCGTCTCGTAGTGAATGTCGGTGGCGTTGTTCTCGAGCGTGACGTTGTCGGGCGTCTTCCGGAGGTCCGGCGCCGTTCCGTAGACCCCGCCGCGAACGCCGCCGCCGAGCGCGAGCATGACGCCGGCCGCGCCGTGGTCGGTCCCCTGGCTGGCATTCTCGTCGATGCGCCGGCTGAACTCGGAGAACTGGAGCACGAGGGTCTCGTTGAGCAGGCCCTGGTTCACGAGGTCGGCGTAGAAGGCGCCAAGAGCGGCGTCGAGTGTACCCATCAGACCGGCGTACGTCCCGGTGCCGTTCGCGCCTTGCCCCGCATGCGTGTCGAACCCGCCGGTCTGCACGAAGAAGACGCGCGTGCCGATCTGGTTCACCATGGCGCCCGCGACGGCTCGGAGCGCGAGGGCAAGCCCGTTGTTGGGATAGGCGACGCTCGGGCGATAGGCCGCTACCTGTCCGACGCGATCGAGCGTCGCGAACGCGGCCTGCGCCGTCGCGTGGACGAACGACAGATGCGGCTGCTCGATCGGCAGATGCGACGCGATCCGCATCGCCGCGTCGCGGGCGAACGTCGCGTCGGCGCCGGTGTTGGGGCTGGCAAACGCATATTGCTGCGGGCTCGGAATCGCCGGCACTGGCACGGTCCGCGCCGTCATCGTCCGGGGCAGGCTGCCCGTTGCGGCCCACGCGCTGAGCGGATCGACGGGCTGCGGCAGTCGGTCGAGGTACCGCCCGATCCAGCCGAATCCTGCGGGCGATTTCGGATCCGCCGTTGACCAGATGTCCGTCCCTTCGAAGTGCGAGCGGCTCGAGTTGGCGTATCCGGTGCGCTGGAGAACCGCGAGGCGCCCTCTATTGAAGATGGATCGGAGCGCGACGAGGCGCGGGTGCAGGCCGAGCGTGCGGCCGCTCCGGTCGGATCCGATCTGGAGCACCGATCCCGCGGGGACGGCAATCGTCGGACGCCGCGCGTAGTACTGCGGATCGCTGTAAGGAATAACCGTGCTGAGCGCATCGTTGCCGCCGCTCAGATACAACACGACGAGGGCGCGGCGCGCCTGACCCTGAGCCAGCGCGAGATCGCAGAGGAACCGTGGCGCCGCGAAGCTGACGGTAAATGCGGCGATCCCTCCGCGGACGAACTCACGCCTGGAGATCGCCATCGCGCGCTCAGATCACCTGGTATTCGCCGGAACCGACAATGAGGTGGACGAGCCCCGGCACTTTCACGACCAGTTGGCCATCCGACCCGTTCCACGCCCCACCCGCGTCGAGATACCCGAGCAGCGCCGACCGGCCGTCGACGTCGTAGTCAGCCGGCAACAGGCGGTCCAGCGCCTCCGACAGCACGGAATCGGCCGTCGCCCCGGCGACACGGAAAGCGTCGCGGAGCTGGAACTTCTGGTTCGTCGCGAGCTGGGCGGCGAAGTTCATGCGCGCGAGCATGGCCCCCGTCGAGAACCAGCCTTCGCCGAGGTGCCATCCGCTCACGTCGGGCGGCTCGAGCAGCTGCTGCCCCATGTTCGCCATCGGCGCGAGCGCATCCGCCACGGAAAATCCGATCCACCCGACTTCCTTCAGCGATCGGACGACGAATTCCGCCGGCCAGGCGTAGCGCTTGTAGAAATTCGATTGCTCCAGGAACTGGGGCGACAGCAGCAGACGCCGCACCATGGGCTCGATTTCGAAGCCGCGGGCGTAGTAGATCGCCGCGATTTCCTCGATGAGATCCTCGTCGGCCTGATCGACCTCGTTGATGAAGAACGCGTACAGCTTTCGGGCCAGGCGAGGGCCCGTTGCCGGATGCGCGGCAACCGCGTTCAGCAAATCGAGGCCGTCCTGCATGCCGGCCGCTCCGCTCCGCGCCGGAATCGTCCTGCCGCCGCCGGGATAGATGGCAAAGGTGAAATCCTTCGCCGTCGTGTCGTGCTGCGCGGCGACGAACGTGAACGCGTAGTGCGCGGTTGCGCCCGTTCCCGACCGCGCGAGGTTCCATCCCGTGAAGACGCGCGCGCCGGCGTAAACGTCGCTTTCCGCGAACGTGTCCACGCCCATCGTGAACAATTCCATCAGCTCTCGCGCGAAGTTCTCCTGCGGGTGTGCTTTGACGTTCGACCGCCCGTCGAGCCAGAAGAGCATCGCCGGATCCTGGGCAATCGCGACCAACAGGTCACGGAAATTCCCCAGCGCGCGCTCGCGCAGCAGCTCCAGCTGTCCTTTGACGCCGGCCGGATCTTCCGAAGGCGTGGCGGCAAGCAGACGTGTCGCTTCTTCGCTGCTCGTATCGCCTGCGATTTTCGAATGGGCGGTCGCGAAGTGGTTGTGCCAGAAAAGCGCCATCTTCTCCTGCAGCGGGCGCTTGCTGTGCACCATCCGGAACAGCCACCGCTGCCGCGCGTCGTCTATGACGGTGCGCGGACTGAAACCCGCGCGCGACGTCGTGCCGACGTACCCGGGCGTGCCGATGTACTGGTCCACGTCGTCGGGCTGCGCCTGGTAGTTGACCACGTACGCGACCGATGCGGTGAAGCCGCCAATGCCCGCACGGGCGAATGCCGTCAATTCCGCATCGCTCGCACCAAATCCGGCGCGGCGGAACAGATGGGCGATGGTCTCTTCGCGCTCCGGCGCCATGAGGTGGCGCACATGATAACCCACGCAGCGTTCAGAAACACTGCACGGGTGTGTAAGTTCGTAACAGCGGAATCAGGAAGAGGCCGTTCGGGCGAGCAGCATCGGAAGGCGCCGGCCGGGCGATAACCGCACGACCGGGATATGGGCGGTGGCTGGACAGGTCGACAGCAGCGTGGTCGTGCTTTCGATATCACCCTCGCCAAGCGACGGATCTACGAGGATGACGTCCGGCAGATGACACGATGCTTTGACGATGGTTTCAAACGGCGTTCGGGCGACGCACACGCGATAGCCGCGCCCTTCCAGTTGCCGCGCGCGGCGTGCGCGCGACGTGCGGTTCGCGTCGGCGACGAGGACGAGCGGCAGCGCGACAGGCACGTCCACCTGGTGTGTGACGGTCTCTGCGGCCCGCAGCGTATCTGACTGCAACTCGGACATTCGCGCTCCCCCTCGTGAACGTCGGCCGACGCATAGCAAGATTGTTGCCGGAAGAGATGCGAGTGTCCCGCGGAACGCGCTTACCGAGAGTTCGAGACTGCGCGGCGCGACGCCGCGGGCGCCGGGCGCCCGGCGAGCAGCACGATGCCGACCAGAACGATCGCCAACGCGAACATGTGCGCCACCGTCAGCGGCCCGAGCACGCGCACGTTGACGCGGACGAATTCCAGCGCGAAGCGGAACGCGCCGGCGAGCACGAGATAGCGCCCGAGGACCACGCGATCGGCGACACCGTGGCGGCGCCACCGAATCAACGCCCACGCGAGCACGGCGAGAAAGATGGCTTCGTACAGCTGCGTGGGGTGCACGCGTTCGATGGTTGGCGGGAGTCCCTGGGGAAAGGCGACACCCCATGGGAGCGTCGTCGGGCGGCCGTAATCATCGCCGACAAGGAAACAGCCGATGCGCCCCAGCATCTGCCCGACGGCAAGCGCCGGGGCCGCCGCCGCAAGCACCGCCATCGTCGGCCATCGTTTGAGGCGGATCATCAGCAGGCCGGCGACGATGCCGCCGACGAAGCCGCCGAACCAGCTCATACCACCGCGATCGAGCGCGAGCGCCCAGAAGGAGCTTTCGCGGAGATGTTCGAAGACGTAGAGGAGTTTCGCGCCGATGAGGCCGCCGACCAGACCGTAGACCGCGGCGTCGATGGCCGCGTCCGGCAGGTTCGCGCGGCGCAGCTCGCTGCGGAACACGATCAACCCTGCAAGCGCCCCCAGCGCGACCATCACGCCGAAGCTGGTGATGTCAAACGATCCGATGCGGAACAGGACTGGGTACATGTTCAAGTGACCCGGGTGGGGATCGAACCCACGACCCTCTGATTAAAAGTCAGATGCTCTACCACTGAGCTACCGGGTCGCTGCAGCAGCGACCGATCGTAGCACGAGCACGAATATTGCTCGGGTGATCCGCCGGAGGTGCAAGGCAATGCCACCACGAGGAGTGAAGAGCCCGAAGCGCAAGCGGCAGTACGAACACATCGAAGAGTCGGAGAAGAAGGAGGGCCGCAGCACCAAACGTGCGAAGGAGATCGCCGCGCGCACGGTCAACAAGCAGCGGCGCGAAGCAGGGGAGACGAAGAGCAGCCGCAAGAAAAGCAGCGGCTCGAAGAAGAAGAGCAGCTCGAAGAAGAGCAGCTCCAGCAGCCGCAAGAAGCGTTAGCGAATTGCAGACTGCAGATTGCAGATTGGTTGAATTGCAGCCAATCTGCAAATCAATCTGCAATCCCCATCTGCAATCTTAAATACACCTGTCGTTATTCTTCTTCGACGGCGGCGACCGGTTCGGCCACCTTTTTCGGTGCGCGTTTCTTGCGGACCTTGCCGGCGCGCATGCCGGCCGGCACCGGCTCGCTGCTTGGTTCCAGCTTCGACATGCTGGTCAGGAATTTCTTCACGCCGTGCTCATCGAACTGCACGCGCGTGTACGCGTCCTCGACGGCGATGACCGACCCGAGCCCGTAGGTCGGTTCGACGACCCGGGACCCGACCTCAAACCGTTTCATCCTCTGCTCCTCGCGGGCTGCGTCCGACCGCCCCATACGGACGGGCTCGCCGCCACAACCTACACGATATCAGCGTTTTATCGACAACGTCAATTTTGTCCTCGCGGGCGGCGGTGCTGCGGCAACGTCTCATTACTTGCGGCATCCGCCGAGCGGTTGCCGGATATGCTAAAGGTGATGCCGCAGCCCGTTCATGTCATCGGCGTCTCGCTGGACCTCGGCGGCAACCGCCGCGGCGTCGACATGGGACCGTCGGCGCTCCGCATTGCCGGCCTCGGCGAGCGTTTGTCGGCCATGGGGATCCCGGTCGTCGACGCCGGCGACGTGGTCGCGCCGATCCCCGAGACCAAGAGCTTTGGCGACCCGCACAAGAAATACATCCGCGAGATCGCACGCGTCTGCGAGAAGCTCTACCGGACGTCGCTCGCGGCGCTCGAAAAAGGCGCGCTGCCGCTCGTCCTCGGGGGCGACCATTCCCTTGGTGCCGGATCCGTCGCCGCGTCCGCGGACTATCTGAGACGCGAAGGGAAGACGGTTGGTCTGCTGTGGATCGACGCGCACGGGGACATGAATACGCCGTCGACCTCGGGGAGCGGCAACGTGCACGGCATGCCGCTGGCCGCGCTCCTCGGTCCGGAGCCCGCGGAACTGTCGCGGATCGGCGGCTTCTCCCCCAAGGTCGTGCCGGCCAAAACGGTACTGATCGGGATTCGCAACCTCGACGAACGCGAAAAGGAGCGCATCCGCGACGCCGGCGTCCACGTCTTCACGATGAAGGACATCGACCGCTCCGGCATTGCCGTCGTCGTCGAGCAGGCGCTGGCGATTGCGGGCGACGACACCGGCGGCGTGCACGTGTCATTCGATCTCGATGTCTGCGACCCGACGATCGCGCCCGGCGTCGGGACGCCGGTCAAGGGCGGCCTCGACTACCGCGAGGCGCACATGGTGATGGAGATCGTCGCCGACTCCGGCCTGATGCGCGCGCTGGATCTCGTCGAGGTGAACCCTATCCTCGACGACCGGAACACCACCGCCATCCTCGGCGTCGAACTCGCGCTGTCCGCCCTCGGTCAGAAGATAATCTGACGCTGAAATCTGCAATCTGCAATCAGCAATCTACAATTTTCCATCACGCAGTTTGTAGGTGATGGAAATACCTTCGCCTGATGGCGCGACGATGGTCGTCCAGACGGACGGATTGTGCTGGATCGCGTCGAGGAAGTCGCCCATCTCGCTGCGCTTGTTGACGACGTTGTGGGCCGTGAACAGGCCGCCGGGGTCGAGGCGGGGCAGGACCAGATCGAAGAAGCGCCTGTAGTCGCGCTTCCATGCATCGAGAAATACGAAGTCGAACGTTCCCGACAGCTTCGGAATCTCCTTGAACGCGTCGCCGGCGATCACCTGGACGACGTCGGTCATGCCCGCCTTGCGGATGTTGTCCGCGAGTTCCTTCGCGCGCTGCGGGTCGTATTCGATCGTGACGAGTTTCCCGCCGGTCACCCGCATCGCCTGGCCCATCCAGATGGCGCTGTAGCCGCTTGCGCCGCCGATCTCGAGCGCACGTTTCCGGTGCGTCGATGCGAGCAGGATCCGCAGGAATCGACCGTCCTCTTCGGAAACCGCGAGCTGACCTTTGTCCTTCGCTTTGATGTCCGCGAGAATCGTGTCGAGGTCCGGTGACTGCTGGGCGTACACCGGCCCCCACGCGACGGCGCACAGTGCAAGCGCCGCGACTATCCGCCATTTCGTCATTCGCCGCTCCGTCATGTCACGATCCGTTCGACCGCTGCGCGCGCGTCGGCGACGCAATCGGGAATGCCGACCGCGCGGAATGCGCCGCCGGCGATGAACAATCCCGGGTGCGCCGCGAGTCGCGCCTCGATGGCCGCGACCCGTGCGCTCTGTCCGATATTGTGCTGCACGCTGGCGCGGCGCCAGCGATACACGCGCGCCAGCGTCGGCGTCGCGGTTATCCCCAGCACCGAATGGAGATCCCGACTGACGGTCTCGATCATCGACGCGTCGTCGAGATCGACGGCGTCCGGATCGTGCGCGCCGCCCAGAAACGCCCGCACCAGCACCGAGTCGTCTGGCGCGCGGTGCTTCCATTTCGACGACACCCACGTGCACGCCGTGACTCGAACGTCGCTGTATCGGCGCGCGACAACGAAACCGGGACCCGACAAGGGGTGCGCGACATCCCTGCGGCGCCACGCCAGCGCGACGCCGGCGCTGGAGGCGTACGGAATCGCTGCGCACAGCCGCGCCGCCTCCGCGTCGATGGGGTCCAGCAGCCGCGCGGCGACGTAAGCGGGGACCGCGAGGATCACGGACCTCGCGCTTACGGGCGTTCCGGCGGATTCGTTCGTGCCGATTCGCCAGCCGCGGGCGCCCGCGTTTTCCATCCGGTCGACGACGACGCCGGTCCTCAGCGACTCGCGAATCCTGTCGACGAGCGCGCGAACGATGACGTCCATGCCGTCTACGGGAGCGACGAAGACGGGGCGCCGCGGCCCCGTGTCAGCGGGTGCGCGAAACGTCAGCACGTGTCCGCGCGTGCGCTCCATCTCGACGAGGCGAGGAAACAGCCGGTGCATCGAGAGTTGATCGATGTCACCGGCATGGATGCCGCCGAGCAGCGGCTGCGCGATCAGATCGACCGTCGCGCGCCCGAATCGCCGCCGGAAGAACGCGGCGACTGATTCGTCGGCATCGTCGCGGCGCCGCGGAATCCACCGCTCCATCGCGAGCCGGATTCGTTGGGCGGGCGATAAGAGATCGTAGTGGAGGAGCGCGCGCCAGCCCACCGGCAGCCCCAGCAGCGACGGCGAGGGCAGGCGATGCAGCCTGCGCCCTTTGAGGACGTACGCGCTGCGAGGCGGCTTCACCGCCTGCATGTCGTCGAGGAGGCCGAGATCCCGGCACAGCTCCAGGCCCGCGGGCTTCTGTGTGATGAGCGAGTCGGGGCCGGCTTCGATGGTGAAGCCGTCGACATGGTCGGTGTCGATCAATCCGCCGGGCCGCGCGGCCGCCTCGAGGACGATCACCGTCAAACCGCGCCTGCGGGCTTCGTACGCGGCGGTCAGCCCCGTGATGCCGCCGCCTACGACGGCGAGATCAATCGGCGGCGCGGTACCCGTGGACATGACGCGCAAGCGCCTGCACGTGCTCGAGCGGCGTGCTCGGAAGGACGCCGTGTCCGAGATTGAAGATGTGGCCCGGGCGCGAGCCGGCGCGCCGCAGGATGTCGTCGGCGCCGGCGAAAAGACGCTCCAAGGGACCGAGGAGCACCGTCGGATCGAGATTGCCCTGGATGGCGCGCTCCGGCCCGATCACGTTCCACGCCTCGTCCAGCGGCAGCCGCCAATCGACGCCGATGACATGCCCGCCGGCTTCCGCCAGATCGGGAAGGATGGCCGTCGTGCCGACGCCGAAATGGACGACCGGCACGCCGAGGTCCGACAGCGCGTCGAAAATCCGCTTCGAGTGCGGCAGCGCGAACTCCCGGTAATCGGCGCGCGACAGTTGCCCGGCCCACGAATCGAAAATCTGGAGCGCCTGGACCCCGGCTTCGACTTGCGCACGCAGGTAGTCCGCGATCACGCCGGCGAACGTCCCGCAGAGCCGGTGCCACGCGTCAGGCTGCGAGTACATGAACGCTTTTGTTCTTGCGTAGGTGGTCGACGGCCCGCCTTCGATAGCGTAAGCCGCGAGCGTGAAAGGGGCGCCGCCGAACCCGATGAGCGGCACACGGCCTTCGAGCTCGCGCCGCAACAGCCGGATCGTGGTCAGCACGTGGGCGAGCGCCTGCCGGGGTTCGAACGAACGGAGGCGGTTCACGTCGCCAGCCGACCGGATCGGCTGCGCGATGGCGGGGCCTTCCCCTTTGACGAAGTCGAAGTCGAGCCCCATCGGTGCGAACGGCAGCAGCAGATCCGAGAACAGGATGGCGGCATCGACCTCGATTACGTCGACCGGCTGGAGCGTGACCGCGACGGCCAGTTCGGGATTTCTGCAAATCTCCAGCAGGGAGTACCGCTGGCGGAGCGCCCGGTAATCCGCCATGTACCGGCCGGCCTGCCGCATGAACCAGACGGGTGTCGCGTCGACCGGCTCGCGCCGGCATGCCCGAAGGAATCGGTCGTTCACGCCTTGACCAGCGAGCGGGCGAGCGTGATGAGGTCTTCGAGCCAGAGCGGCTTGAACCGGATGTCCGCCCCGAGCTGCTTGAGTTCCAGCTGAATCGGATCGGGCAGGAAGTAGTCGCCCGTGACGATGGCGACCGGGGTGCTGACCAGATGCGGAAGATCGCGCACCATCTTCAGGAACTGCAAGCCGTTGGTGATCGGCATCCTCATGTCGAGGATGATCGCATCCGGCGTCATGTCTTTCACCAGCCCCAGACCCTCCTCGGCATTGAACGCGGTCGTCACCCGGAAACCCTCGAGCTTGAGGATCCGGGCGAACGTATCCGCCACGGAACGGTCATCGTCCACGATCAGGATGCTGCGGGGGGCGGGGGCAGGCTGGCCGTCGTCTGGCGGCTCCGTCACCGCATCATTCTGTAGGTAAAAGACATGCGCGTCAAGCTGCGGAGCCGGCGGCGCAGGGGTCCCCTATACATGAGTCGCTGGGATCGGCTATCATTAGCGGTTACATTTCATCGGCCGGAGGCCTCGTGAGTCCCATCCTTGTGCGACCTGTCCGTGAGCAGCTCGAGCATGACCGGATCATTCGGCTGCTGCAGGCGCGGTTGAAGCGTCGGCACGACGTGGCCGCGAACGTCGGCGAGGAGCGCACGACGGGCGTGAAGTCGGGTACAACCCAGGTGTTTCCGGACCTTGTACTCACGTCACAGGATCGCAGCCACCGAATCGAAGCCATTGTCGAGGTGGAAACCGGGGAGTCGGTCAATCACCTCGAAGCGATGGCGCAGTGGGCGAATTTCGGCCGCCTCAAACCCGCGTTCCATTTGTACGTGCCCGCCTCAACCGTGGAGATTACGCGGCGGCTCATGACCGAAAACCAGGTCCATGTGGCCGAACTGTGGAGTTACCACACGGTCGCGGATCAGACCCGGTTTACGCTGGTGGAGCGGTCCTCGGGCGCAAAGACGGCCCAGGAACCGCGAACGCGGCGCGCGGCGGCTCCCGTTGTCCGGAACGGCCGACCAGCCGCTCGGCCGGCTCGTAAGGCGGCCTCTTCCGCCCGCACCAAGCGTCCCGCGGCTCGCGCCACATCGAAAGCGTCATCCCCGAAGCAGAAGAGGAAATAGGTTCTGCCGCACCTGCGTTTCATCAAAGACCGGCGAGGTTACGAGAGCACGGCGATCCTGCAGCCGAGGCGCCGCGGCGCGAAAGGTCAGCGAATTCTTTATTACTTCCGTACGCCCCCGTCCGTCCGCGTCGGCCGGAGCGCGATCGACGAGGACGCCATCCGCCTGATCGAGGAAGCCAATCCGGACGTTCAGTTCGACTGGCCGCGTATTCTCAAGCAGGCTCCGGAAGCCCGGAGCGCCGACGATGATGTCGCGCCTCCGCAGCGTCCGCGCCCTGAACGATCACCCGAGCGGCGGACGCAGGCGTCCCGTCGTGCGGAGCCCGCGCCGGCCCAGCCGCCGTTCGCTATCGAGCCCGCGCAGCAGATTTCCGATCCTGTCGAGCCGGGTGATCGCAGCGCTGACGACGCCTCCGAGCCCCAGCCGCAAGGAGCGGCGTTCCAGCGGCTCGGGGCCGAAGCGCTCGCGCGCCTCCGCGCCCGGTACGCCGAGATCATGGCGCGCATCGGCGAGCGGCAGGGAGACGAGGCGGAGCGGGAGGAGCTGAAAGCACGCGCCGAGCGTCTAAATCCCGATAACTGGGTGACGGAAGCCGACGTCGACGAAGGGCTCGAACAGTATGAGGCGGTCTACGAAAGCCTTCGCGCGGTCGTCGGTCACGCGCGCAAACGGCGCGACCGCAACGCGCAGGCGTAACCCGCCTTCTCGATTGCGCGAAACGTCCGACGCGCGCGCGACGCAGGACCGATCCGCCGTAACCCGTTCCGATGTCTGGGTATAATTCTCTTATGCGTCTTGATTCGACCTGGCGGAAGCTGTCGCTTGCCGTGGGCCTCCTCGCGTGTGGCGCCGTCGCGCTCCCGAGCGCACAAGCGCCCGCCCAGCAGCCGCCGGGGGCGCCGCTGTCCTCGTCGCAAGTCATCCGGCGCAGCGTCGACCTGGTCACGAGTGATGTCATCGTCCGCGACGACAAAGGCGCATTCGTCCCCGATCTGAACAAATCCGATTTCGAGGTCTACGAAGACGGCGTCAAGCAGGACATCGTCAGCTTCGTGTTGACGCACGGCGGACGCGTGCTGAACGCGGACACGGGGGCGCCGCCGGTTGCGCCGCAGGAAGGCATCCTTCTGCCGCCGACGCGGCCGACCAGCGACGCCTCGGGGCGAATCTTTCTGATCTTCGTCGACGACCTGCATCTGGACTTCCGCAACACCGGACGCATCCGCGACCTGTTCAAGAAGATCGAGAAAGAGCTGGTGCACGACGGCGACATGTTCGGGATCGTGTCGTCGGGCCCGTCTTCGATTGCGATCGACATGACGTACGACCGCAAGCGGCTGGACGAGGCGATGAGCAAGATTGCCGGCAACGGCCTCAAGCCGTCGGACATCATCGACGTGCCGCAAGGCTCGCAGGGTCCACCGGAAGTCCGGTATCGCGCGCACGTGGCGTTCTCGACGGTGAACGACATCCTCACGCGGCTCGAGCAGGTCCACAACCGTCGCAAGGCGTTCATCTGGGTGAGCAACGGCTACGACTTCGATCCGTTCGCGCAGTCCCGCGCGAAAGCGGAAGCGGATCGGAATTCGACGGGGCAGCAGACCGACGCCAACGGCCAGCCAATCAACGATACGGATCCGTTCTCGAGCGACACGAACAACAACGAGTTCGCCGCGGCCGATCTGGCGCAGGAGCTTGCCGAAGTCACCCGTCACGCGAACCGTGCCAACGCGACGATCTACACGATCGATCCACGCGGGCTCGTCGGCGGGCCGGATCTCGACGAGAACGTCGACCCGGTCGAGTGGCAGGATTACGTACGCGAAACGCAGACGAGCCTTCGCGTACTCGCCGAGCAGACCGGCGGCATCGCGGTCGTCAATCAGAACGATTTCGATCGCGCGCTGAAGAAGATCGATTCCGAGACGAGCGACTATTACGTGCTCGGCTACTACTCGTCGAATCCGGATCCGCTCAAGCGGCGCCGCCGCATCGAGATTCGCGTCTCGCGGCCGGGCAAGTACACGCTGAACTACCGCCAGGAGTACATCCTCAAGCCGCCGCCGAAAACGTCGCGATAGTGAATTGCAGATTGTAGATTGCTGATTGCAGATGCCGAAAATCTTCAATCAATCTGCAATCCGCCATCTCAAATCTGCAATTCTGCGAAGTGTTATAATCCCGCCGCTCTTCTTCCACCTGAACGTCCGTTAATACTCTGGAGAACGACGTGATGAAATTGCGTAGCAAGGCTGGCTGGAGCCTGCCGGCGGTGCTGTGCCTCGCGCTTTTCTGGGCGGTGAGCGCCGCGGCGCAGACCGTGACGACCGGAAATATTTCGGGGACCGTGACAGACACGCAGGGCGGTGTGCTGCCCGGCGCAACTGTTACGGCGACCCACACGCCGACGGGGACGAACTACGAGGGGGTGACCGGGGCGGATGGCCGGTTCAGCATCCTCAACGTGCGCGTCGGGCCGTATACGGTAGCCGTCAATATGAGCGGCTTCAAACCTGAGAAGCAGGAGAACGTCGACGTACAGCTTGGCGCCGAGAAGACCGTCGACTTCAAGCTGCAGGTCGCGAGCGTCAGCGAAACGGTCGACGTTGTCGCGGAGGCGCCGCCGATCGATCTGTCGCGCGCGGGCACCGCCGACAACATTTCGAACCAGGTGAAGGAAACGCTCCCGACGATCACCCGCAGCCTCACCGACATCGTCCGCATCAATCCTTTGTTCAACACGTTCGGCGGTGGATCCGGCGCCGACACGGCGACCGTCGTCTCGGTCGCGGGCAACAGCTACCGCTACAACTCGCTGCAGATTGACGGCGCCGCGAACAACGACCTGTTCGGGCTGGCGAGCTCCGCCGGCGTGCCCGGCGGCACGGCGGAAACGCAGCCGGTCAGCCTCGACGCGGTCCAGGAAATCCAGTTGGTCGTGTCGCCCTATGACGTCCGTCAGGGTGGGTTCTCCGGCGGCGGCATCAATGCGATCACCAAGAGCGGCACGAACAATCTGCACGGCACGGGGTTTTACCAGGCGCGCAATCAGGACTGGGTCGGCAAGGGCGTCACGAATACCAAGATCTCGACGCTCAAGGACAAGCAGGGCGGCTTCGGCATCGGCGGTCCCGCGGTGAAGAACAAAGCGTTCTACTACGCGAACCTCGAGTGGGCGCGCAAGACCCGGCCGACAGGATTTTCGGTCGGCGCGACCGGTGTGCAGTTCACGCAGCCCGCGCTCTTCCAGCGCTACGTCGACGACCTCGAGAACATCTATCACTACACGCCCGGCGACAATCCCGGCGGCGAGTTCCCGAAGGCGACCAACAGCAACAAGTACTTCTTCCGGGGAGACTTCAACGTCGCCAAGGGACACCAGCTCACGATCCGCAACAACAACATCGACGCGCTGAACGACATCAGCAGCGTCTCGTCGACCTCGTTCCGGACGCCCGACGCCTACTACCGGTACGTCAGCAAGACGAATTCGACCGTTGGCCAGCTGAACTCGCAATTCGGCAAGGGCGTCAACGAATTCCGTCTCACCTATACGCGCGTGCGAGATCACCGCGAGAGCCCGATCGGCAACACGCCATTCCCGCAGGTGACGGTGACGCTCGCGCCTGGCGTGACGGTGGTCTCCGGCACGGAGCAGTTCTCAGGCAAGAACGCCATCGACCAGGACATCGTCGAGCTGAACGACGCCTATACGCTCCTGAAAGGGAAGCACACGCTCACGGTCGGGACGCACAACGAGTTCCTGAACCTGAGCAACCTCTTCATCCGCGATTTCTACGGCACCTACAACTTCTCCAGCCTCGAGAACTTCGAGGCGGGTCTCGCCCAGCAGTACGACCACAGCTTCTCGGCGACGAGCGATCCGAACCAGCGTGCCGCCTTCAAGGTGCGGCAGTGGGGCTTCTACGCCGGTGATCAGTGGCGCCTCACGCCCTCTTTGACCATGACGTATGGCCTGCGTGTCGACGCGCCGCGCTTCCCCGAGAAGCCGCGCGCAAACCCGATTTCGGTTGCGAACTTCGGCTACTCGACCGATGTCGTGCCCAACGGCATGGAGTGGTCGCCGCGACTCGGTTTCAACTACGCGCTGAACGACAGGGGCACCCAGCAGGTGCGCGGCGGTCTCGGGCTCTTCACCGGCCGTCCGGCGTACGTCTGGATCTCGAACCAGTACGGCAACACCGGTCTCGACTTCACCCGAATCGGGGCGAGCTTCAACTCGAACAATAAGATTCCGTTCATCACAGACCCGAACAGTCAGCCGCTGACGGTAAGCGGCGCGGCGGCGGGCTCGTTCACGAACGAGATCGACGTCATCGACCCGAATTTCAAGTTCCCGTCGGTGTTGCGCGGCAACGTCGGCTACGACCACACGCTCCCGTACGGTTTCATCGGCACCGCCGATTTCGTCTGGTCGAAGACGATGGAGGACATCAAGTACCAGAACCTGAACTTCGCCGCGATTCCGGGCGTGACCGGCGTCGGCGGCCGCCCGTTCTTCGCGCGTCAGTTCGCATCGTTGAGCGACGTCATCCTGCTGCAGAACACGACGCAAGGGTATTCCTGGAACATCGCCTACCAGGTGCGGCGTCCGTTCGCGCACGGCGTGTTCGTGCAGGGGTCGTATTCGTACGGCCGCGCGAAGAGCATCATGGACGGAACGTCGGACCAGGCGGCCTCGAACTGGGGCAACGTCTATGTGCCGGGAGATCCAAACAACCCGCCGCTGGCGACGTCGATCTTCGATCCGGGTCACCGCGTCACGCTGTCCGCGTCATATGACATGCCCTTCGCCAAGGCGGTGCAGCCGGTCGTCAGCGTCGTTTACACAGGCATCACGGGCCGCCCGTACACCTACACGTACAGCCGCGACGTCAACGGGGACAACCGCGGGTTCAATGACCTGCTCTACATTCCGACCGCGTCCGATCCCATCACGTACACGGGCGGCACGTATCAGGACTTCATCAATTCGCTGAGCAGTTGTGCGCAGGGCTACGTCGGCGAAATCATTCCGCGCAACGCCTGCCGCGGGCCGTGGACGAACACGCTCGACGGCCGCTTCGCGGTGCAGCTCCCATACAAGAAGTACCGCACCGAGGTGACGCTCGACGCGTTCAACCTGATCAATCTGTTCGATCGCAATAAGGGGCAGGTGCAGTACGTCTCGTTCGGCCAGATCTCGCAGCCGGCCACGGTGCCGACCTCGGTGACCGCCACGGCGCCGCTGACGGGCTACAACATTTCGACGCTCGTCAGCCCGACGTTCACGACGTTCCTCCGCGACGACCTGCGGTCGCGGTGGCAGCTGCAGTTGGGGGTTCACCTTCGGTTCTGATTGCACGAGGCCCGGCCGGTTCTTCGAGGACGGCCGGGCCTCGGAATCCCTTATCCCTCATCCCCAATCCTCGAATCCCTCATCCAGAATCCCGAATCCCGAATCCCTATCCTCGAATCCCCGAATCCTCAATCCCGGATCCCTAGATCGCTCCCGCGAAGTCTGGCGTTATCGGGAGCTAAGTCTCCTTATCGGCAGACTCCGCCGGCCGCGGGTTGACTAGACCGTTGTCGCTCACAGTCGGCCTGAAGCGACGCCCGGAAAACCGGCCACCGAAAAACCAGGGGCTGGAAACTGATGACTGGGAACTGGGAACTGGAAACTGGGGACGCGGAACTGTCGACTGCTAACTGGCGACTGCTAACTGGTTCGCCGGGTTCAGCTCGCTTGTGCGACTGGAGTGAGGGGGGTCTGTACGCCGTAACGTGCCGGCGCGAGCGTGTGGTTGCGTCGGTGAGCCGAGTGCATGCAGCCCGGTCCCTTTTCCTCCACGTAGATCACTTCACGGTGTGTCGCGACCTCGCGATAACGGCCTGTCACGCAGCCGCATGACAGCGTGGTGAAGCCAAGCAAGCGAACCAGACTGCTCATCATAGGTCCTCTCCCGACCTGCGAAGATGATGAGCAATCCTCGTACCGCTGAGGTCCTGCTGATTTGTGCAGAATGACGGCCGGAAATCGACCGCCTCACCCGGCCCGCACACTGGCTGTTCGCGATCGTTGAATTGACGGCACCAACGCGTTGGATCAGTGGCTCGCCGCGTCTTCCCGGAGCGCAGTGAAGCGCTCGAGGTCCTGCTGTCGCTGCCGGGCGGCGCGTGTGCGCGCTGTGCCGATGTGGAAGGCGAGCAGCAGGTGCAGGAGTCCCGCGACGACGATTTCCGGGGTGGCGCCGCCAAGACCAACGGGCAGGAAATTCAGCGCGGTGGCGACGAGGAACAGCCCGCTGAAGAGGGCATCGCCCCCTTTGCCGGGGAAGCGCTGCCCGAATGCCATCGCCACGTGTTCCCATCCGCCCTGGTCTTCGTGGAACACCTGGATGTACCGGCCAATCCGCTCGACGTTGACGTGCAGTGCGTAGATGGCCTCGAACCCCGCGGCCAGCACCACGAGCGGAACCAGCGCGGCGATCGGTAGCGCGACAGCCGCGGTTGTGGCGATCGCGACCGCTGCCCAGATACCGAGTGTGACGGGCAGCAGAATCATACGCGCCGTACCCCGCTCGCGAATCGTCGCGCGCAGCGCTTCAAATTCGTAATCGGAATGGTCTTTCACGTCAGTAAAGGTATCAAGACCTCGCCCCGGCCGCACCAACGATGATGAAGCACCGAGCACCCGGCACGAAGCACCGAGCACCAAGCACCGCGCGCGAAGCGCGCCGCCGCGAAGCGCGCCCGACCTCAGCTGGTACGCCTATTGAGTACCGCAGCAGATGACGATAGTGCGGGTACGGCGCCGGCCGCGCCCGCCGCGGCCGGGTTACATAAGTGGTTGCATCCATGGGGGGTTGTTGGTACACTCCTCTGGTTCCACCACCCATCCAACCGGTTGCTCCCAGCCGACCGCTTGGCGATCCACGGAGGCTTCGTGCGCCTGATCCGTTCCGTTTTGGCCGTTCGTCTTGTCGCGACGCTGCTGGGCGTCTCGCTGTGTTGTGCTGCGCCCGCCTTGGCCGCGCAGAAGAAAACCACCCATCGGTCGTCTACGACCACTAAAAAGAAAACGGCGTACTCCGCCACCGCTTCCAAGGCGCGCCGGTCGCGCCTGGCCTCCGCGCGTGCGTCCGCGAAAGCTCGTGAAGCCACCCGCCTGAGAGCCCTCGCGCAACTGCGCGAGGCGATGACGCCGCACTTCAAGGAAGACCCGACCAGCGGCGAGATGGTGCCCGACGTCCAGGCGGCCGCCGCGATCGTTTTCGACCCCGAAACCGGCAAGATTCTCTACGAGGAAAACGCCAAAGACCAGCGCTCGATCGCGAGCATCACCAAAGTGATGACGGCGCTCGTGTTCCTCGAAGACAACCCGGACCTCACGCAGGACATCACGATCGAGCGGAGCGACGTTTACGCCGCCTCCACGACGTATCTGAAGGCGAACGATCACATCACCTACAGCGAACTGCTGCACCTGATGCTCATCGCGTCCGACAACGCGGCCGCGCGCGCGCTCGCGCGCACGTCGCACGGCGGCACGGCGTCGTTCGTCGAGCGCATGAACGAAAAGGCGATCGAGCTCGGGCTCGACACGACAAGTTTTTCGGATCCCTCCGGTCTCAACCCCAACAACGTCTCTTCCGCCTGGGATCTGTCGCACCTCATTTCGTTTGCGGCAAGCGACGAGCGGATCGCGTCGATCATGCGCACGCCGGAATACACGGTGACGACCAACCGCCGGCAGATTCCCATCCACAGCACGAACCACCTGCTGCGCGCGGGCGACGTGCAGGTGATGGGCGGCAAGACGGGATTCATCTCGAAGGCCGGCTATTGCCTGGCGACGCTGCTCAAGCTGCCGCAGATGGACACGCCGCTGGCATTCGTGGTGCTCGGCGCGCACTCGAACAACGGCCGCTTCTGGGAGACGCGCCACCTGTTCGACTGGCTGAACGAGAAGGCCGGCCTGGTCGCGTCGAAGGAAGGCTCGAAATAGAAGTCGGAATACGGAAGTCAGAATTCGGAAGTCCTTATTCAGGCACGGCTCGCGCCGTGCCTTTTCTTTTGGCGGCGCATGGTTGCGCGGGCGTCGCGCGATGGGGCCCTGCTGCCGCCCTCCCGCACGCCGCTGGCCGCAAATGCCGCGCTGAGGCGGACCCCACTCCGTGCTCGGCGGCGGGAAAGAGGTGTCGACGGGGAGCCGCCTCCGCGCGGAGCAGGGCGCCCCATTCTCGCCCCCATCGCGATCCCGCGCGAAGCGCGGCCCGGCACCCGTCCGAGGCACCCAGCCCCCAGCACCCCGCGCGAAGCGCGGCGCCGCGTTGGGTCCCCTGCTCGGACAGCCCCGTTTCGTGCTCGGCGGCCGGAAAGCGGTGTCGACGGGGAGCCGCCTCCGCGCGAACCGGGGCGCCCCGTCCTCGCCCCCCATCGCCACTTAGGCCTCGCGCGAAGCTAAGGGGTCCCGGGTGCCTGATGCGCCGGACTGGGCGGCGCATATGCGGCCGGCGTGTCTGCCGCAGGACGCCGTGGAGCGCGGCGAGCGCGCTGCGAAGCTGGAAATCGGCGAACCGATTCAGCACGGCGAGTCCGGTCCGTGTGATCCGGATGTCGGTCAGTACCCGGATGGTGCCTTCCACCTGGCAGGTGTCGCTGACGTGCATCCGTACTCGCCGTGACATCGAGCGCGCGCCGCGCGCGAGGGTACCAGGTGAGACGATTTCCCGCCGCGCGGAGACGGCGGCCGAAGGCAGATACGTCGGCCGCGCGCCGCCGTCGCCGGCCCGACAGGACCGCTCCGCCTTCGCGCAGAGGCTCCAGCGCGATCTCGCCGAAGCCGCTTCGCCGCCCGTATTCCCATCCCACTGAGCGATGGGCCCCTGCTCGGACAGCCCCGTTTCGTGCTCGGCGGCCGGAAAGACGTGTCGACGGGGAGCCGCCTCCGCGCGAACCGGGGCGCCCCGTCCTCGCCCCCATCGCGACTTAGCGGTCGCCGCCTCGCCGCGAAGCTAGGGTCCCCGGTGCCTGATGCGCCAGACTGGGCGGCGCATATGCGGCCGGCGTGTCTGCCGCAGGACGCCGTGGAGCGCGGCGAGCGCGCTGCGAAGCTGGAAATCGGCGAACCGATTCAGCACGGCGAGTCCGGTCCGTGTGATCCGGATGTCGACCAGGACCCGGATGGTGCATTCCACCTGGCAGGTGTCGCTGACGCGCATCCCTACTCGCCGTGGCATCGAGCGCGCGCAGGCGCGCGAGGGTACCAGGTGAGACGATTTCCCGCCGCGCGGAGACGGCGGCCGAAGGCAGATATGGCGGCCGCGCGCCGCCGTCGCCGGCGCCCGTGTGTGGTGCGGCGACTTAGCGGTCGCCGCCTCGCGCGAAGCAGGACCGGGCTGACCCTTCAACGCGGTGTGTCGAGTGCCGGATGGGCCGGACTGGGCGGCGCAGGTGCGGCCGCCGTGTCTGGGTTGTGTGTGTCGTACTAGCGATAACCGCGCTGCGACGCCGCGGCGTCGAGGGGGAGTGTCGCAATCGAATCGACGCCAGGGAGCACAGAGCGCGTCGCATTGCGGCCGTCGAACGCCTTGATATATCGCTGACAGACGTCGCACGCCGAAAGGCGATACCAGCCGTCGCGCGTCGCGAACGACGTCAGGCGCGATCGGTCGGCGTTGCCGCAGAACGGACAGGCGAGTTGATGGAACCGCCAGCGTGATGCGCAGCGCGAGCAGATCAGCAGCCGTTCGGCGGCGGGCGTGATCAACGAGAAATCGGGTTCGCCGCCGCAGAGCGGACACGTGCCGTGCGGCCAGCCGTGGAACAGCGTCCGCGCCATCACGGCGTCCGCGCAGCGCGTCAGGAACGGCCGCATCGCGAGCTGCAGCAGCGGCTCGAGGCCGGCAATCGAGGGAGCCACCTCGCCGCCGCCGGCGCTCTCCGGCCGCCCGTGTTCGTACCAGTTGCGCACCGCATCCGGCAGCCGTTCGGCGTCCCGGGAGAGCGTCTCTGCGCGCCGGTAATCCGCCGGCTCGATGGAATCGTGGCTGCGCAGCGTATCCGCCGTCGCACGCAGCATGAAGCGCAGATCGCTCCAGTCGATCGGGATCTGCTCGAACGAGAGGATGGGACGGCCGCTCGCGACCGCCTTGTCGAGATGCTGCGGCTCGAG
>DATJFQ010000006.1:0-54309 GCA_035495555.1 Vicinamibacterales bacterium
GGACCAGTGGGCGGTCAACAACCGGCTGACGGTCAATGCCGGCATCCGGACCGAGAACGAGAACGTGCCCGCCTACAGCAACGCGGAAGGCGTCCCCCCCAACCCGATCGACTTCAAGTGGAAGGACAAGACCGCGCCGCGCCTCGGGTTCGCGTACGACCTGAAGGGCGACGGACGTTCGAAGATCTATGGGTCGTGGGGCATCTTCTACGACATCTTCAAGCTGAATCTGCCGCGCGGCTCCTTCGGCGGGGAGAAGTGGGTCGATTACTATTACACGCTCGATACGCCCAACTTCGACACGATCAACACCACGTCGGACTGCGTCGTGAAGGGCGACTGCCCGGGCACGTTCCTCGGCAGCGTTGATTTCCGCGCGGTGTCGGTCACGCCGGGCCAGGACGTCGAACAGCCTGGCCAGCTCAAGCCGATGCGGACGCAGGAACTGTCGTTCGGCTACGAGCGCCAGCTCAATACCGTGATGGCGTTCACGCTGCGCTACGTCCACAAACAGCTCGATCGTGCGATCGATGACATCGGGGACCTGCAGGGCGGCAACGAGGCGTACATCATCGCCAACCCCGGCGAAGGGATCGTCAGCCAGTTCGACATCTCGAGCGGCACGAGCGTGTTCAAGCCGCAGGGGTTCAGCGCCAATCCGGTCCTCATCAACATGCCGAAGGCGACGCGCAACTACAACGCCGTCGAAGCGAGCATCGAGAAACGGCTGCAGAACAACTGGATGTTCAACGGCAGCTATACCTGGAGCCGTGACGCGGGCAACTACTCGGGCCTCTCGTCCTCGGACGAGAACGGCCGCGACAACCCGAACAACTCCCGCGACTTCGACTATCCGGCCATGTCGTTCGATCAGAAGGGCCACGTGCTGGACGGCGTGTTCGATACGGACCGTACGCACCAGATCAAGCTGGCGGGCATATACCAGTTCAAGTTCGGCACTGAGGTCGGCGCCGTCGAGTACGCGGAGAGCGGCACCCCGCTCACCCGTCAGGTCCCGATTGTGTCGGCTGCCGATGCGTACCCGGTCCGTTATCTTGGACGCGGCAGCGACGGGCGCACACCGTTCTATACGGAAACTGACCTGTACGTGCAGCATGCTCTCAAGGTTGGCGGCAACCGACGCTTGATTCTGTCGGTCAACGTGTTGAACCTGTTCGATCAGCGCACGGCGACCAACAAGTCCATGACGATGGCCCGCCAGGGCGCGATTCTGCTCGCCCCGGGGTTCTATAACGAGGCGCAGTTCTACGCTGGACAACTGAACTTCGACCAGCTGATTGCTGCCTCGGTCGCCAACAAGTCGCTCGCGCTGAACCCGCAGTTCGGCATGGTGAACGGCTACCAGGACCCGATTAACGCGCGCGTCGGCGTGAAGTTCACGTTCTAGGCGCCGGGTTGGACTGACGCCCCGCGGGTTCCGGCCCGCGGGGCGTTTTCTTTTTCGAGTGCACACATGCGCAGCAGGATGCTGATCGTTCTGGCGGCTTTCACGTTCCCGGCCGTTGCAGCCGCCCAGACCGCGCCGCGGAGCGTCAGCCGCGAAGCCAGAGCGGCAAACGCCGCTTACCAGCGCGGCTGGGATGCGATGCGCGCCGAGCAGTGGGCCGAGGCGGTCACGGAATTTCAGCACGCGATCGATGCGGTCCCCTCGTTCGAGCTCGCGTACTACGGGCTCGGCCGTGCGCGTATGGGCCAGCATGAGTTCGCAAAAGCGATTGACGCCTACATCGAGTGCCGCAATCGCTTCCTGCACGCCGGAGGGGAACAGTTCGCGCACGACATGGATGCCCGGCGGCGGATTGAGGATCGGATGCTGCAGTATCAGACAGCGCTCAATCAGGCGCGCACATCCGGCAACGGCCGCGGGACGCAGAGCCAGCAGCTCTATATCCGGGAACTTCAGACGACGCTCAACGAGCTGCAGCAGGCGCGCGATCGCAGCATCAATGTCTCACTCGATGCGACCGTGCCGTTTTATGTGTCGATGGCGCTGGGGGCGGCGTACTTCCGCAGCAATCGTTTCGCGGACGCCGAACGCGAGTACAAGGCCGCGCTCGACGCGAATTCGGATTCGGGGGAAACACACAACAATCTCGCCGTGTTGTATCTGATGACGAATCGTCCGATGGATGCCGCCAGCGAGATCAAGCTCGCCGAGCAGACAGGTTTCAAAGTGAATCCGCAACTGAAAGCGGACGTGAAGAGCAGGATTCACGCGGGCAAATAGAACGAGAACCGGTCCCTGCCCTCACCCTTCCGGATTCGGGATTCGGGATTCGGGATTCCGTATTCTGACTTCTGACTTCTGACTTCTTCTTCTTACGCTGACGCCATCAGCGCGTTGAGCGCGCGATCGAGGTCCGAGCTCGTAAACGGCTTCGGCAGCACCGGCATGTCGGCGAGATCAGGGTCGCTGGCGAGACCGCTCGCGTCGCCGGTCACGAAGATGATGCGCCGGCTGATGTCGGGCCGCACGGCGCGGATGTCCTCGACGACTTCGGTCCCGCTGCCGTCCGCCAGCCGCAGATCGCACAGCACGACGTCGAATGAACCATTGATGACCGCATCGCGTGCCGAACCTCGCGAAGCCGCTTCGACGACGCTGTACCCGCGGCGCTCCAGGAGGCGGACGACGAGCTGACGAATCGGGACCTCGTCTTCGACGACGAGCGCGCGTCGCATGGCGGCGCCATTGGCCGGTGTCACCGGCGTCACGGCTGGAAGCGCCGCCGTTTCGGACGGCACTGGCGCGGCTGCCGGAATCGTGAGCCGGAAGCAGGCCCCGGTCCCTCCCGGCGGATCGCACAATTCGAGGGCGCCGCCATGCGCGCGCGCGATCCCAATAGAGATCGACAGGCCGAGACCGGTCCCCTCCCCGACTTCCTTCGTCGTGAAGAACGGCTCGAAAATGCGGCCCTTCAACTCCTGGCTGATGCCGGGGCCGTTGTCCGAGATCTGCACGCTGTGCATCGCTCCGTCGCCGTGCGTTCGGATCGTGATCCGCGGATGGGCCGTTCCCGAGGCCTGCAGCGCGTGCTCGCCGTTGAGCAGGATGTTGATGATGATCTGCTGGATCTCGTCGCGGTTGGCCACGACCGGGAGGCGCGTGGGCGCGAGATCGAGCGTCAGCGTGACGCCGCGCTGCGCGAGGTGGAACTCACGAAGGTCCGCCATCGCGCGGACGACCTCGTTGAGGTCGATCAGCTTGCGATCGGGCGAGCCGCGCCGGACGAACGCGAGCAGGTTCCGGACGATCTGCCCGGCGCGCGCCGCTTCCTGCCGTACCATCTGCAGATCGCGGACCACGGCCGTGTCGCGGTTTTCCTCCATCAACAGCTCGACGCAGCCGACGATGGTCTGCAGCGGGTTGTTGATCTCGTGCGCCACGCCGGCCACCAGCTCGCCGACGGCCGAGAGGCGCTCGCTGTTCACCAGTTGATCGCGCAGGCGCAGTTCCTCCGTGCTGTCGCGCTGGACACCGACGAAGTGCGTGACCGCGCCGTCCTCCGACCGCAGCGCAACGACGGTGCTCGACGCCGGAAACGTACGCCCGTCAGCGCGGCGGTGCTGCAGCGTTCCGCGCCAGATGCCGTGCGCTCGAACGTGGGCGCCGATCTGATCGACGAGATCGTGCTGGGACGCGTCGAGCACCTCCGGCAGGCTCATCGACGTCAACTGCGCGCGCGGATAGCCGAGTGCCCGGCTCGCGGCTTCGTTCGCGTGTTCGATGCGCGAATCGGGTGTCGTGATGATGATGAGATCGCCCGTCTGTTCGACGGCCGCTGCGAGGAGCTTGAGGTGCTCGTCCGCGCGGTGCAGCTCACTCGACTGCACGCTGAGCCGCAGCGTGAGCAGCCCCAGCCCTCCCGCGGTGCAGATCGTCGTCAGCAGGACGCGGAAGGAATCGCCGGCGCCGCCAAGCGGAGACAGCCAAAGCAGCCCGTAGCCAATGGCGGGAATCGCCAGAACGGGCACGGCGGACGTCAGCGGTGACGGTGCCGGCAGCCGTGCCAGGTTTTCAGAGGATTCCGCGGGAGATCGGGGCGCGGTCGCGGCCGCGGCGACATAAGCGAAAAACGGCACGATCCAGGCGAGATCGTAGATGCTGCCGCTGTAGTACGCCCCGCTCGCGATCGCGCGATTCGTGAGGATCCGCAGCACGAATCCCGCGCTCGTGCCGATCAGGATGGTCTGATACACGCGGCGCCACTCGGCGTCCCTCGCGAACCAGTAGCCGGCGGCAAACCCTGCGACCAGTAGCAGGCGATGGGTTTGGACCAGGGTGAGCAGCACCGACTCCACCTGCTCGCGCGACGCGGGCAGCAGGCTGGGCACCATCACGAAGTACGCGTAGATGAACGCGGCGAGCAGGCCGTAGCTGGCCAGGTCGACGGCGACTGCCCCGGTCGCTGACTTGCGGACGCCGCGGTCGGGCCGGGCGATGACCGCGATCATCGGGCCGATGCCGCCGCACAGGCTGAACATCGTGTGCCAGCGGACCCACGACGGCCGCCCGTCCAGGATCTCGCCGTACATGAAGCCGATCTCGCCGACCGCCCAGAGGACCTGGCTCACCGCGAACATGTCCCAGAACAGTCGTTGAACGCCGTCCCAGGCTTTTCGCCGCCGGATCACGACGGCCACGACACTGAGCGACAGCAGGGCAAGCAGCCCGTCGGATGTAATGGAACGGGCCATCGGCCACGGCGAGAGCGCCGCGGCGGTCGCGAGATACACTACGACGTAGAGGCCGCAGAAGGCGAGGGAGGGGATGGGGGATTCTAACATGAACTCCCAATTCCCAATTCCCAACTCCCAACTCCCAACGGGCGCGCCCAGCGCGCCGACGGCTGGCAATAACGCAGGCTCAAACGCCCGCGCCGACGGGCCGCTGGCCGAGCTGGGGCCCCATCGCGGGCCGCGCTTCGCGCGGGGTGCTGGGGGCTGGGTGCCTCGGACGGGTGCTGGGCCGCGCTTCGCGCGGGATCGCGAGGGGGGCGAGGACGGGGCCGCCCCGCTTCGCGCGGAGGCGGCTCCTCGTCGACACGTCTTTCCGGCCGCCGAGCACGAAGGGGGTCCGCCTCCGCCGCGAAGCGGCTTCGGCGAGATCCCGCCGGAGCGCAGCTGGAGACTCTTACTTCGCGTAGGCGGAGCTGGCCGAGCAGGGGCCCCATCGCGGGCCGCGCTTCGCGCGGGGTGCTGGCGGCTGGGTGCCTCGGACGGGTGCTGGGCCGCGCTTCGCGCGGAATCGCGATGGGGGCGAGGACGGGGCGCCCCGACGCGTCAGACTTGCTCTACGTCGATCTGCGCGCGCTGCAGTCGTCCGCTGAAATCGATGTAGACCGACTTCCATTCCGAGAACACTTCGAGCGCCGCGATGCCGGCTTCGCGGTGGCCGTTGCCGGTGTTCTTCGTGCCGCCGAACGGCAGGTGCACCTCGGCGCCGATCGTCGGCGCGTTCACGTAGAAAATGCCGGTGTAGAGATCCCGCATGGCCTGGAACGCGCGGTTGATGTCCTGGGTATAGATGGACGCGGACAAGCCGTATGGGACGTTGTTGCCGACCTCGATCGCCTCCTCCAGCGACTTCACCGGAATCACCGATACGACCGGTCCGAAGATCTCCTCGGTCGCGATCCGCATGTTCGGGCTCACGTCCGTGAACACCGTGGGTTCGTGAAAGTAGCCGCTGGCGAACGCGCCCGAATCGAGCCGCTTGCCGCCGGTCACGAGCGTTGCACCTTCGTCCTGGCCGATTTTCACGTACTTCTGCACGGTCCCGAGCTGAGACTCGCTGTTCGACGGTCCCATATCCACATCGTCTTTCAGGCCGTCGCCGACCCGCAGCGACTTCGCGCGCGCGACGAACGCCTTGACGAATTGCGCGTACACGTTCTCGTGCACGACCACCCGGCTGGCGGCGGTACACCGCTGTCCCGTGGTTCCGAAGCCGCCCCACAGACAACCGTCGACCGCGAGCTCGAGATTCGCATCATCGAGGATCATGATGACGTTCTTCCCGCCCATCTCGAGATGCACCTTCTTGAACGTGGGCGCCGCAGCCTGATTCACGATGCGGCCGACGTGCGTCGAGCCGGTGAAGGAGACGACCTTCACGCGCTCGTCGGTCGTCATCGGCGTGCCGACTTCAGGTCCATCCCCCGTCACCATGTTGACGACGCCCTTCGGCACGCCGGCGTCGATCAGTGTCTGGACGAAATTCACCGCCGAGAGCGGGGTCTGCGACGCCGGTTTGAAGACGACGGTGTTCCCACAGACGAGCGCCGGGATGATCTTCCACGAAGGGATCGCCATCGGAAAGTTCCACGGCGTGATGATCGAGCAGACGCCGAGCGGCTGGCGCACGGACATGGCGAACTTGTTCCGCAGCTCGGAGGGGACGGTCTGCCCGAACTGACGGCGGCCCTCGCCGGCCATGTAGAAGGTCATGTCGATGGCCTCCTGCACGTCGCCCCGCGTTTCGTTCAGGACCTTCCCCATCTCGCGCGTCATGTCGCGCGCGAACTGCTCCTTGCGCGCCGCAAACAACTGCGCGGCCTTGAACAGGATTTCGCCGCGGATGGGCGCGGGCACGAGGCGCCACGATTTGTACGCGCGGTCCGCCGCGTCGATCGCCGCCAGGACGTCGTCGCGCGTCGACTCCTGGAAGACGCCGATCAGGTCGTCCGTATTCGCGGGGTTGCGGTTTTCGAAGGTTCGTCCGGATCCCGAGGGGATCCACGCGCCATCGACGTAGTTGTTGTAGACGGTCGCTGCTGCTGTCGGCATAATCCTCGATTCTAGATCGTGTAACATGCGGCGACATGGACGATGCGAACAAGCGGGACCTCGACCGCGTGTCCGTGGGGGCGCTCTACGGCGAGGTGCAGCTCTTTCAGCCGATGACGGTGCTCGACCTGAGCCACCGCGGGGCGCGCATCGAAACGGGTTTCCCGCTGCACATGGAATCGCTGCACGACTTCCGGCTGTCCCTCGGCGAGCGTTCGCTCATCATCAAGGGACGCATCGTGCACTCGGAGATCGCGGAGTTGAAGGGCGGCGCCGTCATGTATCGCACGGGCGTCGAGTTCGTCGAGCCGACCGAGCATGTCGCCGCGGCGCTCGGCGAATTCGTCGACGCGCTGCGTGAACTGCAGAACGTCAAGCCAATCATCGACGCCGAAATCGCCGACTGAAGAGCGGGAATCGCTTCCGCGAATCGCTGATCGATTCAGCGCCCCCGATACACGCTCGCCGTGCTTTCGTGCCCCAGCGCGTCCACGGCGGCGACGCCGAAGACCCAATCGTCGATGTTGGCGTGCGGGAGGACGAGGTCGGTGACGGTGCCGACATACATGTCGTGCTCCCAGTCGGGCGCCCATGCGTTGCGCCAGAACACGCGGTAGCCCGCCGCGCCCGGCGAGGCGTTCCACCGCAGGTGCGCGTCGTAGCCCGATGGACGGCGGTCGAGCATCGGCCCGCCGCGCTCGTTCGTGACGACGGGCGGCGGAGGCGCGAGCGCCAGGGTCGCCATCGCTGCCGCGTTCACGCGCGCGTTCTGCGCGAGGTACCGGAAATCGACGCCGTCGATCGTATCGTCCGGGCCGTGCTGTTTCGAGTAGTTCTCTTTCGATTCGCGGAAGCCGACGGCCGGAAAGCCTTCGGCATTGAGCGCGTTGTGATCGCCGCCGCGGCCGAACCGGTCCTTGCGCGCCATGAGCCGCACGCGGTGCGACGGCACGTACTCGGCGGCCGTCCGCGCGATGAACGTCGCGAGCTCCCGCGACGGCGAGTCCTCAGGACCTTCTGAATAGATGCGAATCGTTGCGCTGTCGATCGCGCCGTCGCCCCCGTGCGAGTTGCCGACGATGTCGTTGTTGAACCACGCCTGAATCGGAATCTGCTCCGCCTTCGCCTTTTTCGCGTGGGCTTCCGAGCCGATGAGCCCCTGCTCTTCTCCCGCGACGGTCATGAAGACGAGAGTCGCGTCGAAGTCGATCCCGCTCTGCGCGAACACCCGCGCCAGTTCCATCGACAACACCGTCCCGCTCCCGTCGTCGTTCGCGCCGGGAGCATCGATGTTGTAGTCCTGGCCGGGGCGCATCTGCGGGTCACCCGAGGGACGCTGGACCGGCGCGCCGGATTCGCCGGGCGCCTGCGGCTGCGCACCCGGCCGCTCTGGTGTCGCAGCGGGCGTTGCGGCCGGCCGGCCGACGCCCTGATTGCCCGAGAGCTGCCCGGCGCGTCCGAGATTCAACGAATCGTAATGGCCGCTGACGTAGATGCGGCGCGGCGACTTGCCTGGAAGGATGGCCATCACGTTTCGCAATTCCACGTCGCGCGTGATCCGTCCGTGAGCGGGGATCTGGTACGTGTCGAAGCTGACCTGCAGCCGAGGGCTCGTGCGCTTCAGCTCGTCGTAGATCCACTGGCGCGCCGCGCCGATGCCACGCGTGGAGGATGCCGTGTCGGAGAGCGTGTTGCGTGTGCCGAAGCTCACGAGTTTTTCGAGCAGCTGCTGCAGCCGCTCTTCGGATACCGACGCGACGAGCTTTTCGATGCGCGGGTCGATCGTCGGTGTCGGCGGCGACGCCGGCGTCTGATCGGCGGTCAACGGCGCCGGTGCATACAGAATGATCGTGAAAAGCGCAGTGACGAGGATGGAAGTGCCCTGTCGGTTCATCGCACCTTGACGTGTTCCAGATAGTCGCCGGAACGGATCCGCGACGCTTTACCAAGCGGCGCGTTGTAGAAGTACACCCAGGCGTCGGCGATCGTGGAATCGGGGAGCAGCACCGGCGCGAGGGAGCGCGTATACAGGCTGCGGTCGGGGTCCGATTCGCGATAGCCCTCGATCTCGTCCAACGCGGCTAGGACCGCCGCGGATTCGCTCATCGCGTACACCTCCCCCCAGACGTGCCCGTCGGGGGCCGGGACAGCGGCGGGATACAACCCGACGTCGAACAGCGCGCCCTGGATTGCGCCGCGGCCGATGTACTGCAGTTTGTCGTCGATTCCGGCGCGCCGGCGTCGGTTGAAGCCGGCCATGAGCGTGCCGTAGAAGAAAACGAGGTCGGACACGGAAAACTGGTGAATGGGTGAATTCGTGAGTGGGTGAATTAAATCATCAATTCACCGATTCACAAACTCACCCCTTCACCGATCGATCAGCGCTCGTGGGGTTCCTTCGGCGGTTCCGCGGCGCGTCCGTTGTGCATGTTGTGGATCATCTGGAACAGCTCCGCGGGGACGGCGAACGACAGGGCAACCGTCTTCCCGCTGCCCGAGGTCTGCAGCGACTGCATCATCGCCGCGATCTTCGGATCGTTCTGCCCCTGCATGCGGCCGAGCGCCAGCAGGCCGTTGATGACCTGGCGCAGATTCTCGGCCGACTGGTCGTCGCGCGTTTCGGCGCGGAGCGTGCCGCTGAGGCCGCCGTCCACGTGCGCCATGACGGCGAACGTCGTGATGGCGGGAATGCGGCTCTGGATTTCCTGCGGCAGCTTCGCGTGGCTCGCGATCGCGTCGAAGCGCCCCACGGCCCACGCGTTGTTGCCGGAATCGATTTGCGAGACCAGCTCCATCATCTCGTCGTTGCTCGTGATGCTGTGTGCGGAGAGCTGCGCGTCGATCGCGGTCTTGATGGTCTGATCGCTCCCGATGCCGACCAGATCCGGCTCCAGGAACGCCAGCGTCACCGCATGCGGACCCCGCTGGTCCGGCGTCGTCGTGCCGTCCGCATTCTTGTGCTCGGAAACCGTGACCAGACGTTTGCCCTTGTAGTCCTCGACCACGCCGCCGTGCTCGCGGGCGAGCGTTTCGAGCTGCGTCGTATTGAAACGGCCGCGGGCCACCACGAGGCCTTTCGGTTCGCCGGGCTCGGCGGCGGTAAAGGCGGCGACGACGTGGTCGATGTCGCGCTCGATGTCGATTCCGGTTTGCTCCTGGAATTCCTTCTGGCCCTCTTCGTGAGCGGTCGCGGGCAGGACCTGCTTGAGCTGCTGACGGAGCTCGGAATCCATGACTTCACGGACATTCGCAAATGCGACGACGCTGGCGTCAGCCGGCACGTAGCTCAGCTCGGGCGGGCCGCTGCGGGAGGCAAATAGCGCCGGACCGCCAAGCTTGAACGCCACCAGACCAACCGTCAATCCGGCGACCATGATGGCGGCCGATCCAGCCAGAAAATACCGTGTTCTCTTCGTCATACGACGCAGCCCCTCTGGAGGGATTATACCGATCGAGCGGGTAAAAAGTTCCGAGACCGGGCGGTGGGTGTCCGGAAGCGAACACATACCCTGGGCTTCGCGACCGGCAGCAGGTGCGGTGGGGCCCCTGCGCGGCGCTGCGCGGCCCAGCCCACATCGTGCTCGGCGCGCAAAAAGGCTGTTGACGAGGACGCGCCTCCGCGCGATGCGGGCGCCCGGGCCGCGCCCCCACCCGTGACAGCAGACGGGCGGTCGCGAAATTAAGTCGCGCTCCGACTGCCGATGTTGCCCGCGTTCGCCGCGGCTTCAACGAGCAGTACTGACAGTGGTCGCTTCGAACGATGGGGGCGAGGACGGGGCCGCCCCGCTTCGCGCGGAAGCGGCTCCCCGTCGACACGTCTTTCCGGCCGCTGAGCACGAAGTGGGGCTGTCCGAGCGGGGCCCCATCGTGAGGGCGATTTTGCAAACTGCAAACGCTCTACTGCTCCAACACGTACTCCCGCCGCTCGACCGTCGCGGCGGCGAGCGCGAGGAACGCAACGATGATCACGGCGAGGGCGATCAGGCTCGTTGGCAGCGATGCGGTCTGATGGAAAAGGCTCTGCACGAAGCTGACGACCCCGTCGTTGGGCATCGCATGCGGCACCAGCGCCTGCAGGTAATACGCGACCGTGAACTGCCGCATATATCCCGGAAACGTCATCGCCACCTGCTCCCACCCGAAGATGAAGATCAGGCCGATGAGCAGCGGGCGCTTGAACTTCGCGCCGATCCAGGCGAAGACGGCGCCGTAGGCCGCCAGGCCGATCCCGAGCAGGACGAGATCCTTCAGCAGATCGACGAACGACCCTCCGAGGCTGCCCCGCACAGGCGTGATGCACAGGTAGACGATGATCACCGACGGCAGCACGACGAAGACGGTGCAGGCCAGATACGCCAGGTACTTGCCGAGCAGCACCGCCCCGCGCGGAATCGGACGTGTGAAGAGGTACGTGATGGTCTTGTCTTCGACTTCGTCAGCGATGAGCGACGTCCCGTAAAAGACGCCAAGCACGGGCACGATGAACCGCAGATAGAAGATCCAGATCATCAAGCCGAAAATCGCGGGCCCCGCCATGACGGTGCCGTTGACCGTCGGGCTCGGCGCGCCCAGCGCGAACACGAGGCGGACAACGAGCGCGATGATCACCGGAGCACCGACAATCAGGCCCATGAAGATGGTGCGGCGCGACCACAGCATCTCCCCCGTCGACATGTCGAATACCCGCAGCGCCGACGCCAGATACCCCGGCGTGCGCGGCGTCATGTTCGGCTCCATCTATCTCCCCGACGCATCAAATCGACCATCGCCCATCGCCCATCGACCATCGAACATCGACCATCGCCCATCGCCCATCGCCCAGCTCACTTCACCAGGTACTGGAACACCGCCTGCAGATTGTCGTCCGGCGACGTCACCTCTTCGATCGCGCCGAACTCTCCGCTCGCGGCCATGTTCGTGAGCCGCGCATAGAACGCGTCCGGCTTTCCGGTCTGCACGACGACGGCACCGGGTTCGAAACTCATGCTCAACACGTCGTCGTTCTCGAGGAACTCCCGCGCGAGGCGCCGCGGATCGTTCGCGCGCACGTACACGGTGTGCGGATGCTCGTCGATCAGATCCCGAATCTGGTGGACGTCGCCTTCCGCGAGGATCCGGCCGTTGTTGATGAGCAGGATGTTCGACGTCATCGACTCGATCTCGTGCAGGATGTGGCTCGAGACAAGAACGCTCTTGCCGGTTCGCGCCCATTCGCGAATGAGGCGGATGGTCTTGCGCCGCAGGCTGGGATCCATGCCCGACAGCGGCTCGTCGAGAATCAGCAACTGGGGATCGTGCGCGATCGCCTGCGCCATCTTCACGCGCTGCCGGAGACCCTTGCTGTACGCACCGATTTTTCGATCGGCGTGCTCGGTGAGTTCGAGCGTTTCGAGCGCTCGGCGCGCGGCCTCGTCCGCAGCCTTCTCGTCGAGCCCGTTGAGGCCGACGAGCGCGCGGACCCATTCGAGCCCGGTCATCCGCTCGTAAAACGAATCCTGCTCGGGACAGAATCCGACCCGGAAGAAGAGCCCCGGGTTAGCCCAGATCGGCTCGCCAAGGACACGGATGGTCCCCTGGCTGGGACGAAGCTGACCCGTGATCAGCTTCATGAACGTCGACTTGCCGGCGCCATTGGGACCCAGCAGGCCCGTGATGCCCGGCGGCACGTTGACAGTGACGTCGTTCAGGCCCAGGACCTGTCCATACCACTTCGAGACGTGGTCGGCGGAGATGACGGGCGCGTCCATTTACGTCACCACCTCGACGCCGCGAACGCGACGTTCGAGGATCGACAGCGAGACGGCGACCAGCCCGATGATGACGAGCAGCGAGACCTGCCAGGGCGTGGCGTAGCGCGGCGGCTGACGGAAGATCACGTCGACCACCTGCGTCAGATTCGCGCCGATCGATACCCATGACACGCGCGATGTCCCGGTGATCGCGTACAGCGCGCCGTAGATCGCGGACGTGAAGAAGGTGATGCCGACGTAGAGGATGCCGACGAACCGGGCGCTCTTGGAGAGCGAGGACAACGCGAGCATCGTGAAGGACGCCAGCAGGACCTGCAGCAGACTGGCGACCACGATCGCCGGGATGAGGAACAGGTTGGCGCGGAGGAACGCGAAACTTCCGTCGAAGACGATCTTCAGGAGCAGCAGCAGGATCGCGGGCACCAGCGTCACCGAGAGCAGGAACACCACGAGCACCGCGAGCTTGCCGAAAATGTACTCCGTCCGCATGAGCGGCTTGGACAGATAGATCTGCAGTGCGTTGGCCCGCCGATCGTTGGCGATCAGCCCCGCGCCGACGTACACCGTGATGACGAACACGAAAAAGTCCTGCTGTTCCAGGAACTGCCTGAACGTCTGCGGCCCGGCGGCAATGATCGACGCCTGTGCGACGTTGGCGGCGATATAGAGCTGCACGGCGCGGACGATGAAGGGAAACAAGGCAAACAGCATGATCCCGAGGAACGCGCGGCGCCTCAGGAAGGTGCGCAGACCGGCCGTCGCAATCACCGCCCACGCGTGGCCCGGCGCCGCCTTCGTGCCGCCGTAATGGCGATAGCTCTGATCGTGAATAGGCGACATCAGTCTTCACCGACCGCTTTGACGAAGACTTGCTCGAGCGTCTGAACGCTCGAACGCAGATGACGGATCTGCACGCCGAACCTGGCGGCGGCGTCGAAGATGGCTTTCTGGTCCCCGCTGCCGGGTACGAATACCCGGACGACGTCTTCGTCGGTCTCTCGAAGCGTCATGCCCTCCCCATGAAGCACCTGCATGAATCCGGGCAGATCGCCCTTGATGCGCAGCTCGAACGTGCGGCCGGCCGGTCCCTTCAGCTCCGCGATCGGTCCCTGCGCGGTGACCCTGGCTTTCTTCATGATCACGACGTCGTCGCAGGTGTACTCGACGTCGGGCAGCAGGTGCGACGACAGGATGAGGCTCACGCCCTTGTTGTGCGCCAGGTCCCGCACCAGCTCGAGCATCTCGTCGCGGCCTTTCGGATCCATCCCGTTGGTGGGCTCGTCGAGAAACAGGAGATCCGGATCGTGCACGATCGCCTGCGCCAGCTTGATCCGCTGTTTCATGCCGGTCGAGTAGGTCTCGACGTTTCGATACCGCGCTTCGCCGAGGCCGACGTACTGGAGCACTTCGTGCGAGCGCTGCATCGCATCGACCGGGGGCAGACCGGCGAGTTCTCCACAATAGGCGACGAAGGACACGGCGTTCATGCCGGGAATGTGCGCGTCGCTTTCCGGCATGTAACCGAGCCGTGCGCGAATGCCCAGCGGATCCTTCGCGACGTCGATCCCGAGCACGCGCATGTGTCCCTGACTCGGCGCCAGGAAACCGAGCAGCGCCTTGAGCATCGTGCTCTTGCCCGCGCCGTTGGGCCCCAGCAGGCCGACAGCGCCCCTGGCGAACCGCGCCGAAACGTTCGCGAGCGCGTCGTTCGTGCCGTAACGCACGGTCACGTTGTCGAGTTCGACGACGGAGGGCGTTTCGGAGGGCGGCGAAGGCGCAGCAGGACTGACAGCCGTTTCCATGAGCGGTCGGTACTTTATACGGAATCTTGGAGAAGGTGTTTCAGACGCAGGAATTTTAGACTTTAGATTGCAGATTGCCGATTGAGCTAATCAAATCCCTTAATAAATCTGAAATCTCCAATCTGCAATCTGCAATTCGCGGCGAGCTACAGCGAGCCGCGAAGGCCCAGCGCGTCAGCGTGATCGCGCAGTGAGGCAATGACGTTGGCGATGTGCTCCTCGAGCGGCAACCCGATTTCCTCGGCCCCGCGGCGAAGGTCTTCCCTCGGCACGGCGCGCGCGAACGCCTTGTCCTTCATGCGCTTGACGACCGACGCCGCCTCGAGGTCCAGGACGCTTTTCGACGGGCGGACCAGCGCCGCCGCGGTCACGAACCCTGACATCTCGTCGCACGCAAACAGCGTGTGCTCCAGACGCGACTGCCGCGGCACGCCCGAATAATCCGCATGCGAGAGGATCGCGCGCGTCACCCACTCCGGATAGCCCTTCTCCTTCAGGATGTCGACGCCGCGGAACGGATGGTTTGCCTGGTCCGGCCAGCGCTCGTAATCGAAGTCGTGCAGCAGCGCCACGACGCCCCAATCGTCCTCGTCTTCACCAAAGCGTCTGGCGTATCCGCGGACGGCCGCTTCGACGGCCAGCATGTGTTTGCGGAGACTTTCGCTCTCCGTGTATTGGCGCATGAGCGCGAGGGCATCGGAACGGCTTAGCGGCATAGGATTGTTCGATGTTCGATGATCGATGATCGATGGGCGATGGTCGATGGTCGATTAATGTCCGCCAAAGGGCGGCTGCACCTTCTGGTAGTCCGAAGGAACGGTAAAGAGCGACGGACTGGCGGGGACGCGCTTGAGCGAGGTCACTTCGGTCTGCAGTTCGTAGCCGGCGAGCAGGCCCGACCGGAACGACATCCGCAGCGGAAAACGGCCGCCGGCGGTCAGCGCCTCGATACCCGGGACCGCGGCAAACGTCTGCATCGATTTCAGAATGGCAGCATAACCGGGGCCCTGCAGGGCCATCGTCGACCAGAGATCACCGCTGAACTGGACTTCGCGCGGAAAGTCCGCCGGCAGGTTCACGCCTTCCGGCGCCGGCACGCGCAGCGTTTCGGTGAAGTGAAACCGATCGGCGGGCTGTCCGGCGATCGTCGCGTGCTCGCCGGTCGGCTGGATCTCGATGTCCGGCGTGCCGACGAGCATCCCCAGCGTCTGTCCCGCGGGCGCCTCGTACCACGTCTTCTGTGCCGGATTCATCACCCGCATCGTCGGCTCGCCGACGTTCAGCAGGACGACGGTTCCGCGCGGCAGCGGCCCCATCCGTCCGACGAGCTCCGCACGCATCGCGTCCGCCGAGACGACGTAATGGATGTCGGCCGGCCCTTCCGGCGTCAGCATCTGCGCGACGAGCGGACCGAAAGCGGCATATGGGCCCGCTTCGCCGGCGGCCGGCGTGTCGGTTTTCGTGAAGCCCACGCGGATGGTCGCCTCGAGCGCCGTCGTCTGCGACGGCGCCTGCGTCGCTTGCATCACGAAGGAGAGCAGGAGTGCGAATAACATGAGATGCTCCTGCCGCTATTCTCCCATCACTTTCACGACGACGCGTTTGCGGCGCCGGCCGTCGAACTCCGCGTAGAACACCTGTTCCCATGGACCGAGGTCGAGCGCGCCGCTGGTGATCGGGAGGATGACCTGATGCCCCATGATCGTTCGCTTCAAATGGGCGTCGGCGTTGTCCTCACCGGTCTGGTGGTGCTTGTATGGAAGCCCCGCGGGCGCGAGCTTCTCCAGCCAGACCTGAAAATCCTCGATGAGACCGCCTTCCCAGTCGTTGACGTAAACCCCGGCAGTGATGTGCATCGCGGACACGAGGACCATGCCCTCTTTGACGCCGCTCTTCTTCACGATCGCGGCGACTTCGTCGGTGATACGGATGAATTCCTGCCGCTGCTTCGTGTTGAACCAGAGATAGTCGGTATAGGTCATTGGGTGCGGCTGTGCCGGCGGGTCGGCGGGTGCATCGACGTCACAGGGGCAGCGATGCGTGTGCGTTCAGGCTCCAGTCCGTTGCTGCGTCGCCCGTCAGCTTTCGGAGGGCGGCGGCGCCGATCATCGCGGCGTTATCGGTCGACAGCGAGAGCGGCGGCACGAACACGGGGATCCCGAATCGCTCGCCGCGTGCCGCGGCGTCATCGCGCAGACGGCTGTTGGCGGACACGCCGCCGGAAATGCCGATGCTTTTCGCGCCGAGCCACCGCGCCGCCTCAAAAGTACGGTCCAGCAGCGCCGCGACGACGACGCGCTGAAAGCTCGCGCAGATGTCACGCTTCTCCTCGTCCGACAACGCGCGCCCACCGGCGGTGAGTTCCTTGACCAGCCGCAGCACGGCCGTCTTGAGGCCGCTGAAGCTGAAGTCCAGCTTCTGCTCGACGCTGTGCGGGAGGAGTCCCGCCGGCGCCGCCGGTTCCGGCGCATTTCGATCCGCATGCGTCATGCGCGGCAGCGGCAGCGCGTACGCACGGTCGCGTCCTTCACGCGCGAGCCGGTCGATGACGGGCCCGCCGGGATAACCGAGGCCAAGGAGCTTCGCGACCTTGTCGTAGGCCTCTCCCGCCGCATCGTCGCGCGTTCTCGCGACGAGCTGATAGACGCCCGGCGATGGCACAAAATACAGGCTCGTGTGGCCGCCGGAGACGACGAGTACCGCCGCCGGCAACGGCAACTCGCCGTGGTGGAGCACGATCGATTCGATGTGCCCGGCCAGATGGTGCACGGGGACGAGCGGGATGCCGCACGCCCACGCGAGCGATTTGGCAAAGGAAACGCCGACGAGCAGCGAGCCGACGAGGCCAGGACCCTGCGTCACCGCGATGGCGCCGATGTCATCGAGCGAGGCCGAGGCATCCGTCAGCGCACGTTCGACGACGCCACAGATGTCGCGGAGGTGCTGCCGCGACGCGAGTTCCGGGACGACGCCGCCCCACTCGCGGTGAATGGCCGTCTGCGACGCGACGACGTTCGAGTCGAGCCGCCAGGGACGCAGTGCGTCGCCGGTTTCGGCGATCACGGCGGCGGCGGTTTCGTCACACGAGGTTTCGATCGCGAGCAGTCGCACGTGCCGGGCCTTTCACGTCATCGCGGTCGCGAACGCCGCGCGCAGCGATTCCGTGTACGGCGGACGGAAGATCCCCTTCTCGGTGATGATGCCCGCGATGTAGCGGTGCGGCGTGACGTCGAACGCCGGGTTGCGGATCTTGGCGCCTATCGGCGTCAGCCGAGACGAGCCGAGGTGGCTGACCTCACGCTGGTCGCGCTCCTCGATTGGAATGTGCTCGCCGTCGGGCGTGGAGAGATCGATCGTCGAGAGCGGCGCGGCGACGTAGAACGGGATGCCGTGCTCGTGCGCGAGGACGGCAACCGTGTACGTTCCGATCTTGTTCGCCGTATCGCCGTTCGCGGCGATGCGATCGGCGCCGACCACGACGAGATCGATCTCGCCGGCGCGCATGAGCGGACCGGCCATGCTCTCGGTGATGACGGTGGTGTTGATGCCGTCGCGCACCAGTTCCCACGCCGTGAGCCGCGCGCCCTGGAGGAACGGCCTCGTCTCGTCAGCGAAGACGGCGATCGTTTTGCCTTGTTCCACCGCCGCGCGGATGACGCCGAGCGCCGACCCGTACCCGGCCGTCGCGAGCGCGCCGGCGTTGCAGTGCGTCAGCACGCGCGCGCCGTCGGGCACCATTTCCGCACCGAACGCGCCCATCGCGCGGCAGCTCGCGACGTCTTCGTCATGGATGTGGCGCGCCTCGCGTTCGAGCCTCGCGGAGAGTTCCTCGGGCGACTCGCCGGCCTGCGCGCCTTCCGCAAACGACCGCTTCATGCGATCGATCGCCCAGAACAGGTTGACGGCCGTCGGCCGCGTCGCCGCCATCATCTCGCACGTCTTCTGGAACTCGACGGCGTATTGCCGGGTTCCCCGCGCAGCGCTCTTCTTCATGCCGAGCGCGATGCCCATCGCGGCGGCGACGCCGATCGCCGGCGCGCCGCGGATCACCATCGTCCGGATCGCTTTCGCGACCTCCTGCGCATTGCGGCAGCGCACGTACACTTCCTGGGCCGGCAGCTTGCGCTGGTCGACCATCACGATGACATCGTCCTGCAGTTCAATCGTGGGGAGCATGCAACCTTTTATTCTCGTTATTCTAGCAATCTGGCATCGAACGGAAGAGGCAGCAGCTCCGACAGGCGCATCCGGCGCTTGACCTCGGAGAGGTTGGCGAGGATCACCTCGATGTCGCCGCAATATTCCCAGAGGAGCTGACGGCAGGCGCCGCACGGCGGCGTGGGATCCTTAGTGTCCGCGACGACGGCAATGCGCGTGAATACATCGCGGCCTTCCGAAAGCGCCTTCCACAACGCGACGCGCTCCGCGCAGACAGTGAGGCCGTACGTGGCGTTTTCCACGTTGCAGCCTCCGGCCACCTCACCGTCCGCGGTCTCCAGCGCGGCCCCGACGGCGAAGTTCGAGAACGCGGCGCGGGCGTGTGTGCGCGCATCCACCGCGGCGGCAACCAGGCCTTTTTCGTCGAGGCCGTGGCCCGCCAGCATGTCCAGCGAGATCGGCTGCCAGGACGGATCGGCGCGTCGATCGAAGCCGGACCGCCGCGGTGTCATGCGGCGATCCGTGCCCGAGCGCCGCACGGCACTGCTCCGTCGTTCGGGGCGCTTAGAGCCGGGCAATGATTCCCTCCAGCAGTGAGGCGAACGCGCCGCGCACCTGCCGCGCGACCTCCATCACTTCGTTGTGATTGAGCGGCTGCGGCAGCACGCCGGCCGCCGCATTGGAGATGCAGGAAATCCCGAGCACCTCGACCTGCATCTGCCGTGCGACGATCGCCTCCGGCACCGTCGACATGCCGACCGCGTCGGCGCCCAGCGCTCTGAACGCGCGAATTTCCGCCGGCGTCTCGTAGCTCGGTCCGGGCACGGCGATGTAGACGCCGTGGCCGAGCCGCAGGTCCTGCGCCCGCGCGACCTCGTCCGCTATGCCCCGCAGGCGTCTGGAGTACACCGCCGACATATCGGGAAAACGCACGCCCCAGCGATCCTCGTTCGGGCCCATCAATGGATTGCTGCCGAGAAGGTTGATGTGATCGTCGATGACCATCAGCGTCCCCGGTTTCAGGGCCGTGTTGATGCCGCCGGCGGCGTTGGTCAGGATCAGCGCCCGGACACCGAGGCTCGCCATGACGCGTGTCGCAAACGTCACGGTCCGGAGATCATGCCCTTCATAGAGGTGCACGCGGCCGGAGAGCGCCGCAACGCGCTTCGCCGCGAGCGTCCCGACCACGAGTCGACCGTCGTGGCCGACGACCTGCGAGGCGGGCCAATGCGGGAGATCGTCATACGGCAGCACCGTCGGGTCCTGCAGGCGCGACGCGAACTCGCCGAGCCCGGACCCGAGCACAACCGCTACATCCGGCTGCGCCGCCCGCGCGCGGACGAATTCGACGGCTTCTTCGACCTGGGCGTAATACGTCATCGGTGCGGTGCGGGAGCGCCGGTGCTCACAACAGAAAGCCGGCGATGGTTGCGGTAATGAAATTCGCCATCGTGCCGGCGAACATGGCGCGGAGCCCGAGGCGCGCGAGGTCATGGCGCCGTGTGGGCGCGAGCGCCCCGATGCCGCCGATCTGGATGCCGATCGAGCTGAAGTTCGCGAAACCGCAGAGCGCGAAGGTCGCGATCGTGAACGACTTGGGATCGAGCGCCGCTTTCATCGGCCCGAGCTGCGAGTACGCGACGAATTCGTTGAGCGCCATCCGTGTGCCGAGCAGATTGCCAATCGTCGGCGCATCGCGCCAGGGCACGCCCATCGACCAGGCCACGGGCGCGAACACCCAGCCGAAGATCTGTTCGAGGCTCAGATGCGCGAGCCCGAGGATCGCGTTGACGAGCGCGATGAGCGCGAGGAACGAAATCAGCATGGCGCCGACATTCAACGCCAACGCGAGCCCTTCGCCAGTACCCCGGCCGGCCGCGTCGATGACGTTGACGTCCGTCTTCTCGACATCCAGCTTCACGGTCCCGATCGTCTCCGGCACCTGCGTTTCCGGTACGAACATCTTGGCCATCATCAGCGTGCCGGGAGCCGTCATGATGACGGCGGTCAGCAGATGCTTGGCCTCGATTCCGAAGAGGATGTAGGCCGCCATGATGCCGCCCGAAATGTGCGCCATGCCCGACGTCATGACCGTCATCAGTTCCGACTCGGTCATCCGCGGCAGGTACGGCCGGATCGTCAGCGGCGCTTCCGTCTGCCCCATGAAGATGCTGGCCGCGACGTTCAGCGACTCGGCGCCGCTCGCGCGCATCACGCGGCGCATCAGAATCGCAAAGACGCGGACGACCACCTGCATGATGCCGAAGTAATAGAGGATCGCGAAGAGCGCGGCGATGAAGATGATCGTCGGCAGCACCTGGAACGCGAAGATGACGCCGTACTGGGCGCCCTGCGGCCCCAGCACCTTGTTCATGATCTGCGGCCATATCTCTTTGCTGCCGAGCGGGCCGAAGACGAAGGTCGATCCGACGAACGCAAAGTCGAGCAGCTTGTTGATGACGCCGCCGAGCGTCTGGAACACGCGCTGCCCCACGGTCGTCTTCAGCACGATCAGCGCAAACAGGATCTGCAGGCTGAGCCCCCAGACGACGGTCCGCCGATCGATCGCGCGCCGATTCGTCGACACGGCATACGCGGTCGTCATGATGACGATGAGGCCGGTGAGCGGCTGCAGGCGCGGGACGCCCGCGAAGTTCGCCGCGAGCGCGCAGAGCGCCGCCGCGAGCGCCGCGCCGCCGATGACCGCGTAGTCGCGGGAATCATAGGGAACGCGCGGCGGCGCGGGATACGCCATCTCCGCCGTCATGTGCTCTGTCGCCAATCAGCCCTTCTTTCCGACGATGCGTTCCAGAATCAGCGGCCGGCGTGACGCCCGCTGGTCGGCGATGGTCAGCGCCTGCTCGATCAGCGAGCGTGCTTCCTCGAGCCCGCGGCCGCCGCGGTGGTGCACGATCACGACCTCGTCGCCCGCCTTCACGTCGGTGCCGACGGGCGCCGCTATCGTCAGACCCACGCCGGGATCGATGACCGCGTCGAGCCGATCGCGGCCCGCCCCGAGGACCACGGCGGCGCGCCCGATCGCTTCGGCCTTCAGCGCCGCGACAACGCCGCTGCGCGGCGCGCGGACGACATCGCGGTCCGGCGTCGACGGCATCCGCGCCGTGTCGTCGATCGCGCGAGGATCGCCGCCCTGGTTCGCAACGATTTCCTTCAGCTTCTCGAGCCCGGCCCCGCTCGTCAGCGCGCGGCGGATGCGCGTGGCCGCGGCCGCCGGATCCCGCTCGACGCCCGAGACGACGAGCATGCGCGACGCGAGTTCGACGGAGAGCGACTCGACGTCCTCCGGCCCGTGCCCCTTCAGCGTCTCGACGCACTCGATGATTTCGTTCGCGTTCCCCACCTGCCGCCCGAGCGGTGCGTCCATGCTCGTGAGGAGCGCTTCGGTCCTGACGCCGTTGGCCTCGCCAATCGAGACGAGCGACTCGGCCAGCCGCCGCGCATCGTCCTGCGTTTTCATGAAGGCGCCGTCGCCGGATTTCACGTCGAGCACCAGGCCGCCGATGCCTTCGGCGATCTTCTTGCTCATGATGGAGGCGGAGATGAGCGGGATGCTCTCGACGGTCCCGGTGACGTCCCGCAGCGCATACAGCGTGCGATCGGCGGGCGCAATCTCCGAGGTCTGGCCGATCAGTGCACAGCCGATCCGCGCGACCGCATCGCGAAGTTCCTGCAGCGACAACGCCGTGCGAAACCTTGGAATCGACTCGAGCTTGTCGAGCGTGCCGCCGGTATGTCCGAGGCCGCGGCCCGACATCATCGGCACGGGCGCGCCGCACGCGGCCGCGAGCGGGGCCAGGACAATCGATGTCTTGTCGCCGACGCCGCCGGTGCTGTGCTTGTCGACGGCGACCCCGGAGAGGCCGGCATACTCGACGCGAATGCCGGACCGCACCATCGCATCGGTCAGCACGGCCGTTTCCTCAGGCGTCATCCCGCGGATGACGATGGCCATCAACAGCGCGGATGCCTGGTAGTCGGGAATCGAGCCGCGCGTGACGGCGTCGACGAACCACTCGATCGACGGACGGTCGAGCTGGCCGCCATCCCTTTTGATCCGAATGAGATCGACCGCGCGCATGAAGAGCGCCAAGAGTATAATTCAGCCGTCTCCTTCTCCAACGGCATGCTCGAGCGCCTCACTTTCCGTCGACGGGTCGCGTTCGTCTGAGCATGGCAGAGGTCCGCGCCACCCTCGATCCCGAGACCGCTGCACGTCTGACCGAGTTCGCTCGCGCTTGCAAGTCCGCGGCGCGCGCCGTGTCGCTCTATCCGGCCACCCATCCGGCGATTGCCTCCACGCTGAAACGGCTGGGCGATTTGACGAGCGCCCTGACGACCCAGGCGCCGTGCACGCTCGAGGTCCGCCCGCACAACCTGCAGATTGGCGACGCGTCGATGGCCAAGCCCGACCCGGCCGTCGTCGAACTCGCGGACATGCTGCGGCGGCAGCTTGTCGGGTCACTGACGCTGCATCCCGGGACCGAGGCGCAGTCGTGGCATACGCTGCTCTCGCTGCTGTCGCGCGCGCCCGAGGATGTCCGCGCCGACGGCGGGATTGAACGGCTGTGGGCGGCGGCCGGCGCCCCGAGTATCGAGATCCGCGAAATCGACTACTCCGAGGTCCTCCGGGAGCGCCAGGGAGAGGCCGCCACGATTGACCGCATCATCGACGCGATGTCGGGCCGGCCGCTCGACATCGACGACGACTCGGTTGCGCTGCTCCGACGGATTGCCGGCAATCGCGAGGAACTCGAGGCGTTCCTGAAGAAAGTCGTCGGCCAGGCGGCCGGGGATGCCGCGGTCACGAACCGCACGGCCGCGCTGCTGCGGCTGCTGGGTGTGATGGCGGAAGTTGTCCGGCGAACGGCGCCCGATCAACTCGACACGCTGATGCGCCAGTTGAGCGCCGGGGTGCTCAAGTTCACCGACGAAGCCGTCGCCGACTTCCTTCAGGCGAGAGAGCGGCCGGAGGCCGCGTCAGGCGCCGTCAATCTCGTGAGCGCGGTGACCGAACGGATGGAGGACGGCGATATTGCCGGGTTCGTGGCCGATTCGGTCATCGCCAACCACGGTGCGAGCGAACGGCTCGCGCTCGCCTTCAACACGCTGGTGCCGGGAATGGAGCGCCAGCGGCAACTGCTCGCGCTCGCGGAACACCGCGTCGAATCGTCGCCGCTGGGCCGCGAAGAGGGGTACGAGCACCTCTGGGAGCGCGTCGAGCGGATGCTGACTTCCTACAGCGACGCGCCGTACGTCTCCGCTGAATACTCGCGCGAACTCAGCAGCACCCGGACGCGCGCCATCGACGTCGAAGCCGCCGGAGACGACCCCCCCGAACGCATCCACGTCTGGCTGTCGACCGTCAACGACGGCGCGCTCCGCACGCTCGATTTTCAGCTGCTGTCGGATCTGCTCGCGCTCGAGTCCGATCCCGCGCGCTGGCGCGACGTCGCCGATATCGTCGTACGGCATGCGGACGATCTGATCCGCGTCGGCCACTTCGATCATGCCTGGCGGCTCATCGAAACGTTATCCGCGGAAGCGGAAACGATTCCCGAGCGCCACGAACCGGCGCGGCGCGCGCTGGATCTGTTCGGAAGCGGCGCGATGATGAAACACGTCCCGCGTCATCTGCGCACCGCGGACGACGAGGTGTACGAGCGGTTCATGCGCGTGTGCCACGCGATCGGCCCCGTCGTCATTCCGCCGCTCGCCGAGGTGCTCGCGGCCGAGCAGGATGCGCGATCGCGCCACCGTCTCCGTGACATCCTCGTCGGCTTCGGCCCTGCGGGACGCGACGCTGTCCAGTCGCTCATGAACGCCGCCAACTGGGAGGTGCGGCGGACGGCGGCGTACCTGTTGCGTGAGTTTGGCGGGAGCGAGGGCCTGCACGAGCTGCAGCCGCTCTTGACCGATGCCGAGCCGCTCGTGCAGCGCGAAGCCGTGCAGGCGCTCGCGCTGTATGAGGCGGAAGCGGCGTGCCGGACCCTGCTCCAGACGCTCGGACAGGTATCCGGGCGTCCGCGTCAGACACTCATCGGCGAGCTGGGCGCGGTCCGCGACGAGCGTGCGGCTCCGTTGTTCGTCCACGTGCTGCGGACGGTGAATCGCCGGTCGTATCCGGCGCTGTACCTCACGGCCATCGAAGCGCTCGGCGCGATCGGCGGCGCGGACGCCATCGACGCGTTGAAGGACGCGCTCCATCGAGGCGACCTGCTGGCGCCCGTGCGCACACGGCGCACGCGCGCGGCCGCCGCGCACGCGCTGCGGCGGCTCGGAACGGCTGAAGCCGTGGACGCCCTGCGCCACGCATCCGCGCGCGGGTCGTGGGGCGTTCGAGCCGCGGCGAAGCGCGAGCTGGCGCACGTGAGGACATCGTGAGCGACGGGACCGCCCGCACCGCGCTCTACGAAGATCTGCTTCGCCGCATCGCGTCGGGCACGCGGGCCGCGCAGTTGTACGCCCCCGATCACCCGCTCGTCACGCGCAACACCGATGGGCTCGTCGACGTGCTGCGGCAGCTGCACGAACAACTGCCTTCGCTCGCCGTCGGCATCGTCGGCGAAGACTTCGTCGTGGCCGACACTCCGATGCCGAAAGTCAGCGGCAGCATGACCGATCTGATCAGACGCCTGAAGGCCGGTTCGGTCGAGCGCATCGGCTTCGAGCGCGGCGTCACGTCGGCGGAGCTCGTCGCGCTGATGCAGGGGCTGGCGAAGCTGGCACCAGGAACGGACGCCGAGCGCACGCTCTCGAGCACCCACGTGCGTGTCGGACGGCTCAAGGCGGAGGAGGACCGCGACGGCATCAACAGCGACATGGCCGCCATACGGCAGCTGTATTCGAGCGCCGTGGCCGCCGCGGAAGTCGCATGGGAGAGCGCCGCGACCGAAGGCACACCCGACACGCCGGCCGCCCTCAACACGGTCGAGGGGCTGGCCGACGCGGTCACGCAGAACCGCACCGCGCTCGTCGCGCTGACCGCGATGCGCAACTACGACGACTACACGTTCACGCACATGGTCAACGTCTGCATCCTGACGATGGGGCAGGCGCGCGCGCTCGGGATCGAAGGACGGCTGCTGCGGGAATTCGGGCTGTCCGCGCTGATGCACGACATCGGAAAGGTGCGGACTCCCAAGGAACTGCTCAACAAACCGGACAAGCTGAACGACGCCGAGTTCGCCATCATGCGGCAGCACACCGTGAACGGCGCGGAGATCCTGCGTCGTACCCCGGAGATGCCGATCCTCGCCCCCGTCGTCGCGTTCGAACACCACCTGCGGGTCGACGGCAGCGGATATCCAGCGGGGGTGTCGCGTGCGTCGCTGAACCTGGCAACGACGCTGTGCAGCATCTCGGACGTGTACGACGCGATGCGCTCGCAGCGCGCGTATCAATCCGCGCATCCCACGGATCGCATCCTTGCCGTGCTGCAGCGCAACGACGGATCGCAGTTCGACCAGCATCTGGTGCGCCGATTCGTGCAATTGCTGGGCATCTACCCGCCGGGAAATCTCGTGCGGCTCAACACGGGCGAGATCGCGGTCGTGTTGCACGTACACGCGCCCGATCCGTACCGGCCGCGCGTCCGCATCGTCTTCGACGCGAAAGGCCAGCGACTCGATTTGCCCTCGGACCGCAACCTGTGGGAACCGGTCGACGGCGATTGGAACCGGCTCGACAGCGTCGTCGCGCCACTCGACCCGGCGGATTACAACATCGACCCGCTGCCGTTCCTCGACAACAAATGATGCGCCGGCCGTGCAGGTGAGCGAAGCGTTCCGAACCGTGCTGGTGGCTTTCGGCGCGCTCGCTGCCGGCTTCACCTGGCTCAGTGCGCGCACGGCTTCGATTCCGACCGCATCGCCGCAGCGTCTGGTCGCGGAACTGCGGCTGGCGCAGATCGCCGCGCTGCTCCTCACACTCATCGCCGGCGCCTATGTCGGCCTCGCGGTCGTGCGCGAGAACGAACCCGGCGTCGGCCTCGACATCGCGCTCGCGGTCGGCTTCATGGTGGTCGCCGCATGGACGATGATGCGAGACCCGCGGCAGGCGCTCACGATGCTGGCGCTCGCGTTTGCCGCGCATGCGCTCGTCGACATCGCACATCGACCCGGTCTCCTTCCGGATGCGCTCGCGCCGCGCTGGTACGCCATCGGCTGCGCGATATACGATGCATATATCGGCGCGCTGTGTTACTTCCCTCTTCTTCGACGGTGATGACATGAAACGAATCGTATCGATCGCAGCCGCGATCACCGCGGTGACGCTCGGGGCGTCGCCCCATCCGGCAGCGCAGGCGGCGCGGGGACCGCGCGCGCAGGAAGCAAACCCGAAACTCGTGGTGCTCATCGCCGTGGATCAGATGCGCGGCGATTACCCGGTCCGCTACGCGTCGCTGATGAGCAAGGGTATCAAGCGGCTGACGACCGAAGGGGCGTGGTTCAAGGAGGCCGCTTACCCGTACCTCAACACGTACACCTGCGTCGGGCACAACACGATCGGCACCGGCACACTGCCGTATCAGCACGGCATGATGCAGAACGTCTGGTTCGACCGGCAGACGCAGAAGACGGTCACGTGCACCTCGGACGCGACCGTCACGGACATCACGACGACCGGTCCGGCCACGGGTGTGGGCGACAGCGCCGTGCGCAACATGCAGCCAGCTCTCGCCGACGTCATGCGGCGGGACCTGCACTCCCGCGTGGTCACGATGTCGATGAAAGCGCGCGCGGCGATCGGGCTGGCGGGCCACGGCGGCGATGCTGTCATCTGGCTGGACGAACGCGGGGCACTCGAAACGTCCTCCGCATTTGGATCCGTGATGCCGGCGTGGGCCATGGCGTTCGCGAAGGCAAATCCGTCCTCCGGCTACAGCGACAAGGTGTGGGAACCGATGTTCCCGCCGGACCGGTACCAGTACACCGATACGCCGCCTGGAGAGAAGCCGGGGAACGGCTGGTCGGCGCCGTTCCCGCACGCGCTCGGAAATTCGGCCGACAGGAGTTTCTTCGCCCACTTCGAAGGCTCTCCGTTCGGAGACGAGTATCTCGAGCAGATGGCGGAGTACGCGGTCGATCAAATGAAACTCGGTCAGCAGGACACGACCGACGTTCTCGGCATCAGCTTCTCGTCGCTCGACGTGGTCGGCCACACGTTCGGGCCCCGCAGCCACGAGGTGCAGGATCTCCTCGCGCATCTGGACATCACCATCGGAAAGCTGCTCGATCATCTCGACACGACGGTCGGCAAAGGCAATTACGTGCTGGGGCTGAGCGCCGATCACGGTGTCGCGGACGTCCCGGAGCAGGTCGAAGGCGGCCTGCGCGTGATGCCGCCCACGGTGACCGCCGCCATCGAAACCGCGCTCAAGCCGTTGCTTGGCGACGGTCCGTTCGTCGATTCGAATCTCGGCAACGATCTGTATTTCAAGCCCGGGGTGTACGAGAAGGTGTCGGCGAATCCGCGCGCGCTCGCGGCCATTCGCACGGCGGTCCTCGGCGTCCCCGGCATGGCGCGTGTGATCACGAAGTCCGAGGTGGAACAACCGGGCACGCGAACGTCCAAGGATGCGATCCTCCGCGCGGCGGCGCTCAGCTACTACCCGGGACGGAGCGGCGATCTGATGCTGGTCACGAAACCAAACGTCATCTACGGCACCACGACGACGACGCACGGTTCGCCGTACTATTACGATCAGCACGTGCCCGTCATCCTCTTCGGGCACGGCATCAAGGCCGTCGCGAGCACGGCGTCCGCGACGCCAGCGGACCTTGCGGCAACGATCGCGCCGATCGTCGGCGTGAAGCTGCCGTCGCCTGACGGACGCGTGCTGACAGCCGCGCTCAGCGCGGTGCCCGCGCGGAACGCTGGAAAATCGCGCAACTGAGGCGGACCGCGGGCGACGAGGGCGCGAGTCCGGTGCGCAGGACGAGTGCGACGTCAATCGCGCGAGAGACAATGTCCGACGCTGATCTGTTCCGGCGGCGTGTCGTCGCGATCGTCCGGCGCATCCCGGCGGGACGGGTGGCGACCTACGGGGATGTTGCGGCGCTCGCCGGGTATCCGCGGGCCGCGCGCGCGGTCGGCAACGTCATGAAGGGCTGCAGGACGCCAGGTGTGCCGTGTCATCGTGTCGTGGGCGCCGGCGGGCTCGTGGGCGGCTATGGCGGCAACGAAGCGCTCAAACGGGCGCTGCTGCGGGCGGAAGGTATCCTCGCCGGCCCCAGGCGCATCAGCAACTTCGCCGAACGGCGCTGGAAAACTCGCGGGCTGTCCCCAACGTAAAGACCTTCGGGCAACGTGGGAAGCGCATGGCGACGTCTAAGGTAACAGTGCATCCGTCCGCGGTCCGGCCGGCGGAGACCGGCCGCGCCGCCGAGATGGCGCTGGTGGAGCGCTGCCGGAATGGCGAGCTCGGCGCGTTCGAAGAGGTGTACCGTGCGCACGCGGGCCGGCTGTACAGCCTGGCGTGGCGGATGGTCGGGAATCCCACCGACGCCGAGGATCTGGTGCAGGAGATCTTCCTGTCGGCGCACCGGAAACTCGACAGCTTCCGCGGCGAGGCGGCCCTCGGCACCTGGCTGTACCGGCTCGCGATGAACCAGATTCTCGATCATCTCCGGAGCCGGGCGGCGCGCGCCGGCCAACTGACGGACGGGATCGAGGACGCGACGCTCATCGAGGACGCGATGGCGCACAAGCTCGACGCCTCTGCGATCGATCGCGTCGACCTCGAGCGGGCGATGGCGCAGCTGCCGGAAGGCTGCCGCGCCGCGTTCGTCCTGCACGACGTCGAGGGGCTGGAACACCGCGAAGTGGCCGAGGTCCTCGGCGTCGCGGAAGGCACGTCGAAGTCGCAGGTGCACAAGGCGCGGCTGCGCCTGCGCGTGCTGCTCGGAAGAAAGTAGCCAGTTGCCAGTTGCCAGTTGCCAGTCGCCAGTCGCCAGTCGCCAGTCGCCAGTGGCGCAACTGGAAGCTGACTCGCAACTCGAGACTGGGAACTGGAGACTGGGAACTGGAAACTGGAAACTGGAAACTGGGAACTGGCAACTGTTATGGCCTGTTCGCAATATCTGACATCGATTCAGGAGTACGTCGACGGGACGCTCGGCGCCATTCGCCGCGCGGAACTCGAGCAGCATCTTGCCGGGTGCGACGAGTGCCGCGCGTTTGCAGCGGATCTCGCACGCATTCGCGACCGCGCGTCCGCGCTCCGCGCCGTCCCGCTGCCTGACGGGCTGTGGCTCCAGATTGCAGGCCGCCTGCGCCAGGAAGGCCGCGTGCGTGACATGGCGCCCGTGAAACGCCGCGTCCCCGTCGCGGCGTGGGCGGCCATGGCTGCCGGCTTGATCATCGCAATCGGCGGGTCCCTCGTCGTGCTGCGCTCCGGGGTGCGCCAGGCGCCTGCCGCCGTCACGACGAGCGCTGCGTTGCCGCCGGCCGCGGGCAACGCGCCCGACACCAAATCCGTCGAAGACGTACAGAACGAGCTGGCGTCTGCGCAAACGCAATACCAGACGGCAATCGCGCACCTGGAGCAGATCGCGAAGGCCAATCAGTCGGCGCTGGATCCGCAGACGGCCCGCACGCTGCAGAAGAACCTCGCGATCACGGATATGGCGATCGCGGACAGTTCGGCAGCGGTGCACGCCGAGCCCACGAGCGTGGCCGCGCGCGAGGCGCTGTTCGATGCGCTCAAGCAGAAGGTCTCGCTGCTGCAGGACACGATCTCGCTCATCAACGAGATGCGCAAGGGCAACAACGTCGGGGCCGCGCAAGTACTGAACAAGAGCTGACGTCGGAAGTCAGAAGTCGGAAAGTCGCAGAGGAAACACATGCTGAGAGCGGTGCGGTTCGTGGTGACGGCGGCGGCGATCGGAGCGGTGGCGGCGCCGGCGTGGGCGCAGGTGTATCCGGAGCGGCTCGTCAGTCATTCGCAGCGGGCTCGCGAGAGCTACCGCCAGCGCGATCGAAGCGACAACCGCGCGCAGGCCGTCGACAAGTTCAGCCGGACCGTGCGGATCGGATCCGACGGCACGCTCGAAGTCTCGAACATCGCCGGCACCATCATCGTCAGCCGCGGCTCGGGGGCCGAAGCGAAGATCGACGTCGTCCGGACCGCGCGCGGGCGAGACGACGCCGATGCGAAGGAACAACTGTCGCTCACCCGCGTCGACATCAACGAGGGCAACGGACGCGCGGAAGTCCGCGAGCGGTATCCGGAGCGCGGCTCGGGCGATCGGCGCAACTGGAGCATCACCACCGAGTTCACGATCTCGGCTCCGGGCGGCACGCACGTGATTCTCAAGTCCGTCAGCGGCGACCTGAAGGTCACCGGGATCACCGGCGACGTGTCGGCCGAGACCGTCAGCGGCAACGTGCAGGTCTCGTCCGGCGGCCGAATCACCACCGCGAAATCGATCTCCGGCAACGTCGATGTTTCGGATACGAAGTTCGACGGCTCCCTCGAAGCCACCAGCGTCAGCGGCGACGTCCGTCTGCAGCACGTCAGCGCGCGGCGGATTTCGATTGGCAGCGTGAGCGGCAACGTCCGTCTCGAAGACGTGCAGAGCGATCGGGTCGATGCACACACGACCAGCGGCAACGCGAGCTTCTCCGGCACGCTGGCGTCCAACGGCCGCTACGAGCTGAAGTCGTTCTCCGGCGAAGTGCGGCTGGAGCTCTCCGGCAACACGGGCTTCGAACTCGAAGCCAGCTCGTTCTCGGGCGACGTGCACTCCGATTTCCCCATCACCACCCACGGCAGCAGCGACGAACGCCGCGGCCGCCGCCGGTCGCTGAGCGGCACCTATGGCGACGGCAGCGCCGTCCTCAACATCAGCACCTTCAGCGGGTCTGTAGTGATCTCTAAACGCTGACAATTCCCAACTCCCAACTCCCAACTCCCAAGGGCGTTGGGAGTTGTCTTGCTGGACCCTTTGGCATCCGCCTTGCTGCCGTCACTTTATGGTGCGCCGCAGCAGGCGCGCCGATATAATCGAATACAGATGGGCCGGAAATACACGGTCCGCCTGTAGTGCAGGCCTTCGGGCCTGTCTTCAACGCGCAACGGCAGCCCTGAACGGCTGCGCGACGAAGCCGCGTGTTCAGTGGTGGAGGCGACAATGAAGCAGTGGATGATCACAGGCGTGCTGACGGGAGTGCTCGCGCTCGCCGGGACCGTCCAGGCGCAGAAGCCCGCAGCGCAAAGCGACCGCGAGCCGAAGCAGCAGCCGACGACGGCCGCAGCCCCCGACGTGACCGACACGGCGATGGCGCTCGGCAGCGTCCACATTCCTCGCGAGGTCAAAGCCGACGGAAAACCGCTCCCTGCCGGAATCTATCAGGTCAGGCTCACGGCCGAAGAAGCGAAGCCCGACGCGACGGGCACCAGCGAAAAGCTGGAGCGCTGGGTCGAGTTCCTCCAGAAGGGGGACGTGAAAGGCCGGGAAGTCGTCTCGATCATTCCCCAGGCGGAGCAGAAGCTGATCCAGAAGGACACGCCGCCGCCGGCGGGCGGATCGAAAGTCCAGATGCTCAAGGGCGGCGAATACATGCGCGTCTGGATCAACAAGGGCGGCACGTACTACCTGATTCACCTTCCGGTGTAAGCACCAGTGGCCAGTAGCCAGTTTCCAGTCGCCAGTCGTTCAACTGCCTACTGGGAACTGGCTACTGGGAACTGCCTACTGGGAACTGCCTACTGGGAACTGGCTACTGGTTATTGGCAACTGGCCACTTTTCAGATCGCCATCACATCGAACTGCTCGTGATGCAGATGCGCATCGGGCTTGAGCGTCACGGTCTTGCCCAGCACCCGCTGCATCTCGCGGAACATCCCGCTCTCTTCCTCTTTCAACGCGCGCGCGATGTCGGGATTGACGCGCAGCAGCACGCCCTGCCCTTCCAGGTCCGGCCCGATCTTCTCCAGCTCGGTCAGAATCTCGTAGCAGATCGTCGCGCTCGATTTGATCGTGCCTGACCCGGAACAATACGGGCACGGTTCGGTGAGCTGACGCTCGAGGCTCTGCTTCACCCGCTTGCGGGTGACGATGACCAGGCCGAAGTCCGACACCTGCAGCGCCTTCGACGGCGACCGATCCTTCCGCAGCTCCTTCTCGACCTCCTGAAAGACCTTCTGCCGGTTCTTCTTCTCCTCCATGTCGATGAGGTCGAGGACGATGATGCCGCCCAGATCGCGCAGGCGGATCTGGCGGACGATTTCCTTGACGGCTTCGAGGTTCGTCTTGACGATCGTGTCTTCGAGCCGGCCGCTGGACTTCTTGCCGACGTAGCGCCCGGTGTTCACGTCGATCGCGACGAGCGCCTCCGTCTGGTTGATGACGAGATAGCCGCCCGACTTCAGCCACACCTTGCTGCGGAGCGCCTTGTCGATCTCTGCCTGGACGCCGTACTCCTCGAAGATCGGAAAGTCCTTCGTGTAGTGCTTCACGCGCGGCGTGAGCGCCGGCATGATCCGCTCGACGAGCGCGATCACCCGCCGGTACTCCTGGTCGTTGTCGATGCGGATCGCCGTGTAGTCGTCGGTGAGCAGGTCGCGGAGCAGCTTCGTGACGAGGCTCTGCTCCTGGAAGAGCAGCGCGGGCGGACGCCGCGACTCCATTTTCTGCCGGACTGACGTCCAGACTTCGTGGAAGTACGACAGGTCGCTGACGATGTCGGCTTCCGATCGTCCGGCCGCGGCCGTGCGGATGATGACGCCGCCGGTGAACCCGTGCTGATCCCGGAACTGCTTGACGATCCCGCGGAGCCGCGCGCGTTCTTCGCGCGATTCGATCTTGCGGGACACGCCAACGTGGTCCACCGTCGGCATGAACACCAGAAACCGGCCGGGCATCGTGACGTGCGACGTGAGCCGCGCGCCTTTGGTGCCGAGCGGCTCCTTCACGACCTGGACCAGGACCTCCTGTCCTTCTTTCAGGAGGTCCTCGATCTTTGGCGGCGGGCTCCCTTGCACCCCGGCCGGCTCCCTGCGCTCGACCCGTGCAGCGCCACCCGATCCGCTCCGATCGTCCCTCGACCCCGCCCGGGACGACCATGAGCCGGTCGCATCGCGATCACGATCTCTGGCGCGGCGTTCAGGAATGAGCGCGGCAGCGGTGCTCGTCGATCCAGCGATGGCTTCGCCTGCGTGAAACGCGTGCGCAGCGTCGCCGTTCTCCACCCGGGTGGCGTCCTCTACGGGATGTGCGTGGACCTTCTCCGCGTGCTCCTGGTCGTCGGGCGCCTCCGGCTTCTCGTCGTCTTCGTCGTCGCCGCCCGCGAGTTTTTCGAACTCCTCGACAGTGTTGACGACTTCAGAGACGTACAGGAACGCGTCGCGCTCGAGCCCGACGTCGACGAACGACGACTGCATCCCCGGGAGGACCTTCGACACGCGGCCTTTGTAGAGGTTGCCGACGACGCCGCGCTGGTTCTCCCGTTCGATGAAGATCTCGACGACCTGGTCGTCCTCGAGAATGGCCACGCGTGTATCGTGGCCGCTCGAGGAGATGATCATCTCCTTGTTCATGCGGATAACTCCGTAAGGGGCAGAGGCGGCGCGCGCGCCGCGAGCGTGCTCCGGCCCGCGCGGACGATCGGTCCGTCGGCCGGCACGCGCACAGCGCGATGAAGAGCAGCGTCGCTATCTCCACCATGTGTCCTGCTAATTCGTGAAACGCCTCATCCGGACGTTCAGGATGAGGCCGAAGCCCGCCATCGCGGCGATGAGGGACGAGCCGCCGTAGCTCATGAGCGGCAGCGTGATGCCCTTCACCGGCGCGAGGCCGGCGGACATGGTGACGTTGTAGATCACCTGGAACGCGAACCCCGAAATGATGCCTCCCACCAGATATGCCCCGATGCGGTCCTTCGCGAGCCGGGCCGCCTCGAGCGATCGCAAGATGACGAACAGATAAAGGCCGAGCACGACGAGCACGCCCACGAAGCCCTGCTCTTCGGCCAGGACCGAGAAGATGAAATCGTTGTGCGCCACCGGCAGGAACTTGTATTGCCCCTGCGTGCCGTGGCGGAATCCCTTGCCCGTGAGGCCGCCGGATCCGACGGTGATCCGCGCCTGGATGGTCTGATAGCCCGCCCCGCGCGGATCCTGCTGCGGATCGAGGAACGTCTGGATGCGCTGCCGCTGGTAGTCCTTGAGGGCGAACTTCCATGCGATCGGCGCCATCATCACACCGCACAGCGCCAGCACACCGAGCAGCCGCATCCGCAGACCCGCGAGATAGGCGATGCCCAGAAATACCGGCAGCAGCGTCACGGCCGTCCCGAGATCCGGCTGTTTAGCGATGAGGAAGAGCGGCACGAGCGTGAAGATGCCGCCGATGACGAGATCGCTCGTGTTGCGTGCGCCGCGCCGGTTCTCGCCGAAATACATCGCGAGAATGAGGGCCACGCCGAGACGCCCGAACTCGGAGGGCTGCAGGTGGAACGGTCCGATGGGAATCCATCGCTGCGCGCCCATCTGCGTGGATCCCTTGAACAGCACGAAGACGAGCAGCAGCGTCAGCGCGCCGAAGAGCATCAGCGAGTGCTCGGCGAGCATGCGGTAGTCGATCAGCAGGCAGACGAGGAGCGCCACCAGCGCGAGCGCCAGCGCATAAATCTGCGTCCAGACCTGCGGGCCGGGATGGCCGACGCCGTTGGACAGCGTCACGTAGGTGGTGCTGTAGATCATCGCGACGCCGATGCCCGAGAGCAGCAGCACCGCGCCGAGCAGCAGCCAGTCGACGTGAAAGAACAGTCGCCGTTCAAACATGACGTTGCGAGATCGAGTGCCGGAACGAGATCGCTGTGGCGGGTCCTGTCCGCGAACGGGGCGCCCCGTTCGCGGCCACCCGCGAGCGCGCTCCCGTTCCTTTCAGCCTCACTCTCCGCCGCCCTCGGGCGAGCCGCCACGGGCGAACGGGTCCGTGTAACTCAGGTGCAGTTCGTCGTGCGTCGGCGGCGGCGGCAACGGTTTGCCGTCCTGCTTGGCGAAGTACGTGTCCAGGATGTGATGCGCCACCGCCGCCGCATTCGGCCCATGGATGCCGTGCTCGAGGAACACCACGCCGGCGATCGTCGGGTGGTCGCGCGGCGCGAAGAAGATGAACCAGCCGTGGTCACGGTAATCGGCGTGCGGGTTGCGGGCCTGCGCGATGAGCCGCGCGGCGTTCGAGATCACCTGCGCCGTCCCCGTCTTGCCGCAGACGTCCTTGCCTTCGATTCGTGCGCGGCCGCCGGTGCCGCCGCCGTTGACCACTCCCCACATGCCCTGTCGAATCGCTTCGAGCTTCTCCGCCGAGACGTCGACCTTCGACTGCGGCGGCGGCGGCGGCACGGCGTCCCACCCGCCGTTCTCGTATTTGGCTTTCAGCAGGTGCGGGGTGATCCGGGTGCCCCCGTTTGCCAGCGTCGCAGCGTAGACCGCCATCGACACCGGCGTGACCGACACCTGCCCCTGGCCGATGGCGACGGAGATCGTTTCGCCGGCGTACCACTTCTTCTCTTTGGTGTGCTCGGCCTTCCATTGGGTGGACGGGACCAGACCGATCAGCTCGTTCGGCAAATCGATGTTCGATTTCTGTCCAAGCCCGAGCAGCGTGGCCCACTTGTTGATCTTGTCGATGCCGAGCATGTTGCCGACGGTGTAGAAATACACGTCGCAGGACTGTTCGATCGCGGTCTTCAGGTTGACCGCGCCGTGGCCGCGATGGTTCCAGCACGCGAACCGGCGTCCGTAGAACGTCGCCCCGCCCGTACAGTTCACGGTGAAATTCGGCGTGATGACGCCTTCTTCGAGTCCGGCGAGCCCCACGGCCATCTTGAACGTCGACCCGGGCGAGTACCGGCCCTGGAGCGCGCGGTCCTGCAGCGGACGCAGGTCGTCGGTGTTCAACGCCTGCCACGTCGCCTTGTCGATCCCGCCGGCGAACGAATTCGGATCGAAAGCGGGACGGCTCGTGAATCCGAGCACGTCGCCGTTGTTGGGATCGACGACGACCGCGGCACCGTTGAAGCCGCTGGCCGAGAACCCGTCCTCGATCGCTTTCTGAATGTCGCCGTCGATCGTGAGCTGGACGGCCGTGCCTTCACGCGGGTCGTCCTTGCCGAGCTCGAACAGCTCGCGGCCGATGCTGTTCACGACGACGGTCTTGTTGCCTTCGGTGCCCATCAGCAGCTTGTTGTATTGCTGCTCGAACCCTGCCTGGCCGACGATCGCGCCGGCGTCGACCCCTTCATAGTCCGACCGCTGGAGCTGTGCCTCGGTCACTTCGCCGACGTAGCCGAACACGTGGGCGGCCTCGGTTCCCGGATATTTCCGGGACGGCACTTCCTGGTAGATGATCCCGGGCATTTCCCAGCGGCGGGCCCAGACCGCGATCACCTGTTCGCGCGTGGCGTTTTCGATGAGCACGATCGGGCGATAGCTCGGCTCGCGCCGGCGGCGCTCCACCGTTTCACGCAGCAGCGCTTCGTCCACGCCGGTTGCCGCCGCCACGAGCTTCAGGGTGGCATCGATGTTTTTCGTCTGTTCGCGCACGAGCGCGATGTTGAAGATGTTCTGGTTTTCGACCAGCACGCGGCCGTTCCGATCCAGCAGCACCCCCCGCGGCGCCGGCAGCGGCAGCTTGCGCGTGTGATTGTTGTCCGCCATCTCGGCGTACTTGTCGTGCTGCGCGACCTGGAACACCCAGAACCCGATCGCCAGCGCCGCGAAGGCGGCCGCGATGATGTACTGCAGCCCACTCAGCCGTAGCCCGAGTCCGCGCCGATCGTCCGGCATCAAGTTGGACATAGCAAAAGTTTGTTACTCGATGTTCGTTACTCGATGGTCGATGGTCGATGGTCGATGGTCGATGGTCGAAATATTAAAACCGGCGTTTGCTGAATGCCGCCCTGCGCGCGCGGCGCCGCGCGAGCACCTCGGGGCCCTGCTCCACAATCCAGAACACCATAACGCCAATCGTCGCGTTGACAGCCGCCTGGAGTCCAACGGACGACCACCGGAGCGCGAACATCCGGCCGTCCGCGACGGCCGACAGCGCCTCGAACACGACCGCGTGCACGACCGTGGCAGCGGCGAACATCAGGAACCGGGCCACGACGCCCGACATGATGAACTGCGCTCCGAGGACGCCGACGACGAACCCGATCAGCGTCTTCGAGAGGCCGCCGATCCCGACGATGCCGCCGGCCAGCGCGTCCTGCGCCAGGCCGCCGACCGTGCCGGCCAGCGCGCCGGTCACGGCGCCGAAGGCGAGGCCGGCATACACGACTGCCACGACCACCAGATTCACCGCCAGCGTGTGTCCAATCATCATCCCGGAAAGCGTCGCCTGGAGCGCCAGCGCCGCCGCGACGCCGAGTGCCAGCACCACCGTCCTCACTTGATGTCCTCGTCGTGCTGCGCCGGCCGTGGCGGCACCATCACGACGAGCACTTCTTCGAGGCTCCCAAAGTCGACCGCCGGCCGTACGGCGATGGTCAGATATAGTCCGCCGCGCCGCTCCACTTTTTCAACGGCCCCGATGGTGAATCCCTTCGGATAGATCCCGTCCACGCCGGACGAGACCACCTGGTCGCCGTTCTTCACGTCGGCCAGATTCGGCACCAGATCCATTTTCAGCGGCGGGTATTCCTCAGAACCCAGAATCATCCCCCCGGCGCGGGACCGCTCGGTGATCGCCCCCGCGGCCGCGTTGCGGTCGATGATGAGCTGGACCCGCGCGGCGTGGCGCGCCACCGGCCCGATCACCCGTCCGACGAGGCCCGCCGGCGCAATGACTCCCATATCGGCCATGACGCCGTCCGCCGTGCCGCGATCGATGGTAATCGTGCGGACGCCCGGATTCGGGTTCCCCGCGATCACGTCGGCGGCAAGCGTCGGCACGTCCGCCGACGTCTTCAAATCCAGCAGCGCCTGAAGTCTCTCGGAGCGCGACGCGAGCGAGCGCTGTTCCTGCAGTTGAATCTGCAGCCCGCCCACCTGCTGCCTGAGCCGCTGGTTCTCGTCGCGCGCGCCTCGCAGCGCAGCGTAGTTCGACCACACGTCGGTGACGCCATGGACGACGGCGGAGGTCGCCCGCTCGACACGCGAGAACATTTCGAAGGTCACCAGCTCCAGCACGCGCACGCCCGATTTCGACTGCACCTGCGCCGACACGAGGAGCACCTGGCCGATCATCAGGGCGGCGAACAGGACAACGGGGCGGCGCAGCGCAGTCATCGCGAACCCACGGTTCCCGAACCCACGGTTCTGGGGTTCGGGCGTGCGGGGGTGCGGCGGTTCGTCTTCGTTCGCGTTCGAAGTTCACGTTCACGTTCGAAGTTCGCGTTCCCGTTCGCGTTCGGGTTCAGGTTCGCATTCACGTTCCGATGAGAACCGGCGCGCAGGGGGGAACCAGAACCGCGAACCCCGAACTCGAACCCGAACCCGAACACGAACGCGAACCCCGAACCCGGAATCGAACCGCCGCACCTCCGAACCCCCGCACGCGGAACCATGGCTTAGTCGATGGAGATTTTGCGCAGCAGGTTGAAGTCCGAGAGCATCTTCCCCGCCCCGAGCACGACGGAGGACAGCGGGTCCTCGGCCATCGCCAGCGGGAGCCCCGTCTCTTCCCGCAGCCGCTTGTCGAGGTTCTTCAGCATCGAGCCGCCGCCCGTCAGCACAATCCCGCGATCGACGATGTCGGCCGACAGCTCCGGGGGCGTGCGCTCGAGCGCCACGCGCACGGCATCGACGATGACGTTGACCGTCTCCGCGAGCGCCTCCCGGATTTCTTCGTCCGTAATCGTGATCGTCTTCGGCACGCCTTCGATGAGATGCCGCCCCTTGATCTCCATCGTCATCCGCTCCTCGAGCGGATAGGCGGAGCCGATCTCCATCTTGATGGCTTCGGCAGTGCGCTCGCCGATGAGCAGGTTGTACGTTTTCTTGATGTACTGGATGATCGCATCGTCCATCTCGTTGCCGGCGACCCGCACGGCCTTGCTGTAGACGATGCCCGCGAGCGAAATGACGGCGATATCCGTCGTGCCGCCGCCGATGTCGACGATCATGTTGCCCGACGGTTCGGTGATCGGCATCCCCGCGCCGATTGCGGCCGCCATCGCCTCCTCGACCAGGTACACTTCGCTCGCCTTCGCGCGGTAGGCGCTGTCCTTCACCGCGCGCTTTTCGACCTGCGTGATTTCAGAGGGCACGCCGATCACGATGCGCGGCCGCACGAGCATCGTGCGGTTGTGCGCCTTCTTGATGAAGTAGGTCAGCATCTTCTCAGTGACCTCGAAATCGGCGATGACGCCGTCCTTCATCGGCTTGATGGCGACGATGTTCCCGGGTGTGCGCCCGAGCATTTCCTTCGCATCCTTCCCGACGGCCTCGATCCGGCCATTGACCTTGTTGATCGCCACGATCGACGGTTCGTTCACCACGATGCCCTTGCCGCGCGCGTACACGCAGGTGTTCGCCGTGCCGAGATCGATGGCGAGATCGCTCGAGAAGAGCGAGAAAATCCGTAAACTCAAAAGCCGCTCCTATTCGCCAGCCACGTAAATGCCGTTCTTGCCGTGTTCCTTGACGTGGTACATCGCCAGGTCGGCGGCTTCGATGAGCGCCTCGGCGGTGGCGGCCACGTCGGGCAGCGTCGCGACGCCGACCGACACGGTGAGATGAATGTCGAGTCCGTCCTCGCGGAGGAACGGGTAGGCCGCGACGCGATCACGAATGCGCGCGCCGACGGCAATGGCGCCTTCGGTGGCCGTCTCCGGCAGCACCAGCGCGAACTCGTCGCCGCCGTACCGCGCGACGACGTCGGTCTCGCGGGCGCTCGACCGGATGACGCTGCCGGCTTCGACCAGCGCGCGGCTGCCATAGAGGTGGCCGTGCGTGTCGTTGATCCCTTTGAAGCCGTCGAGATCGAGAAAGAGCAGCGACAGCGGACGGCCGCTGCGGCTGGCGCGCTTGGTCTCGCGCCGCAGCACCTGAGAGAGATACCGGGAGTTGTACAGCTGCGTCAGATCGTCGGTCACCGACAGCGCTTCGGCACGCTCGACCCGCAGGGCGTTGTCGAGGGCAAAGGCGGCAGGCTCCAGCGCGACGCACAGAGCCCGCGAGGTCGCCGGCGCAAGACGCGGCGCGCGTTTCGAAGCCGCCTTGTCGATCCCGACGAGCGCCCCGACCGTGCGTTCCCGGCAGACCAGCGGAAATCCCAACGCGGCGACCGTACTCGCATCGGAAAAGCGCGGATCGGTGGACAGGTCGGCCGCGAAGCAGGATGCACCGTTCCGCACGACCCACAGGCCAACCGAGGTGGCGGTGGGTTCAGCGGCGGGTGCGATTCCTCGCGCCGCAAGCAGGCGCGCGCGGGCGCCCTCATCTGCGGCCAGCACGAGCCAGCCCGCCACCGGGAGCCACCGGGCCGCATGGCCCGCGATGGCGTCCGCGACCCGCTCGGGTTCGACGAAGGTGTGAACGTCGCGGATCAGCTCGACAATCGCGTCGGCCCTGGACAGACGAGCCCGTAATGCGGCCTGAAGAGGCCGCAGACGGCTGGCCAGATCCGCGCGGGCGGACGGCGACGGCGAGCGCCGGACACGAGACGGCACACGCGTGCCGGATGGGCGGCGGAGGCGGGTCTCAGGAATGAAAGAATCCCTCTAAGTCCTTCTATCCTGCGTAAATATAGCACATTGGCACACTGGTTGAGGCGGGGAATTTGCGGAAAGAACCGCAAAAACGCAGACCTGAAGGCCTGTGCGACGTCCGCCGCCCCCGGCGAGCAGCTGGACAGCGCAGCCTTCAGGTCTGCATTTCGAGCGGTTCAGAACTGGAATCGCAGCCCGACCCGCAGCGAACGCGGCAGCTGATACGCGACCACCTGCCCGTAGTTGGGGTCCGGAAGCTGGAAGGACAGTTCCGTGAAGTTGTCGTAGTCCAGCACGCGGTTCTGGTTGAACAGATTGAACACGGACGCCAGGACCGCGAGACGGCGGTTCCCGCTCATGTTGAAATCGTATTCACCCTGAACATCCGTCTGGAACTGCACCGGCGTGCGTTTCCGGAACCCGTCGGCCGTCTGGATTCCGCCGCCCCGAGGCGTCTCGGGGATCTCGCCCGCGTTGTCGTACACGGGGTTGGCGGCAAGGGCCGTCAGCGGCGCGCCCGACTGAATCGTGAACGCCACGCCGACGTTGGCGCCGTTGGCCCACTGCTTGTTGCCAAACAGCTTGCCGGTGTGCGTGCGATCGTTGGGAAGGGGTCCGTTGCCCGCCGAGCCGAGGTATCGGATGTCGCCGCGGAACCCGAGCGCTCTCCCAAGCGATACGTACGTCGGATCGTTCGTCGGGAAATCGAAGAGGGACGTGATTCCCGGATCCGACTGCCCGTTGTCGTTGCGGAAGAACCCTTCGAAGTTGCCCCACAGCCGCATCCATTGATACGACGACTGCAGCGACCACCCGCCGGCGAACCGCTTCTGCGCCTGCAGCGTCACGGCATCGTAGTCGTGCACCGGCTTCTCGAACGAGATCGCCGTGCCGGGGAACGGGTCGGTCACAGGCGTGTTCGGCCCGGGATTCGTGACGAAGTACTCGACGCTGCCGATCGTCAGATCCGGCAGCAGATACGCGACGAGCGGCAGCGAGCCGATGTCCTCGAGGACGCGGCCGTATCGGCGATGCGAGTAGTTGGCGCCGACCGACAGGCCCGGCGTGGGTTCCCACTGCCAGCCGACGAGCGTCTCGGTCGAATACGTCGACTTCGCGTTCGGATCGAAATCCGACGCCGAGAGACCCGCGAACTGCAGATGATTGGTGGTCCCCGCCGCGAGGACGCCGTTGGGCACGGGCTGCGTCAGATTCGCGTCGAAGTAATCGGCGCGGTTGACGCCCGCGTCGGCCGACAGCGCGCGCGCCGCGAGATCGTTCGGAATCTGGGCGTAGAACCATCCATAGTCGCCAAACACCTTCATGCGGCCGGTGCCCGTGGGATCGAAGGTCGCGCCGATGCGCGGAGCCCAGTTGCCGTTGAAGCTGTAGTTGGTGACGTTGCCGATCAGCTTCTGCTGGTCGTAACGGATGCCCGGACGGATCGTCAGCCGCCGCCCGACCTGCCACGTGTCCTGCGCGAAGAAGCTCGTGTAGTCCTGGCGGGTCGACTTCACGTTGTCGAGGCTCGAACGCGTGACGCGGAAGATGTTTCCGAACGTCGGATCGTTGAGGACGCTCACGGTGGCACCGGTGACGGTCTGCTGCCCGTTGGACAGCGTGAAGGTCGGCCCGGTGTAGTTCGTGATGTTGTCGTACGTGATGTGCTGGTACTGAACGCCGTACCGCAGCTGGTGCTGGCCGCGCCAATCGAGGATGTTGGTGCCGATCGCCTGCAGTTGCTGGTTCACACCCGTGTTGTTCTCGTAGAACCCGATGCCGCCGGTGACCGAGTTGCCCGTCGTGTACCGGTATTGATTGAGGTTCGGCGTTTCGGTGATCCCGTTGGTTGCGCGTGCATACGACGCTTCGAGCAGCCACGTCGGTTTCATCACCGCGTTGTAGCGCACCGTCTGGTTGTGGCCGCCGAAGTTGTTCAGGCGGCTGAACGCCGCCGTCGTGTCGCCGAGCAGCGACGAACGCCGCTGCGGTCCCATCGGCCCGTTTCCGGGATCGCCAAAGAACGAGGCATCGATCCGCTGCCCGGGCGTCACCTGCCACGTCGCTTTCGTGGAGTACGCGAGGATGTGGCGCTTCCGCTGCTGCGCGCCGAGATCCACCAGCGGCGTCCCCGCCGGCGCGATGAACGTCTGCGAGTTCCACTGCGGATCGATCGCGCCGAAGTAGAACAGGCGATCCTTCAGGATCGGCCCGCCGACTTCCGCGCCGAAGTCGCTGACCTGCTGCTCGGTCTGATTCACGGCTTCAGACCGCGTCGGCGTGGTCAACGTCACCTGGCGGAAGTTGTTCTGGAACGAACCCGGCTGCGAGTAGCCGAACAGCGTGCCGCGCAGGCTGTTCGTTCCCGATTTCGTCACGACGGTGACGACGCCGCCGGTGGCCTGCCCGTATTGCGCATCGTAGCCGCCGGTTTTCACCTGCACTTCCTGGATGAAGTCGAACGTGACGCCGGTCCCGAGCGAGCCGAGGACGATCGAGTACGAGCCCAGGCCGCCAAAGCCCGGGTTCGTGATGTCGACCCCGTCCACCATGTATTGGTTCTCGAGGCCGGAAGCGCCCGAGATCGACGGATTCGAGCGGCCGGTCCCGCCGCCGCTGCTCACGCTCGGCGCGAGATACATCGTGTCGGCGAGCGTCCGGTTGACGGGGATCTTCGCGAGCATCTGACTGTCGATGTTTGCACCCACGGTCGTGCTCGTGGGATCCACGACGGCCCGAGTGCCGGTGACCTGCACCGTTTCAGTGACGCCGCCGACGGTGAGACGGAAGCTCACCGGAGCCGTCTGTCCCAGACGCACTTCGATGTTCCGCTGCTCGGCGGGCTTGAATCCCTGCAGTTCTACGCGGACCGTATAAGTGCCGGGAGTGAGAAATGGGGCCGTAAAACGCCCCTGATCGTCCGTCACGAACGTCTTCGCACCTTGTGTCGAGTCGACGGTGACGGTCACGCCAGGAAGCGCCAGCCCTTGCTGATCGGTGACCTGCCCGGCAATCGTGCCGGTGGTCGCCTCCTGCGCCCACGCGGCCGGCGCCAGCGCGAGCGCGATCATGACGAACCAGAACCATTGCTTCATGCGGATGGACTCCTTCTTTCCTTCCGTACGTAGTAGCAATCCGGGATCACTGAACGGTATTCGTGGACGACCGGTGCAGCGGCAGGGACGAACGGCAATGTGCCCGGATTTTCGGGGCGTGTTCGCGTGTCCGCGAGTGCCCGCATGTTCGCAGCGCCCGCGTCTGCTGCGAGATGTTGGATCGCGGGCTTTCAAAATTGGATCTTCCAGGGCGCCGGGGAGTGCCCGGAACGGCTCCCGTTCTTCATGGCATAATTGGGCTTTTCCAGAGGTCTCGACAGCCCATGACCATGCTCGACCGGATGCGGCGGCACCGCAGCTGGCTCAAATGGAGCCTTGCGATCGTCGTCGTCTCCTTCGTTCTTCTGTACATCCCCAGCTTCCTCGGGAACGGCCCTCAGCAGGGGGCTGCCAACAACGCGGTCGTGGCCGAGGTGAACGGGCAGGAGATCTCCGCCGCCGAGTTCCGGCGTGTGTATCAACAGCAGATTCAGGCGTATCGCCAGTCGTACGGCGCCAACGTCGACGAGCGTCTGCTGAAACAGCTCGGCATCGACCAGCGGATCGTCCAGCAGATGGTCGAGGAACAGGCCGCGTTGTCCGAGGCGAAGCGGCTGGGGATCACCGCGAGCGACGCCGAAGTGCGGGAACGCATTCTGGCGCTCCCCGCGTTCCAGGAAAACGGGCAATTCATCGGCGACCAGCGGTATCGCCAGGTGCTGCAGATGCAGAACCCGCCGATGCGGACCGACGAGTTCGAAGACGAAGTGCGGCGCAGCATCATGACGGAGAAGCTGCAGGCGGCGCTCACCGGCTGGATGACGGTGAGCGACAGCGACGTGCGGAACGAATTCAACCGCCGCAACGAGAAAGTGAAGCTCGCGGTGGTGTCCTTCCCCGCCGACAAATTCCGCGAAGGCGTCGTGGCGACCGATGCGGACGTCACGAAGTATTTCGAGGGTCACCAGGAAGAGTTCCGGATCCCCGAAAAGCGGAAGATCCGGTTCCTCACGATCGATCAGGAAGCGCTCCGCCAGAAGGTCACCGTCACCGGCCAGCAGATCGAGCGGTACTACAACGACAACATCCAGCAGTTCTCGACGCCCGAGCAGGTCCACGCCGAGCACATCCTGCTGAAGACCGACGGCAAGGACGACGCGGCTGTCAAGAAGGAGGCGGAGTCGATCCTCGCGCAGGCCAGGGGCGGCGCGAACTTCGAGGATCTCGCGAAGAAGTATTCGGAAGACGATGCGAGCAAGGCGAAGGGCGGCGACCTGGATTACTTCGGCCGCGGGCAGATGGTGAAAGAATTCGATGACGCGGCGTTCGCGGCGAAACCCGGCGACATCGTCGGGCCCGTGAAGACCCAGTTCGGGTATCACATCATCAAGGTGCTCGACCATCGGCAGGCGCAGACGAAGCCGCTCGCCGAGGTGCGCTCGCAGATTGAAGATCAATTGAAGTTCGAGCAGGCGCAGGACCAGGCGCAGAAGGCGGCCGACTCGATCTCATCGCAGCTCAAGTCGCCCGCCGATTTCGACAAAGTCGCGCGCGATCACGGCCTCACGGTGCACGAATCGGGCTTCTTCCAGCAGGATGAGCCGATCGCCGGGATTGGCCTCGCGCCGAACGTCGCCCAGGAAGCGTTCACGATGAAGATCGGCGACGTCAGCGACCCGATCCGGACGCCGCAGGGCTACGCCTTCATCACCGTGCTTGCGAAGCAGGATTCCTATCTGCCGAAGCTGGACGAGGTCAAGGCGAAGGTGCGCGATGCCGTACTGAAGGAGAAAGCGATCGATGCGGCGCGGCAGAAGGCCGCATCCGTGGATGCGGCGATGAAATCAGGCGACTTCGACAAGGCCGCGAAGGATGCGGGGGTCGAGGTGAAGACGACCGATTTCATCGCCCGCGGTTCGCAGGTCACCGACATCGGCCAGAGTGCCGCGGTCGACGCCGCCGCGTTCTCGCTCCCGAAGGGAGGCGTCAGCGATCCGATCGTCACGGCAAACGGCGCCGCGATCATCAAGGTCGTCGACAAGCAGATGCCGTCGCCATCCGATTTCACCGCACAGAAGGATTCGCTCCGCACGGAGCTCCTCAACCAGCGCCGGAACGAGTTCTACTCCGCCTACATGAACAAGGCGCGCCAGCGCATGGATATCCGGATCAACCGGGAAGTGATCGCTCAGATCACTGCATAGAGAAAACTACACAACTACCAGCTACTCAAGACGGCAACTCCCAAATGAGAGGTCCTTGAGAGGTTGGTAGTTGTGTCGTTGCGTCGTTATCTCATTTGAAACACGTTCGGCATGATGGCCAGCGGCTCTCCTCGCCTGAAGACCTGCAGCGGGGCGGTGAGGGACGCCAGCAGCCGGGGGTTGCGGAACCCGAGCAGCGCGGCCATCGTGGCGCCGTAATCCGACGGCCCGAACGGGTTGCGGAGGACGTCGTAGAACGACCGCTTCCCCGGATACGTCACGATCTCGACGCCTGATTCCTGCGGGATCTTCGCGCGCTGTTTCGCAATCGAGATCGCGCGATCCAGCCCGCCGAGTTCGTCGACCAGGCCGATCTCCTTGGCCTGGCGTCCGGTCCAGACCCGTCCCTGCCCGATCGCGTCGATGCGCTCGGGGGTCGTGTTGCGGCCCTGCGCCGCCTTCTCCACGAACGTGTCGTACGTGGCCTGCATGCTGGCCATCATCATGGCGCGCTCTTCGGGTGTGAATGGACGCACGGGTGAGTAGAGGTCGGCGTACTTGCCGTTCGACACGCCTTCCATGTTCATCCCGAGTTTGTTGAGCGTCCCGCCGATCGCGAACTTCGTCAGGACGACTCCAATCGAGCCGGTCAGCGTCGACGGCTCGGCGACGATCGCGCTCGCCGGCATCGCGATGTAGTACCCGCCGGACGCGGCGACGTCTGACATCGAGACGATGACCGGTTTCTGCTGGCGCGTGAGCACGACTTCGCGCCAGATCACGTCGGACGCGAGCGCCGAGCCCCCGGGGCTGTCGATGCGCAGCACGATGGCTTTGACCGAGCTGTCGGCGCGTGCCTTGCGCAGATACTCGTTGATGGTGTCCGCCCCAACGACGAGTCCCGAAGGCGAGTCGTAGCTGCTCTTGCCGCTTGCGATGATCCCCACGGCGTAAATCACCGCGATGCGCGGTCCCTTGTCGAGTCCCAGGCTCGCGTTCGAAACCTGCCGGTACTCGCTCAGCTCGAGATAGTGCGGTGTCCCGCTCGCCGCGAGCTTCACCTTGTCGTCGACCTGGTCTTCGTACGCCAGGTCGTCGATGAGGCCGGCCTTCAACGCGTCCTCCGGCAGGAACGGACCGTGGTCGATGAGCGACTTCACCTCGGCCTCACTCTTGTGCCGCCCTTCGGCGATGCCGCGAATGAGCTGCTGATACAGGTCGGTGTTCAGCGACTCCGCCATCTCGCGGTGCGCCGGCGTGTAGGTGTGCTCGGTGAAGTTGTTCGACGCCGTCTTGTATTCGCCGATGTGGAGCGCGTCGGGATAGGCCCCAATCTTGTCCAGGGTGCCGCGAAGAAACAGCTCGTACGTCGCGATGCCCGTCAAATCGAGCGACGCCGTCGGCATCAGGAACACTTTGTCGCAGGCGCTCGAGAGATAGAACTCCTGCTCGCCGCCGTACTCCATATACGCGACGATCGGCTTGCCCGAACGGCGGAAGTCCGCGATGGCGTCGCGGATCTCCTGTACCTTTCCCCAGAGCGACGCCGTCCCCGTCGGCCGGATGATCACGCCGGTGACGCGCTTGTCGACCTTTGCCTTCCGCAGCGCATCGACGATGGACCGAACCGTGGGCGGAGACTCGAAGAGCTGTCCGAAGACGCTCGCCGAGTCCATCTCTGGCAGATCGCCGTCGATCCGGAGCACCAGCGTCGAATTGCCGGCGATCTGCGGCTCCCGGCCGACCGCGCTGTACAGGAGGACCAGCCCGGCCGCCGATACGAGGACGGCCAGGAAGATGAAGATGAGCACGAGCCAGACGCCGCGCCTTACAGCCATAGGTCTAATGTACTGATCAATTACGCCGCTTCACAACTCCCAATTCGCCAAGGTTCTTCGGGTTGGACGTTGTCGCCTTGCGTCGTTGGGAGTTGCGAAGCTGGTCGTTGACGAGGCCTTACTGTTGTGTGGTCCGCCGCCCGGCCGACCGTTCGGTCGAGCTGATGAATTTCGAGATGTCGTCGGCCAGTTTCTTGTGCGCCGACGGGCGGATGTACATCATGTGCCCGCCTTCGTAGTACTCGAACGAGACCCGCTGGGTATACGACGGGTCGTACGCGAGGTGCCACATGTTCATTTCGATGCCGTGGAAGGGGGTCGCCATGTCGTAATAACCCGCCGCGACCATCACCTTCAGGAACGGGTTCTTTGCCATCGTCGTCCGCAGCGGTTCGGTCATGTCCATGTAGCGGTTCTGATCGTAGGTCCAGGGCCGCACGTTCCCGCTCGAGTCGTAGTGAAGATCGCTCTCCCATTTCAGCTCGTTGCGGACGTAATCCATGAACATCGCGGTCCACGCGCCCTGCAGCGCCGTGTTCGAGGGATCGAACTCCTCCTGCTCGCCTGCGGCGTCGAGATCCGTCGTGGTGAACCGCGAATCGAGACGGCCGATGGCGAGTCGTTTGTCCCGCAGCAGCTCCTTGCGGAAGCGGCCCGGATCGATGCGCAGGTTCGTGCGCTCGACGTAGTCGGGTGAGAGTCCGGTGAGCCGCGCAATCTTCTGCGCGACCGCGTGGCGCTCCGCCGCAGGCAGCGAATTCCCCTTCAGGAGCGCTGACGCGTAATCGCCGTCGGCGAACGCGCGCGATTCGTCGAGCGCCTTCTTCAGGTCGCCCGCCAGATCCGGCGGCAGCTTCTTGTGGTACCAGGCGGACGCGGTATACGTCGGGAAATAGGAAATGAGCGCGATGTCGTTCTGCGGGCTCGTCGAGATCGTCTGATACGTCAGGAGCGCCGAGACGAGGACGATCCCATTCAGCTCGATCCCGTGGCGTGACTGCAGCTCCTGGGACAGGCCTGCCGAGCGGATCGTTCCGTAGCTTTCTCCGATCAGGTACTTCGGCGACGCCCACCGCGAGTACGTCCCGAGGTATTCGTTGATGAAATCGCCGAACGCGCGAAGGTCGCCCGACTGGCCGTGATACTGCGCCGGGTTGACGCCGGCGACGACGCGGCTGTAGCCCGTCGAGATCGCGTCGATGAACACGATATCGGTCGCGTCGAGGAGCGAATCGTCGTTGTCGACGAGCTGATACGGCGGTGCCGGCTGAAATCCGTCGTCCGCCATCTGCACGCGCCTGGGCCCGAAGGAGCCCATGTGCAGCCAGATCGTCGCCGAGCCTGGTCCGCCGTTATAGAGGAAGGACACGGGACGCGTGCGCGCATCTTCGCCGTCTTTGGTGTACGCGACGAAGAACATGCGCGCGGCAACCTTGCCATCATCTGCGCGGATGGGCAGCGTTCCGGCGGTTGCGGTGTACTTGATCTCTTTGCCGCGGATGCGGGCGCTGTGCGGCGTCTGGGAAATCTTCTCTTCGGCGGGGCCGGCGACTTCGTGCTGGGGGCCGGACTGGGCGTCGCTGCGGGTCACCGTGGTCTGCGGCGGCTGGCCGAAGTTCTGGCCGCGCTGCTGCGCCTGGACGGGCGCGGCGATCGCGACCGTCACCAGCAGCATCATGACGTTCTTACGCATCAGGGTCTTCTCTCCTTGGGTGAGTGAACGCACGCCGGGCGGCGGGCGGGGGAATGATACACCGCGCTGTGCGCGAACGCCCGCGGTGTGCGGGCCGTGACGGATCTGTCACGCGCCGATGTGCGCGGCGCGGTGGTTTTCGCGGAAAACGGCCGGATTTTCAGTGGCGTTCGGCTTGCTATGGCAGGGGGCGTGCTGCCCGACCCGCACGTCCCGGTAATCATCGTCGAAGACGACAGCCATGCGCTCTCGGGCTACATGGAATTTCTCGAGACTGCCGGGTTCGACGTGCACGGGATGGAGGACGCGCGGGAGGCGCTGCCGGCGGCGCTGCGCCAGCCGCCGGGGGCCGTCGTCACGGACATCACGCTGCCCGGGATGAGCGGGTTCGAGTTCGCCGCGGCGCTGCGCGCGGACGTGCGCACGTGCAACATCCCGATCATCGGCCTGACCGCCCACTGGACGCCCGATGTGCGGTCGCGTGCCGCCGAAGTCGGCATGCACGTCGTCCTGCTGAAGCCGTGCACGCCGTCGCACCTCATCGCCGAGCTCGAGCGCCTGTTGACTCGACGCTCTGCAGCGCCTGCGCTATAATTCCAAGTTCCAGCCGGTTAGGTTCTCCTTCAGTGCGGAAGTGGCGGAACTGGCAGACGCGCAAGCCTCAGGAGCTTGTGGCCGCAAGGTCGTGAAGGTTCAAATCCTTTCTTCCGCACCAATTCGACAAAGACCATCGAAACTCGCGTCGTCTCGGCTGCGCGCCGACAACCACGTCGGGTCCACGCGTCAACCGTGGTAGCGTCTGAAGAGCGGACCAGGAACGCGAAGGGGTGCTCGTATGGCGACCATTGGATTGATCGGCGCGGGACATATCGGCAGCCAGGTGGCGCGGCTGGCGGTCGCGCATGGCTACGACGTGGTGATCAGCAACTCGCGCGGACCCGAGACACTGGCCCCGCTCGTCTCCGAGCTTGGATCGCACGCGCGCGCGGCGACGCCGGCCGACGCGGCCGCCGCCGGTGATATGGTCGTCGTCACGATTCCGCTCAAGGCGATCGATACCGTCCCCGTCGAGCCGCTGAAGGGCAAAATCGTCATCGACACCAACAACTATTACCCGCAGCGCGACGGCCACATCCCCGAACTCGACAACGAGTCGACGACGACCGCGGAGATGCTGCAGCGGCACCTGCCGCAGTCGAAGGTCGTCAAGGCGTTCAACCACATTTACGCCGCGGAGCTGACGACACACGGGCAGCCGGCGGGGACGCCGAACCGGCGTGCGCTGGTGATTGCGGGAGACGACAGCGGGGCGAAGAAGGCCGTCGCGGAGATGATCGACAAGTTCGGCTTCGACGTCGTCGATGCCGGTCCGCTGCGCGAAGGATGGCGCATCCAGCGGGATACGCCCGGCTACGGCCCGCGCCGCAACGCCGAGGAGCTGCGCCGCGACCTCGCCGCCGCGAAGCGCTACCGCGACATGGCGACGAAGGCCTGACGCCGACGCGTGAGCCGCGCCGCACGCCTGTCAACGGCGTCCGGCGCGGGACGTGTTATTCGTCCCTCCTGGTCACTTCCGTTTCGGTCGGCCCCGCCGCGCCTTCAATGCCGAGCACGAGGCTGAACGGTCCGATGCGGACCGTTTCGCCTCGCATCAACTCACGCGAGCCCTCGAGGCGCAGTCCGTTGACGAACGTGCCGTTCTTGCTTCCGAGATCCTCGATCGTCACCAGCGTCCCGCGCACCACGACACGCGCGTGGCGGCGCGAGACGCGCGGCGAGTCCAGGGGCACGGCCGCGTCTGGGTCGCGTCCAATGATCTGTTCGCCTTGCACGAGCGCGAACCGCCGGTGTTCACCGGCAAGCCAGCACCGCGACGGCTGGACTGCGCCTGGCGGCTCATCGAACGCTTCTCCGGAGAACGCGTAGCCGAACGCGTGAACGGTCCGCACGAGTGTCGGTGCGCGCGCGGTGTCGCCGATCGCGAGCCGCAGCTCGGTCACGATCCGCGCCAGGCTCGCATCCGAGACGAAGATCCCCTGCCATGCGCGCTCCAGCAGCTCTCCCTTGGACAGGGCGCGGGGCCGCTCCTCGACGAGCAGCTTCAGCACGTCGAACGCTTTCGGTGAGAGACGGACGTAGCGGCCCGACCGCTGCAGCTGGCGGGCGTCAAGATCGAGCGTGCAGTCGCCAAAGCGGATCCGCAAGCGGCCTCAATCAGAAAAGGCGAAGAAATCGGTCATGACTTGGACGGGCGGGCCGTCTCATATTAGCGCGACCATCGGCCATGAAACGCGTCTGCCTGGTTGTCGCACCGTTCGTTATTGCGCTGGCGGCGCTTGCGCCGTGGCGGCGATCCGCGGGGCCGGCCGCGACCGGGTTGGTCATCGTCACCCTTGACACGACACGGGCAGACTGCCTGCCGGCTTATGGGTCTCGCGCGGTGGAAACACCCGCTCTCGACTCGCTCGCCGCCACGGGGGTCGTCTTCGATTCTGCGACCACGGTTGCGCCCTTGACCCTGCCCGCTCATGCCACCCTGATGACCGGCCTCTATCCGGTGCATCACGGCGCGCGGGAAAACGACCAGTCGCTCGCCGCGGGCGCAACGACGCTGGCGTCGGTCCTGCGCGGCGACGGTTTTCGGACCGCCGCGTCCGTCGGTTCGATGATCCTCCTTGCCGACCGGGGGATCGGCCGCGGCTTCGACACCTATCGCGACGACATGGGGCGTTCGAGCGAGGGCCTCCGTGCGCGGCGCCCTGGCAACGAGGTGGTCGACGACGCCATTGGCTGGCTGAATACGGTGACGTCCGAGCGCTTCTTCCTCTGGGTGCATCTCTACGACGCTCATCAGCCATACCACCCGTCCGAGCCGTTCGCCAGCCGCTATCCTGGCATGCCGTATCTCGCCGAAATCGCGTTCGCCGACGCGCAGATCGGACGGCTCGTGCGTGCACTCGAGGCGCGCGGGCTCGCGCGGCGGACGGCGGTCATCGTCGCCGCAGATCACGGCGAAGCCATGGGCGACCACGGTGAAGAGGCGCACGGCCTGTTCGTGTACGACAGCGTGCTCCACGTTCCTCTGATCGTCCGCGTGCCCGGGATCGCCGCCCGGCGTGTCGCGGACCGGGTCAGTCTCGTCGACGTCATGCCCACCGCGCTCGAGTTGCTCGGTCTCCCGCCCCGCGCGATCGACGGCGTGAGCCTGCGCGGACCGCTGACCGGCGGACATCTCGGCGCTCGCACTCTCTACGCCGAGTCGATGTATCCACTGCGGTTCGGATGGAGCGCGCTGCGCTCGGCGCGGGACGCCCGGTTCAAGTTCATCGACGCGCCGCGTCCCGAGTTATACGACACCGACGCCGACCCCGGCGAACGACGAAATCTCGTCGAAGCCAGGCCGGCGGTCGCTCGGGCCCTCGCCGCGACGCTCGCGGTCGCGCCCACCCGCGCCGCCGAGTCGCCGCTCGACGATGCTGCGCGCGCGCGGCTGGCATCACTCGGGTACGTCTCCGGCACCACGAGCACCCAGGCACCTCGTCCGCCGGTGGCACCGGATCCGAAAGATCACGTTAACGAATACAACGAGAAGATGAGGAGGTCCGCATGTCACCCCGCGTGCAAAGAGCAGCGATGATCGCGGCGCTGACCGCGGCATCCGCGACGGCGAGCTGCGACAACGGCCGCGCACCCGTGAGTTCGATCGCACCGACCCGCAGTTTCCTGCAGGCGCTGCGCATCGACGCGCCCGACTCGATAGCTCCGGGTGCATCCCTGCAACTGCACGCCACGCGGGTGTATTCCGACGGCACGACCGCGGACGCGGCGGGCGCCGTGTGGTTCAGCTCGGATTCTTCCGTGTTGACCGTCTCATCCAGCGGCCTCGCCCACGGTGTCGCGCTCGGAGTCGCGCGCGTCAGCGCCAGTTCAGGGCTGAGCGCCGTCAGATCGATCGTCGTGGTGCCGGAAAATACCTACAACGTCACGGGGCGTGTGCTCGAAGCCGGGTACGGCCTCGCACATGTCACGATCAGTGTCGCCAGCGGTGTCGGGCAGGGCCTCACGACCGATACCGACGCCAACGGCGTCTACGGACTCTACGGTGTTGCCGGAGACATCGTGGTGCGCGCGAGCAAGGCCGGCTACCAGGACCTCTCGCAGCCGCTGACGGTCTCCGGCTTGAACACGCAGGCGCCGGACATTTTGATTCAGCAGTTGAACGCGCCGACAAACTTCGCCGGTGCCTGGCACATGACGATCACGCCGGCGTCGACGT
>DATJFQ010000007.1:0-53458 GCA_035495555.1 Vicinamibacterales bacterium
ACGTCACCGACGACCCCGACGATGGTCCGCCACGGAGCCTTCGGGTTCGGCCCGAGCCGGATGCGCGCGCCGATCGCATGGCCGTTCGGGAAAAAGCGCTGGACGAGCGCGCGGTTCACGACCGCCACTTTGAGGCTGGCGGCATTATCGGCGTCAGATACCCCGCGGCCCTCGATCACCGGGATCTCGAGCGTTGCGAAGTACCCGGGTGATGCGGTGCGGTATCCGACCTCCGGCGGCTCACCGGCAGGGCGCGGCGCGTTCTCGATGGTGAGCCAACTGGTCCACGCGTTCCCCGATACCGGCAGATTGTTGACGATCCCGACGGCCCGGACGCCGGAACGCGCGGACAGCCGGGCCATGACCCGATCATAGAACTGCACGATCGGCGCGTCGTCTTCGTAACGCGGCGGCAGCTCGATGCTGGCTGTCAAGACATGCGATGCCGCAAACCCCGGCTGCACGCGCAGCACGTTCCAGAAACTGCGGGCGACGAGACCCGCGCCGATCACCAGCACGACGGCGGCGGCGAATTCGACGATGACGAGGACGCTGCGGATGCCGCGGGACCGGCGGACCGCGCCCCGGGCGCCTTCGCGGAGTTCCTGCTGCACGTCCGGGCGCGACGCTGCCAGCGCGGGGACCAGGCCGAAGAGGACGCCGGTCCCGAGCGAGACGAGCGCCGCAAACGCGAGCACTCGCCCGTCAATGGCGACGTGGTCGATGCGCGGAACGTAGTCGACGGCAATGCGCGCGAAGGCCTGCACCGCGACGCGGGCGATGACGATCCCGAGCAGGCCGCCCGCACATGCCAGGAGCAGCCCTTCGACGAGCAACTGCCGAACGATCCGCAGGCGGTTGGCGCCGAGCGCTGCCCGCACGGCGATCTCGCGGCGGCGTGCCGTCGCTTCCACCAGCGTCAGGTTGGCGACGTTCACCGCCCCGATCGCGAGGAGCAGCGCAACCGCTGCACCGATGAGCAGCATCGGCAGACGCGCGCCACCGGTCACCGCTTCGCCGAGTGACACCATCGTTGTCCCGCGCTGGTCATTCGTGGCGGGATACCGGTGCTGATCCGCGACCGCGACCGACTCGAGATCGGCCGCGGCCTGCTGCAGCGAAACGCCCTGGCGGACGCGCCCTATGATGGCGAGAAAATGCAGCGCGCGGGCTTGAGAGAGATCCGGCGTCTCGGCAACGGGTCGCCACGCGTCGACCTCACGCGTGGGGAACGCGAAGCCGGCGGGCATCACGCCGACGATCTGGTAATCGCTCCCGTTGAATGCCACCCTCCGGCCGATGACCTGCGGATCCTGGCCGAAATGGTGACGCCAGGCGCGATCGCTCAAGACGAGAACGCGATGGTGCGGCGGCACGCCGTCAGCGCGGACGAACGTGCGGCCCAGGCGCGGAGGGACGCCGAGCGTGTCGAAGAAATCAGTGGCGACGGCAGGGACGTTCGCGTGGAACGGCTCCGCGCCCGCTGACAGGCTGCCGCCCCCTTCGGAAAACGCGGTGAGGTGTTCGAACGCGTGCGTGCCCGCGCGCCAGTCCTCCCAATTGGCTGGCGCGACCGGATACCGGGGTTTGTGGTTGAGGCGATCGTTCTCGAAGACCTGCACGAGACGTGACGGGTCCCGGTACGGCAGCGGACGCAGGAGCACGGCGTCGATGGCGCTGAACACGGCGGTGGCCGCTCCGATCCCGACGGCGAGCGTGAGGACCACGAGCGCGGTGTACGCGCGGCGCTGGAGCAGCACACGAAAGGCGTAACGGACGTCCTGCGTCAGCATGTCGACACTCCATTGCCGCGACGCGAGAAAGAGCGCGTCGGGAATCGCCCCCAGCGCTCGCCTCACCGGGCGCACGCGATTGTCGGGCGGGCGCTGGCCATCGGCCCACAACTCCCCTTCCCACTCGTCGCGGAAGTCGCGCCGGAGGTACGACGGCACGAGCCGCGACGCGAAGCGGACGATGGCGCGCGAGAGGTCAGGCATTGCGCACGCGCGTCAGGCGGCCGAGGTTTTCGAACCGCTTCATCGCGAGCGCGAGCGCGCCCGTGCCCGCGGGCGTGATCTCGTAGTAGCGGCGGGCGGGGCGCTGCTCGCGGCGCGCGGTCTTCTCGCTTTCCCAGTTCGAGCGGACGAACCCGAGCGCATCCAGCCGCCGCAGCGCCGGATATACGGTACCGGTCTGCAGCCCGGTGCGGTCGGCGACGTCGAACCCGTAGCGGACGCCGCTCGCGATGGCGTGCAGCACCAGGGTCGTCGGGTACGTGATGTTATGGCGGGACGATGACACGAACTCTATATAGATTAAATTCTACATAGTGTCAACCCGCGACCCGCCATCCGTCCCGCCGCTCATCACCGCGGCCCATTCTCGGGTAGGCTACTGCGATGCTGAGCGCTGTCCTGGCCGCCGTTCTCCTGCAGTCGCCGGCTCCGTCCCCCGTGCCGCTCGACTACGACCGCGATCGCCCGGTCGACGTGCAGCCGCTCTCACCCACCGACCGGCAGGGTGTCACGGTCAAGCAGATCACCTACGAACGGCTCGACGGGACGCGCAACGCCGCAACGATCGTGCTGCCGCCCGCCGGCGCAGCCGGATCCCATGCCGCCATCCTGTATCTGCACTGGTATGAGCCCCCGAAGCCGAGTTCCAACCGAACGGAGTTTCTTGCGGAAGCGATCGAGCTGGCGTCGCTCGGGACGACATCGCTGCTGATCGACACGCCATGGCGCGTTGAAGGCTGGTTGGCATCGCGCGACGGCAGCAAGGACTACGACTTCTCGGTGCACGAGGCGAAGGAGGTGCGCCGCGCGCTCGACGTGCTGCTCGCGCAGCCGTCGATCGATCCCACGCGGGTCGCCATCGTCGGGCACGACTTCGGCGCGATGTACGGCGCGCTCGCGGCCGCCGCGGATCGACGCGTAACCCACATGGTCTACATGGCCGGCAACGGATCAATGGGCGAATGGTTCCTGTTCCAGCCAAAACGCGAGGGTGCCGACCGCGAGGCATTCCTGTCGACGCTGCATCCGCTCGACCCGGCACTTGCGCTCGCCAGATTGTCCACGCGACCCGTGCTCCTGCAGTTCGGGACGAAGGACCGGTTCGTGAGCGTCGAGAACGCGACGGCGCAGGCCGAGGCGGTCACGGGACCCAAGACGGTGAAGATGTACGAGGGAGCGGAGCACGAGCTGACATACACGGCGACCCGGGACCGCATCGCCTGGCTGAAGGAACAGCTGCGGCTGAGGTAGTATGAGGCGGCCGCGCTCAGCGACGCCATCAACTGTCTCGTGCGCATCCGCTTCCCCGACCCGCTCGTCCTGCTTACCTGTTGCATCATCCTGGCCGCAGTCCTGAGCTGGCTGTTGCCCGCCGGGCAGTTCGACCGCCGCTCCGATCCGTCCACGGGCCGCCAGGTCGTCGTCGCGGGCAGCTATCACCCCGTGGAACCGAATCCGCTCGGACCGTTCGACGCGCTGCTCGCGGTGCCGCACGGATTAATCGATGCGGCCTCAGTTGTGTTCTTCGTGTTCCTGATTGGCGGCGCGCTGACCGTCGTGGACGAGACGGGGGCACTCAGTCACGGCGCCGAATATCTCGTCACGACGTTGGGCACCCGATCGGCGCTGGTCATTCCGATCGTGTCGATCGCGTTCGCAACGGCCGGCGCGCTCGAGAACATGGGGGAAGAGGTCATCGCGCTCGTGCCAGTGCTCCTGCTCGTGACACGGCGACTGGGGTACGACGCCACGACAGCGGTCGCGATCAGCATCGGCGCGTCGGCGGTGGGCGCGACATTCAGCCCCGTTAATCCGTTTCAGGCGCAGATCGCGCAAAAAGTGGGAGGCGTCGCGCTGCTCAGCGGGTCGCCGTACCGCCTGATGATGCTCACCGTCGCTGTTACGATCTGGATCGCGGGCACATGGCGTCACGCGCATCGTACGCGCCGCGAGCCGGACCGGTCGACAATCGTCACCCGAACGATGACCCGCCGCCATCTGATCGTACTCGCGATCGTGGTTGCGGCCTTTGCGGCGTTCGTCTATGGCGTGATTCGCCTCGGCTGGGACTTCGATCAGATGGCCGCGCTCTTCTTCGGCATGGGCATCCTCGCCGGCTTTGCCGGAGGACTCAACGCGAAGGGCACTGCCGCCGGATTCACCAAGGGATTTGCATCGATGGCCTATGCCGCGATGCTGATCGGCTTCGCTCGCGGCATCTTCATGGCGATGGACCAGGGGCGCATTATCGACACGATCGTGCGCACGCTCGTCGTGCCGCTGCAGCACCTGCCGGTCGCGCTGTGTGCCGTCGGCATGATGGCGGCGCAGGCGCTGATCCACGTTCCCGTATCGAGCGTCAGCGGCCAGGCTGTCCTGACGATGCCGCTGATGGTGCCGGTTTCGGACCTGATCGGCCTGTCACGCCAGGTGACGGTGCTGGCGTACGAAGGAGGCGCCGGCCTGACCGAACTCGTCACCCCGACGAACGGCGCGTTGGTCGCGGTGACCGCCGCGGCTGGCCTGGCATTCGGGGACTGGCTGTCGTTCGCGCTGCGCATGTTTGCGCTGCTGTTCGTCGTGACAGCCGTCTTCGTCGCAATCGCGGCGATCATCGGACTCGCGTAAGCGGCAGGTTTGACGGCCGGCGTGACAGATTACCGACCGCCTGGCGGCAGGTGGTCGACGAAGTACCTCGCAATCAATTGATAGACGTGCACGGTCGTGCCGGGCCCTTCCGCGATCGCGTGGGTGCGGTTCGGATACACCATCAAATCGAATGGCTTCCCGAGTTCCACCAGACGATTGACGAGGCGTTCCGTGCCCTGATAGTGAACGTTGTCGTCGCCAGATCCATGGACGACGAGCAGGTGCCCCCGCAGGCCCTCGGCGAAGTTGATCGCCGATCCAATCCGGTACCCCTCTGCGTTCTGCTGCGGTATACCCATGTAGCGTTCCTGGTAAATGGTGTCGTAGAGCCGCTGGTCGGGAACGGGCGCGACGGCAACCCCGACCGCGTAAACGTCCGGGAAGCGGAACATCGCGTTCAGCGTGTTGGTGCCGCCGCCGCTCCAGCCCCAGATGCCCACCCGATCGAGATCGATGAACGAGTGCGTCGACGCGAGCGCGCGTATCGCAGCGGCCTGCTCCTTCGACGACAAGTCCCCCACGCTGCCGTAAATGACCTTCCGCCATGCCGCGCCTTTGGGCGCCGGCGTGCCGCGGTTGTCGAAGCTCACGACGACATATCCAGCGTCGGCGAGCGCGCGGTGGAAGAGTGTGCGGCCGCCGCCCCAGCTGTCCGTCACGGTCTGTGATGCCGGTTCGCCGTAGACGTGGACGATCACCGGATACTTCTTCGCGGGATCGAAGGATGGTGGTTTGATCATCCATCCGTCGAGGACGACGCCGCCGCCGACGTCGACCTTGAGAAACTCGACCGGCGGCCGCACGACGTCCGACAGCATTTGCTCGAGCGGAGCGACGTCCGCGATGCCGCGCTTCATTGCGTGGTCTGGCAACGACACGAGATCCATCGAACGCGGCCGATCGAATCGTGAGTAGGTGTGAAAGGCCAGCTTCGCTCCCGGCGCGAAGGTGTATCCATGCGTTCCGGGCTGCGTGTCGGGGGTCACGCGCACGGGAGCGCCGCCGTCGAGCGACACGCGATACAAATAACTCTGCGTCGCATCAGACGGTGACGCGAGGAAATAGACGATCCGCGCGTCGCCGTCGACTCCGGCCAGTCCGATGACGTCCGCATCGAACTTCGTCAGCAGCGCCGGCTCGCCGCCGCCCTTCGCAACTTTATAGAGGTGCCGCCACCCGTCGCGCTCGCTCAGCCAGAGGAACGCGCGTCCGTCCTCGACCCAGGTGATATCGCTCTGTGCATCGACCCATCCTTTCGCAGCGCGATCGCGCAGGACGACGTTGACGTGACCGGTTGCGGCAGTGTCCAACAGGTAGTCGTCTTCGTTCTGCAGCCGGTTGATCTGCTGCATTGCGATCGTGTTCGCGTCGACCCAGTCGAGGCTGGCGAGGTAGGTGTCGCGCGGATCGCCAGGCGTTTTGATCCAGGTCGTCGGACCACCCGACGCCGGCACGACGCCGATGCGGACGCGCGAGTTCGGCGTCCCGGGCTTGGGATACGCGAACGTCTTCGTGACGGGATAGAGCGCTTCGGTGTCGTTGATGAGCGTGAAGTTGCCGACGCCGCTCGTATCAAATTGCCAGTACGCGATCCGCTGCCCGTCCGGACTCCACCTGAAGCCGTCGCGGATACCGAGCTCCTCCTCGTTCACCCAATCGGAAGTGCCGTTGACAATGGTCCCTTGGGGACCGCCAACGGCGGGCGACCACGCCAGGCCGCCGGGCAGAGGTGTGCCGTCTGCCGTCAATCGGACCGGATCGCCCTCCAGAACAGGCTGCACGTAGATGTTGTTTCCTCGCACGTACGCGACACGATCGCCGCCCGGCGAGAACTTCGCAAACATCATCGACGCTTCGGGCCCCTTGCCTCCGAGCTTGCGGATCACGCCCATCCGCGTATCAAGCACCCAGTAGTCGCCGCGGGTGTTCTGACGCCAGACTTTTCGCGAGTTCGTGAAGATGAGGAGCCGTCGGCCGTCGGGCGACCAGGCGTAGTCTTCGATGTCGAGCGGCCGTTCCGATCCTTTCGGCACGAGCTGTTCGGCGTGCACCATGACGGTTCGCGCGCCGCTCACCCCGTCGTAGCGCGCGATCTCCGTCCCGGTGCCGCTACGTTCGACGATCGCGTAAGCCTTGCCGTCGGGCAGCCAGCGCGCCGGCCCGAACCGCGGCGTGTCGTACGCGTGGTCTTTGAAGATGCGATCGATCTGCGCGCGCAGCGAGGCCGCGGGATCGGTTTGTTGCGCTGCCGGGGCGATCGTCGCAAGAAGGATGACGAGAGGAACGAGAACGCGCCGAACCTGCATAGGGCCAGCTTATCAAGCGGACGTCGGGCCCCGTCCGAGGCCCCAAGCCCCCGGCACCCCGCCGGCGAAGCCGGCCGGCCCAGCACCCGTCCGAGGCCCCAAACCCCCAGCACCCGCCGGCGAAGCCGGCGATTAATACCTGTAGTGTTCCGGCTTGTACGGGCCCTCGACCGGCACGCCGATGTACTGCGCCTGCTCCGGCGTCAGCTTCGTCAGCTTCACCCCGAGGTGATCGAGGTGCAGACGCGCAACCTCCTCGTCCAGGTGCTTCGGCAGGATGTAGACCTTCTTCTCGTACTTGTCGTTGTGCTGATGCAGCTCGAGCTGTGCGATCACCTGGTTGGTGAAGGACGCCGACATCACGAAGCTCGGGTGCCCCGTCGCGCATCCAAGATTCAATAACCGGCCTTCGGCCAGGATCAGCACGCTGTGGCCGTCCGGAAAGCGGAACTCGTCGTATTGCGGCTTGATGTTGATCCGCTCGACGTTGCGCTTCTTCAGCCCTGCCATGTCGACTTCGTTGTCGAAGTGGCCGATGTTGCCGACGATGGCGTTGTGCTTCATTCGCGCCATGTGGTCGACGGTGATCACGTTGAGGTTGCCTGTGGCCGTAACGAAGATGTCCGCCGCTGCGACCACGTCATCGATCGGCTTCACCTCGTAGCCTTCCATCGCCGCCTGCAGCGCGCAGATCGGATCGACTTCGGCGATGATCACCCGGCAGCCCTGTCCGCGCAGCGCCTGCGCGCAGCCCTTGCCCACCTCGCCGTAGCCCGCGACGACGGCGACTTTGCCGCCCATCATCACGTCCGTCGCGCGATTGAGCCCGTCGATCAGCGAGTGGCGGCAGCCATAGATGTTGTCGAACTTGCTCTTGGTGACCGAGTCGTTGACGTTGATGGCCGGAAACAGGAGCGTGCCCGCCTTCATCATTTCGTAGAGGCGATGCACGCCGGTCGTGGTCTCTTCGGATACGCCGCGGATGCCGGCCGCCACCTTCGTCCAGCGGTTCGGGTTCTCCTTCAGCTCCTTCCGCAGCAGATCGAGGATGACGCCCCACTCTTCCGGCTCACGATCGGCGTCGAACGCGGGAACCTTGCCGGCCTTCTCGAACTCGACGCCCTTGTGCACCAGCAGCGTCGCATCGCCGCCATCGTCCACGATCTGCGACGGTCCGCTGCCGTCGGGCCACATCAGCGCTTCGCTCGTGCACCACCAGTACTCTTCGAGCGTCTCGCCCTTCCAGGCGAACACCGGCGTGCCTTTGGGGTTCCCGGGCGTGCCGCCGGTCTCCGGCCGTCCCACGACCACCGCGGCTGCCGCGGGGTCCTGGGTCGAGAAGATGTTGCACGAGACCCAACGCACGTCGGCGCCGAGCTCGTTCAGCGTCTCGATGAGCACGGCCGTCTGCACGGTCATGTGCAGGCTGCCCATCACCTTCGCGCCGGCGAGCGGCTTCTGTTTGCCATAGCGCTCGCGCAGCGCCATCAGTCCCGGCATTTCGTGCTCGGCCAGGCGGATCTCCTTGCGTCCCAGTTCCGCCAGGGCGAGATCCTTGACCTTGTAAGGGACGCGGCCGGCTTTGGTCGCGGCCTCGAACGGGTGCATTTCAAGAACGGTCGGCATCTACTCTCCTTTGGCGCTGCGGCGCCTCGACGTTCAACGATTCAGTGAGCGGCAAACGATCAATTGCGAACGGCCGACGCGACGAAGAGCGCCGGCCCCCGTGCCTCCGGATCCGCGGCCAGCGAGACAACCCGAATTCGAGTGTAGCCGGCAGCGCCGAGCAGACGTGAGATGTGCGCGTCGGAGAAGCCCAGCCACACATGGCCCATCTGCTGTTTGTACTCTTCGTGTTCGTGCGGCAGCATGTCGCAGATCACGATGCGCGCGCCGCGGCGTAGGACGCGTGCGCTTTCGGCCAGCGCCGCCGCCGGATCCGGGACGTGATGGAGGACGAGCATCATCAGCGCGGCGTCGAGCTCGCCGTCCTCGATTGGCAGCTCCTCGAGGGCGCCGCGGCGCACTTCCACGTTCGGTGCCTCCTCGAGACGGCGCCGCGCGCTCTGCAGCATCTCGCCGCTGCGATCGACCGCAATTACGCGGGCGACGAATGGCGCGAGCGCCTGCGACGTCTGTCCGGTGCCGCAGCCGAGATCTCCGACGGTCCATTCTGGATCCACGAGCGCCGGCAGCGCACGAAGCGCCGACGACGCTCCGAACAGCTCTTCGCGCAACCGATCCCACTGCCCCGACGCCGACGCGAAGAACTCTTCGGATTTCGACTGGCGCCGCGTCAGTACACCTTTGAGGCGACGCGCATCCTGATCCGCAGCGGGCGACGAGGCGACCTGATCGCGAAGGAGCGCCCACAGGCGCCGCGTCGCCGCATCGCGCTCGTCCAGCGCGAGCGTGTAATAGCGGCTCGTGCCATCCCGACGCGATGACACCCAGTTCGCATCCGAGAGGGTCTTGAGATGCCGGCTGACCGTCGACTGCGGCAACTGCAGGACCGCGCACAGCTCCCCGACCGTCACCTCATGCCGCTCGAGCACGAGCAGCATGCGGCTCCGCATGGGATCCGAGAGCACCGAAAGGTCATCGAAAATCGGCTGGGCCAGCATCTATCCGTATATCCGGATTAAATGCTACATCGACGCGCCGCCGCGAGTCAAGCCGCCCACCGCCGCTGCAGACGACACGCTTCCCCGGCGGGGCCCCCAGCGCGAGCAGCCCCACTGCGTGCTCAGCGCCCGAAAAGACCTGTCGACGAGGAGGCGCTTCCGCGCGCAGCAGGGCGCCCCGCTCGCGCCCCCCACCGACGCTCTCAGCGACACGCTTCCCAGGCGGGGCCCCCAGCGCGAGCAGCTCCGCCTTCGCGCAGGCAGAGAATCCAATGCGCTCCGGCGAGATCTCGCCGAAGCCGCTTCGCGGCGAAGGCGGACCCACTGCGTGCTCAGCGCCCGACAACTGCCCTACTGCCGACAGAAAACTGCTGACTGGCTACTGGCTACTGGCTACTGGCTACTGGCTACTGCCTACTGGCTTTCCGCAGCACACGCCCCGGCAGTGCATCCGTGAATTGGCCGTCCTCACGCACGACGACGCCATTGACGAGAACAGTAGGCACTCCGGTCGCCAGCTGTTGCGGTTGTTCGTACGTGGCGGCATCCTCGATCGTGGCGGGATCGAAGATCGCGACGTCCGCGAATGCGCCCGGGCGGAGTACGCCGCGGTCTTCGATGCCGAACACCAGCGCCGGCAGGCTGGTCATCGATCGGATCGCGAACTCGAGGCTGACGATGTGGCGCTCGCGGACGTAGACGGCGAGGCGGCGCGCGAACGCACCGTAATCGCGAGGATGCGGATGTCCCGCGCCGACCGGCACGAGGCCGCCGTCGCTCGACGCCATCGTGTACGGCTCGCGCATGATGGCCTCGATGTCGGCTTCCGACATGTTGAACGAGACGATCGACGCATCACCGGCGTTGATGATCTCGATAGCGGCCTGCACTGGAGAGACACCGCGCGACGCGGCGATTGCCGACAACCGCTTCCCGTCCAATGACGGATCCCGTTTGCAGAATGCGATGAGAATCGAGTCGGCGCCGCCGCGGCGCCGCAGATTGTCGGCGACCACCGCTTCGGTCGGATCGACGCCATTGGGCGCGAGCGCGGCGCGCAGCGACGTGGACGATGCTTCGTACGGATACTGATCCGCGAACACCTGGACGCCCCGCGCGCGCGCGTCATCGATCCGTTTGAGCAGTACCGCGGACTTGCCCCAGTTGTCGCGCCCGAGCGCTTTCATGTGCGTGACGATGCCGCGGACACCCGCCTCCTGCGCGATGCGAATGACCTCCTGCACCGCGGCGTCGACGCCGACGCTGTAGTCCGCCTCGTCGCGGATGTGGCTCGTGTAGACGCCGCCGAACGGCGCCGCCGCACGCGCCAGCGCAATCACCTCGCCGGTCTTCGCGTAACTGCCTGGCACGTAGAACAGACCCGACGAGAGGCCAAACGCGCCATCGCGCATGGCCTGCGTGACGAGTGCGGTCATCCGCCCGAGTTCGTCTGCGGTCGGCGCGCGGTTCTCACGTCCGAGCACCGCGGCGCGCACGGAGCCGTGGCCGATGAGCGGTGCCGCATTGAGACCGATACCGCCGCGTTCGAATGTGGAGCGCTGCTGCGCAAGATTTACCGGACCGCCCCCATCCGGGTTGATGACCACGGTCGTGACGCCTTGCGCGACGATCGGTTGCGCCTGACGAAGCGCCGGATTACCGAGCCCTTCGCCCGCATGAGAGTGCACATCGATGAAGCCGGGCGCGACCACGAGGTCGTGCGCATCGATGACGTGTGCCGCGGTCGCGTCGGCAAGCGATCCCAGGGCCACGATGCGATCTCCTGCGATGCCGACATCCGCCCTCACCCACGGGTTCCCGCTGCCGTCCATCACGCGGCCGTGGCGGATCAGGACGTCGAAACGCTGTGGTTGAGGCGGTTGAGACGGCGAAATGCCGAGCGTAGCAACGATGAACGCGAGCGGAGCGGCAAGCCGAAGCATGACGTCCATTATGCCGCGCTATACCGCCGGCACAGCTTGTGCAGCCCTCCACCGCTCAGGAGGATTCATGGGCGAGGGTTCGAAGAACCTGACGATCGAACGCAGCCAGCCGAGCGTTTGGGATCGGCAGCAATCGGCAAAGGGTCGGTATGACCAGGAGCAATGGACCACGGCCGCGGGCGGCGCCGTGCTGGCCTGGCTGGGGCTCCGCCGCGGCGGCGTCGCCGGCAGCCTGCTCGCGACGGCGGGCGGTACGATTGCGGCGCGCGCTGCGATCGGATGTCACGACATGGCGTCGCTTCGCAACTGGATCGAGCGCCAGCGGCACCGCACCAGCGACGTCGTGCACGAAGCATCCGACGAATCGTTCCCCGCGAGCGACTCGCCCGCGTGGACCCCGACAGCTGGCACGGCACGGAGGTAGGGCATGGTGGAAATCGATATGGCAGGCGACTCGGGCCTCGCACTCGAGGGTTCGAACCGCAACCTGAGCGAGTTCGAGCGCTGGACGTCGCTCGCCGCGGGCACGGGGCTCGCGATCTACGGCCTGACGCGGCTCCAGAACCGCGGCTGGCTCTACGCGGCGCTCGGCGGATATCTGCTCCGCCGCGGCGCGACCGCACACTGCGACATCTACGAAGCGCTCGGCGTCAACACGTCAGGTCTGTCGAGCGACACGCGCGCGGCGCTTGGCGGCTCGCGCGGTACGCACGTCCTCGAGAGCATCACGATCAATCGTCCGATTGAGGAGCTCTATCGCTTCTGGCGCAACCTCGAGAACCTGCCGCGCTTCATGCGGCACCTCGAGTCGGTCGAACGCGTCACCGACACGATCTCGCGATGGCGGGCGAAAGGTCCCGCCGGCACCATCGTCGAATGGGAAGCCGAGATCAACAACGAGGTGCCGAACAAGGTCATCGGCTGGCGCTCGCTCGAGAACGCGGACGTAGTCAGCGCAGGTTCGGTGAACTTCGATGACGCGGGCCGAGGGCGCGGGACGCGCGTCACGGTGCACCTGCAGTACAGCCCGCCAGGGGGCAAGGTCGGCGCGTCGATTGCGCGGCTGTTCGGGAAGGATGCGGAAACAGAAATCCGCGAAGACCTGCGCCGATTCAAGCAGCTCGTCGAAACCGGCGAGGTGCCTACCACCGACGGTCAGCCGCGGGGCTAGATGCCTCGCGGCATTGCTGATTGAAGATTGCTGATTGAAGATTATCGGAAATTTACAAATTCCCAATCTGCAATCAGCAATCTCAAATCTCAAATTCACAGTTCGTTGTTCGCCACGGCGGCTCTGTCCGTAAGTGCCGTCACGACGCGAGGTGTCCACCGCGACTCGCTGTCGCGGCCGCGCTGCACGCGGTTCGCGGCGGCACGAGACGAGGGCCCCGGCAGCAGCCGGTCCACAACCATCATCACGCGGGCAAACAGGCCAGGGAGCACCGCGTTTGCGGCTGCTGCGACCTTCGCCTGCGGGGTAATCGTCAGCTCGGGATCGCCGTAGCGCGCGGATTCGAGAATTTTGCGCGCGGCGCGTTCGGCGGAAATCGTGAGTCCCGGGATCGAACTCGACACCTTGAACCAGGCGTACTCGGCCTCGTGCCGCCCTTTGAAGGTCGCGTTGATGGGCGACCCGGTGCGCATCAGGCCGGGCGCGACGGTCGTGACGCGGATGCCGTATCGATCGAGTTCTGCACGCACGCCGTCGGAGAGACCGACGAGCGCGAATTTGCTCGCGCTGTACGGCGTGAGGTGCGGGACCGCAATCTTGCCGCCGATCGAGGCGATGTTGACGATCCGGCCGAATCCGCGATGCTGCATGATCGGGGCAACTTCGAGCATCAGGTTGAGCGGTCCCCAGAAGTGGGTCGCCATCGCATTCTCGAAATCCTCGTGGTCCATGTGGTCGAACGGGCCAACCTGAATCACCCCGGCGTTGTTCACCAGGACGTCGACGGAATGCCAGCGGTCCATCACCTGATCGATCGCCGCGCGGACGTCAGCGCGGCGGCGGATGTCACAGCGGACCGTCATGACGTCGCCGCGGCGGCCGTCGAGGTCCTCGTGAGCGCGCTCCAGTTCGTCCAGATCTCGCGCGAGTACGGCCACCTTCGCCCCTTCGTTCGCACACATGCGCGCCAGCACCAGCCCGAGCCCGCGCGAGCCGCCCGTGATGACGACCACACGATTTTCGAACGAGATCGCGTGGCGTGATCGCGCCAGTCGCGCCGCGGCCAGCGTCGCGCCGAAGCCCAGCGCGGCGCCCGCGGCAAATCGCTGCTGATTGTTCATGATTGATCCTCCAGACCCAGCAACCCGCGCAGCGTCACCGCATCACGAGGCGCGTGCCCGCCAATGTCGTTGTTGAAGTAGGCGTAGACACTCGCGCCGCTGCGGCGCTGGTCGTTCAGCCACGCCGCCCAGTGTTCGAGCCGCTCTCGCGGGTAGCCGCCTCCGTAGCGGGCGCCGGAGCCGTGAAAGCGGACGTAAACGTACGGCCCGATGCGCAACCATTCGGTCGCCGACCCGGGCATGTCGTGCAGACACAACGCGACACCGTGGCGCTCGAGAAGCGACAGGACTTCTGGCGTGTACCAACTCGGATCGCGAAACTCGAGGACGTGACGGACGCCCTGCGGCAGCAGCGCCACAAACGTGCGCAGCCGCTCGACGTCGACCTTGAAATTCGGCGGAAGCTGATAGAGCACCGGTCCCAGGTGCGTGCCGAGCCCACGCATGCGGGTGAAGAGCCTGTCGAGCGGTTCTTCCGGGTCCTTCAGCTTCTTCATGTGCGTCAGAAACCGGCTCGCCTTCACCGCGAACTCGAATCGCATCGGCGCGCGGCGCGCCCAGGCGACGAACGTCGATCGCTCGGGCAGGCGGTAGAAGCTGTTGTTGATTTCCACCGTGTCGAAGCGCGATGCGTAGTATTCGAACCATCGGGCCTGCGGCAGATCAGCCGGATAGAATTCACCTCGCCAGTGCCTGTACTGCCATCCGGAACAGCCGACACGCAACGCGCCTGGGACGACGTGCCTCGAGCTGGCGTGTCTCGAACGGATGCCGGTCGCCGCTTCGCGCGGAGTGGCTGTGGCCAAGGAGCCTCGATGAGCAAATCACCACGAAACGAGACGACGGCATGATCCCGTTCGCGGATTTCGAGAAAGTGGACGTGAGGGTCGGACGGATTGTTGCGGCCGAGCCGTTCCCCGAGGCACGCAAACCGGCGTACAAGCTCACAATCGATTTCGGCAGCGAGATCGGTGCCAGGCGGTCGTCAGCGCAACTGACGGTGCACTACACGGCCGAGGCGCTCGTCGGCCGGCTCGTGCTCGCCGTCGTCAACTTCGCGCCACGGCAGATCGGTCCGTTCATGTCCGAAGTGCTGACGCTCGGGGTGCCCGACGACGCCGGGGCGGTGGTCCTGATCCGGCCCGACGAGGAAGTGCCGCTGGGCGGACGACTGTTCTAAGGACCCTAAGGCTTGCGCGGTTCGTCCCCGCTCCGGTTGGCGACGAGTTCGCGCTCGGCGGTCAACCAGTCTTCCCAATCGGAGCCGTGCGCTCCGCCGCGTGAGAGGTACAGTTCGTACGCCCGCTGCTCGACCCGACGGCGCTGGTCGTCCGAGTCCGATCGAATCTGCCCCGGCCCCGGCGCCGAGGTTCGCTCGGTGGGGGACGACGTTCGCGTATCGGCCGACGAAGCTCGCCGATCCGCCGCCGATGCGGTCGGTGTATCGGTCGAAGCGGTTCGCGTACGCTCTGTCGGTTGAATGTTGGACGGACTGCCCGACGTCTGCGTCGGGGACGATGTGGAGGTTTCGGGAGTTTCCTGTTCCGAACGCTTGCGTGACTTCGCCATGATTTCACACCCCATCAACAGCCGTGCCAGGCCACGCGTGCGGCGTGGAACGGGCGTCGATAAACACCCGCGAAGGTTCCTGGCGTCAGTGGCGGCTCGAGTAAGAATCAGTGCTGACTCGAGTAAAAAATTGATACGAAAAGGGCCGAGTGGGATTACGGCTTCGGCGGGTGGTTGTCGGACCAGGCACCCTCGTCAGTTCGTGTAATGACCCATCGCAGTCCGGAATCCTCTGCGGCAACACGCGCGAGCACGCTGACTACCGCCTTTTCACGCGGCCGCAAGCGGAACGCCAGTTCAAGTCTCTCCCGTGTCTCCGCAATCCGACGCACCTGGCCGAGCCAGTGGACGCGGTCGTCGCCGACGAAGACGCTGAGCGTCTTGCCAACGAGGAATCGCTGGCTGACGTTCAGGAGCTCGGAAGCGGCGCGGTTCGCCTCCACAATGGTCGAGTCGGCTTTGGTCACCACGTAAGGCTGCGGCATGTCATCGAAGAGCTGCCAATACTTCTGATATTGCGTGGTGAGTTCGCGCTGTAGAGCTTCCATCCGATTGCGGCTGTCGACGAGCTGTTCCTGCGCGACACGCACCTCTTCCAGCGCGTTCTCCAGTTCCCGGAACACATTCCCGACGTATTTCGGCGACTCGTCCGATGGAAATCGGCGCTGCATCGAGTGGAATCGCTGCAGTGCCGAGGTGAGTTGCAGCTGAAGCGCATCAATGGGCAAGGGCCCCCCTTTTGTTCGGTTACGCTTTGGCAATTTTACCGCTCACCGCCGGCGGCGCGGTAGTAACTTCGCGTCTTCTCGACTCGGGAGCGGCGATATACCCCACGGCGCGGTCTCGTGCACCACCGACGCGTCTGCCTTCGCAGTAGCCGGAGGCTGAAATCTCCTGTGGTACATTGCTCCGAATGATTGCGCCGGCCGACGATCACGCCTTCGAGCGCATTCTGGACTACCTGCGACAGGCTCGCGGGTTCGACTTCACGGCCTACAAACGCACCAGTCTGGTGCGCCGCGTGACCAAGCGCATGCAGACGCTCGGCGTCGAACAGTTCGATCACTATCTCGATCGGCTGCAGGCACAACCGGACGAATTCAACGAGCTGTTCAATACCATCCTCATCAACGTCACCGGATTTTTCCGTGATGCCGACGTGTGGGACTACGTCAACACCGCTCTCGTCCCGCAGCTGCTCGAGTCGAGGCGGCAGGATGTACCGCTTCGCGTGTGGAGTGCGGGCTCCGCATCCGGGCAAGAGGCGTACTCGGCGGCAATGATCCTCGCAGAGGCGGTCGGCAAAGAGGCCTTCCGCGAGCGCGTCAAAATCTATGCGACGGACGTCGACGAAGATTCGCTCGCCGAAGCGCGTCGTGCCGTGTATTCCGAGAAACAGCTCGAGGGCGTACCGCCGGACCTCCGCGAGAAATACTTCGACCGGGCCGGCGACCTGTTCACGTTCGACCGCGATTTGCGGCGCGCCGTGATTTTCGGCCGTCACGATCTCATCGAGGATGCGCCTATTTCGCGCGTCGATCTGCTGCTCTGCCGCAATACGCTCATGTACTTCAATGCGGACGCGCAGGCCCGCATCATCGGACGGTTCTATTTTTCGCTGAACCCCGCCGGCTTCCTGGTGCTCGGGCGCGCGGAGATGCTGTTCAGCCACGCCTCGCTGTTTCAGCCAGTGGATCTGAAGCGCCGGGTGTTCAGAATCATCCCGAAAGTCAACCACCGGGAACGGCTGCTGCTGCTCGCGCAATCGAGCCGCGAGGATGCGATGGTGCAATACCCAACTCACTCGCGCCTGCGGGATGCCGCCTTCGACGCATCGACGGACCCGCAGATCGTGCTCGATCCCGTCGGCGTGGTCGTGGCGATGAACGCACAGGCGCGGCGCACCTTCTCCCTGAGCACCGCGGAGATCGGCGTCCCGCTCCAGGACCTCGAATTGTCGTACCGTCCCGCCGAATTGCGGCCGACGCTGGAGCGCGCGATCCAGGAGCGCCGGGAGGTGACGCTGGCCGCAGTACCCATGGAGCAGGGGAATGCCGCCCGCTATGTCGACGTGACAATCGTGCCGCTCTTCGACGACGACAGCACTCTCCTCGGCAGCCGCGTGACCTTCAGGGACGTGACCCCCGTCAAGGCCCTCCAGGAGGAGTTGACGCACTCGAAACAGGAGCTCGAAACCGCCTACGAAGAGCTGCAGTCCACCAACGAGGAGCTCGAAACGACGAACGAAGAACTCCAGTCCACGGTGGAAGAACTGGAGACCACGAACGAAGAACTGCAATCGACGAACGAAGAGCTCGAGACGATGAACGAAGAGCTGCAGTCCACGAACGAGGAACTGCAGACCATGAACGACGAGCTGCGCAATCGCGGCACGGAACTGAACGCGTCGAACGCATTTCTGGAAGCGGTCTTTGCCAGTCTGCGATCGGCAGTGGTCGTGCTCGATCGGGACATGCGCGTGCAAGTCTGGAACGGGGGAGCATCCGATCTCTGGGGGCTCCGCGAAGACGAAGCGCAGCGGAGCTACTTCTTCGGCCTCGACATGGGATTGCCGGTCGCGGACCTGCACCAGCCCATCAAAGAGGTGCTCACTGGCGCGGCGACGCGGCGCGAGATCACGATCGGTGCAATTACGCGGAAGGGGCGAACCGCGCAGTGCCGGGTCAATGTAACGGCCCTGCTCGGCGCGGACCGCTCGATCACCGGCGTGATTCTGCTGATGGAAGAGCTGCGCGACTGATCAGGTCAGCCTCGCCGTTCGTCTTCCAGCACGGGGCCGTCGGACGGGAGATCGTCGGGGACGGTCTGCGCGGGCGTGCTGCGCGCGTGCAGCACCTCGCGCACGAGCGCCGCCTCGCGTTCCGATTCCTCCGCGCGGCGCGTGAACGCCGCGTCAACCCACACCTGGCCGCGGTCCCGCCCGCGTTCGGCAAGCCTGTGCGAGAGCGCCGCACGCTCTTCGAGCGTGCGCAACGCGATCCACAGCGCCCGATCGACCTCGTCCGTCTGAGCCGACAGCATGCTTTCCGGCGAGTACACGTGGCCCACGCGGCAGCGGAAGCGCACGAGACCATTCTCATGCGCTTCCCATAACGTTCCGTGGCACGCGGGGCACGTGAATACCGACGGATGGCCCGGGCGGTCCGTCCCATAGATCGCCGTCCGCGGCTGTTCGAGGTCCGGCTCCTTCGCGTGCAGTACCGGCGCGTCCGGGTCCGTGTGCCCGTGCGCGTCTTCGTCGACCAGCGCGGAGACCAGCACAGGAATGTCCCGGAGCGGCAGCACGTGATCGATGAATCCGGCGTTGATGGCGCTCGTCGGCATCCCCGGCGCGAACGCCTCGGCCGGATCCTGCCCGATGGTAACACCGCCCCCGAGTTTGACGGCGGCGGCGCCGGCCGTGCCATCATCCAACGTTCCAGACAGCACGACCGCAATCACGCGCGGACCGTACGCTCGCGCGGCCGACCGGAACAGCGAGTCCACCGCCGGCCGAAGCCCGTTTTCGGCCGCGGTACGGGTGACCCGCAGGCGCCCCCCCATGAGCAGCATGTGGTTGTCGGGCGGCGCGACATAGATGCGCCCATATTGAATGGGCTCGCCATCAACAGGATGCTCCGCGGGAAGGCGGCTGGCCCTCGTCAGGATTTCCGGGAGCATGCTCCGGCCGCGCCCGATGTGCAATACGACAAACACCGCAGCGCGGAGGTCTCGGGGTAAATCCGCGACCACGCGGCTGATCGCCTCCACGCCCCCAGCCGACGCGCCAATCAGGACGATGTCGTGTTTTGCCATCAGGCGTACCGCCGAACCTGGGCCGCACAGAACTCAGCGAAGGGACGCACGTCACGAGGAGGACTCGTGTGATGCGGCTTCACGCCTTCGCTTTGCGGCGTGAAGCAGAACGTCGCGGTGACGCGGAATGGTTCGAGCGCTTTCATCTGCCGATCGAACCAGGCCTGCGCATCGGGGCGGAGGGAATCGGCCCAACTGATCCCCGTACGGATATACGTTACGCCTAAATCACGCAGCCAACGCACCGCATCATCCAGACGGTGGTCTTCGAAATGGAACCACTGGCAGATGCCCAGTTCAGGCGTATGCTCCGCGAAATCGCGCAGCGCGAGCTTGGGCGTACCGTCCTCCTTCAGCAGGCCCATGTAGAAGTGCCGGTAGTACGACGACCCCTCCGCCTCGCGGTGACGTGTCGTCGCGGGCCACGCACGCGGGAGATCGTAGAGGCTGTACCAGTGGATCCGGTCGGCTTTCCCTTTCAGGAGTTCAGCCGTCCGTGCCAGTCCAAACTGCTGCACCTCTTCGGCGCCGAACGTGGAGACGCCGACTTCCGAAATCCACACCGGCTTGGTCGTCACCGCCTGGATTTCCGCGAGGCGCTCGGGCCACTCATCGATCGGCCAGTGATTCCAGTCGAGCGGGAAGCCGTGCACCGCCACGACGTCGACGGCGTCCACGGCCCCTTGCGCGTCGAGCGTGCGTAGAAACGAGGCGTCGATGGGAGACATGCCGCCGAGCACGCGCGGAAGGCGCGGCTGTTCCGCGGCGATCGCGGTCGATGCGCATTTGACCAGCTCCGCGAACGTGTGCCACCCCTCGTCGATCTGGAAGTCCCAATGCGAGAGGTTGTTCGGCTCGTTCCAGAGCATTACCGCTTCAAGCACGCCGGCAGCTCCTCCCCGAACCGTTCAGACGTCTCGCGGCGCCGGCAGACGAAGACCTCGTCTTCCGGATGATCGACCACGTCGAAGCCGGCGCTGCGCAGCATCGCCTCGGCGCAGGCCCGATTGGGGATCCACCAGTTCGTCGGATCGTGCGCATAACGATGTTCGACGAAGTACATCAGGGGATACGACGGGTCGTCGAACTGCGCGGTCTCGTGGAAATCGTAATCCCGGTCCACGTCGCGCGCATCTCGGCTGCCCCTCAGCATCGACTGGAACACGAGCAGGTCGCGCGTGGCGTAGTCGTGCAGGATGTCGAGCGCCAGCAGCGGATGACGCAGGTGATAGAGCACGCCCATGAACAGCACGACATCGAAGCGCTCTTCGAGGTCCGGCACTTCGTAGACCGACATCGTCCTGAACTCGATATCCACGCCGGCCACGTCGGCGGCGAAACGCGCCTGCGCCAGATATCGCTCGTCCGTGTCGACGGCGACGACGCGGGACGCGCCGCGGCGTTTCATTTCGATCGAATAGAACCCTCCGTTGCAGCCGATATCGAGTACGGTGCGGCCGGACAGGTCTTCCGGAATCGCGTGCTGGAACAGCTTCCATTTGACGGCGGGATAATCACCGAGGAAATGATGCGGTGCCGTTTCGACGCCTCTCAGATTGATGTTGTGGAACCACTCTCCCAGTTCGTGCACGCGCGTTTCGATGTCCTCCCGCGTGAGCTCCCGCACGCTCATGATGCCGCCGCCCTTTCCGCCGTGGTGACGCCCGCTTCCGCCGCATAGGTCTCGAGCTCGATCGCGCGGTGACGCGAGGTGTGCGCGCCGAGCACACGCTGCCGTGCCCGTTCGCCGATCGCGCGGCGGTCGCCGTCGCCGAGGTCGCGAAGGTACGCGAGCGTGTCCCGGGCACTTGTGGAAATCAGAATTTCAGCCGCCGGCGTAAACAGCCGATCCAGCCCCTTCCAGTCGTCGCTGATGATTGGTGTCGCGCAGGCCGCCGCCTCGAACAGGCGAACGCTCGGCGAGTAGCCCGCCTTGACCATGTCGGCCCGTGTCACGTTGAGCGTGAACCGCGTCGAGTTGTAGAACGCGCGATGTTCGGCCGGCGCCAGATGCATGACCCGTTCGACGTTGGCAGGCCACTCGATGCCGTCGGGGTACTGCGGGCCAGCCACGACGAACCGGCCCTCGCGCCACCGGGACGCGGCGCGCAGCATCAGCCGATTCAGTACCGGCTGCCGATCGGCGCTGTACGTGCCCAGATAGGCGAGGTCCCACCGCGCGGGCGCATCTTCGGGAAAGTACAGCTCGGGGTCCACCGAGCAGTAGAGGGGCCGCGCCATCGGCGAGCCGTACGTCGACTGCAGCAGATCGAGCGTCGGCCCGCCGGTAAACGACAGATACATGTCGTACCGGGGAATTTGCCGTGCCGAGAGGTAATCGATACGCCCTGCCGCGAGTTTCGCGAGCGTCACCGGTGTGTCGATGTCGTAAAACGCCGTGAGCGCGCGCGCGCGGCTTTGAACGAAGTCACCGACTTCGATGCCGTCCGGCACATAGGAGCCGACGATCGCGAGATCGCACTCGGCGAGTTCGCCGGCCGCGAGGTCGCGCAAATCAGCCAGCGATTCGTAGATGATGGTGCGGCAGTACGGCGGCTCCGGTAGATCGCGATTGTCCGCATACCAGGGGGCATCGCGTTCGAAGAACGCAATGTCATGCCCGCGCGCCGCGAGCGCGCGGACGAGCGCCCGGTACGTCGTCGCATGGCCGTTGCCCCAGGATGAGGTGATCGACAGTCCGAAGATCGCGATTCTCATTGGCGTATCGCCTCGTAGATCGCCATCAGTTCGTCGACGCGGTGCGCGCACGTGTGCCGCGCCAGCACGGTGGCGCGGCCGTGGGCTGCGAGCGCCGCCGCGGCGTCCGCGTCGGCCAGCACGTCGCGGACCGCATGGGTCATCTCGCCTGGCGTTCGCACCATCAGGAAGTCCTCACCCACCGAAAACAAGCCTTCCACGTCGTCCCACCAGCACGAGACGAGCGGGATTCCGCACGCAAGCGCTTCGAAAACGCGGATCGTCGGAATCCCCGGGAGCGCTTCCACGTACGGCCGGCGTGGCACGTGGACGGTCACGGCATGCTGTGCGAACACACAGGGCGCCTGGTAGTTGGGCAGCCAGCCGGCGTACTCAATTCCGGCGTCCGCGAGCTCACGACGTGCGTCTTCCGGATACCGCACCCCGTGCACCCGCGCGCGCAGCCCGAGTTCGCGTACGGGATCGATGAGATAGCGCCGCAGTTCTGCCGAGCGCTCGCCGTCGCCCCAGTTGCCGATCCAGACGAGATCCCCCGTGCGCCCGGCTGCACGGGGCGTGAACACGCGCGGATCGGCCGCTTCGTGCCACGTCCACGAGCGCCGCGCCCATCCGCGTGCCACGTACTGCTGCCGGATCACCTCGCCGAACGCGAGCACGCCGTCGTAGGCGTCCAGGTCGTACGCGCTCATCGCCGCGGCATCGCTGACGCTGCGATGATGCGTGTCGTGAAAGAGCAGCACGAACCGTCCGCCTCGCGCGCGACGCTCGCCGATCGCGCGAACCAGTTCGTGCGTATTCCATTCGTGCACGAGCACGAGGTCAGCGCCGTCGAGCGCACGATCGAGATCGAGCGCTGCTGGATCGTACCGTTCGGACGCGAGCTGCGGATACGCGCTGCGGTAGGCCGCGATTGCGTCGGGACCGCGATCGGCGATTAGATTTTGGACGCTCCAGGCGTCCGCCGGTTCGAAGACCTCAACGTCGTGGCCGCGCCCGAGCAGCTCGGTTGCGATCCCGCGCAGGAAATGGGCGTTGCCGTGGTTCCAGTCGGACACCAGCGAATGGCAGAACAGCACGATGCGCATCAGCGTCGCGCTACTCCCGGCACCGCCGCCGCGAATCGTTCTTCCCCCAGGAGCGCGACCGCTTCGCGATAGCCCTGGACCGTGCCAACATCGACGTAGGATTCGCCGGCCGGAACCGCCGACGCGCGTCCGCCGCGCGCAAGCCACGCGTTTACGAGCGTCCCCACGTACTCGTCCTGTTGCCCGCGTTCGTTCCACAAGTCGAAGAACTGACGGAGAACGGAGCCAGGCATCTTGAACGCGCCCCAGATCCAGTGTGACTGCGCGTCGGGTCTCTTCACCTGGATCTCACGGACCCGCCAATCCTCACCGCAGAGCACCGCGTCGAAGAGTTGCGGCCGGTCGACGGGAAACAGCAGGAACGACAGTTCTCCATCTGGCAGACGCGCCAACGCATCGTCCGGAAACCAGATCGTGTCCGGCAGGCCAACCATCACCTGCTCGTGGTCATCAATCAATGGCAACGCCCGGAACATGGCGTCGCAAAGCCCGGAGGCGTGCGGCTGAACGCTGTAGAACACGCTCGCCGAAAACACCCCGCCCCCGTAGTACTCGAGGATGTCGGATTTACCCGGTGAAATCACGAAGCACAGCTTGTCGGCTCCCCCGAGCACCAGCCGCTCGACGAGGTATTCGCTGACCGCCCGCGGCCGCTCGCGATCGCCGTCGCGGCGGCTGCCGACAGGCAGCAGCTCTTTCGAGAACGCCAGCGGCTGCATGCGGCTTCCCTGCCCCGCCGCCGGCACGATGCCCCACATCAGTGAACCTCGCTTGTCGCGCACCCGTTCAGGCTGGCGTCGAGCAAAGACGCCGGCAATTCCAGCGCGCCTTCCAATTCCCTCGCGCGAACGTCCGCCGTGTGATCGGCCAGCACACGCTCACGCGCCGCGGCGCCGATGCGCCGCCGCTCCTCAGGAGACAGATCGAGCGCCCGCAGGACATCCTCCGTCGATCGAACGACGATGATCTCCTGGCGCGGATCGAAGAACGCATCGAGCCCTTCGAACCAGTCGGAGAGCACGACGGCGCCGCACGCCGCAGCCTCGAAGAGCCTTCCGGAGGGGCAGTACCCCATCGCCGCCATCGGCCCGCGCGTGATGTTCAACGTCAGCGTCGACGAGCAGTAGAACCGGGGATGGTCGGGCGGCGGCATGTGCGCCAGATAGAACAGATTCGGCAGCCACGGAAAATCCACGGGGTACATCGAGCCGGCGATCGCGAACCGATGGTGCGGACGCCGGCGCGCGGCCTCGAGCAGAAAGGCCTCGAGCTGTGCCTGCCGGTCCTGCGCGTACGTGCCGAGGTACGTCAGGTCGAAGGCGATCGACGGATCGGCAGGGACCGGATGATGGGCTTCTGGATCCACGCTGCCATAAAGGGGGGCGACCGCGCGGGCGCCGAGCCGATGCCGCAGCACGTCGAGCACCCGCCCTCCGGTGTAGCTCAGGACGAGATCGAAGGCCGCAAGCCCCTGCTCGGGCAGGTACGGAACCGGCTCACCACGATCGAGGCGATCGATCGTGACCGGCGTGTCCATGTCGTAGAACACGGTCCGCTCGGGCGGAAACGCGCGCAGCAGGTCGGTCGCCGGCTGCGCGTCCGCGCAATACGACGTGATCATCGCGACATCCGCCTGTTCGACCGCCGCCGCCGCGTCGGCCCGGACGCTCGCCCACTCGGCATACAGGCGCAGATCGCATCCGTCTGGGCGCGGCGCGTCCCGGTGCGCCGCATAGTACGGCACATCGCGCTCAAAAAACGTGATGCGGTGGCCGCGAGCCGCCAGCGCGCGGCACAGCCCCCGCCAGAGCGTCGCGTGACCGTTTCCCCACGACGACGAGATCGTGAGGCCGAAGACGACGAGATTCATGACCCGACCGCCACACCCTCCCTGAGGAGCGCATCGACCTGCATCGCCCGATGCGCGTACGTGTGCTCGGCGCAGATGCGCCGCTTTGCCGCCGCGCCGATCCGGCGCGCACGCACGGGATCGAGCGCGACGACGTGCTCGGCCACGTCCGTCCCCGAATCGGCGACGAGCACTTCCGCGCCGGGTTCGAGGAACAGCTCGATGCCGTCCCACCGATCCGTGATGATGCAGGCGCCGGCGCCGGCAGCCTCGAAGACACGCGTCGCGGGCGAAAACCCGTACCGCGCCATGCTCTCGCGGCTGATGTTCAGGACCGCTGACGGGGTGCAATTGAACGCGTTGTGATCGCGCGTGTAGACGTGGCCGGCATAGCGGACGTTGGACGGCATCGGCTTGTCCTGCCAGCCGTTGCCGCCCAGGAGAAACATCCGTTCCGGCAGCCGCGCCGCCGCATCGAGAAAGAACGCCTCCACTCGCGCTTCCCGATCGGGCAGCCGGTTGCCCAGAAAGCCCAGGTCCGCCGCGAACCGCGGGTCCGCCTCCACGGGGAAATGCGTCGCGGTATCCAGCGCGTTGTAAATCGGCACGCACAGCCGCGCACCCACGGCCATGTAGGCGCGAACGACGGGATCGCCGCCGCCGTACGTCAACACCGCGTCGTATCGCGGGATCAGCACGCGGAGCGGGTCCGACGGATTGTGCTCGAGCCGGTCGAGCGTCGCCGGCGCGTCGACATCCCAGAAGATCGCCGTCGCGTGCGGCGCCTTCACGTCGAGCACGGCCGCCTCGAGCAGCTCGTCGAAGACGCCGACGCCGCTCGTCTTCACCACGATATCCGCGGAGCGGGCATCGTTCAGCACGCGCTCGACGCCGGCGGTCCCGTCCGATGGATACACGACCACGCGCGCCCATGCAGGATCAGCGATGTCGCGATGCTTCTGCCGGTCATACGCGTCGGGCTCGTAGAAGGTGATGTCGAAGCCGCGCGCGTCCAGCGCCCGCACGATGCCGCGGTAGTACGTCGCCGCGCCATTCCAGTAGGCCGAGACGAGACTCGATCCGAAGAAGGCGATCTTTGGACGTGCGTTCATCGCGCCACCGCCATCACCGGATGATGCCGCGCGGTCGCTCGGACGACGCGGTCATACGCGTCCAGATAGCCGGCCGTCATGGCCTCAACGGTGAATTGCTGCGCACGCCTGATCGCGCGCGAGGCGAGCTCATTTCGCAGCGGCTCGTCGTCAATCAACGACTGGATGGCCATTGCGATCGCGCGGCGGTTGTCGGGCGGCACGAACAGCGCCGCTCCGTTCCAGTTCTCGCGAAGGCTGCGGATGTCACCGAGCACCAGCGCGCAGCCGGACCGCGCGGCTTCGACGACCGACAGCCCGAACGGCTCGTAGCGCGCCGGCAGCGCGTAAATGGACGCACGCGCATACCACTGCCGCACCTGCGCGGCGCCGAGGCGCCCGAGGTAATGGACATAGCCGGAAGCCGCGCAATGGCCGCGCGGATGGCGATGGTCGCCCGCGACGTAGACGGGCCAACTGATCTCCGAGGCCGCCGCACACAACGTGTCGATGTTCTTCGCTTCGTCCCAGACCCGGCCCGCGGAGAACACGACCGGCCGTCGTGGCAGGACGGCTGGCGTGAAGTCGCGCCCGTTCGGGATGACGCGCATCTCACGCAGCGGGCCGTAGTCGCTCTCGAGTTCCGCCGCCATCGCGGTCGACGGCGCTGCCACCAGCGCCGCCGATTGCAGGCCCGCCTTCACACGGCGGCTGTACTCGTCCCAACCTGAGGGCGCATCGGCGCCGTGGACGGCACGCCACCACGATCGCACGCACGAGTGGCCGACCATGACGACCGGAGCGCGCCACGGCAGCGGGCCGTGGCAGAAGCCGTTCAGATGCACCGCGTCGGGCTGCAGCGCGCGTTCGAGATCGAGCAGCCAGCGCGACGCGCGGTCGACGTCCGCCCATGGGGCGTCCATCCATTCGAGGCGGTACGGACCCTCGATCGGTGTGATGCCCGCGCTGATGGCGTCGCGCCGCTGATCGTCGCTGAGGGGCGGTCCCATCACCGCGAGATCGACGGCGACGTCTTGTTCCGAGAGTCCGCGGGCGAGATCGAGCGCATACGTCCACACCCCGCCGACGCCGTCGGCGGTCATGAGCACGCGGCGGATACGCTCAGCGGACATCTGTCAGCTCCAGCTCCTCGAGCGATCGGGGACGCGCGTCCTGGATGTCGCTGAACTCGTCGAATGCGGTCAGGTAATGCTCCATCGCGCGCTCCCAGGCGTGGTCGTCCGGCGCGCCCCACTTCCGTGTGTAGTCGGGAGAGCCCGGATACGGAAACATCGGGACTGGCTTGTTCGCCCAGACACCGAAGCGCTGCAGGTGCTCGCGCCACCGTTCGACGTCTGCGGGATCGTCTGAACCGGACTGGATCAGATTCGCCTGGACGAACGGGACCCGTTCGCGTGCATGGATCAGCCGTTCCGCCAACTGCTCCGTCGTCAGGCGGCTGCCCTTGTCGAGGAGATTGCGCCCTTCGACGGTGATGCTCTCGACGCCCGCTTCGATCGAGACGCACCCGGCGCGCCCGAGCAGGTCGAGCATGGCCGGGGTCCAGAGGTCGATGCGGGTCTGCACGCCGAACTGGAACGGCCGGCCGACGAACGCCTCCAGCAGCTCGCGGTTGGGAAGAAAGATTTCGTCGATGAAGTACACGTATTCGACGCCCTGAGCAAGCAAGCCGTCGAGTTCCTGCAGAATCGTGTCGACCGGCCGCTTGCGATAATCGGTGCGGAAGTTCTCTTTCGCGCAGAACGTGCAGTGATACGGGCAGCCACGCGACACTTCCATCTCCGCGCCGGGCGCCGACGGCTGCCGGTCGAACCGGTGATGATGATGCGAGTGCCGGCGGACGTCCTGGTCGGCCCAGCGCAGCGGCGGCAGCGCCGACATGTCGGCCTGGTGCGTGCCGCCCTGCACGCGCAAGGCTCCGTCATCCCACCACGCGATGGAGGGTACAGCCGCCCACGTCTCGGGCGGCGCCGCGAGCAGCGGCAGGATGTCTTCGCACTCGCCAAGCACTGCGACATCTGCGTGCAGCTTCCGTAAGGTGGTCGATGGGGTGGTTGACGCGTGCGGACCCACGACGATCGTCACCGCGCCATGAGGCCGCGCCGGATAGGCCGCCTCGATTGCGCGACGCGTTTCCTGGGGCACCCGCAGCTCCGGGGGCGCGCAGCGCCAGAACAAATAGCTCGGTGCCGTCGTGATGACCACGCGGTCGGGGGCGAACGCCGCAACCCGATCGGCGATCTGGCTGGTCGTCAACCGGTGGAGCTGTCCGTCGATGATCGCCGCCTCGTGACCGGCGGCCTCGAGCAGGGCGCGCGAGTAGCCGAACTCGAGCGGCAGGTGCGGCTCGCGGCACCCGAAATAGATGCTGCCCTCGAAGTGCCACGAGGGGTTCACCAGGGCGACCTTCATGATGCAACCCGGGTCGCAGTCGTCGCGGACGGAACTTCGGCGATCTCGGATTCAACGAGCCACGCCAGCAGGCGCTCGATGCCCTCGCGCGGCGAGACCTGAGGACGCCATCCCGTGAGGCTCGCGAACCGCGCGGTATTCGAGACGTAATAGCGCTGATCTGCCGGGCGCCAGGGTTCGACGGTGAAGTGGGGCCGCTCGCCCGTAAGCTCGGCCAGGCAGTCGAGCAGCTCGAGCAGGCTGATGGTGTGCTGAGGCCCGCCGCCGATGTTGAATGCCACGGCCGCCGTGTCGTCGATGTGCTCGTGCGCGAGCAGCATCGCGCTGACGAGGTCCTCGACGAAGAGAATGTCGCGCACCTGCAACCCGTCCCCGTAGAGCGTCAACGGGCGGCGGCGCGTCGCCTGAATCAGAAAGTGCGCCACCCAGCCCTGATCCTCCGTGCCGAACTGATGCGGGCCGTAGATGCAACTCATGCGGAAGACCGTCGCGGGCAGACCGAAGGTTCGCGCGTAATCCAGGACGTATTGCTCGGCCGCGCCTTTCGAGCAGCCGTAAGGGCTATGGAAATCGAGCGATCGCGCCTCGCTGATGCCGTGCTCACGCACCTGCGCATCGGCCGGCTCGTATCGGGTGCGGCGGCGGACGAGACCGACGTCATAGAGATCGCCGTACACCTTGTTGGTCGACGTGAAGAGGAGCGACGGCGGATGTTCCATCGCCCGGACGGCTTCCAGCAGGTTGAGCGTGCCGCGCGCGTTGACGTCGAAGTCGAGGAACGGCTGCGTGAGGCTGGTCGTGACCGCCACCTGCGCGGCGAAATGAAACACCTGATCGACGCCCCGCACCGCACGGCGGACCGCGGCCTCGTCACGGATGTCGCCCCGGACGAACTCCACGCGATCGCCGTACTGGCCACGGATCCAGTGCAGGTTTTCTTCGACGCCAGGACGCGAGAGATTGTCGAACAGCCGCACCCGCCGTCCCTGCTGCAGCAGGCGATCGGCGACGTTGGTCGCGATGAACCCGGCACCGCCCGTAATGAGCGACAGGCCTGTGTCGGCCGGCGTACGAAGCCTCATACGGTCAACCCCCTTGCGGCGAGCTCCCGGCTCGCGTCCTCGACCCGGTCCACGGCCGCCTGGTCCTGCAGCCATTCGGCGAGCTCCACGAGTCCGTCTTCGAGCGTGACGCGCGGCTCGTAGCCGAGCACCTCGCGCGACTCGCTGATGTCCGCGAAGCAGTGACGGATGTCACCGACGCGATACTTGCCGCAGATGTCGGGTTCGATGGTCTTTCCGAGAATGGCGGAGAGCAGCGCAGCGACTTCGCGAATGGTGTACGGCGTGCCGCTGCCGACGTTGAACGCGCGGCCCGCGGCGCCGGGCACCTCCAGCGCGAGGCGGCAGGCCTGCGCGATGTCGTACACGCTCACGAAGTCGCGGCGCTGGCGGCCGTCCTCGAAGATCAGCGGCGCGTTCCCGTTCAGCAGCCGCGACGCAAAGATCGCGAGCACCCCGGTGTACGGATTCGAGAGCGCCTGGCGTGTGCCGAACACGTTGAAGAAGCGCAGCGCGACGGTCGGAACGCCGTACGCGCGGCCGATCAGGAGGCACATGCGCTCCTGATCGAATTTCGACAGCGCGTAGATCGACGAGAGCGATGGCGTCTTCGTTTCGGGAGTCGGCACCGGCTCCAGCGCGGCCCCGTGCGCGTCGCGCACTTCCCAGTCCGCCGCACGCAGCTGCGCGAGAGGCCGCTCCTGCCCTTCCGACAAGGTCCCGTCAGGCCCGCGATACAGCCCCTCGCCATAGAGACTCATGCTGGAAGCGACGACCAGGCGCTCGACCGGATGGTCGATGATCGCTTCGAGCAGCACCGCCGTGCCGCGGTTGTTCACCGACGTGTAGTGGTCGACCTCATACATGCTCTGGCCGACCCCGACCGCCGCGGCAAAGTGATAGACGGCGTCGATGCCCTCGAGCGCCCGGCGCACCGCATCGGAATCGCGCACGTCGCCGCGTACGAGTTCCACCTCGCGATCGAGATAGGCCGGCCGTGTCGCGCCCGCGCCGTGCACCTGCGGCGACAGATTGTCGAGCGCGCGCACCCGATGCCCGTGGTGCAGCAGTTCGTCGGCCACGTGCGATCCGATGAAGCCCGCGCCGCCGGTGATCAGAATATTCATCGAGTTGTCTGTCCTTCTGCTTTCCAGATCGCCGTTCGCGACTGGAGCCGCGCTTGCTTAACAAACACGCGCCGGCGATGACGTAAGTAGCAAAGCGGGAGCCAATCGGAGCTCCACCATGCGCATGCACTCATACGGCCGCGCGCCCGTATGCGCATCTGCGCGAATCGCGATATGACGACTCTTTCGGAGGAGCGGGCCCATCTGGTGGCGAGCCGCGCGCGCGCGCTGGGCGATCCCACGCGCGTGCGGATCCTCTCGGTGCTCGGGCGTGGACGACAGGCCGTGGGGCAGATCGCCGCAGCCGTCGAGACGCGGCAGTCCACGGCGTCGAAGCATCTGCAGGTCCTCTATCATGCAGGCCTCGTGCAGCGCCGCCGGGACGCGAGCGCCGTCTTCTATTGGCTGACGTCGCCCGATGTGCTCGGGTGCTGCCGCGTCCTCGCGTCGCGAAAGCTCGATTCCACATCGCGGTCGCGCTGATCTGTCGCGTATGAAAAGTTTTCGACCCGGGTACGGGCGAATACACCACGGCGGTGGCTGACGCCGGCATGAGCACGACCGTTCTCTGCATCCGTCACGCCTTGACGGCCGCCGTCGGCGTCCGTCTGACATCACGGGCTCCCGGCGTGCCCCTCTCCGACGTCGGCCTCTGGCAGGCGCAGCAATTACAGGAGCGGTTGCGCGGCGTCGCGCTCGCAGCCGTGTACTCGAGCCCGCTGGAACGGGCCGTCGCGACGGCGGAGCCGCTCGCACGCGATCGCATGCAGCCGGTCCTCATCGTCGAGGGCTTGACCGAAGTGGACTTCGGCGAGTGGACGGGACTCACGTTCGCCGAACTCGAGGCAAACCCTGAGTGGCAGCACTTCAACCGCGACCGCGGCACGGCGATCGTGCCCGGCGGCGAAACCGCAGCGGACGTTCAGCAGCGCGTCATCGCCACACTCAACACGCTCGCGTCCACGCATCCCGGCGAGACCATTGCCGCAATCAGCCACGGCGACGTCATCCGCAATGCGGTGCTCTACGCCGCCGCAACGCCGCTGAGCCTCTGGCACCGCTTCGAAATCAGTCCGGCTTCGATCACGGCAGTCGTCTTCACCGATGGAGAACCTCGGTTACTTACTGTGAACGAGAGACCGTACAGCGCTCCGGGACAATGAAGGCGGGACGTCAATCCATCACGTGCGCGCGGCTGAACAGCAGATGGCATCGTCCGCATGCCTACGGTTTGCTGGTGGTGAAATTGCAGGAGCGCGGCCGTGATGCTGACCCGGCACGGATCGGTTTGCACCTTATCGGTAGCCGGCGCCCTTGCCCTCCTCCTCGCCGGCTGTCAGAAACAGACTCTCGACAATTCACCGCCTGCGTCTGGGCGGGCGCTCAGCGGCACGGTTCAGGACAGCGATCCCGCGCGTCTGCAGAACGACGACGGGCAGTGGGTGATGCCGGCGAAGAACTACGCCAGCACCCGCTATTCCGGCCTCGATGAAATCAATACGTCGAATGTGTCCAAACTCGGTGCCGTGTGGACCTTCTCGACCGGCGTCACCGCCGGCCACGAGGCGGCGCCGCTGGTCGTGGGCTCGACGATGTATTACGTCTCGCCGTGGCCGAACATTCTGTACGCCTTCGACCTCACCAAGCCCGGCTATCCGATGCTCTGGTCGTTCGATCCGAAAGTCCTGGGCGCGGCCAAGGGTGTCGCCTGCTGCGATATGGTCAACCGCGGTGCCGCCTACGCCAACGGCACAATCTTTTTCAACACGCTCGACGGCCGGGCCGTCGCCGTTGACGCGGTCACGGGGCAGCAGAAATGGATCACGACGCTCGCCGACATCAATAAAGGCGAGACGATCACGATGGCGCCGCTGGTCGTCCGCAACCACGTGTTCGTCGGCAACAGCGGTGGAGAGTTCGGCGTTCGTGGATGGCTGACGGCGCTCGACATCGATTCCGGTCAGATCGCCTGGCGCGCCTACAGCACGGGCCCGGACAAAGATGTCCTCATCGGTCCCGATTTCAAGCCGTTTTATGCGTCCGACCGCGGCACCGATCTCGGCCTCTCCTCATGGCCAGGAGAAGCGTGGAAAATCGGCGGCGGGACCGTTTGGGGCTGGCTCTCCTACGATCCAGCCGTCAACCTCCTTTATTACGGCACGTCCAATCCGGGGCCGTGGAATCCCGAACAACGTCCCGGGGACAACAAGTGGACGGCCGGCATGTTCGCCCGCGACCCTGATACCGGCGCCGCGCGGTGGTTCTACCAGACCAGCCCCCACGATCTCTTCGATCACGACGGCGTGAACGAGGTCGTGTTGATGGATCTGCAGATGAACGGCACGACGCGCAAAGTCCTCACGCGGGCTGATCGCAACGGGCTCTTCTATGTGATCGATCGCCTCACGGGCGAGGTGCTGTCCGCCACGCCGTTTGCGCCGGTCAACTCCAACAAGGGGGTCGATCTCAAAACGGGCCGCCTCATTCCGGTCAAAGAAAAAGAACCCAGGCTGAACGTCGTCGTGCGCGACATCTGCCCGGCTGCGCCGGGTGCGAAGGACTGGCAGCCGATGGCGTTCTCGCCCAAGACGGGCCTGGTGTACATCCCGCACAACAATCTCTGCATGGATTTCGAAGGGATGAGCGCGAGCTACATCGCGGGCACGCCGTACGTCGGGTCAGAGGCCATCTACAAGGCCGGTCCTGGAGGCAATCGAGGGTTCTTCACGGCCTGGGATCCGATCGCGGCGAAACCGCGCTGGCAGATCAAGGAGAACTTCCCCGCCTGGAGCGGCGCGCTGGCCACCGCAGGCAACGTTGTCTTCTACGGGACCATGGAGGGCTGGTTCAAAGCGGTCGATGCGAACACGGGGCAACTGCTCTGGCAGTTCAAGTGCGCGAGCGGCGTCATCGGCCAGCCGATCGCGTTCAAGGGACCCGACGGTCACGAGTACATCGCGATTGCCGCGGGCATTGGCGGATGGCCCGGAGCGATCGTGTCGGCCGATCTCGACCCCAGCGATGCGACCGCGGGCAACGGCTGGGGAGCGGCGATCCCGGATCTGAAGAAGGTCACGACGAAGGGCGGCGTGCTCTACGTCTTCTCGCTGGGGAACAACCGATGAAGGGCGCGATGATCGCCGCGGCGGCGGCAATGGCGGTGACGGCGATCGCCGGCTGTCATCGTGCGCCCGCGCCGCCGGAACGCGTCCTGCGCGTCTGCGCCGATCCCAATAATCTTCCGTACTCCAACCGCGCCGGGGAGGGATTCGAGAACAAGATCGCCTCGCTGCTTGCCGCGGACCGTCACGAGCGCCTGGAGTACACGTGGTGGGCGCAGCGCCGCGGCTACGTGCGGAATACGCTCAAGGCCGGCGATTGCGATGTGCTGGTCGGCGTGCCGACCAGCTTCGAGCTCGCGTTGACCACGCGGCCGTACTACCGGTCCACCTACGTCTTCGTGGCGCGGCACGACCGCCACCTGCACCTCTCGTCGCTCGATGACCCGCGCCTGCATCGGATGCGCATCGGCGTGCAGATGGTGGGCGATGATTTCAACAACACGCCTCCCGCGCACGCGCTCAGCAGCCGCGGCATCATCCGCAACGTCGTCGGCTACGAAATTTACGGCGACTATTCGCAGCCGCATCCGCTCTCGGGCATTGTCGAAGCGGTCGAGCGCGGCGATGTGGACGCGGCGCTCGCGTGGGGACCACCGGCCGCGTACTTCGCGCGGATGTCCCGCGTACCGCTCGACGTCACGCCCGTCACGCCGCAGATCGATCTGCCGTTCCTGCCGTTCGTGTTCGACATGTCGATGGGCGTGCGCCACGGCGACAACGCCCTGCGCGACGAGCTGGATGACTTCCTGGTTCGGCGACAGGCCGATATCGACGCCATTCTGGGGTCCTACAACGTGCCGCGCGTCGACCACGATCAGGAGTCCGCATCATGAAGCGCATCGTGATCCTGATCGCGGCGGCCGCGCTGGTCGCGGCGTGCGAGCGTGAGACGCGAAGGTATCAGGAGCTGCCGGCGGCGGCGAATCGGGAAACCGGCGTGCGCCTCACGGTGCTCCAGCCCGGCGCGCCGCAGCAGCACGAGACGGTCCAGAGCCCGTATCAGAACAACGCGTGGGGCATGGCGCAGGGCAAGCGGTTGTTTGCCTCGTACAACTGCGTCGGGTGCCACGGCGTGAACGGCGGCGGCGCCATCGGACCGGCGCTCAAAGACGACAAGTGGATTTACGGGAGCCACCCGGATCAGATCTACTCGACGATCTCCCAGGGGCGCCCGGACGGCATGCCCTCGTTCGGCGGCCACATCCCTGCCGATCAAATCTGGATGCTGGTCGCCTACGTGCAGTCGATGGGCGGCGCCGCCCCGAAGGACGCCGCGCCCAGCCGCAACGACGACCAGATGTCGGCCGTCCCCGAATCGCGCGCGGGCTTCACGCCGCCCGTTCAGACCGGCCACCGCTGACCATGCACATCCAGTCGGTCCTGCATCCGGCCGGTGTCGAAGCGGGGATCGTCAGCCACCTCTGGTGGGTGATGTTCTGGACGTGTGCCGTCGTGTGGGTCGCGGTCGCCGGCGGGATGCTGTTGGCCCTTCGGCGCGGCCGGGCGCGCACTGCGCCTGGGAGCGAGCGCGTCCTGTTCCGCAACGTTCTGGTCGCCACTGGCATCAGCATCGTCGCGCTCGTGTGGCTGCTCTTCGAAAGCGTCCTCACGGGGCGGGCGCAAGAGAACCTCTCCACACAGCATTCGCTCCACATCCTGGTCACCGGCTATCAGTGGTGGTGGGACGTCGAGTACGAGAATCCCACGCCGTCGCTGCGCGTCACGACCGCCAACGAGCTGCACATTCCGGTGGGCCGGCCCGTGATCGTGGACCTGTTCTCGGGCGACGTGATTCACAGCCTCTGGATCCCGAATCTGCAGGGCAAGATCGATCTCGTTCCGGGGCGCCTGAATACGCTGACGCTGGAGGCCGACAGGCCCGGCGTGTATCGCGGGCAGTGCGCGGAGTTTTGCGGCGCGCAGCACGCGCACATGGCGCTCGTCGTCGTCGCGGATCCGCCGGACATCTTCGAGCGGTGGCTGACCGCGAACCGGGCGCCCGCTCCGCCGCCGGGGAACCCTTCACAGGTTCGCGGAAAGGAAGTCTTCGAGCGGGGTCCGTGCGCCATGTGCCACAACATCACCGGCTCACTCGCGTCGGCGCATACCGCGCCTGATCTGACACACGTCGCGTCGCGAAGCACGATTGGTGCGGGCACCCTGCCCAACACGCGCGGGTACCTGGCGGGCTGGATCGTGGATCCCCAGCACATCAAGCCCGGAAACTACATGCCGCCGACCGGGCTGAGCGACGAAGAGCTGCAGGCCGTTCTCGACTACCTGGAGACGCTCAAATGACCTTGACCGCGCAGTACCTGCCGGGCTGCGGGACGACGCGCCGGAGGCGCGCCACGCGGGAGCGGAGCGGGGCTCGGGGCCCCCGCGAGCGACGGCGGTGGGGGGTCCGGCGGGGCGAAGCCCCCCGGAATTGACATGAGTCGTGAGCTGACGGGAACGCCCGAATTCCTCGACGCCGACGCGCGGCTGACGTCCGAGGCGCTCGAGCGCGAAGAGCGGCAACTGCGCGACACCTGGAAGTACGCCCGCGGGTTCTTCGGCTGGTGCGCCGAGACCGATCACAAGCGGATCGGCCGCCGTTTTCTCGTCACGGCGTTCGTGTGGTTCGCGATGGCCGGGGTGCTCGCGGCGATGATGCGAATCCAGCTTTCGCGTCCGGAGAATACCTTCCTCGGTCCCGATCTCTACAACCAGATCTTCACGACCCACGGCACGGCGATGATGTTCCTGTTCGCGGTGCCAGTCTGGCTCGCGCTTGGAATTTACATGGTCCCGCTGCAGGTCGGCGCGCGTACGATGTGCTTTCCGCGGCTGCTCGCGTACGGGTACTGGATGTTCCTGTTCGGCGGGATTTTCCTCTTCCTGAACTTCTTCCTCAATACAGGCCCGGATGTCGGCTGGTTCAGTTATCCGCCGCTGGCGGGCCCCGAATACGGCATCGGCAAACGCCCCGACGTCTGGGCGCAGCTCATCACGTTTTCAGAGGTGTCGTCGCTGGTCGTCGCGACGTGCATCTTCTGCACGGTCCTGAAGCTGCGGACGCCGGGGATGTCGTTGAACCGCATCCCGCTGTTCGTCTGGTCGATGGTCGTTGTCTCCGCGATGATCCTCTTCGCGATGCCGGCGGTGATGGTGTCGAGCACCTGCCTCATCCTCGACCGTCTGGTCAGCACGCATTTCTTCAACGCCGCGGAGGGGGGCGACCCAATCCTCTGGCAGCACCTCTTCTGGTTCTTCGGGCATCCGGAGGTGTACATCATCTTCCTGCCGGCGCTGGGCGCGATCTCGGAAATCATCTCGACCTTCACCGGACGTCCGGTCGTCGGCTACGTCGCGATGATCCTGTCGCTCATCGCCACCGCCTTCATCGGCTTCGGTGTCTGGGTGCACCACATGTTCGCGACAGGCCTGCCGCAACTCGGCCAGAGCTTCTTCACGGCCGCGAGCATCATGATCGTGGTGCCGACGTCGGTGCAGATCTTCAATTGGATTGCGACGGTCTGGAGCGCGCGGCGGCTGCAGTTGACCTCGCCGATGCTGTACGCGCTCTCGTTCTTCTTCATCTTCATCATCGGCGGCCTGACGGGCGTCATGCTCGCGGCGGTGCCGCTGGACCGGCAGGTTCACGACACCTTTTTCGTCGTCGCGCACTTCCACTACGTCCTGATCGGCGGATCGATCTTCCCGCTGCTCGGCACCGTGACGTTCTGGTTCCCGAAGCTGACCGGCCGGATGATGGACGAACGCCTCGGAAAACTCGCGTTCTGGATCCTGTTCGTCGGCTTCAACGTGACGTTCTTCCCGATGCACCTGCTCGGGCTGGCCGGCATGCCGCGGCGCGTCTACACCTATCCGGCCTCGATGGGATGGGGGGACATGAATCTGCTGGCCAGCATCGGCGCGGGAATCATGGCACTGTCCCTCCTCATTTATCTGGTGAACGTCGTCGTCAGCCTGCGCAGCGGCGCGCTCGCGGGCGACAACCCGTGGGGTGTCGCGACCCTCGACGGCGCGACCGCTTCGCCGCCACCGCCGTATAACTTCCTGCCGCAGCCGACGGTCGGCAGCCGCGAGCCGCTGTGGCACACCGACATCGCGGCTCCCGCGGTCGTCGGCCTGGCGCCGGATAAACGGGAGGTGCTCGTCACACACGTACTCGACGCCGAACCGGATCACCGCTACGAAATGCCGGGCCCGTCAATCTGGCCACTCGTCACCGCGTTGTCGACCACGTTGATGTTCGTGTGGTCGATCTTCAGCCCCTGGGGTGCCGTGTGGGGATCGATCCCGATCGCCGTTGCGCTGATCTTCTGGTTCTGGCCCACGCGCGGCAAGTCGCCGGAGCGGCTGGCGGCGGATGCGGCGGCAGGTCAGCTCACGCCGCGGGAGATGGTGTCGTGAAGTCGACGGCCGCGCTGGATGTTTCGGGGCTGCCGGAGTTCGGCTTCGGCCATCGCAGCCTGCTCTGGTGGGGAACCATCTGCCTCATGGCGATCGAAGGCACCGCCTTCGCCCTCACCATCGTGGAGTACATGTACCTGAAAGGCCGCGTCCCGCACTGGCCGCCCGGATTTGCGGCACCGCGGCTGCTCTGGGGTACGACGAACCTCATCATCATCCTCGCATCGACGCTGCCTAATCAGCTCGCGAAGAACGCCGCCGAGCGATTCGACGTCCGCGGCGTCCGGATCTGGATGGTCGTCTGCATGGTGTTCGCGCTCGCGTTCAACGTGGTGCGCGCGTTCGAGTTCACGGGGCTGAATGTCTGGTGGGATTCGAACGCATACGGCTCGGTCGTCTGGTTCCTCCTCGGAATGCACACCGTGCACGTCATGACCGACTTCGCCGATTCGCTGGTGCTCACGGTCCTGTTCTTCACAGGTCCGATCGACGAGCATCGTTTCGTCGATATCTCCGAGAACGCGATGTACTGGTACTTCGTCGTCCTCGCCTGGATTCCGATCTATGCCGTCATCTATCTCGCGCCGCGCGTCTTTTGACACGCCCGGGCAGCTGGCGGTGCGCTGGGCGGGAGTGTTCGTGGGCCCGCTCGCCTGGGCGGCGGTGCTCCAGACGAACTACACCATGTCGTACGTCGCGTGCGAGCAAGGCAGCAAGTGGATGCTCCACCTGGCTATCGCGTCCGCGGTGGTGCTCATCGCGATCGTCGCGCTCGCGACCTGGCGTGTGCTGCCGCCGCCCGCCGCCGAGTCGCAGGCGTCAACGGCCGCGCAGCCGGAGCGCACGGCGGTGATTCGAGCGCGATTCATTTCGTACGCGGCGTTTGGACTGTCACTCTGGTTCGCGCTGGTCATCCTGGCCATGGAAATCCCGGCGTTTTTCCTGCAGCCGTGCAACCCATGAAACGGTTCTCGGGTTCTCGGGTTCTCGGGTTCTCGGGTCGGGTTCTCGGGTTCTGGGTTCTCGGGTTCTGGGTTCTCGGGTTCCTGGTTCTGGGGTTCTCGGTTCCGCTCTCGGCGCATGAACTCGCCGCCACGGCGGCGCACGAGTGGACGTGGGATCCGCTGGTGATCGTTCCGCTCGTCGCGTCGTGCGCATTTTATGCGGCGGGTATTCGCGCGCTGTGGCGGCACGCCGGCGTTGGACACGGCATCGCGGGATGGGAGGCGTCGTCGTTCGTGGCCGGCCACGCGGTCATGGCGGTCGCGCTGTTGTCGCCGATCGCATGGCTGTCGCAGATCCTCCTGTCCGTGCACATGACGCAGCACATGCTCCTGATGCTCGTCGCGGCGCCCTTGATTATGTTCGGACACCCGCTGCTCGTGTGGCTGTGGGCCCTTCGGCCGTCACGACGGACGGGCGTCATGAGCGCACTGCGCTCGCCCAGGATCAACTGGACCTGGCGCGCGCTGACGGGACCACTTGCGGTCTTTCTCATACAGGGTGTCGCGATCTGGGGGTGGCATCTGCCCGTGCTCTACCAAGCCGCGCTCCGCCACAACGGCGTGCACGCGCTCGAGCACCTGTCGTTCGTCATCGCGGCCTCGCTGTTCTGGTGGGGCATGGTGCACGGCCGTTACGGACGGCGGGGCTACGGGCTCGCCGTCGTCTACGTCTTCCTCACCGCGGTGTACAGCAGTGCGCTCGGCGCGCTGCTGACGGTCTCGCCGTCTGCGTGGTACAACGACTATGTGGTGCAGGGTGCGCGATGGGGCGTCGACGCGGTTGCCGACCAGCAGCTCGCCGGCTTGCTGATGTGGATTCCCGCCGGCGTGGTGTTCATCGTGCTCGGCCTGGCGCTGTTCGCCGCGTGGCTCGGCGAGGCGGACCGTCGTGTCGAACTCGGTCGCACGCAGGCGCTGATCCGCCACGTCTCGGAGGCGCCGCATGCGCGGTAAGCGCCCGATTGCGGCGGCTGCCATCGTCTTCGTGCTGGCCGCCGGGACGAGCGCGTGCCGCGATCGGCGCCAGAACGTCTTCGACCAGGCGCGTACGCTGACCGGCGGCGATCCAGGCAAAGGCATGGTTGCCATCGACAAGTACGGCTGCGGCGGCTGCCACACGATCCCCGGAGTCGCCGGGGCAAACGCGACCGTCGGGCCGCCCCTCACGAACATCGCGAGCCGCAGCATCCTCGGCGGACACCTGACGAACACGCCGGACAACATGATGCGGTGGATCAAGCACCCGCAGCAGATCGATCCGAAGAACGTGATGCCCGACATGGGTGTGAACGACCAGGACGCGAGAGACATCACGGCCTATCTCTACACGTTGCGATAAATGCGCGCATTCCGACTCGTCACTGCAAGCGCGGTCGCGCTCGCATCGTTGGTGCCGTCACCTGCGCCGCTGCACGCTGCCGCTGAAGCGATCGTCCTCGTGTGGCAGCCGAGCGGCGCGCCGGCCGACGTGGACGACGGCGTTCACCTTGGCCTGTCGGAGGCGCAGCAGACCGCGAAGCTGCTGGGCCGTGACGTCCGCCTCGAGGCCGCGGCCGCGCACCCGTTTGCGACGATCGTGCACGGTACCAACGGTGTGTCACTCGAGTCTGCGGGTTGTGATTTCCGGCTGGCTCCCTCGCCTGCCGAACGCGCTGCCCTTCTCGCCGCCTGGAAGAAGCGCAGCGGAAAAAATGGGGAGTACCGGATCGCAGTCTGGCATCCAACGCTGAAGCAGTTCGGGGGCTCGGATCTCAACGAGCGGTTCACACGGCAGTTCCACACGCCGATGACGGAGGGCGCGTGGCTCGGTTGGGTCGCGGTCAAGGCAGCGCTGGAAGCGGCGCTCCGCGCGAACGGACCGGCATGTGCCGCTATCCGCGATATCCAGTTCGACGGCCACAAAGGCGCGCTGCTCTCTTTCGAGAACGGCGCACTCCAGCAGCCGCTTTACGTCATCGAGAGCGACGGCGCCGGCGGGAAGGTCGTGGGAGAGGTGGCCGGCCGATGAGAACAATCGTGGCGCTGGCGCTGCTCGCGGCAGTGGCCGCGCCAGCCTCAGGACCCGGACCGTATCGTGTCTTCGTCAGCAACGAACGCGCGCACACCGTCACGATCATCGATGGGGCGACCAACAAGATCCTCGACACGATCAAGGTGGGCTACCGCGCGCGCGGCATCGACTTCCGCAACGGCCGCCTCTACGTCGCGTTGAGCGACGACCAGTTGAACAAGGAGGGTCCAGGCGACTCCATCGTGTCGATCGATCCCGCAACCGGAAAGATCCTCGACCACCATCCGGCAGGATCGGACCCGGAGCGATTCGTGCTCAGCAATGACAACAAACGCCTGATCGCAGCCAACGAGGACGCCGGGACGGCGACGGTGACCGACCTGGCGACGGGGAAATTGCTCGCAACGCTCGTGGTGGGCATCGAGCCCGAAGGGGTGGCGATCAGTCCGAACGGCCGCTGGGTCTACGTGACGGCCGAAACCAGCAACACCGTGTCGGTGATCGACCTTCGGGCGATGAAAGTGGTATCGAGCTTCCTCGTCGACCCTCGCCCCCGCGCGGCGGCCTTCTCTCCCGACGGGCGCTACGCGTGGGTGACCGCGGAAATCGGCGGCAGCGTGACGCAGATCGACGCGATTCGGCACAAGCCGCTGCGCTCCATTCACCTGCCCCCGCCGGCACACCCGGTCGGCGTCGCCGTGTCGCCTGATGGCAAATGGGTCTACGTGGCGACGGGCCACGGCAACAGCGTGATGATTATCGACGCCGCCACGCGCAAGATCGTGTCGACAATCCCGACGGGCAATCGTCCGTGGGGAGTCGCGCTCTCCCGCGACGGATCGCGCCTTTACACGGCCAACGGCCTCTCGAACAACGTCACGGTCATCGACACGGCCTCGCGAAAGGCGATCGCGACTATTCCTGCCGGCGACGGCACATGGGGAGTTGCTATACAGGAGAAGTAGCCCCGCCTCAGCCAAGGCGCGACTTGGGTGGGGCAGCGCCTAACGCCGCCGCGGCCACAAAAGGAGCGCGCGAATCGCGCGGGCGATCTGCGACGGCACGCAGGGCTTCGAGAGGTACACATCCGCGCCGGCCGCGCGCGCATCGTCCGAATCGTCGCTCGACGCCAGATTGATCAGCGCCACGACGGGGATTGCGGCGGTTGCCGCGAGCGCCTTCAGCGCGCGGATCGCATCGGCGCCCGTATTGGCCGCCATGCGAGCGATGTCCACGAGGATGACGTCCGGGCGGTGCGCCTGGGCGAGGTCGAGCGCCTCGCCGGCCCCGTGCGCGCTCAGCACCGTGAACCCGCAGAAATCGAGGTACTCGGGATAGACGTCGCGCACGCCGGCCGCATCGACAATGAGCACCGTCGAACTCCGGGTCGCGGCGGCCTGACCGAATTGGTATCCCTTCACGGTCCCTCCGCTCTCACTCAATGCTGCCTGCGTGCCAACGCGCCTGCACTGCAAATGCGCGTATTTCAAGCGGATGCAGCCACGGTCGAGATGGAGGGGAGACCCAGAATTGTCTAGCGAATTGCAGATTTTGATTTCTTCGCCGTCAACGCCCAGCTACCAATTCCCAACTCGCAGGGAACTCCCACGAGAACCAACCTGCGAGTTGGGATTTGGGAATCATCTCAGTGCACCGTCGCCGCTTCGCCAGCCACCGCCTTGACGATATCGCCGATGACCTGCTTGGCATCACCGAAGGCCATCAGCGTCTTGTCGTCGAAATACAGCTCGTTGTCGATGCCGGCGAACCCGGGGTTCATCGATCGCTTGATGGCCACGATCGTATGTGCCCTGTCCGCGTCGATGATCGGCATGCCGAAAATCGGACTGTTCTTGTCGTGCCGTGCAGCGGGGTTCACCACATCGTTCGCCCCGACGACGAGGCAGACGTCGGTCTGCGGCATCTCCGGATTGATGTCATCCATCTCGACGAGTGACTCGTAAGGGATCTCCGCCTCGGCGAGCAGCACGTTCATGTGGCCCGGCATACGCCCGGCAACCGGATGGATCGCGAATTTGACATCGACGCCCCGTTTGGTGAGTTGGTCGTAGAGTTCGTGGACCCGATGCTGCGCCTGCGCCACGGCCATCCCATACCCCGGAACGATCACGACGCGCTCGGCGTTACTCAGAAGATCCGCGACGTCCTGCGGGGTCCCGCTCTTCACCGTCTTCTGTTCGCCTGCCGCCGTCGACGCCTTGACCTGGCCGAACGCTCCGAACAGCACGTTGGTGAACGAGCGGTTCATCGCGCGGCACATGATGACTGCGAGGATCAAACCGCTCGAGCCGTCGAGCGCGCCCGCGGTGACCAGCAGCTTGTTGCCGACGACGAAGCCGAGCGCGGATGCAGAGAGTCCTGCATACGAATTGAGAATCGCGATCACCGTCGGCATGTCGGCTCCGCCGATCGGAATGATCAGCAGGACACCGAAGAGCAGCGCCAGCAGAATGACGACGGGAAAAAGTCTCGCGGCCAGGACCGTCGTGGGATTCAGGACCACCCAGACCCCAATCGCCACGGCGGCGATCAGCAGACCGATGTTGACGATGTTCTGGCCCTTGTAGGTGACCGGACGCTGAGGAATCCACTTGACCTCCTGAAGCTTACCGGCCGCCATCAAACTGCCGGTGAACGTCAGGAAGCCCAGGATGTTCTCGGTGATGAGTGCCGCCGTCCGGAACGGCGTCAGGTGCCCCGGATCCCGGCTCCACCACAGATAGTAATATGCGACGCCCACGAGGCCCGCCGCCGCCCCGCCGAAGGCGTGCGACAGCGCGGTCCGCTGCGGCACGGCGGTGAGCGGCACCCGTGACAACGGGATCCCGACGATGACTCCGCCGATGATGCCCAGGACGATCCACAGGTGGTTCACCACCTCCGGCTCGATCCAGGTCGCGCCCACGGCGATCAGCATGGCGGCCACGCCGGCGTTGACGGCGTGGCGCGCCGTCTTGGGATCGTTCATCCATCGCAGTGAAAGGATGAAGAGAACCGTCGCCACCAGGTAGGCGAACGGGACGACGTTGGCCGAGATCATCGGGTCTCTCCACGGCGGGTCGTCTTGAACATCTTGAGCATGCGGTTCGTAATGAGGAAGCCGCTCACGATGTTGGTGATGGAGGCAAACACGGCGATCACACCGAGGATGCGGATCGGGGTCGGATAGTTCGCGCCGGTGATGGCGATCGACTCGACGACGGCAATGGCCGAGATGGCGTTGGTGAGGGACATCAGGGGCGTGTGCAGCAGCCGCGACACGTTCTGGATCACCTGAAGGCCGACGAACGTCGCCAGCACGAACACGAAGAGCATCGACCAGATATCGGTATTGGGCATCGGACGGCTCCGTGACGTAGGTTGCGCAGGCCCGCACGTGGCCCGCATTCCGCGGTGCGTAGCGCAGGCCCTCAGGCCTGCCCCGCGCGGCAGTGTATCCCCGGCCGTGGCATGCAGCAACCTTTCTCCCGCCGCATGCGTCTAAGTACGCGTTTGTATAACAAAGGCGCGGTGCGCAGCGGCTATGCCGAAAGGTGATTTCCTCGGGGAGTTCGAACTCTACGTGATGCTGGCGCTGGCGCGGCTCGGCGACGAAGCGTATGGCATCACGATCCGCCAGCAGATCGAAGCGCGGACGCGCCGCGGCGTCTCGATTGGGGCGGTCTACGCGACGCTCGCCCGTCTCGAAGACAAAGGAATGGTCCGGCACCAGATGTCGGCGCCGCTGCCGGTGCAGGGCGGCCGCGCGCGCAAATGCTTCGTGTTGACCGCCTCGGGTGAACGGGCGCTCGAGCACTCGACCGCGATGCTCTCGAGGATGATGCACGGCTGGAAACCGCGAACAGAGCCGCGATGAGCGCCAGACCTCCAATTGCGCCGCTCGCTCGGCGGTTGCTCGCGATCGCAGCGCCGCAGCGGCATCGCCACGCGATCCTGGACGACTATGACGAGGAGACGGCCGCGCGCGCGGCGGCGACCGACGACGCCGAGGCGACGCGCTGGGCGCGGCGTCAGGTCGCGGAGTCCATTCCGCCGCTGCTCTTCGAGCGGGTGCGCCTGTCAGCAAGCGGGATGAGGAGGATGTCCATGGCCGTGGGACGAGGACTGCGCCGCGATATCGCGATTGCCGCCCGCCGGCTGCGGGCAGCGCCGGCGTTCACCGCGATTGCGATCGCCACGCTCGCGATCGGGATCGGCGGCAACATGGCCATTTTCACCCTCATCGATCGGATGCTCGTTCAGAAGCTCCCCGTACCTCGTCCCTCCGAGTTGTACCGCCTCGGCGATTCGGACGCGTGCTGCGTCAATACCGGCCTCGCCGGCTCGTACTCGCTCTTTTCGTACGAGCTGTATCGGCACCTGCGCGATTCGACGCCGGAGTTCGCGAACCTCGCCGCTTTTCAGGCGCACGCGCGGTCCATGACGATCGGTCGTCCCGGTTCGGAGGCGCCCGACGAAACGATCTACGCGTCTTTTGTGTCCGGCAATTATTTCCAGACGTTCGACGTGATGCCGGCTGCCGGCCGGTTGCTGCAGGTCGACGATGACCGTCCAGGCGCATCGACGGTCGCGGTGCTGAGTTATCGCGCCTGGAACGAACGGTTCGATCGCACTCCAGCCATCGTCGGCGCGACCGTGACGGTGAACGGCGTTCCCGCCACGATCGTGGGCATCGCGTCGCCGACGTTCTACGGCGAAACGATCCAACCCGATCCACCCGATCTGTGGGTGCCGCTCTCGACCGAACCGCTCCTCCAGCCGGCCGCGCACCTGCTCACGACCAAGCCCGCGAACTGGTTGTACGTAATCGGGCGGGTCAGGACGGCCGTCTCGTTGCCGCCACTCGACGCGAAATTGACCGCCTCGCTCCAGCACTGGATTTCGGGGAACCTGGACCTCACGGCCGAGGAACGCCAGCAGATCCCACGACAGCACGTCACCGTCGTCTCGGCCGCGGGCGGGGTGCGTGTGTTCACGAATGAGATCGCACCCGGATTGCAGCTGCTTCAGGGAATCGCGGCTGCCGTTCTGCTGATTGCGTGTGCGAATCTTGCGAACCTGTTGTTGGCGCGCGGCATGGGACGCCGGACCGAAACCGCGGTCTGTGTTGCGCTCGGGGCGCCGCGCGTCCGGCTCGTCCGGCAGGCGCTCATCGAAAGCCTGCTGCTTGCCTGTGCCGGTGGTGCGATCGGATTGTGGATCGCCTTCGCAGGTGCCCGGGCGATCGTTGCGCTTGCCATGCGCGGTGCCACGCTGCCGGTGGATCCGTCACCGTCCGGCACCGTAATGGTCGTCGCATTGGCCATCTCGCTGGCCACCGGCGTCCTCTTTGGCATTGCCCCCGCAGTGCTCGGGTCGCGCACCGACCCGATCGAGGCGATGCGCGGCGTCGGCCGCGCGACCCCGGACCGGGGCGGACGTCTTCGCCGCGGTCTCGTTGCGCTGCAGATCGCCATCTCGCTCGTCCTCGTGACGTGCGCCGGACTGCTGGCCCGCACGCTCGTGAATCTGCAGGCGCAGGACTTCGGCTTTCAGCGCACGGCGCGGGTGTTGGCCGACCTCGCCCCCACCCTGCAGACCATCCCGCAAGATCGCCTGCCCGAGGTCTACACGCAGATCCAGGAACGGCTGCGCCGGATTCCCGGCATCCAGGATGCGGCGTTCTCGTTGTACAGCCCGATGTCCGGCGACAACTGGTCGTCGCTGATCTCCGTCGACGGTCACGGCACGAGCGAACGGCTGACCGCGTCGTGGAACCGGGTAAGCGCCGCCTATTTCGAAACGACCGGAACACCTGTCCTGCGGGGACGCGCGGTGACGGCAGCGGACACGCCGTCCTCGACGCCGGTCGCCGTGGTGTCGGCCACCTTCGCGCGGAAGTTTTTCGGCGGCGCCGACCCGATCGGACGCCGCATCGGCTTCGGATCCGATCCGTCGAATCGGATCTTCCAGATTGTCGGAGTGGTCGGCGATGCGAAATACCAGGACGGCCGCCGCGCGCAGCCGCCCATGTTCTTTCTGCCCTTCCTGCAGCGTTCGCGCGCGGCGGGAGCCGCCGATTCGAACGGAAGCCTCGATCGTTCGCAATATCCCGCGACCATCGAACTCGTCGTGTCCACCAGCGCGCGCGATCTCGAAGCACAGATTCGGCAGGCACTCGCGGAGGTGGACCGCCGGATTACCGTGAAGACGGTCCTCACGGTCGACGAGCAGATCGCGCGTCAGTTCACGGGCGACGCGCTGCTGGCGCGGTTGAGCGCCGCGTTCGGTGTCGTGGCGCTGCTGCTCGCCTGTCTCGGGTTGTACGGCGTCACGAGCTATGCCGTGTCGCGGCGCACGCGGGAGATCGGTATCCGGATCGCCATCGGTGCGACGCGTGTCGAAGTCGTCCGCAGCGTGATTCGCGGCGCGCTCGGCCAACTCGCGGCCGGCCTGGCGATCGGCGTGCCGGCGGCGCTCGGGGTCGCGCGGCTGCTGCAATCGCAGTTATACGGGATCGGCATCTACGATCCGATGTCGTTCCTCGGCGCGCTCGTCCTGCTCGGAGCGTCAGCGGTCCTCGCGTCGTTCATCCCCGCGCGTCGGGCGTCCAGCCTGGATCCCATACGCGCGCTGCGCATCGACTAGGGCGTATTGGAGCTATCGATCTTTAACTCCCAACTCCCAACTCCCAACTCCCAACTCCCAATTCCAACTTCCAACTCACAACTCCCAACTGGCCACTGGCTACTGGCTACTGGCTACTGGTACTGCGCGCGTGCCGGGTCGCGTCTACACACGCGCCGACCCGCTGAACCCTGAGCGTCGTTGATCCGTATTTTCGAGCGAGCTGCCACCTGCCGGAGGGACAGGAGAACGCCCGATGTTGACGTCCGCCGTCGTCCAGACCCCAGCCGTGCGGCGCATCAAGCGCTACGGATGGATTCCGGATCTTCCCGACCGCCGCGATCGACTGTTCACCGCGCCGCCCGACATCGTCCTGCCGCCGCGCGTCGATCTGCGCGAGAGCTGCCCGCCCGTTTACGACCAGGGCGAACTTGGAAGCTGCACCGCGCACGCGATCGCTGGCGCGGTTGAATTCATCATGCGGCGGCAGGGACTCGTGGACACGTTCACGCCGTCGCGGCTGTTCATCTATTACAACGAGCGCGTGATCGAGGGGACCGTCGACGAGGACGCCGGCGCGATGCTGCGCGACGGCATCAAGAGCGTCGCGCGGCTCGGCGCGCCGCACGAGCGCCTGTGGCCTTACGACATCGCGAACTTCCGCGAGAAGCCCGCATCTCCCGTCTATCGCGACGGGCTGCTCCACCAGGCCCTCCTCTACCGGCGCGTCGCGCAGACGCCGCACCAACTGCAGGCGTGTCTCGCTGCGGGGTTCCCGTTCGTATTCGGCTTCGCCGTGTACGAGAGCTTCGAAAGCGGGTCCGTCACCCGCACGGGCCGCGTACCGTTGCCCAGACCGCACGAAGCGCTGCTCGGCGGCCACGCTGTGCTCGCCGTCGGCTACGACGACACCGCCCAGGTCTTTTTCGTCCGCAACTCGTGGGGATCAGCGTGGGGCGATGAGGGCTACTGCACGATGCCTTACGGGTATCTTTGCGATCCGAACCTGAGCGACGACTTCTGGACGATCACGCTCGTCGAAGCGCCGCCTGCGGCGGCGGGTGCTTGGGGCTGAGCGCCTCGGATGGAGGCTTGGGCGCCGCCTTCGGCGGCGGGTGCTTCGGGCTGGGCGCCTCGGATGGGGGCTGCGGCGCCGCCTTCGGCGGCGGGTGCTTGGGGCTGAGTGCCTCGGATGGGGGCTTGGGCGCCGCCTTCGGCGGCGGGTGCTTCGGGCGGCGCGCCTCGGATGGGGGCTGGGGCGCCGCCTTCGGCGGCGGGTGCTTCGGGCCTGGGGGCCTCGGACGGGGGCTGGGCAGGCGGCGGCTTCGCCGCCGGGTGCTGGGGGCTCGGTGCCTCGGACGCCAGCCCCCAGCACCCGCCGGCGAAGCCGGCGTATGATCGCGTCGCGGGAATCCGCCATGCCTGACATCGACTGGAAAGCAGCCGTCCGCGCCGCCTTCGGCGCGCGCACGCCCGCCGTCATGCCTCCGCCTTCGGGCGCATCCTCGCTCGCCTCGATGATCCAGGACGCGCGATACGCGCTCCGCCTGATGGGCCGCCAGCCGGCGCACACGTTCGTGGTCATCGCCACGATGGCGCTCGGGATCGCGGCAACCACGTTGCTCGGCAGCATTACCTACGGCGTGCTGCTGAAGCCGCTGCCGTGGGCCGACGCGCCGCGCCTCGTGCGGCTCTACGAGACGCGACAGGGCAGCACGAGGCGTTTCCGGCCGATGATGACCAACGGCACCTATCGCGCCTGGCGTGAGGGCGCTCGCACGCTCGACGGGCTGGCCGCATGGGACGCAAGGCAGGTGGCGGTCCCGGACCGCCCTGGCGCATCGCGGATCACTGTCTGTGACGTCACGCCGTCGCTCTTCCCGCTGCTGCAGGCCGCGCCGGTACGCGGCCGCGCCTTCGTCGATGGAGAAGAAGAACCCGGACGGCCGCCGATCGTGATCCTGTCGTACGGCCTCTGGCAGCAACAGTTCGGCGGCCGTCCCGACGTCATCGGCGCACGCATCCGCTTCGATACCACGACCTACACCGTCGTCGGCGTGATGCCTGCGTCTTTTGCGTTCCCGGATCGCGAAACGCGAGCGTGGCTGCCGTTCTACATCGAGCCGCCCACTACCCCCGACAAAGCCGGCGTGAGCATCTCGATGTTCCAGGCGCTCGGACGGCTCCGGCCCGGTGCGACGGCGCCGCAGGCGGCGGCCGAAGGCACCGCGCTCGGACGCGCCGCCATCCCGGCAGCACCGCACGAACGAGTCGTCGCGATCGCTGTCTTCGGGAGCGATGGTCCCGTTGACGTCACGGTCGTGCCCATGCTGCAGGCGCTCACGGGCGACGTCAGACCGGCTCTCCTGATTCTGCTGGCGGCCGTTGCGCTGCTGCTCACCGTCGCGATCGCCAACGTGGCCAGCCTGCAGCTCGCGCGCGCGACGGCGCGCCGCCGCGAGCTTGCGCTGCGATCCGCGCTGGGCGCCGGTCGAGGACGACTCGTGCGTCAGACGCTTGTCGAAAACCTCGTGCTCGGGCTCTTCGCGGGCGGCGGCGGACTCGCACTCGCCGCGCTGCTGCATCGCGCACTGCCGTCGGTCCTTCCGGCGAACTTCCCGCGCCTGGACGACGTCGCGTTCGACTGGCGCATTTTGGCCTTTGCAGCCGCCCTCTCGATCCTCGCCGGACTTGGCTGCGCAGTGCTGCCTGCACTGCACATCGCGCGATCCGACATCGCGCCTGCGCTTGGCGAGGATGCCCTCGCGCCGGTGGGCGGAGGCTTCCGCGCCAAAACCGCTCGCGCACGCGCCGTGATCCTCGCGGGCCAGATGGCCATGGCGTGCGTGCTGCTCGTCGGCGCCGTGCTGCTCGTGCGCAGCTTCGTCGATTTGATGAACGCCGAGCTCGGCTACGACCCGTCGAACGTCCTCACCGCGCGGGTGATTCTGACCGATGGCGAGTACTCGCCGGAGCGTCGGTTCGCCGTGCTCGACGACCTCGTCCAGCGGCTCTCGGGCACGCCCGGCGTCACGCACGTCGCCTACTCCAACTCCTTGCCGTTTGTGGGCGGCGAAGCGCTTTCATCGTTTCCGCTCAAACGCCGCGACGGCAGCATCGTCCAGGTGCAGACCGGCGTTCAGAGTGTGAGCCCCGACTACTTTGCCGCAATGGGACAGCGCATCGTCGATGGGCGCGGGTTCTCACCCGACGATGCCTCGCGCGATGTGCCGGTCGCGATCGTCAACCGGGAGTTCTCGCGGAAGTATCTGGAAGGTCAGGCGCTCGGGTGGACCCTGCCGTCCGCCTCGAAGCCCGGCGTGAGACCGTCAGGGCGGCCGATCGTCGGCATCGTCGAGGACGCCGTCCGCCGCAGCGTAACCGATACGCCGCAGCCGGAAATTTATGGAACGCCGCGGCGCTCCGGCGACGGCGCTGGGCGCATTCTGGACAGCGACATCAATCTCATCGTGCGCACGTCGGCGGATCCGCGGGAACTCGTGCCCGTCCTTCGCGGCATCGTTCAGGCCGCCGCGCCAACCGCCCCGCTCGAATCCATCATGACGATGCGGGATCGCGTCGCGGGTAGTCTGGCGAATCCGAGGCTCTACGCCGTCGTTCTCGCGACGTTCGCGGGGTTTGCCCTGCTGATTGCCGCCGTCGGGCTCTTCGGCGTGCTGTCCTACACGGTCGCGCTCCGGCGGCGCGAAATCGGCGTGCGGTCGGCGCTCGGCGCGACCGGCCGCGATATCGTCATCCTCGTCGCGACGCAATCGCTCGTCATCGTTGCCGCCGGAATCGCGGTTGGCCTCCTCGCCTCGGCATGGGCGACTCGCCTGCTCGGAACCTTACTGTATGGCGTGACGACCCACGACGCCGTGAGCTTTGCGCTCGTCGCCGCCGTCCTGTTTGCCGCTGCCGCCGTGGCGACGATCGTCCCCGCGCGCCGCGCAGCTTATGTGGATCCTGCCAAGGTGCTGAGGGGATAAGAATTCCCAATTCCCAACTCGGCCGCTGAGCGGTATCAGCGAAGAGCGCGCCGGATAGCGGCCTCTGCTAAAGGCCCCATGATCGCGTAGCCCGCAGCAGTTGGGTGCAAGTCGTCGCGGGTCAGCTCTTCTTTCATCACGCCCTTGTCGTCCAGCATCGCCGAGAAGTAATCGAGGTAAACGTCGCCGTGCTCGGCGGCGTACTTCTGCATCCACTCATTGAGCGCGCGGATGCGGGCCATGGGGCGCACGGTCGTCTGAGGCGTCCCGGTGGGGCTGGTGTGATACGCGCTCGTGGGCGTGATGCTCGCCAGCACGACCTTGACCCCGTGCGCGTGCGCGAGTTCCGACATCGACGCCAGATTCCCCTCGATCTCTTCGTCTGTCATCGGGCCCGTGTTGCCGGCAATATCGTTGGTCCCCGCAAGGATGACCACCACTTGTGGGTCGAGCGCAATGACATCCGGTTGGAACCGCACGAGCATCTGCGGGGTCGTCTGGCCGCTGATGCCGCGGTCGATGTAGCGGGGATTCGCGAAGAAATCGCCAAACTGCGGCTGCTGCCAGGAGTCCGTGATCGAATCCCCCATGAAGACGACCCTGGGCGCGGCGGAGGAACGCGGCAGCGTTCGATTGGCGTCGCGATAGCGCGCGAGCTGCGCCCAGTCTCGCAATCTCGCGTCGTTGCGCATCATCGCCTGGAGCGCCGCCGCCATCTGAGGACAGGACCCATCCGCCGGCGGCTGCGACGGCGCCTGGCCGAACAGGGTGATCAACAGGCTCGCGATCACTGCCGGGTTCATTTCACTCTCCTCAGCGGATGCGCCTCGGTATTGAAGACGACGGCGTCGAAATCGAGGGCGTCCGGCTCGAACAGCAGGTAGAAATACTTGAACGTTTCGGCGAGCAGGAAGCTGTGCATCCGGTCGCCCTGCTCTTTCGTCGCGACATTGCGCAGCACGGTATAGCCCGCGTCCGTGCGGCAGTATTTAACGACGTCCTCGAACATGCGCCGCCCCATCTCGAGATACTTCGGATCGCGCGTGTAGTGATAGAGGTAGTACGCCGATTCGGCGATTTCCGGGCGAAGCTGATAACCGGCTTCCGTGACCGTCATCGACTTGTAATCGAGCTCCTCCGGTTCGATCCCGTGCAGCGTCCACATCGCGAACGCGGAATCCTCCAGCCGGCGCGCACGGCCGATGTCCCCGCCCATCGCGAGCGCGGCGGGGAAGAACGCCTGCAGCGATCCGAACGTGGTCGACATCCGCTTGCCCGTGTTCATGTCGACGGTGCCGTACCACAGACGCCCGTTCGACTGGTCGGCCACGTACTTGTTCACCGCGGCGATGCTCGCGCGCCACATGTCCCGGCAGTCGGCGTCGCCGAACAGCCGGTCGCACTTGAGCAGGTACTCATAGTACGAATCGATCGCGCCGCCGATGTGGCTCGCCGGGTTCGACCACTCGCCGGTTTCGACGTTGATGTTCTCGCCGACCAGCCCGATCTTCGATCGACGCGCAAACAGCGCGGACAGCGCGTGCTTCGTCGTGTCGTAGTAAATCGGATTGTCGGTCAGCTTCGACAGCGTCCCGAATTCCAGGACGAGGGTGCCGATCTCCGCGGGGTTCGAGATCACGTCCTTCGTGGCACCGGTCTTCAGGTTGATGAACCGGTACGGCATCCCGGTGCGCGTGCTGAATGCCGG
>DATJFQ010000008.1:0-17597 GCA_035495555.1 Vicinamibacterales bacterium
GCAACATGGTCGGCGAGGCCGCCGTTGAGCGCCGCCTGCCGCGCGGGATTCTGCCCCTCGCCGGCCATGACGACGTTGCCCATGATGCATTCGTCGACAATCGCCGGATCGATCCCGGCGCGCCGCACTGCTTGCCGTACCGCAATCGCGCCCAGCTGCGGCGCCGTGAACGACTTCAAGCCGCCAAGGAACTTGCCCGTCGGGGTTCGAACCGCTGAGACGATGACTGACTCGCGCATACAAAGTTAGACTTCGCGAAGAACGGACACGTCCCGGACGGCGTCCTTGCCGAGTAACTGCTGCAGCCGCGCGAGCACGGTCGCGCGGTTCCGGTGGACCTCCTGCGCCCATCGCTGATCGCGCGCACGGACGGTGACGACGTCGCCCGCCAACTCGACGGTGGTGGCGCGCGCGATCGCCGGACCGACGGCAACGGACCACGCGAACGCGGTCCGCTCTTTCGACGACGGCTGCCGGCGGAGCAGCTCCGCGAGGACACCGGGGACGAACGCCTGCAACGACTCCACGATCACGCGATTGTAACAGGTGAATGCGTACACCCGACACAGTGGGCCCGTGGACGTGCGACAAGTACGACGTCTACGAGCGCGGACAGAAAAACGGGGACGTGTGCACGGTCAGTCCGTCCGCCCTTGGCCTGTCGGACAGCGACTTCGCCGTCACCAGACAGATGCAGACGTTCTTCGCCGCGCTGCTGAAGTTCGCGCCGGCGGCACAAGCGAATCAGATGCTCAATTAGCAGAATGCCAGAAGTGCGGGATGACGATCCCGCGCTCCTGGCACTGGCCATTGGCTATTTCGTCATCGACAGGCCGCTCACTGTTGCCTCGGTGTTGTGAGCGAAGCGGATCCCATACACCCCGTCGGTCGACTTCAGCTTGCCGGCGCCGACGACTTCGCTCTTCGGATAGCTCGCCACCTGCGTGCCGTTGATCGAGCACGTCACGTTGTCGCCCTTGACCGACATCGCGATCTCCTGCGTCACCGGCTGATCCTTGCCCGCGGCCTTGTGCACCGCCGCATTTGCTTCGCCACGCCCGCCGTTCATCTTGAACGCTGCGGGTCCAAATCCGCGGACGATGAAGGTGCCGTTGCCGTAGGCCGCACAATAGAGGTACGTCGCCTGGGGCGTGCCCATGTCGTTGCCGCCGATCACGATCCCGTAGGGATGCGGGTGATCGTTGAGGTTCATGTACTTCGGCTCGGTGAAGGTCGCCTTCACCGTGTAGTCGCCCGACGCCTTGTTGGCGGGGTTCCAGTACGTAATCGCCGGACCGGTGACCACGTGCAGATCGGTGCCCTGCTTCTCGAGCTTCGCGTCGCTGACTTTCTGGCCGGACTCCGTCGGGTCGACCATGCCCTGCCAGCCAGCGGCGTGGATCCCGCCGTTCTCGACTTTGCGGGCGGTTTCCTGCATCTGCCCGTGATCCATCTGGGCACTCATGCCAGCGGGGACGAGCAGCGCGAGCGCGAGCGCAAACGTTGAACCGTACACCAGACGCATGCAGTTCTCCTTCTTAGGTGAATGTGTCGTGCGCGGATCCCCATCCTATCTCACTCATGACCCTGTGCCGACAACTCCCACCTTGAGATTACTTGGGAATTGGGAGTTGGGAATTGGGAGTTTTCTTCGCCCCGTCCTCCCCTGGGTGATACGTCTGCTCCGCATGCGCCTCGACGTCGGAGCGATAGAAATACACCTCCCGGAGATCGCCACTTGCGTATCGAGATGCCTGATCGTTGAAATGCGGTGACGCCGGATCGCCGCTCAGCCCACCAGCCGTCACCGCCCGCGCGCGCACGCGATCGCCGAATTCCACCACCGCCACGAAGCTGTTCCCGTTGTAGCCGTACATCTTCTTCGTATTCGGATACCGACGGGCCCCGAAGGAGGCCAGCGAACCCCAACGTGACGAGGTGAAGCCGACGGGGATCGACGGCTTCGAGTCATCGGCGTGCGGCGTGATCGCGTCGTCGTAGCGCTGGAATCGATTGACGTCACCCCAGGCGGTGCGCCACGTCCCGAAGTCCTGCGCGAGCTTGTCGGACGCCTGAGCGAGCGCGTTCAGCAGATCCTCCGCTGAAGCGCGGTTGATGCGGTTGCCGATCGTTTCTCCCCAGTAGACGGCAAGGGCGGTTGGCACCGACGATGTCGACCACCGGTAGTCCCAGTGGCGCAGCGCTTCGATCTGTTCCGCCAGTTTTTCCTTCAGCGGCGACCCTGCCGCCTCCTCGTCGTACGCCTTCAGCAGCGCGGGAAGATGATCGGCAAACCACGGCAGATAACTGTCGTACGCGGTCGCGATGAGGGTATCAATCGTGTAGTCGGTTCGGCTCGGAAACACCTTGAGCGCATGTTCGCCGCGCGGGCTCTCCTCCGTGCCGCGCTCGACGTAGACAGGGTAGTCGCTCCGCTTCGGACTGTTCTCCGGGCCGGCGGCCGACCACGGCCAGTTGTTCGAGTTGTACAGCCAGCCGTTCGGCGGGTTGAGCAGGTGCGGTGTCTCGTCCACCGACAGCAGCCCGTGCCAATCGGTCGCGGGATCGCTGCCGTCGACCGGCTTTGTCCAATCGAACTTCGGATCCCGCTTCGGGATGAAATTCGAATGGAAGTAGGCGATGTTGCCGTCGGCATCGGCGTAGATGGTGTTGTTGGACGAATTGGTGTGCAGTTGCATCGTGTCCACGAACGCCTTGTAGCTCCGCACCTTCGTCCGTCTGAACGACTGCGTGATGGCCTTGACGGGCTCCTGCATCAAACGCACGCTGATCCATTTCCCGTTCGCCTCCCGGACGACGGGCCCATGCTGCGTGAAGTACAGGGTGAACGTCTTCTGCTGCAGGCCCGATCCTGTCTTGTAGGAGATCGTCACCGTCCGCTTCGTGACCGGGCGTTCTTCGGAGCCGTATTTATAGAAGATGTCGTCGCCCTTCTTCACGATCGTCTCGGCGTATTCATCGATGTTGTCGACGCCGCTCGACGTGTGCATCCACCCGGCGCGTTCATTGAAACCCTGATAAACGAAGAACTGTCCCCAGGTGATCGCGCCGTACGCCTCGAGTCCCTCGTTGCTGACCATCTGCGCTTCCTCCCGGAAGAAGAACGACGTATGCGGGTTGATGAGCAGCAGCGCGTGATGGTTCTTCTCGATTCTGGGTGAGATGGCGGCGCCGTTCGAGCCGGTCGGTTCGACGTATTCGTCGGGCGCGGGCGTGCCGCCACGCTCGGGAGGGGGGGCGCCGGCATAGAAGGCCGCCAGTTGCGTCAGGTTCACGCGCTCGATGTCGGGACCGATGCTGCCGTCGCTGAAGCTGAGCGGCATCCAGGGCTCGAAGTGCATGATGGCGCGCGGTTTCACCGACGGGTGGCTCGCGAGATAGAAGTTCAAGCCATCAGCCCACGCCTGCAGGAGCTTTTTGAGCCACGGCTCGGTCCGTTCGTACTGCGCCTGCAGATCCGCCGGGTCGTTGATCAGGCGGTAGCGCAGGTCGTTGTAGATCGCGCGCTCGCCTTCGACCTCCGCCAGCCGTCCGAGCGACGTCAGGTAGTTGGTTTCCACGCGATTGAAGTCGTCTTCCGCCTGCGCATAGATCACGCCGAAGACTGCGTCGGCGTCCGTCCGCCCGTAGACGTGAGGGATGCCCCACGTGTCGCGAATGATCGTGATACCGCGGGCCTGCTCCGCCCAGCGGGCCTGATCGGCCCTGGCGTCCTGCGCTGCGGACGCGAGCGGCAGCGCGATGAGGACAGCCACGAACATCCATAGCTTCTTCATGCGGCAGATGATAGTCGACGGGGAGTATTTGCGCGAAACGCGCGCGCACGCGACGGCGTAGTCCAGAGCAGGAGGCACGCGCATGCGTCGTCCGCTGCTGCTCGGGGTTGCGGTGTTGATCGTCGTCGGTGTCGCGGCCGATCTCGCATTCGGTGTGAGGCATCGTGCACCGGTGAAGATCACGACTGCCCCGGTCACCGTCGGCCGCGTGCAGCGGGACATTCTCACCACCGGCACGCTCGAACCGACGACGACCGTGGAAGTCGGAACGCAGATTTCCGGAACGATCGCGAGCGTTGCGGTGGATTTCAACAGCGTCGTCCACAAGGGGGACGTGCTCGCGCGGCTGCAGCCGGAGAGCTACGAGGCGGATTTGTCGAGAGCTGAGGCGGCGCTGCTCGACGCCAAAGCACAGTTGACGAACGCGAAGGTCTCCGCGGCGGATGCACAAACGAAGCTCGACCGCGCGCAGAAGGAGTATGCCGACGACCTGATCACCGAAGCGGACCTCGAGGCGGCGCAGGTCGCCGCACGCGATGCCGACGAGCAGGTGCTTGGCGCGCAGGCGCAAATCGTCACCGCAAGCGCCAGCGTCGATGCGGCCAGGGTCAACCTCCAGCACACGGTCATCACCTCGCCGATCGACGGCATCGTCGTCTCGCGCCAGGTCGATCCGGGGCAGACCGTTGCCGCGTCGATCCAGACACCCGTGCTCTTCGAGCTTGCCCCGGGACTGCAGCACATGCAGCTCCAGGCCACGATCGACGAGGCGGAGATCGGCGGCGTCCGGTCGGGCGCGCCTGTGCAGTTCAGCGTCGATGCGTATCCCGACATGCGGTTTCGGGGAACCGTCAATCAGGTGCGGCTCGAACCGATCGAGGAGGCGACGAACAAACCGCTGCCGGTCGGATCGACCGCTGCCGCCGTCGACTCGACACCGGCCGCGCCGGGCACCGCCACACCCGGCACGGCGAGCGCGAACGCGCAGACACCAGCGGCCGGCGCGGTTGTGGGGTACATCGCCATCGCGAACGTGGAAAATCCCGACGACCGGCTTCGCCCGGGCATGACGGCGCTCGTGACGCTGCCGGGGGCATCGAAGGACAACGTCACGCGCGTGCCGAACGCGGCGCTCGCCTTTCAACCGCCGCAGGATGTTCTGACGTCCCTGGGACAACAGGCGCAGCTTGCGCGCAAAGCCGCTGCGACCTCGAACGATCGCACCGGGGTCGTGTGGGAACTCGATTCGGCGGGAAAGCCAGAACCGGTGGCGATCAAGATGGGCCTCTCCGATTCCCAGTGGACCGAAGTTGCCGGCGGCGCGCTGCACGCGAACGATCGCGTGATCACGTCGATGTCGCGCGCGGATTGATCAGCGTTGCAGCGCCGTCGTGGGGCTGAGCCCGGCCGCGCGGCTCGCGGGCACCAGCGCTGCACAGAGCGCAACGATCAGGAGGAGAGCCGCGACGGCGGCGAAGGTGAAGGGGTCCGTCGGCGTGACGTCGACGAGCTGCGACGCGATGACGCGCGACGCGAAAGCTGCGCACAGCGCTCCGGCGGCCACGCCGAGGAGCACGGGACCCGCCGCCTGGGAGACGACCAGCTTCAGCACAGTGCCGCGCGAGGCGCCGAGCGCCATGCGGATGCCGATTTCCGACGTCCGCTGCGACGCGAAATACGCGATTACGCCATAGATGCCGACACCCGCCAGCAGCAGCCCGACGACACCCAGCACCACCAGCAGCATCGTGTTGAACCGCGCCGTATCCAGCGTCGCAGCCATCCGCTGGTCCATCGTTCGCTCGCTGAAAAGCGGCACGCCCGGATCCACTCCATTGATCACACGGCGGATCGCCGGACCGAGCGTCAAGGGGTCCGCATTGGTCCGTGCCGCGATGAACAGCGTCCGCCGTGTCCATCCCCAGGCCATCTCGTCGAGTTGCGCGAGCGGCTGGTAGAACTCGAGATCCGTGGGCGCCGCCGGCCCGTCGAAATGCAGGTCGGGGACCACGCCGATGACGGTCTTCGGCCCTTGCGGAGCGGACCCGTTCACCCGCCGTCCGATCGGATCCTGATTCGGCCAGAGCCGGTTCGCGAGACTCTGGTTGACGATCATGACGAGCGGGGCGCCGCTTCGATCGGCAGGCTGAAAGTCGCGGCCCTTCAGGATCGGGATCCCCATCGTTCCGAAATAGCCCGGTGCGACGAAGCGGGCCATGCTCTGACGGACGTTCCGCAGTTCTTCCGCTTCGCCTTCCGGAACGAGCCCGTTCGAGAACGTGCCCACGCCAGGAACGTTCGACGACACTGCGGCGGCCTGTACACCCGGGATTGCGGCCACACCGTCCTGGATCGCTTCGACCGCGTGCAGCACCGCGTCTGCAGTGCCGTATTTGACCTGCGGCAGGGAGAACCGCGCGGAATAGACGCCGTGCGGATTGAACCCGGGCGAAATACGCTGTGTCGCAATGGCGCTGCGGATCAGCAGGCCCGCGCCGACGAGCAGCACGAGCGCCAGCGCGACCTCGCCGCCAATGAGGATCGAGCGCACGATGTCTCGCGCTCCGCGCGAGCCCGCGCCGCGGATCCCTTCTTTCAGGGTGTCGTTGATGTCCGTGCGGGATGCACGCCACGCGGGCACCACGCCGAAGATGATGCTCGATACGATCGCGAGCGCCGCGGCGAAGCCGAGCGCCGTGCCATCGATCCCGGCCTGGTCGAGCCTCGGCACGCCCTGAGGTGCCCTGGACACGAGCACCTTGATGAACCCCCACGCCAGCAGGACCCCGGCCGCGGCCGACACGAGTCCGAGGACGACGCTCTCTGTGAACAGTTGTCGAACGAGGCGGCCTTGTCCTGCGCCCAATGCGCTGCGGACGGCGAGTTCGCGCGCACGGGCCGCGCCCCGGGCCAGGAGCAGGTTCGAGACGTTGCCGCACGCGATCAGCAGCACGAATCCCACCGCGCCGAGCAGCACGATGAGCCGCTGCGCGTAGTCGCCGACGAACGTCCGCATCAACGGCGTCGCGGTGAGGCCACGGTCCGCGTCGTCCTTCGGGTATCGCGCGCGAAGATCCGCGGCAATCCGATCGAGCTGCTGCTGCACCTGCTGCGGCGATACGCCGTCCTTCAGACGTGCGGTCACGTCGAGGAAGTGCTCGTCGTGCATCGCTTTTCGCTCGGGTGTGAACGCGATCGGTACCCAGAGATCCTCCGCGTCCGATGTGAAGTCGAACGACGCAGGCATGACGCCGATGATGGTGTACGGACGCGCGTCGAGTGTGATTTGTTTGCCGAGCACCCCGCGGTCGCGGCCGAACTGCCGCGTCCAGAATTTCTGGCTCAACACCGCCACCTGATCGTGTCCGGGCTCGTCTTCATCGGCGCCGAACACGCGGCCGAACTCCGCGTTGACGCCGTACGTCCGGAAGAAGCCGCCGGTGGCCTTGACCCCGATGACGCGCTCAGCGCCTTCGTCGCGCGCGAGCGTGAAGCTCGTGACGGTGCTCGCGGTCGCGGCATCGAAAATGGATTGCTCCGCCATCATGTCGACGAAGTTGCCGGCCGACATCGCTCCCTGTCCAGCATTGCGCCAGACTTCCTGGACCGTGACCAGCCGGTCGGGGTCGGGCACGGGGAGCGGCCGAAGGACGACCGCGTTGACGGCGCTGAAGATCGCCGTGGTCGCCCCAATGCCCAATGCGAGCGTTGCGACGGCAAGCAGCGTGAATCCCGGGGTGGCCAGCATCTGACGAATGGCAAACGCCGCGTCCTGCCGCAGTTCCGTCACGTACTGTGTCGATTCCATCCGTTGCTCCCGTCGGCGTCCGAGTGCGCGGCATTCCCGCCGGGCGCGGACGATGTCTCCGAAGCGCGCGAGCGCGACGCGGCGTGCCTCTGTTTCAGGAAGCCCGGCGCGCACCAGCTCACGGGTTCGCATTTCGATATGGAAGTCGAGTTCGTTGTCGACTTCCTCGTCGACGCCGGGCCGCCAGAGCCGCAGCGGAAAACGCGTTCGAAAATCCACTGCTGGTTAGACGGGCAGCAGCACCTTTGAGATTGCTGCGGCGAACCGCACCCATTCGGCGACCACCGCGGCGAGGCGCCGCCGGCCCGCGGGGGTGATCCGGTACAACTTGGCCTTCCGGCCGAGTTCCGATATTCCCCATTCCGCGGCGATCCACCCACGCTCTTCCATTCGGTAGAGGGCGGGGTACAGCGAGCCGTCCTCGATTTGCAGGACGTCCGACGTGGCGTCCTCCAGCCATCGCGCAATGGCGTAGCCGTGCATGGGCGCCTGCGCGACACATTTCAGGATCAGCGGTTCGAGCGTGCCGTGCAGCAGTTCACGCGACGGTTCAGCCATAACTCGATTGCCTGGGCATCCTAAGCGGCGATGCCTAGATTGTCAAGGCAACTGCCCGCCCTCGGGTTGGGAACCAGTCGAGATTGAACACCGTTCCGACGATTTGTGTGCCGGTTCCTGGCTGACGCATCAGATCGCGGTAAACCTCGGGGCTGCATATTCCGTCCTAAACCTCAACATGAGTAACGCGCTCGCCGATCTGAAATACGCCTTGCGAGGGCTGCGCCGCAGCCCGCTCTTCGCCTCGGTCGCCATCTTGTCCCTCGCGCTCGGCATCGGCGCAAATACGGCAATCTTTACGCTGATCGACCAGATCCTGCTCCGGAAACTGCCCGTCAGCCATCCCGAGCAGCTCGTGATGGTGTACCAGAACGCCGACAACAACGGCAGCAATATGGGCCAGCGGATGAACTCGTATCCGCTGTATCAGGATCTGCAGCAGAAGGCCGAACCGTTCTCCGAGGTGTTGTGCCGGCGGCTCATGCCGGCGTCGGTCAGCATCGGCAACAACACCGAGCGAGTCACGGTCGAGATGGTGTCCGGCAATTATTTCACGATGCTCGGTGTGACGCCCGCGATCGGCCGCGTGTTCAACTCGAAGGAAGACGACCAGACGTTCGGCGGTCATCCCGTCGCCGTGCTGAGCTACTCGTACTGGTCGCGCCGCTTCGCGCTGGACCCGTCCATCGTCGGCCAGAAGATCCTCGTCAACAACTATCCGATGACGGTGGTCGGCGTCTCGGCCGCCGGGTTCTCCGGTTTGGATCCAACGCAGGGGCCGGAAGTGCGTGTTCCGATTCTGATGAAGCCCGTGCTGGCGCCGGAATGGCAGTGGCTCGACGTGACGAATCGCCGCTCCAAGTGGGTCCAGGTGTTCGCGCGGTTGAAGCCCGGGTACACCGCCGCGTCCGCGCTGCCGAGCCTGCAGGGGCTCTACACGCAGATCCGTGGGTACGAGATGACGCTGCCCGGAGCCAAGAACTGGTCCCAGTACACGCGCGACCGCTTCATGAAAGGCCGCATCGTCCTGTCGAAGGCGGATCTGGGGTTCTCACCGCTGAGGAACGATTTCTCGACGGCCTTGATCGTGCTGATGTGCATGGTCGGGCTCGTCCTGCTCATCGCGTGCGCGAACGTGGCGAACCTGCTCATCGCGCGCGCTTTCATGCGGCAGAAGGAAATTGCCGTGCGGCTCTCGCTGGGGTCGTCGCGCGCGCGGCTGGTGCGGCAGTTGCTCGTCGAGAGCCTGGCGCTGTCGTGCGCGGGCGGAATCCTCGGTGTGGGCATCGCCTTCGGCCTGACGAAATGGCTGCTTGCGCTGGTGCCCCAGGAAGGAGAGCCGCTCCTCGTCAGCGCGCATCCGGATCTGCGGATTCTGCTGTTCGCGCTGGCCGTAACGCTGGCGACCGGCATCATCTTCGGACTGCTGCCGGCGCTTCGCGCGAGCCGTCCCGACCCGTGGTCCACGCTGAAAGACACGATGGGCTCGATCGCCGGGACGGGCGGGTCACTGTTCCTGCGCAAGGGTCTCGTCACCGCGCAGGTGGCACTCAGCTTTCTGTTGCTGTTCGGCGCCGGCCTTTTCGTCCGCAGCCTTCAGAACCTCAAGGGCACGGAAACCGGGGTCGCCGTCGACAATCTCCTGATGTTCCAGTTGTCGCCTGCGCTGAGCGGCTACGACAACCAGCGCGGCACGATCTTCTATCGGCAACTGCTCGACAGGCTCCGTGCAACCCCCGGGCTCACGTCCGTCGCGATGGGAAGCGTGCCGATTCTGGCGGGCGACGAATGGGACAGCTCGATCGGGGTCGAAGGCCACCAGGCGAAAGACGGGGAAGACATGCAGGCGTTCATGAACGCCATTTCGCCGGGATATTTCGCAACGCTGAAAATTCCGATTCTCGAAGGACGGGATTTCCGCGACAGCGACGCCAAAGAGGACGCCGATGTTGCGATCGTCAACCGGAAATTCGCCGAGCATTTCTTTCCTGGCACGAGTGCGATCGGGAAGCGGCTGTCGCAAGGCACCGGCCCACGTGCGAAGTTGACGATCCAGATCGTCGGCGTCGTGGGGGACGCGCTCTATGAAGGGCCGCGTGAAGGCGTGCATCGCCAGGTGTATCTGCCCAACTGGGGAGCGACGAGCGCAGTGTTCTACGCGCGCGCGCAGACCGCCTCGACGAGTGCGTTCAATCTGATTCGCAACGACGTGCGCGAGCTCGATTCGGCGATTCCCGTCTATGACATGAAGACGGTCGAAACGCAGCTCGATGAGACCCTCCTCACGGATCGGCTGGTCGCGATGCTCTCGGCCGGCTTTGGCGCGCTCGCGACCTTGCTCGCCGCAATCGGCCTCTATGGCGTGATGGCGTTTGTCGTTGCCCGCCGCCGGAAGGAGCTCGGCATCCGCCTGGCGCTCGGCGCGCAGCCGGGATTCGTCATCTGGCTCGTGATGCGCGAGGTCCTGCTGTTGCTCGCCGTCGGGCTTGCGATCGGGATTCCCGCCGCGATCACGCTCGGCAAGTACGTATCGACTCAGTTGTACGGCATCCAGGGATCTGATCCGACCGTCGCGATGTGGACCATGCTGTTTCTCGCGGTCGTATCGGCCGCGGCCGGGTTGATTCCCGCTCATCGGGCCAGCCGCATCGATCCCATTCTGGCGTTGCGCACCGAGTGACCTGATTCGTCTGACGGCGCGGCTGTTTACATCAGCGTCTGTTTCGGTTTCTTTCTGATCCGTATTCCGTCGATCGTCGATCCCGCTGATTTGCGACGTCGAGCGACACGGCGCCGAGTGGCGCACGGCTTGCGTCCGGTACTGCCATTCCAGCACGGTCCTCACACGAGCTCACTCAATGGGTCATGTGACCTCCGTGCGTTCAACCTGGAGGTGGCCAACATGGCAGATCCGAAAGACCTGAGCGGGCTGTTCGTCAAGAAGCTTCGTCATCTGTACGACACGGAACAGCGGCTCACGAAGGCGCTGCCGAAGATGGAAAAGGCGGCAACATCACCGGATCTCAAACAGGCGTTCCGGTCGCATCTGTCGGAGACCGAGACGCACGTCGAGCGCCTGGAGCGGCTATTCGGCTTCTTCGACGAGAAACCAAACGCCGACGCGGATGATGCCATCAAGGGCATCATCTCGGCCGGCGACAACGTCAGCGGGATCGATTCGGACGCGGTGCGCGATGCCGCGTTGATTGCCGCGGCGCAGGCGGCAGAGCACTACGAAATGGCCGAGTACGGGACTCTGCGCACGTGGGCGCGTGTGCTCGGGAAGAACGAGGCCGTTCAGTTGCTGGAGTTCACGCTCGAGGAGGAGAAAAAGGCGGACCAGAAACTGACGGACGTTGCGAGCCGCTTGAATTACGAAGCGGCGACCACACGGGCGAGGTAGGAAATTTCAACCCCGTCGTCGAACTCCCAACCCTCGCCAAGGGTTGGGAGTCTATTCGGCCCGGAGCGCAATCGCAGGATCCACCCTCGACGCGCGCCGGGCCGGCAGATAGGCGGCGAGGGCCGACACCGCGACGAGGACCCCGGTTGCAATCACGATCGTGGAGGCGTCCGTCGCGCTGAGGCCGAAGACGAGTGTCGCGACGAACCGCGCCGCGAGCAGCGCCACGGCTACGCCGGCGACCACCCCGATCGCGACCAGCCGCAGCGACTCGGTCATCACCATTCGCATCACGCGTATGCGCGGCGCACCGAGCGCCATGCGAATGCCCATTTCCGCCGTCCGCCGCGCGACGTTGTACGACATCAGGCCAAAGAGGCCGACGGACGCGAGCAGGAGCGCGATGCCACCGAACAGGGCGTAGGCCTGGGCGAAGAGTCTCTCCTGACTGAACCGCCGCTCGATCGCCTGCGTCTGCGTCGTAATCGTCACAATCGGCAGATTCGGTGCGACGTCGTGGATCGTCTGCCGCACGGCCGGCGCCACCGTTGACGCCACCCCCGCCGTTCGAAGCAGCAGAAAGGCACTGGCCCGCGGATTCTGCATGAAGCTGTCGTACATGGTCGGCGGTGCCGGATCCCGAACATTCTCATACTTCGCGTCGCCGACGACGCCCACCACCTCGATGTACTCATTGCCGCCAGGGCTGGTCGTGAAGCGTTTACCGATCGGGTTCTGATTCGGGAAGAAGGTGCGGGCGGCCGTCTCGTTGATGATCGTGACGCGCGACGACGATCCGGTGTCGTGGTCCGTCAGATCACGTCCCATGACGACGGGCAGGCCGAGCAGCCGGAAGTAGCCGGGCCAGATGATGAGCCGGTCGATGCTGTGCGTTCGATCGCGCTCGTTTCCCGGCGTGTCGACGTCGCTCGCGCGCCCGCCAGTGGCGTCTCCTTCGACGTAAATGCCCGTGGAGCTGATGCTGCCCGAGAGCAGCGCCGGCTGTGACAGGGCTGCCGCGCGCACGCCGGGAAGGGCTCCGAATCTGTCGATCAGCGTCCTGAACAGCTCAATGGAGTGAGCCGAATCGTAGCCGCTCGTCGCCGGAGTCAGTCGGACGAGCAGGATATTGTGGGGATCGAATCCGACGTCCACACGGCGCAGGTTCGTCAACGTCCGCACGAAGAGGCCGGCGCCCACGAGCAGCACGAGCGAGAGCGCGACCTGCACGACGAGCAGCGAACGTGCCAGCACGCTGCGGCGGCCCGCCACGGATCGCCCGGTTTCTTTCAACTCGGCGTTGACGTTGACGCTCGTCGCTCTCAACGCGGGCGCGACGCCAAACAGCAGGCTCGTCATCACGGCCGCGACGATTGCGAAGAGCAGGACCTTGCCGCGAAAGACGTCCACCCCCGATGCGGGCGGCGGCAGCAGTTGGATCCCGAACAGCGCGACGACCACGCCCAGCGCGGCGCCGGCAAGGGCGAGCAGCAGCGCCTCCGTGAGGAGCTGGCGCACGAGGCGCGATCGGGTCGCGCCAAGCGACAGGCGGACGGAGATCTCCCGTCGGCGGCTTACCGCGCGCGACAGCATCAGATTCGCCACGTTCGCGCAGACGATCAGCAGCACGACGAACACGACCGCACTCAGGATCGCGGCCGACATCCGCGCGTCCTCGTCTGTGTCGTAGAACCCGCGGCGCCCGGAGTCGACGATCAGTTGAGGAACCTGCGTTCGATTCTGGAATGTCGGCGAGTTCCGCCGCGCCTCAGGCAGCTCCTTCAGAAAGCGGTCGAAGTTCGCGCGCGCCGTGCGCCTGAACGGGCCCTCGAGCGCCGCCTGCAGTTGAGCGGCGGTCGCGTTCGGGTGCAGGCGCCCCATGACCTGCAGCCACCAGGCCGTGGGGGCGGTCAGCAGCGACGGGTCGTTTCGCCCCGCGCTCGCGTGCAACTGGAGATCGAGCGACAGCGGGAAGTAGATGTCGGGAATCGAGTCTGTGAGCGCATGTTGGACTCCGGTGAAGTTTGCCGGCAACACGCCGATGATGGTGACGGGAACACCGTTGGCCTTGATCACTGTGCCCAGCGCCGACGGACTTTCGCCGAATCGCGACCGCCAGTACTGCGAGCTGACGACCGCCACCGGCGGAGACGCCGGCGTGTCGTCTTCCGGCGTGAAGACGCGCCCCAGGTGTGCACTGACCCCGAGCACCGAGAAATAGTTGCCCGTTGCCGCGCTCTGACCGGCGAGTTCGGCCTGCCCGTCGATGACGACGTTGATCTGACCGTCGGGAAACAGGGCGAAAAGATCCGCGTAGGGAGCCGCGTCGGCCGCGAGCTGCTGGTAGACCGGGTACGACATCGAACCGCGCACGCGCTGGCCGCCAGGGGTCGAACGAATGGAGCCGAACTCATCCTGTTCCGTGACCAGATCATTGCGCCCTGTCCAATGGAACCGGACGAGCGATGCGGGGTCCTTCACCGGCACGGATGCAAACAGCAGCGCGTCGGTCGCGCTGAAGAGTGCGGTGTTCGCGCCGATGCCGAGCGCGAGCAGCAGGATGACGACGACCGTCCACCCCCGTCCGCGGACGAGCAGCCGCGCGGCATAGCGCACGTCTTGCGCGATGTCGCGGAACCAGCGGCCGCGGGGAGCGCCGGGCACGATCGGCGGCGGAACGGCCGCCTGCCGCAGCGGCTGCATCTCGCGTGCGAGCACGCCTTGCTCGTCGATCTCGTCCAGCGCGCGGCGCACGGCGTCGTCGTGCGCGACACCGCTCGTTCGCAGCTCGCGATAGACGTCGTCCAGGTGCTGGGACAGTTCGTCGACGATCTCGCGCTCGCGGGCAGGCGAGAGCCGGAGCGCGGCGAGCCGGGTCGTGAGCGCGGGCGTCCAGTCAGGCATTTTCAGGCTCCGTGATCCGGGCGATGGCTTCGACGAACTCGCGCCAGTGGCTGCGCTGCGCGGCCAGCATCCGGCGGCCGTCGGCGGTCAGCCGGTAAAAGCGGCGGCGGCGTTCGCCGGGCTTTTCGATCCAGCGGCCGGCGATCCAGCCGCGCTCTTCGAGGCGGTAGAGGAGGGGATAGAGGGACGCCACCTTGAACTTGAGGCAGCCGCCGGAGCGCTGCTCGATCAGCTTGCTGATTTCGTAGCCGTGGCGCGCGCGGCCCTCGAGGAGAGAGAGGATGAGGAGCTCGGCGCTGCCCTTCTTCAGCTCGCGGTCCAGCATGCGCGGAATAGGCTTCATAGCGACATATTGCATAAGCGCAGCGCGGGAGTCAAGCGCGCCGCGCGGTGCTTGGTGCTTCGTGCGCGGTGCTCAGTGCGGGTGCTCGGTGCTCTTCGCGCCTCCCGCCTCCCGCCTCCCGCCTCGCGTCTCGCGCCTCGCTCCTCGCGCCTCCCGCCTCGCGCCTCCCGCCTCGCGCCTCCCGCCTCGCGCCTCCCGCCTCGCGCCTCGCGCCTCGCGCCTCGAGCCTCGCGCTACTGGGGCTTTGTCGCCGTCACGAGGCTTGTGGCCGCGAACGGATTGCCGTACCAGAAGCGCCACCCGAGGCCGCGGCGTTGCACGTGGCGGGCGCCGAGCGTTCCGAGCGTGCGCGCGTACAATCGCGTCGCGCGGATGTCGGCGATCACCAGCCGTCCGCCAGGTTTCAGCACGCGCCAGGCTTCGGCGATTGCTATCGTCCGATTGGCTGTCCCGTGGATGTTGTGAATCGCGAGACTGGAGACAACCAGATCGAAGGTTGCGTCGGCATACGGGAGCGCCCGCATATCGCCGGTCTCGATCGCGATGCGATCGCCGACGCCTTCAGCCGCCGCGTTGGCCAGCGTGACCTCGCGCGCGTTGCCGGACTGGTCCTGGGTACTCCAGAGATCGATGCCGATGATCCGCCCGGTCTGAAGGCGCCGCGCCACCGCCGTCAGCACGGCGCCGCGGCCGCACCCGACATCGAGGACGCGTTCGTCTCCCCGCAGATGCAGCTGATCGAGAATCTCTTCCCAGACCGCAAACTTTCCGCGCCGCGTCGTGTACCAGAAACTGAAGGCGTTTGCCAGGAAGAACACCGCGTAGGTGACGAGCGGGCGGAGCGGACGTCCGGCGTGCCCGGCCGCCCACAAGACCAGGGAGGCGATCGCGCATCCGCTCCCGATGACGGCAAACGCCGCGAGCACGAGCGGAGCGTCATAGCCATAATCGCCGCGTCGCTGCATGAGACCGGTGAGTATATGTCTGACGACAAACGCGCGACGTCGCATTCCGTCGCGAAGAAAGCGCGGGTAATATGGACGCGTTGAAGACATGATGACCGTGACAATCCGCGCGCGGATCGCCGCCGCCGTGATGGCCGCGTCTGTCGCTGTCGCGTGTGAACGAGGTGAGCCGGTGAAGACTGCACCCGCCATGACGCTGGCGCTCGTCGACGGCCATATCTGGACCGGCGATCCCTCGCGTCCAGAGGCGGAAGCCGTCGCAATCGCCGGCGATCGCATTGCGGCCGTCGGGACGACGGACGACATCCGGAAAGTGGCAGGAGCCGCGGAGACCATCGATCTCCACGGCCAGTTCGTCACCCCCGGGTTCGTCGATTCGCACGTGCATTTCCTGGAAGGCGGTTTCCGGCTGACGTCGGTGCACCTGCGCGATGCGAAAACGCGCGAGGAGTTCGTATCCCGCATTCAGCAGTTCGCCGCGACGGCGCCGAAAGGGACTTGGATTACCGGCGGGGATTGGGATCACACACTCTGGGGCGGCGATTTGCCGCGGCGCGACTGGATCGACGCGGTCACACCCGATCACCCCGTCTGGGTGAATCGGCTCGACGGACACATGGCGCTCGCAAACACCGCCGCGCTGCGCGCCGCCGGCGTCGGCGACAGCAGTGCCGATGTGGCGGGCGGAGAAGTCGAGCGCGACGCAAACGGTCATGTGACAGGGCTCTTGAAAGACAACGCCATGGACCTCGTCACCGCGAGGATGCCGGCGCCGTCGGCCGAGCAGAACGACCGCGCGCTCGATGCCGCGATGAAGTACGTCGCCGAACAGGGGGTGACCGCGGTTCACCACATGGGAACGTGGGACGACCTCGACGTCTTCGAACGGGCGTGGCGCGCCGGCCGGCTGACGACGAGAATTCAGGCCGCGGTGCCGTTGGCCACGTGGGAGCGCCTCGCACAAACCGTCGCATCCAGACGATTCGGCGCCGATGGCCACGGCGATTTATGGCTCCGCGTCGGTGTGTTGAAGGGCTTCGTCGACGGATCGCTCGGATCGCACACGGCCGCCTTCGTCGAGCCCTTCACGGATGCGTCCCACGATCGCGGGCTGTTCGTCACGCCCCCGGATGATCTCTACAAATGGATCTCCGGCGCCGATCGCGCTGGACTGTACGTCGCCGTTCACGCAATCGGTGACCGCGCGGTCGGCGCGATCCTCGACATCTTCGAACGCGTCGAGCGCGAAGACGGCCCCCGCGATCGCCGCTTCCGCATCGAACACGCGCAGCACCTGCGGCCCGCAGACATCCCTCGGTTTCAACACCTGAACGTCATCGCCAGCATGCAGCCCTATCACGCCATCGATGACGGCCGCTGGGCCGAACGCATCATCGGTCCGGTGCGCATCCGGACGACGTACGCGTTTCGCTCGCTGCTGGATGCAGGCGCGCGGCTCGCGTTCGGCAGCGACTGGTACGTTGCGCCGCCGACGCCGCTCGAAGGCATCTACGCCGCCGTCACCCGCCGCACGCTCGACGACAAGCATCCCGGTGGATGGGTGCCCGGCGAGAAAATCACCGTCGACGCGGCGCTGCGCGCCTACACGTCAGGGGGCGCGTATGCGTCCTTCCGTGAACACGATGCCGGCACGATTGCGCCAGGCATGCTCGCGGACCTGACCGTCATCGATCGCGACCTCCGCGCGATCGCTCCCGAGCAGATTCGTGACGCGCACATCGTCCGTACCATCGTCGGCGGCAACACGGTCTTCGCGCGCCGCTGATCATCGCGGGCGCTGATCACTATTCCATGAAGC
>DATJFQ010000009.1:0-14387 GCA_035495555.1 Vicinamibacterales bacterium
TCCCGCGCGGCTTCGGATTCTCGGGGAGGAGCGGATCACATGCAGTCGCCCACGGCAGTCGCCACGCTGATGAAGCTGGCGAAGCGCAGCTTGCGGAGAGAAGACGGGCAGGACCTGCTCGAGTACGGGCTGCTCGTGGCACTCATCGCGATGGTCGCCCTGGGTGCGGTCGGCGCCGTCGGTCAGACCATCTACACGGTTTTCTGGAACAACATTGCCAACAATTTCTAGCTCCGCCGCCGTGGTGCTCGCCGCCGGGCTCACGACCGCGAGCGCGCTGGACTTCCGCAGCCGGCGCATACCGAACGTGTTGACCGCCGGGATGGCCCTGGCCGGCCTTGCGCTGTCCGCGACGCATGTCAGCGGAGTCTCCGCCGCGGCATCGGTCCTCGGCATTGTCGTCGGCGTGCTGCTGATGCTGCCGGGGCACCTGCTCGGCGCAACCGGCGGCGGCGACGTGAAGCTGATGGGCGCCGTGGGCGCCTTCGTCGGCCCCACGCTCGTCATCACCGCATTTCTCGCGACCGCGGTCGCCGGCGGCGTCCTCGCTCTCGTGGTTGCCGCGCGCCGCGGCCGCGTCGGCGCGACCCTGGCCCGGACGGGACGGCTCGTGACGGATCGCAAAAGCGCTCAGCCGCTCATCCAGGGAGCGGGCGGGGCGAATCGATTTGCATACGGACCGGCAATCGCGATCGGCACGCTGCTGGTCGTCTTTGGTCGGCTTCGAGGCTAATGATGACGAAACGGCTTCGCTCGCAACGCGGCAACGCTCTGATCGAGGCAGCCATCGTGCTGCCCATCCTGCTCTTGATCTCGGTCTCGATTTTCGAGTTCGGGCGGGCGTATCAGACCTGGGAAGTCATGACGAATGCCGCGCGCGAAGGCGCGCGCATCGCCGTGCTCGACGGCACGACCGATACGCAGATCCGTGATCGCGTGAATCAGTACCTCGGGATTGGCGGGCTTGCCACGCAGCCGGCCGGCAACATCGTCATCGCACGCAACGTGCCGCTCACGACCAGCTCCACGGCCTCTCAGGTCCAGATCAATTACCCATTCAGCTTCATGGTGCTCAATCCCGTCGCGAAACTGGTTGTGAGGAACGCGACCGTGGGCGCGCCGATCACGATGCACGCCGCGGCTCTCATGCGGAACGAGTAGGGGACTAATTATGCGCAGTCGAATCTTTGCCGTCCTTGCGATCGCCGTGCTTGCAGGCGGAGGCCTCGCGTACGGCACGTACAACATGATCAACAACCAGCCGGTGAAGACCACGGCGATGGCGACCCAGCCGGTCGTCGTGGCTGCCGCGGATCTGTCGCTGGGCTCCGAGCTCAAGAAGGAAGACCTCACGGTCGTGAACTTCCCGAAGGGGCAGGCGCCTGACGGGGCGTTCGATCGCGTGCAGGATGTCATCGGCCGCGGCGTGATCTCGGCGATCGTCAAGAACGAGCCGATCCTCCCCGCGAAGCTGGCGTCCAAGGAAGCGGGCGCGGGGCTCCCTCCGGTGATTCCCGAGGGGATGCGCGCCGTCTCGGTCCGCGTGAACGAAGTGATCGGCGTCGCCGGCTACGTGCTGCCCGGCACCCACGTCGACGTGCTCACGACGCAGAACCCGAGCAACCAGCCGCAGGACGTCACGTCGAAAGTAATTCTCTCGAACGTGCAGGTGCTGACCGCCGGCACCCGCCTCGAACAGGACCAGGACAAGCAGAAGCCCGTGCAGGTCACGGTCGTCACGCTTGCGGTCTATCCGGACCAGGCGGAGCGGCTCGCGCTCGCGAGCACGGAAGGCAAGATTCAACTCGCGCTGCGCAATCCCATGGATCAGGGGGCGCCGACCACGCCGGGCGTGAAGCCGGCGGGGCTGCTCGGGGCCGTCAAGACATCGGCCTCACCGCAGCGAGTGATGGCCTCAGCGAAGAAAGCCACCGGGCCCGTGACTCAGGAAGCCCCGGCTGCTCCCCCAGCACCCAGCGTCGAGATGATCCGCGGCGACAAGCGGACATCGGAAGTCATCAAGTAGACGGAGGACCCATGAGAGCCGTACGGCGAGGGCTGGTAAAGCGAGCGATCGCGCTGGCCGCCTACATCATCATCATTCTGGTCGCCGCGCCTTCGGCGCAGCAGCAACAGGTCGCGTTCACGGGAGCTCCCGGCGCAATCAGCGCAGGGCCGGCCGCGGAAACCCCCGAGGCGACCGCGATCGATCTGCTGGTGGGGCGGTCGACGATTCTGAACGTCGGCTCCACGATCTCTCGCGTGTCGCTGACCGTGCCCGACGTGGCCGACGCGATGGTCACGACGCCGCAGCAGCTGCTCATCCACGGCAAAACGCCGGGGACGATTTCGCTGTTCGTCTGGGACAAGGCCGGCGGCATCAAGACGTACGAGGTCAATGTGCGCCGCGACCTCAGCCAGCTCGTCGAGCAGGTGAAGCAACTCTTCCCGGGCGAGCCGATTACGGTGACGGGCAGCGGCAAGGACGTCGTGCTCGCCGGCACCGTCTCCACGAAGTACGTCGTCGACAAGGCGGCGGACGTGGCCGCGGGCTACGTCGAGAAGAAGGAGAACGTCGTCAACCTGCTGAAGCAGGCGGAAGGCGTCACTTCGAACCAGGTCATGCTGCGCGTGCGCTTCGCGGAAGTGAGCCGCAGCGCGATGCAGGAAATCGGCGCGAGCTACATCCTCGATCAGTTCAAGAGCGACTGGGATGCGCGCGCGACGACGCAGCAGTTCTCGGCGCCGGATTTCGACGCGGACAAGCCGGGGCGCGTGACCTTCAGCGACTTCCTCAACATCTTCCTGTTCAACAGCAAGCACGGCGTCGGGACCGTCATTCGCGCGCTGCAGAACAAGGGCCTGTTCCAGAGCCTGGCGGAACCGAACCTGATTGCGAGCAACGGCAAGGAAGCCAGCTTCCTCGCAGGCGGCGAGTATCCGTATCCGGTCGTGCAGCCCGGTGGATCCGGCAATGCCGTCACGATCATGTTCAAAGAATTCGGCGTTCGTCTGAACTTCACGCCGACCGTGCTCAGCGGCGACATGATTTCGCTGAAAGTCCGGCCGGAAGTGAGCGCGCTCGACTTCTCGAACGCGATCACGCTCGAAGGGTTCCGCGTCCCGGCGCTCTCGACTCGACGCACGGAGACCGAAGTCGAACTGCAGGACGGCCAGACATTCGCGATCGCCGGGCTGATGAACAACACGCTGAACAACACGATGTCGAAGATCCCCGGCATCGGCGACATCCCGGTGCTCGGCTATCTGTTCCGCAGCCGCGCGTATCAGAAGCAGCAGACGGAGCTCGTGGTGATGATCACGCCGCAGATCGTGCGACGCGGATCGACGGGCGTCTCTGAAGGGCTGCCGTCACTGGTCGAACCCTATATGGGCGGCCCGTCGAAGACGGTTCCGCCGCCCACACCGTATGTCGGCTCGCCCCGCTTCCCGGCGACACAGCCGCGCACCGGCGGCTCGAACAAAGACCAGGCGCAAAAGACGTCTTCAGCGCCGGCCGATGCAGCCACGATCGTGCAGCCGACAACGATGCAGCCCGCGTCCGCGGCCGCGCAGCCTTCTTCGATGCCCGAGCAGCCGAACCTGCCGGAGCAGACGCCGGCCGCGGTGCCGCAGTCCATGGCACCCGCTGCTGACCAGTCACCGGCCGAAGTGCAGCCCAAGCCGATGACGAAAGACGAGAAGCGCCAGGCCGACGCCGCGGCGAAGAAGCAGGCCGAGGCGGACAAAAAGGCCGCCGAAGTGAAAGCCGCTGCCGAGAAGAAGGCTGCCGAGGAAAAGGCCGAAGCGGATCGGAAGGCCGCCGCCGAAAAGGCGGAGGCTGACAAGAAGTCCGCAAAGGACAAGGAGCGGCAGCAGAAACTCGATCAGGAGCGCGCGAAGCGTGAGGCCGAGGTCGCAAAGAAGAACGCCGAAGCCGACCGCAAGAAGCAGGACGAGCAGAAGAAAAAGGACAAGGCGCTGACTGACGCCGCAGCACGTCTCCGCGAGGCACAGGCTGCATATCAGGCCGAGGTCGCCAAGACGTCGTCCACGCCCGCGGCCGCGCCGGCATCGACCAAACCCGGGGGTGGCAGGTAGAGATGTCGGACGGGGCCTTGAACCCCGCTGCAGGAGCAACACTCATGCGCCGTATCGAAAAACTCCGCCGCGATGAAAAAGGTATGACCTACGTCTTCGTGGGTCTCGGTTTCATGGCGTTTCTCAGCGCGAGCATGCTGGCCATCGACGTCGGCATGCTCATGACCGCGCGCAGTCAGGCGCAGAATTCTGCGGACTCCGGCGCGCTTGCCGGGGCGACGGCCCTCGTATACGACAGCTACACGGACCACAGCGCCGGCGGACCGGCCGTCACGAGCGCGCTCACCGCTGCTCACGCGAACCTCGTCATGGGCGCAGACGTCTCGTCGAACCCGCCGGACGTCGAGTTCCTGCAGAATCCGGCGACCGGCGAGCAGAGCCGGGTGCGCGTAACCGTGTGGCGCAGCTCCGAACGCGGTAATCCCATCCCGACGCTCATCGCGCAGTATTTCGGGGTCAGGTCCGCGAGTATCGGAGCGGTGGCCACGGCGGAAGCCGCGCCGTCGAACGCGATGGACTGCGTCAAGCCGTTCACGATTCCCGACAAGTGGATCGAGAAGCAGACGCCGGCCTGGGATCCCACCGACACCTACGACGCATACAACAACAAGGGCCAGCCACTGGCGAATCCCGACATCTACATCCCGGCCTACAACGCCGACGGGTCGCCGAACCCGAATTACACCGGGTACAACAACGAGCGGGACAAGGGAACGGAACTCGTCATTCGCGCGGGCACCGGCAACAACATCACACCGACCTTTTACTATTCGCTCGCGATGACCAACGACACGGGCGGCGACGACTACCGCTGGAACATCGGCAACTGCAATACCACCGTCTATCACGTCGGTGACTTGATGGTGCAGGAACCCGGCAACATGGAAGGGCCGACGGTCCAGGGCATCACCGATTTGATCAACCGCGATCCCAACGCGCAGTGGGACTCGGCTAATTTGAAGGTGATTAACAGCGCATTTGGATCTCACAGCCCGCGGATCTTTCCGATTCCGCTGTATGACCCCGTCTATTACGACGCCGGGAAGCGCAACGGGCGAAACGCGGATCTCAAGACCGCGAACTGGATCGGTTTTTTCGCCGAACGCGTGTCCGGCAACAACATTTACGGCGTCATCACGCCGATCACAGGCATTTACGACAAGAGCGGACCGGCACCAAATGCGGCGCTTCCGAAAACGATTCGACTGGTGCAGTAATGGCTCAACTCACGGCGCAGATCGTCAGCTATGACGACGAATTCAAACGGCAGGTCTCGAAGCTGATCCGCGCCTGCGGCGTACCGGTCGGGATCATTGAAGGGGGGCGCTCTGCCGAGGGCAGCGCGCCCGATCTCGTTGTCGTGGACATCCGCGTCGATGCCTCGTCCGGCATGGCCGCCATCGAGCGCCTGCGCGCGAGCAGCCCGAACCTGTCCATCTTCTCCGTTGCCGCTGCCGCGGAGCCGGACCTGATTCTCCAGGCGATGCGTGCCGGGGCCAACGAGTTCTTCGCATGGCACGGCACCGAACAGACGCACGCGGCGCGCGCCATGGAGGAGTCCTTCCACGGCGCGGTCCGCCGGACGGCCGCCCGTCGTGAAGCCGCGACGGCCAGCGCCAAGCCACCCTGTGTTACGCACGCGTTCCTGGGCGCCAAAGGCGGCGCGGGCACGACGACGGTTGCGGTGAACTGCGGCGTCGAACTCGCCCGCCTCACGAAGCGATCGACGATCGTCGTCGACCTGAAGTCCCATCTTGGTGAGGTCGCGCTCTTCCTCGGCGTACGCCCGCGGTTTACGGTCATCGACGCGATCGACAACCTCCATCGGCTCGACAAGGACTTCCTGAAGGAAATCATCTCGAAGCACAAGTCGGGCCTCGACATCCTCTCGAGTTCGGAGCAGTTCGACCGGCCCAACGCGCAGGACGCGCCAGCCATCGAGGAGCTGCTGCGCGTGCTCTCGCGCATCTACGACTTCATCGTCATCGACGCAGGCAACGTCATCAACGCGACGGTCGCCTCGGCGTTATATGCCGCGGACACCATCTTCCTGGTCACGAACCCGGACGTGCCGTCGATTCGCAACGCGCAGCGGCTCGTCGAGCGCGTCCGCCAGCTCGGCGCCGGCAGTGAGCGGATCAAGATTCTGCTGAATCGCTCATCCGACCAGCACCTGATCCAGCCGAAGCAGATCGAAACGGCGCTCGGCTACGGGATCCACCACACGTTCAGCAGCGACTATCGCACCGTGTCGACGGCTCTCAACTCTGGCGTGCCGCTGACGACAACGAACCATTCAGAGATCGCGGCCCAGTTCGACAGCTTCACGCGCCACCTGGTCGGCATGAACGAGGAAGCCAGGCCCGAGACGGAAAAGCGCCGCGTCTTCCTCGGCCTCTTTTAACGAGAACCCGAGAACCCGAGAACCAGAGAACCAGAGAACCCAACCCGAGAACCCGAGAACCTGAGAACCTGAGAACCTGAGAACCCGAGATCATGAGCTCACCGCTTTCGATTTTGTCGACCACGCAGCCCGGACCCGGCGGCAACGGGAACCCGCCGGCCGCCCGGACACCCGCTCCCGCGCCGCCGGCGCCCCGCGCGGAAGCGCCGCGGCCGCAGTATCTCGAGCTCAAAGGCAACGTTCATCGCAAGCTGCTGAACCGGCTGAACCTCGAGGCGCTCGCGTCCGCCGAACGGTCGCGCGCCGAAGGAGAAATCCGGTCGCTGCTCTTCGATCTGATTGCCGAGGAGAACATCCCGCTCAGCATGGCCGAACGGGAGGGCATCTTCGCCGAGATCATCGACGAAGTATTCGGGCTCGGACCGCTCGAGCCGCTGCTGCGCGATCCGTCCATCAGTGACATCCTCGTCAACACATACAAGTACGTGTATGTGGAGCGCGCGGGCAAACTCGAACGCGTGCAGACGACGTTTCAGGACGATCGGCACCTCTCTCGCGTAATCGACCGCATCGTCAGCGGCGTCGGACGCCGTGTCGACGACAGTTCGCCGATGGTCGACGCGCGCCTCGCCGACGGGTCGCGCGTGAATGCCATCATCCAGCCGCTCGCCGTCGATGGCCCTTTACTCTCGATCCGCCGATTCCCCGCCGACCGTCTGAAGGCCGAGGACCTGGTCCGCATCAGATCGCTCACCCGTCCGATGCTCGAGTTCCTCGAGCACTGCGTCCGCGCGCGGCTCAACATGATCATCTCGGGCGGCACCGGCGCCGGCAAAACGACGCTGCTGAACGTCCTGTCCGGGTTCATCTCCGAACGCGAGCGCATCGTCACGATCGAGGACGCGGCCGAACTCCAGCTGCACCAGGAACACGTGGCGCGCCTCGAGACGCGGCCGCCCAACGTCGAAGGCAAGGGCGCCATCCGTCAGCGCCAGCTCGTGATCAACGCGCTGCGCATGCGCCCGGACCGCATCGTCGTCGGCGAGGTCCGCGGCGAGGAAGCGCTCGACATGCTCCAGGCCATGAACACCGGCCACGACGGATCGCTGACAACCGTCCACGCCAACACGCCGCGTGACGCGCTGTCGCGTATCGAAACCATGATCTCGATGGGGACGATGAACCTGCCCGAGCGCGCGATGCGGCAGCAGATCGCGTCGGCCGTCCAGATCGTCTGCCAGCAGTCGCGCATGAGCGACGGGACCAGAAAGGTCACCAGCATCTCCGAAATCACCGGCATGGAAGGCGACGTCATCACCATGCAGGAAATTTTCGTGTTCGAGAAGCTCGGCGTGTCGCCCGAGGGGAAGGTCATCGGGCGATTCCGCGCGACAGGCGTTCGCCCGAAGGCGTGCGAGCGCCTGAAGACATCCGGCATTCACCTGCCGCCCGATATGTTCGAGGGCGTGACGGAGGTGCGCTGATGGTGGCTGTCGTTTTCATGTTCCTGGTCGGGAGCGGCGTCGTGCTCGGCGCGTACTACGCGGTCACGACACTTCCCGCCAGAATGGAGCAGCGCCGGCTCGACGAGCGTCTGGGGGAAATCTCGCGCACGAAAGAGGACGACGAGAAATCGATCGATCTGCTGAAAACCCGCGATGAGGGACCGCTGCCCGCGATCGAGCGGATGCTCGGCGGCACGACACGCGGTACTCAGCTCGGGAGGTGGATCGAGCAGTCGGGCGTCAAGATCAGCATCAGCTCGCTCGCGCTCTATGCGTTGAGCGGGGCGGCCGTGTGCGGCCTCGTCGCGTCCCGGCTGATGCGGATGAACGTCGGCTGGTTCATCGGAGGCGCTATCGGGTTCGCGATTCCGTTTTTCGTCCTGAACGTCAAGCGGAAGCGCCGGATCCGCCGATTCGAAGAGGAGTTCCCCGAAGCTCTGGATCTGATCGCTCGCGCGTTGAAGGCGGGACACGCGTTCGCGACGGGCCTGAAGATGGTTGCCGACGAGATGTCCGAGCCGATCGGCCCCGAGTTCCGGAAGACCTTCGACGAGCAGAACTTCGGCCTGCCTCTGAAGGACGCGCTCAACAATCTCACGGAGCGGATCCCGCTGCTCGACGTAAGGTTCTTCGCGACCGCCGTCCTCATCCAGCGCGAGACCGGCGGCAACCTCTCGGAGATTCTGGAGAACCTCGCCCACGTCGTCCGCGAACGGTTCAAGATCCTGCGCCAGGTCCGCGTTTACACGGCGCACGGACGCCTCACGGGGTACGTGCTGCTGGCCTTGCCAGTGTTCCTCGTGATCGCGTTGTCTTTCATCAACCCCGAGCACATGCAGCTGCTCTTCCGTGAGCGGATCGGCCACATGCTGCTCGGCGCCACTGTTGTGATGCAGACGATCGGGTACTTCTGGATCCGGCAGGTCGTGAAGATCGAGGTGTAACGATGACCATGATCATGCCGCTGCTCGCGTTCGTGTTTGGTTCCGCGATTGTCGCGGGCGCCGCGTATCTGCTGATGCCTGCTCGTGCCGTGGCCATCGACCGGCGGCTCGAAGAGCTGACGCTCGAACGCCACACGGAAGAAAAGCCGCGGTTCCAGAACTTCATCGGGATGCTGAAGCGCGTCGGGGATCGCGCGCCGAAATCGACGAAAGAACTCGGCACGCTGCGGCTGCGCCTGGTACAGGCGGGATTCCGCCGAGACGAAGCCGTGACGATTTTCTTCGGGGTCCGCATCGTGTTCGCTCTGATGCTGTTCACGCTCCTGTCGACCTCGATCGTGACGCGGCCGAACCTGCTCTACGCTCTCGGCGCGCTGGGCCTCGGATACGTGCTGCCGGGGATGGTGCTCGCGCGCATGGCGAAGCGCCGCTCGCACCGGATCCGTCTCTCGCTCGCAGACATGCTCGATCTGCTCGTCGTGAGCGTCGAGGCGGGCCTCGGCCTCGACCAGGCGCTCTCCCGGGTCGGCCAGGAACTGGCATTCGCGTACCCCGAACTCTCGGACGAACTCCGGCTCCTGAACCTCGAAATGCGCGCGGGCAAGCCGCGGCCGGAAGCCCTGCGCAACCTCGCGGATCGCACCGGCGTCGACGACCTGAGCGCGCTGGTGACGATGCTGATTCAGACCGACAAGTTTGGAACGAGCGTGGCGCAATCGCTGCGCGTGTATTCGGAAACGCTCCGCACCAAGCGGCGGCAGCGCGCCGAAGAGGCGGCGGCGAAGACCGGCGTGAAGATGGTGTTCCCGCTTGCCATCTGTATCTTCCCGGCCATCTGGGTCGTGACCATCGGGCCCGCGGCCATCAAATTCATCCAGGTCATCGTCCCGATGGCCCAACAGGCCAAATAAGAGCGATGAGTACGACTGCGATTGCCACCGAAGCACCGCCGCGTGCGAGCCTGTCGCCGACACCTGCGGCTCCGCCGGCGACGCTTGCCGATACGGGATTGCATCCCGACACGCTGGCGCAGCTGCTGCTGAAGACGCTCGTCGCCGGCGAGAACAGCGGGACGCAGCTCTCCGACGCACTGCGCGTCCCGTACACCGTGCTCGACGCGCTGATCCAGCACGCACGGATCGAGAAGCTGATCGAAGTACGCGGCACGAGCGGCGCCGGGAACGCCGGGTATCGCTACGCGCTGACCGACCTCGGCCGCGAGCGTGCCGCACGCTTCCTGGAGATCAGCCGGTATATCGGGGCGGCGCCGGTTCCGCTGGCGCAGTACAACGCGTACGTTCGCGCGTGCATGGCGGCAAAACCGTGGGTCGACCGCGAGACGCTCTGCAGCGGCTTCGACAGCCTGATCGTCGCCGAAAGCCTGCTCAACCAGCTCGGGCCCGCCGTCAATTCCGGCAAGGCGCTGTTCCTTTACGGTGCGCCAGGCAACGGCAAGACCGTCGTCGCGCAGGGCATCGGTCAGTCGCTGGGTGGCGATATGTACGTGCCGCACGCGATCGACGTCGACGGCCAGACCATCACGATGTACGACCCGGTCAATCACATCTCGAGATCGACGGCGAACGACAGCCAGAGCGTCGTCATGGCGATGCCCATCGATCGCCGGTGGGAGAAGATCAGACGGCCGGTCATCGTCGTCGGCGGTGAGCTGACGCTCGAGATGCTCGACCTGACGTTCAATCCGATCTCGCGCTTCTACGAGGCGCCCATCCAGTTGAAGGCCAACGGCGGCGTGTTCGTAGTCGACGACTTCGGGCGGCAGCGGATTCCGCCGCGCGATCTCCTCAACCGCTGGATCGTCCCGCTCGAAAGCCGCGTGGACTTCCTCACACTCCATACGGGCCGCAAGTTCGAGACGCCGTTCAACGTGTTCATCATCTTCGCGACGAACCTGAAACCGGAGTCGCTGGCCGACGAGGCGTTCCTTCGCCGTATTCCGTACAAGATTCCCGCGAAGAATCCGACGACCGACGAGTACGGACGGATTTTCGAGATGAACTGCCGCAAGCGGGGGCTGCGATACGACCCGGTGATGATCGAGTACCTGCAGCGGCGCTACTACCAGCCGCGCAAGCTGCAGATGCGCGCCTGCCATCCGCGGGATCTCATCGAGCAGGTCGTGGACATGTGCCGCTATCAGAGCCGGGAGCCGGTCATCACGCGCGAGTTGCTCGACGCGGCGTGCGCAAGTTATTTCCTCGAAGAGCAGGATTCCCAGGCGGTGGAGGCATGAAACGGCAGATGACGGCGGCGCTGACGGCGCCGTATTCCGGGATGGCGGCGGCGGACGCGGCGCAGCCGCAGGCGCGGTCGTTCGATCCCATCGAGTTCTCCGCGCGTCTGGCGGTCGGCATCGTGTTCACGCTGTTCGCGATCCGCATCGCGTCCGACTTTTTCGCGACTGGACGCATGACCGGCCCGCTCCTCCTCGCGAGCGAGAGCCTGGTCGTGGTGCTCACAATAGTCCGCCGCAACGCCTGTCTCGTGGATCGCAGTTGGCGGACGCGGGTGCTGACCGCGGTTTCGATGGCGGGGCCCCCGCTGGTGTATCCCGCACACGTGACCGCGCTCGCGCCGGAAGCGATCACCGTAGCCATCTCCGCCGTCGGGCTGCTCGTCGTCATCGCCGGCAAACTGTCGCTGGGACGCAGCTTCGGACTGCTGCCGGCGAATCGGGGCATCGTGTCGAGTGGATGCTATCGGGTCCTGCGCCACCCGATTTACCTCGGCTACCTCATCACCCACGTCGCATTCGTCGCGGCAAATCCCACGGCGTGGAACATCACGTTGATCGTAGTATCCGATCTCGCGCTGCTGCGCCGCGCCGTGTACGAAGAGCGCACGCTCGCCCGGGACCCGGAATACCGGGAGTACATCGAGCGGGTGCGCTGGAGAATCGTTCCGGCAGTGTTTTGAGTTATAGAGCGTCGAATCCCTTATCCCTCATCGCCAATCCTCGAATCCCTCATCCGCGAATCCCGAATCCCGAATCCCGAATCCCCGCATCGCCGAATCCCGAATCTCGAATCCGCGGATCCGGAGATTCGGGGATCCTGGATTGAGGGATTGAGGGATTGAGGATTCAGGATTCGCGGATGAGGGATTCGGGGATTGGGGATAAGGGATCAGGGATTCATGATCTGCACCAGCGTGGCTCCTAGGTGCGATGAGGTGTCGTCCGCGAATGCGGCGACGAGCGGGTGGTGCTCGAGCACGTTCTGCACGATGCCCCGTTGAACGCCGATTCCGCGCCCGTGAACAATCCTGACCCGGTTCAATCCCTTCGCATGTGCCGCGATCAGATATTCATCAACCACGGACGGAATGTCCTTCGGCCGGAACGAGTGCAGGTCGAGCTCCGGCCCAATGGAAATTTCCTTCATCGCCCATCGCCCATCGCCCATCGCCCATCGAACATCGATCATCGAACATCGATCATCGTTTCTCATACGTCGCCGTGACCGTGGTCGAGATTCCGCCTCGCGCGGTGAAGTCGCCTACGACCGTCATCCGGCGAGGTGAGCAGGCGCTGACGAGGTCGTCGAGAATCTGATTCGTGACCGCCTCGTAGAAAATTCCCTTGTTTCTGAACTCGAGCATGTAGTACTTCAACGCCTTCAGCTCGATGCAGGTCTGGTCGGGCACGTAGGTGATCCGGATTTCGCCGAAATCCGGCAGGCCGGTCTTCGGGCAGACGGATGTGAACTCTGGACACCGGACGGCGATCTCGTAGTCGCGGCCGGGCTGCGGGTTGGGGAACGTCTCCAGGGGGGGCATCGAAAAATCATACCCGACCCCGGAGCCGGCCCGGGCGGGGCCGCGGTGATTTCCGGCCGGAAAATGCCGGGTTTTGGCCTTATCGCGATTGACACCGGAAAACGGCGCGGATTAGGATACGCCTGATTTTCATATAAATTCTCCGCTGCTGCCGCACGCGCGCGCGGTCGTCAGACGGGTCTTCAGACAGCGCGCCCTAGCAAGGGGATCAACACATGGCAGACGCCCGCAGGATGGGCAAGTCCGAACTGTTCTCGCACTTCGCGGATCGGTTCGAGGTGAAGCGCACGCAGGCCCGCGAATTCTTCGACGAGCTGACGACGCTGGCGGAGAAGGAGCTGAAGCGATCGGGCGAGTTCGTGCTGCCCGGCATGGTCAAGCTGGTCGTCCAGAAGCGCAAGGCGCGGATGGGCCGCAATCCCGCGACGGGCGAGGCCATCAAGATTCCCGCCAAGACCGTGGTCAAGGCGCGGATTGCGAAGCAGTTGAAGGACTCGGTTCTTCCGAAGAAGTAGGGGAGAGCGCTCTCAGGCCTGCGTCCGCGGGCCTGTCGCGTCATCCAGGTCTGCCGATACGGGCCCGCTCGGTGCCACTCGAGCGGGCTTTCCAGTTTCAGGCGGCCGCCGGCCCGGACTTGAGCGATCGGCTGTACATCATGGCCGGTGCCAGCCGCGCGACTTTCGTCGAGAGGCTGGTCAGGGAATCATCGTCGAGGATGATCCGTTCGCCGCCCACCACGATTTCACAGCTGTAGCGCCGCGACCCGCGCGACGTCTTGCGCTCGAAAAAGTGTGCGACGTACGACCGCCCTTCCGCCTCGATCATCTCGGTGTGCACGAGCATCCTGAACATTGGAGTCGCCCCTGAGCGTTAAGCGTACGTTTTCCGTTTGCCGCATTCCGTTGGCGGCCGAGCCTCCGTCCGGGAACTCCTCTCTGCGTGGGGTCGCGCGGTGTACCGCCGGCGCCGTTACCCCGCAGCCGCCGCTGCCGGCCGAGCCTCCGTCCGGGGAAATTCCATGACGAACGTCGTGCCCTTGCCGACTTCGCTGGCGACGCTGATCGTGCCGCCGAGCTGCTCGACAATTTTTTTCGAGATGGCGAGCCCGAGTCCGAGGCCCCGCCGTTTCGTGGTGACGAAATCTTCGAACACCGCATGCAGGCGGTCCGCAGGGATGCCGCAGCCGGTGTCGTACACGCGCACCTGCACGCGATCCCCGCGTGCTTCGGTCGCGGCGACCACCAGGCCTCCCGGCGCCGTCGCCTGAATCGCGTTCAGAATCAGATTGCGGTATACGCGGCCGAGGGCGAACACGTCCCCTTCGATGAACAGAGGTTCGGCGCCGAGTTCCGCGCGCAGCGTGAGCCCCGCGGTTTCGGCGTGCGTCTGCATCGCCTCGACGGCGTCTCCGACCGACTTGCTGATGTCCAGCGGGAAGCGCTCGAGGGGGATCGGCCGCGCGATGTTGCGGAGGTCTTCGAGCACGCGCTTGACCATCACCATCTCGCGATCGACGGTGCGCCGGAACGTCTCGACGTACTCCGGGTCGTCGGCCATCTTCACGATCAGCTTGCAGCTGTTGCCGATGTTCTGAATCGGATGCGACAGGTCGTGGACGAGACCCGCTGCGATCCG
>DATJFQ010000010.1:0-21337 GCA_035495555.1 Vicinamibacterales bacterium
ATCTCCTGGATCAAGAGCCGCATTCCCAACGGCGAGGAGCACATCCGCCGGAAGCTGCCAAGCATGTATCACCAGTTCAAGCAGCTCGCCGACATCGACATCACGCGCGAGCCGATGGAAGTCGGTCCGACGACGCATTACATCATGGGCGGGATCCGGGTCGACGGAGACACTCAGATGTCGACGGTACCCGGGCTCTTCGCGGCCGGCGAATGCGCGGCCGGCATCAACGGCGCGAACCGGCTCGGCGGCAACTCGCTGTCGGACCTGCTCGTGTTCGGCCGGCGCGCGGGCGAGTACGCCGCGCGGTTCGCGCGCGACCATCAGAGGCCCGCGATCGATCCGCAGCAGGTCGACGGCGCCGCGCGGCGCGCGCTCGAGCCTTTCGACCGCAGTGGTGCGTCAGAAGGGCCGTTCCAGGTCCAGCACGCGCTGCAGGACATGATGCAGGACAAGGTCGGCATCGTCCGCACGGCCGAGGACATGGAAGCCGCGCTCGTCGACCTCGAGGACTTGCGGCGACGGGCGCAGAAGGTCGGCGTCGCCGGACATCGGGAGTTCAATACGGGCTGGCATGCCGCGCTGGATTTGCGGAACCTGCTGACCGTCTCGGAAGCCATCGCGCGATCCGCGCTCGAACGGCGGGAGAGCCGCGGGGGACACTTCCGCGAGGACTATCCCGCGAAAGATCCCGCGTACGGCGGCTTCAACATCGTCGTGCGAAGTGATGGGACCGGGGCGATGCACGTCGAACGCGTGCCGCTGCCGCCCATGCCCGATGAACTGAAGGCCATCATCGAAGAGATGAAGTAGGAGCCTCATGCCTGCAACTGCGACGTTCCGGATCTGGCGGGGAGACGCGGCGGGAGGGCGGTTCGAGGACTATTCCACCGCGGTGTCGGAGGGGATGGTCGTGCTCGACGCCGTGCACCAGATTCAGGCGGAGCACGCCAACGATCTGGCCGTCCGCTGGAACTGCAAGGCGGGGAAGTGCGGGTCGTGTTCGGCCGAGATCAACGGGCAGCCGCGATTGATGTGCATGACGCGGCTGAATCAGATCGACCTGGGATCGCCGGTGACGGTGGAACCGATGCGCGCGTTCCCGCCGATCAAGGACCTCGTGACGGACGTCTCGTGGAACTTCCGCGTGAAGAAGACGATCGCGCCGTTCACGCCGCGGAAGCCCGACGCGCCGGACGGCACCTGGCGGATGACGCAGAAGGACGCCGAGCGCGTCCAGGAGTTCCGCAAGTGCATCGAGTGCTTCCTGTGCCAGGACGTGTGCCACGTTCTGCGTGACCATCGTCTGTTCGACAGTTTCATCGGCCCGCGGTTCCTCACCTATGCCGCGGCGCTCGAAATGCACCCGCTCGATGTTCAGCACCGGTCGCGCGATCTGAAGCGCACCCACGGCATCGGCTACTGCAACATCACGAAGTGCTGCACGAAGGTCTGCCCCGAGGGCATTCACATCACCGACAACGCCATCATTCCGCTCAAGGAACGCGTGGTGGACGAACTGTACGATCCGACCGTGAAACTGCTGCGCTTTTTCAAGCGACGATCGGCTGACCACTGATCACGAGCCACGAACCCCGGACGACGGACCCCGGACCACGGACGACGGTCCACACGAAGGAGGCCGATATGTTCGAGCTGAAACCGCTCTCACCCGGCTCCATTGATGCGGCACTCGAGAAGGCCGAGCGCTACCGCCTGTTGAACGAATCCTGGGAGGCGGAGAGCATCTGTCTCGACGTCCTGAACGTCGATCCCGCGCATCAGGACGCGCTCGTCATGCTGCTGCTCGCGCTGACCGACCAGTTCGGCCACGGCCCGTCGTCGCTCGTGCGCGAGGCCCGCGGCGTGCTGCGCCGGATTACAGACGACTACCAGCGCGCGTACTACGAAGGCATCCTCTGCGAGCGGCAGGGGAAGGCGCTCCTCGATCGGCAGGCGACGGGCTCCGGCGCGACCGCATACGAATGGATCCGTGATGCGATGGACTGTTACGAGCGCGCCATCGGAATGCGTCCGCCGGGAAATGATGACGCCGTGCTGCGCTGGAACACCTGCGTGCGCGTTCTCGAACGTCACCCCGACCTGCGTCCGCGTGAGCACACGTACGAGCCGCTCTCGCTCGAGTAAATGCCGGCTCTACGGCTTGTACTCGAGTGAGCCGAGAAACGCGTCGTACGCTGGCTTGGCGGCCGCGACGGTGCGCGACGGACCGGTCAGCTTGATGTAATACGGGCCGTTTGGCGTGCTGACGACGGCGGCCAACAGCCGGAAGTCCGGCTTGTTGTAATGCTCCGACGCGCCGGGGCGGACCTCGGCGACATACGTGCCGGACACGTCCACTCCCGTCACGGCGAGGCCATTGATCGTGCGGGTCTCGGTTTTGGCCGAGTCAGCCGGCGGACGCGCGTCGGGCTGCTGCATCTGCCCGATCCATCGGTCGATGTTGGCCTGCGCGCCGCCCCCGCCCTGAGCGCCGAAGTAGTAAACGATGAGTTCTGCGTCTTCCGAGTCGTCTGGCGCGTGCGGGATGACGAATTCCGCGACGCGCATGCTGCTCGCCGGCGGCCGCGTGTGCCAGGCGGCGGGCGCGTGGAACGTGAGATGACCGCCGGCGGCCTGCACGGCGAACGCGAGGGAACACGCTATCAGCAGAGATCGCATCCGGTCATCCTATCGCGGCACGGCGGCGGCCCAGATACCGCCTTTATATCTTTTTTGTAAGGTTTGCGACATAATCCCCCGTCACATCACAGGGGGACCGCTTCGTCTTGCGTCCGGCATTTCACGTCTGCCTTCTGACGGCGGCGCTCAGCGTCGTCCCGCATTCCGTTTCTGACGTTTCCGCAGCTTCGCCGCGGCGCGCCGCCCCCGCGGCGGCACGCACGCGCGTGCCGCTGATGGTCGAGCGTCCTCAGCCGGGTGCGCCGGTCACGTTCGGGGTGCCGCTGCCGATCCGCGCACTGGACAATCCCGACCACGTTCGCGTCCTCGACAGCGGGCTCCGTGAGGTCCCGAGCCAGATCACCGAAGTGGCGACCTGGGACCCGGCGGATCCGAGCATCAAGTGGATCTGGGTGTTCTTCTTCACGACGAAGGAGAGCCAGTACGTGCTGGAGTTCGGACCGGACGTCCACCGCGCGCCGTTGAGCGGTCCGCGGATCTCGGTGATGAACAACCAGCGGCCCGGCGGCGGAGTGGATGTCGAGACGGGGCCGCTGAAGTTCTCCATCAAGAAAGGTGATGGTCCCGGTTTCCTCGATCGCGTGCTGCTCGACGATGGCGGCGACGGCTTCTCGGACGACGACATTGTCGCGACCGGACCCGACGGTCGCGGCTCATTCGAGGACCTTGTCAATGATGAGGGGCCGGATCACTCGAGGGCGTGGGTTCGGCGCACGCTCATCGAGCGCGGGTCGGGGCCACTGCACACAATCATTCGTGTCGAGGGCGAGTATCGCTACGCACGACCCGGACACGCGCCCGCGCCGTTCATCACCAGGGTCCATGCGTATGCGGGCCGGACTTATCTCAAGGTCGACCACACGTTCATCTACACGGGAAACCCTGACAAGCACGTGAAGCACGAAGGGGAGCACGCCCATATCGCGACGTCGGCAGGGCAGATCGTCCCCGAAGATCCAACGGACAAAGGGTGGGTCGAGCCCGACGATCGGCTGTCCGCCGCCGGCCTGACGATCCAACTCAAAACGGCTGACGCCGTTCGCGCGGCGTCGGAATTGTCACGGGGTCCGTGGTGGGAGGCTTCGCCCGAGATCGCGCCCACGGGAGCGGAGAACGTCACGCGAGCGTCGCTCCTGCAGACGGGTCCGAAGCCAGACCGGATCCCGCCGGTCCCCGAGTCCACTCCGTCGACCCGGATCAGCGGCTTCTCCGCGACCTTCACGTCGAGCGCCGCCAACGGCGCGCAGGCCGAGCATGCCCCGGGATGGCTGTCGATCAGCGATCCGCGCCATGAGATCGCGATGGCGTTTCCGCGGTTTCTGCAGGAGTACCCGAAAGAACTCCGCTACGACCGGCACGAGGCGACAGCCTTCATCTGGTCGCCGGCGGTCGAGCCCATGAGCTTCGCCCGATACACCAGCGACGTCGATCGCGAAGAGGAGACGGAGGCGATCGAGAACAACGCGCAGGGCACCGCGAAGACAACGGAAGTCGTGTTCGACTTTCACACGGCTGGTTCGCGCGACACCCGGCGCGAGCTGCAGTATTTCCTCGATCCGCCGGTGGCGCACGCGGCGCCGGCGTGGTACGGGCGGAGCGACGTCTACGGCAGGTTCGCCGTGCGGGACGGCCGTTTCCCGGAGTTTCGCCGCGCGCTCGACTATAAGTTCGACTGGATGCTGTTCAACCAGCGATGGATGCCCTGGTACGGCATGTGGGATTACGGGGACTGGAAGCTCTATTTCGACGGCAAGACGTGGACCGGCGGGTGGGGGAACAACGAGCCGAGTGAGGATTTCATCTGCTGGCTGCAATTCATGCAGACCGGCGATCCGCGGGTGTACGACGCGGCGCGAGCGAACAGCCGGCACGCGATGGACGTGGACAACATCCACTGGCCTGCGGATCCCGTGTATCTCGGCGATACCAACTCCGCGCTGGACTACTGGAATTACCTGAAACTGCCCAAGGGGTCGCCGTACGTCGGCATCGGCGCGCGCCACGCGCCACAGCATTGGAGCCGCACCCTCAGCGCGCACGTCTGGGTCATGGGCTGGCTGGCCGACTACTACCTGACGCAGGATTTCCGGGGTCTCGACGTCGCCGTCGAAACCGCGGATATGTACCTGAAACGGATTTGGGGGGAACACGGTCTAACGGGGAGGCGTCTGTACCTCGGACTGTGGAACGTCCTGGAGGTGTACGACGCTACCAAAGATCCGCGCTACAAGCTGGAAGCGGATGATTACGTAAATCGTATTCTCCGGCTGGGCGGCAAGGATCAGGGCGGCAGTTTGACCGTCGATCGGTATGGATATGCGGACGTCTACGTGACGCACGGGCTCGACAAGTACCGGCAACTGACAGGCGACGCGCGGGTGGCCGCCGCACTGGCCTCGCATGCCCGGCGCCTTCGGGACGTGCCTCCGCTCAACCACGAGATGGAATCGTATCTGTCGAGCGTCTACGGCCTCGTGCTCGGCTACGAGTTGACCAAGGAACCCAGCCTGCTCGCCGAGATCCGGAAGCGCATCTCGACGCTGCCGATGGATAAAATAGACGTGCCGTTCGACGGTAGCGCTACGCAGGCGCAGGTATTCGAGGCGATCGACCATGCCAGCCATTTGCCGCGCGGATCCGTGCGGCGTCGCGGTCCGGAAATCTGGAGCGCGACCAACGGTCTACGGGTATTTGGCTGGACGTACGCCTACACGCTTCCGTACGCGCTCGATCTGCTCGAACGTGAGGCGGTGGGAGGGGATGGACGCACGACGGTGCACAGGACCCACAGGGGAACCAACGAGGAGGACTGATGTTTCGATGGAGTCGCCGCGGCGCCGCGGCGCTGTTCGTACTGCTTGCGCTCGTCGTTGCGGCACCAGCCGCATACGCGCAGTCGCAGGCCACTAACGGAGCAATCGAAGGCACTATTACCGACGCGTCCGGAGCCGTCCTTCCGGGCGTCACCGTGACGGTCACCCAGGCGGAGACCGGCGCGGAGCGCACGGCCGTCACCAGCGACACGGGGCTGTATCGCGCGCCCCTGCTGCCGATCGGCACGTATACCGTGAAGGCAGAACTCCAGGGCTTCAAGACCTTCAAGCAGACCGGCGTCAAGGTGTCGGTCGGCGAAACCGCGGTCGTCAACGCGAAGATGAGCGTGGGCGACATTTCCGAGACGATCAGCGTCAGCGCCGCGGATACGCCCGCCCTCGACCCCGCGCGCATCGACGTCGGCCACACGATGAGCGACACGGAAGTCCACAATCTTCCGCTCGTCGCGCGCAACCCGTACAACTTCGCGCTCGTCCAGCCGGGCGTGACCGGCATCGAGAACGTCGAGTTCGGCGTGCCGCGTCTGGCCGCCAACGGTGCGGCCATGCGGATCAACTACATGATCGACGGCAACACGAACACGGAAAAGGATCGCGCCGGTCTGCGGCTGCTGCCGATGTCGGAGGTCATGATCCAGGAAGTCAAGGTCGTGACGACCGGCTTTGCGCCGGAGTTCGGCCAGACGATGGGGATGGTGTACAACGCCATCACGCCATCGGGCACGAACCAGTTCCGCGGGGAAGGCAGCTATCTGTTCCGGCGGAATCCGTTCAGCGCGTTTCCGTTCTTCTTCGGCTGCGGCAGCACGACGCCCGCCAACAACTGCCCCTCGCTCGACACGGTCGTCGGGAGCTCCGGCAAGTCGAAAGCGGATCTCCGGCCGGCGACGCGGGTGGACACCGGGACGGCGGATCTCGGCGGCCCGATTATCCGCAACAAACTGTTCTTCTACGGCGGGTGGGAGCAGACGCGCCGCGATCTCTCGGCGAACAGCCTGATCACGGTGGATCCGTCGATCGTCGCCGCCGTCGGCGTCAAACCGCAGCCGTCGGCTGCACCGAACGTGCAGACGGCGAAGTTTGCGATCGCCAAAGGCGACTATCAGATCAACCCGGGCAACCGGTTGACGGCGCGCTGGATCCGGTTTCACAACGACGCGCCGTACAACAGCGGCGGCGGCACCGCCACCCTCGAGCAGGCGACGAACTTCCTCGACGCCATGGATTCGAGCGCGGCGCAGCTCGTCTCGTCGTTTGGCGGGACGAAGCTGAACGAACTGCGCGTCCAGTACGCGCACCGGCACCAGTCGTCGGTGGCCAACAGCGACTCGGGGACCGGTCCCGCCATCCGCATCAACTCGCCGGCGATTTCCTTCGGCGCGCCGATCGCCGGCACGGGCCAGGGCAACGCGGGGTTCGAGTTCAAGCAGAACATCACGCAGGTGGTCGACAACTTCACCTACATCCGCGGCGCGCACAGCTTCAAGACCGGCATCGACTGGCAGCACATCTACGATGAACGGACGAGCGCCCCGCAGTTCCTCTACACGTTCCCGACGCTGGATTCGTTCCTCGCGGCGAAGAGCGGCGCCAACCCGTTCTCGTACTCGACGGTCGCCCAGATTTCGGGGGACCTCGCGTTCAACATGTCGACGAACGTGTTCAGCACGTTCATCCAGGACGACTGGCAGGTCCGGCCGTCGATCAAGGTGCTCTACGGCGTCAGGTACGATCTCTACAAATACCCGTCCGGCCTCGCGGATGCGCCCCTCGACTCGACGCACAGCTTCAACACCGACAAGAACAACTTCGGACCGCGCGTCGGCGTCGCGTGGGCGATCGATTCCAGCACGGTGCTGCGCGCGAGCACGGGTCTGATGTACGACCAGCCGATTCTCGGCGGGTATGAGCAGGCGCTGCAGCTGTCGGGCTCGCCGCGTGCGCCGGTGTACACGTTCAGCGGCACGACGCCCGGCGCGCCACCGTTTCCCTCCGGCACTTCGACCGGATCGATCAGCCAGCAGTCACCCTGGGCGGTGAGCCCGGATTTCCAGGTCGCGCACACGTGGCAGAGCAGCGCCCAGGTCGAGCGCGCGATCGGGAAGGACTTCACCGCATCGATCGCCGTGATGTATGCCAGAGGCGACCAGTTGCCGGTTGTCAACGACGTCAATCTGATCAATCCGATTGGCGTCCTCGCCGACGGCCGCCCGATCTACAGCACGGCGGTCAACGGCACGACGCGTCTGGACCCCCGCTTCAACCACATCTTCGAGGTGGAGTCGATCGGCGTCTCGAATTTCAAGTCGATGACGCTCCAGGCCACCAAGCGTTTTGCCAGCGGGCTGCTCTTCAACGTGCAGTACTCGCTCGGCAAGGGCATCGACGATACGCCGCTGCGCACGCAGCTCACGGTGCAGTCGGAATCCGGGCCGTCCGACCCCAGCAACCTCGAACGTGACAAGGGGCCGAACCCGCTCGACATGCGGCACAACTTCACGGGCAACGTGATCTACACGACCACCAGCCACGCGGCGAACCCGATCGTCCGCGGGATCCTCAACGGCAACGAAATCGGCCTGCTGCTGCAGTTCAACAGCGGACTGCCGGTCAACATCAGCGCCAACCAGGATCTGAACAAGGACGGCACCAACAGCGACCGTCCGCTGTTTGTCGCGCGCAACTCGCTTTATCTGCCGGCGCGCAAGAACGTCGACATGCGCTACACGCGATCGATTCCGATTGCCGGATCGACCGTGGGCCAGTTCATCGTCGAGCTGAAGAACGTGTTCAACACGACACAGATGTCGGGTATCAACACGCAGGTGGCGGTCGACCCCGCGGGCAACCCGCTCTCGGCGATCCCGTCGGATCCGTATGACTTCGCGAACCCGTCCGGCTACGAGCAGCGCAAGCTGCAGCTCGGGTTCAAGGTCAAATTCTGAAGTGACTCAACTCCCAACTCCCAATTCCCAACTCCCAATTTGGTTTGGCAGTTTTGGGAGTTGGGCGTTGGGGATTGGGAGTTTCCCGCTTTCCCTCCTATAATCCGGCCGTTCCAGCTCAACAACACACGCGTCGGGTTCGCCGGCCGCCGGCCGGCTCCATCGAGGGAGGGGTTCGATGTCCCGAAAGCACCGTCGGGTATTCCGGGTCGCCACGCTGCTGTCCGTCCTCGGGGCGTTCGGCGCCGTTCCAGCGCTCGCCCAGTCACAGGCCGTCAACGGCACCATCGAAGGGACTATCAAGGACTCCTCGGGCGGTATGCTGCCTGGGGTTACGGTCACGATTCAAAATCTCGACACGGGCGAATCGCGGGTGATTGTCACCGACGCGAAGGGGCTGTTCCGCGCGCCGCTGCTGCCGCTCGGCAGCTACAAGGTGGCCGCGGAGCTCTCGGGATTCAAAAAATACGAGCAGACGGGGATTCCGATTAACGCCGGGGCCTCGGCTGTCGTAAACATCGTCATGGAAGTCGGCGCAATGCAGGAGGTGGTGTCGGTCACGGCCGATGCCGCGGTCGTCGATCTGGGCAAGGTCGACGTCGGGCGCAACCTGGGCGAACGCGAGATTCACAACCTGCCCCTCGTCTCGCGGAATCCCTACAACTACGCGCTCCTGCAGCCGGGCGTCAGCGGGTTCGAGAACTCCGAATTCGGGGTCCCGCGGTTCAGCGCGAACGGATCGCTCCTGCGCATCAACTATCAGATGGACGGCAACACGAACACGCAGAAGGACCGCGCGGGCCTGCGGCTGCTGCCGATGTCGGAAGTGATGATCTCGGAAGTGAAAGTCACGACGAGCGGATACGCGCCGGAGTTTGGCCAGACGATGGGGCTGGTCTACAACGCGATCACACCCTCGGGCACCAACCGCCTGAAAGGGGACGCCGCGTGGCGCTATCGCAAGACAGCGTTCAGCGCGTTTCCGTTCTTCTTTACGCAGCCGAAAACGGACGCCAACAAGCCGCTCGACAACGTGAACACGACGACGGCCGGTGTCGGCGGGCCGATCCTCCGGGACAAGCTGTTTTTCTTCGGGGGGTTCGAGCGCACCTATCGCGACATGCCGCGGCTCATCACGATCACCCCGGCCGATGCCGCCGCCGTCGGCCTGCCGTCGCAGCCGGGGTCGGTGCCTGCCAGCCAGAACGTCAAGTTCGTGCTCGCCAAGATCGACTACCGCATCAGCGACGCGCACCGCCTCTCCACGCGATTCAACTGGTTCCAGAACGGCAATCCCTACAACGGGGGCGCCGGCGGGACGACCGCGATGGAACGGTCGTTCGACTTCTTCGACAAGATGAACTCCACGTCCGCGCAGCTCATCTCCACCTGGGGGCCGAACCTGCTCAACGAACTGCGGACGCAGTACGCGCAGCGGCATCAGGTGCGGAACTCGCACGACGGCAGCGCGCCCGGCCTGGCCGTCAACATCACGGGATCCGTCGGGTTTGGCGCCGCGACGACCGGCGACGAGACATTCGAGGGCATCAGCCAGGTGATCGACAACTTCACGATCATGCGGGGCAGCCACAGCTTCAAGCAGGGGTTCGACTACCAGTACGTCAAGGACTGGGTGCTCACGCCGCTGACGCAGACCTACACGTTCCCCACGATCGCCGACTACCTCGCGGCGAAGAGCGGCGCGGCGCCGTTCGGCTACTCGACGTTTGCGCAGGTCATCGGCGATCCCAGGTTCGACATGTCGACGAACCTGTTCAGCGCGTTCTGGCAGGATGACTGGCGGCTCGCCGACAATTTCAAGATGCTGTACGGCGTCCGCTACGACGCCTACCTCTATCCGAAAGCCGACCCGGAGTCGCCGTTCGAGTACTCGCGCAACTTCAAGAGCCAGGCGAACAACTGGGGTCCGCGCTTCGGCATCGCGTGGACGCTCGGCAGGAACAAGGACCAGGTGATCCGGGCCAGCACCGGCGTCATGTACGATCAGCCGCTGCTTGCGATCTATCAGAACTCAATCCAGCAGAACGGCGTCCCCGCTCGCACGACGGTGTCGGTCAACGGGACCCAGGGCGGCACGCGCCCGGCTGGCGCGAACGCGGTTGCGTTCCCGAATACCTACTCCGACCTGCCGCCCGGGTTCACGCTGCCGCCGCAGACGATTACCGCACCGGATCCGGATCTGAAGCTCGCGTACAACATCCAGAACAGCGCGCAGTACGAGCGCGGGTTCGGGCGCAGCTATCACGGCTCGGTGGCGGTGGTCTACAACCGCGGCTACAACCTGCCGGTCATCACGAACATCAACCCGATCAACCCGATCGGCACGCTGGCCGACGGACGTGGCCTCTACAGCACGGCGTCCAACACGAACACGCGCCTCGATCCGCGATTCAACGTGATCAACGTCGTCCAGTCGCCGGGCACGTCGACGTATCACGCGCTGATGCTGACCTTCGGCAAACGTTCATCGAGCGGCGTCCAGTACGACATCAACTACACGTACGGGAAAGGAGTGGACAACGCACCGATCACCGGCACGCTGGCGGTGCAGGGCGATCAGAACCGGTCGGATCCGCGCGACCTGAACCGCGACAAGGGGCCGAATGCCCTCGACACGCGCCACTCGCTCAACGGCAGCATCGTTGCCCGCTCGCAGTTCCATTACGGGCCGGCGCTGCTGCAGAAGATCCTGAGCGACAATCAGGCGTCGATCATCCTCCAGTTCAACAGCGGCATCCCGTTCACGATCACGAGCAATCGCGATCTGAATGGAGACGGCAGCGGCAGCGACCGTCCGCTGTTCATCGGCCGCAACAGCGTATATCTGCCGGCGCGCCACAACGTCGATGCCCGGCTCTCCCGATTCATCCCGCTCGGCGGCGGCCGCCGCGTCGAGATCTCGGGTGAGTTCAAGAACATCTTCAACACGGTGCAGGTCTCGTCGGTCCGCAGCCAGGTGCAGGTCGATGCGGCCGGCAATCCCATCCTGCCGATCGTGTTCGCGAACGCGCCGGTAACGACCTTTACCTCGATTCCGACGAGCGGCAGCGACTTCGTGCCGTCCGGCGGATACGAGCAACGCAAATTCTCGCTCGGGTTCAAGTTTTCGTTCTGACTGACTGCGGCGCCGCAGGCGCGGCGCCGCGTTTTTCCTTCGGGGCCGTCTATGAAACGTCTTGTCACCTTCGCTCTGGCCGTGTCCGCACTGGTCACGGCTTCCGCTCAAAACCGGATGTCGTTCTCGGTCGTCTCGCCGGAGAGCGGCCATATCGCGCTCGGCCTCGCGATACGCAAACTGGACGTGTCAGGCACGTTCATGCAGTCGGCCGCGCACCCCGACGACGAGCACAACGCGCTCTTCGCGCTCTACACGCGCGGCAGAGGGCTGCGCTCGATCGATCTCCAGACCAACCGCGGCGAAGGCGGCCAGAACGAGATCGGCCCCGAACTGTTCCACGATATCGGCGTACTTCGGACGTCGGAGCTGCTCGCCGCGCATCGCATCGACGGCGCCGAGCAGTACTTCACGCGGGCGCTCGATTACGGCTATTCCTTCAGTCCCGAGGAAGTGATCGACAAATGGGGACGGGACGTGATCGTCGGCGATTTCGTCCGCCAGATTCGGACGTTCCGGCCCGATGTCTTCCTGACCATGAACATCCAGGGGCGCGGCGGCGACCGTGCGCACGAAGCGACGACAATCCTCGCGCGCGAGGCGTGGAAGGTGGCTGGCGATCCCAACGCCTACCCTGAGCAACTGAAGGAAGGGCTGCGGCCGTGGCAGCCGCCCAAGCTGTATTTCACCGGCGGAAGAGGAGTGATCGGCGGTGCTCCGCCTTCGCAGGGTCCGCCTTCGCAGGCGCCGTCGGCGCCTGGTTCGGCGGGATCAGCGGCTGCCGGTAATCCTGCGCAGCCGCTGACCTCTACGTGCCGTGTGAACACGGGCGCCTACGACGAACTGCTCGGGCGTACCTATGCCGACATCGGCACTGACGCGCACAGTAACCACAAGTGCCAGGGAACCGGCGGGCTGCCGTCGATTCCGGGCGTGCAGATTGGCGGCAGAGGCCGCGGCGGCGGCGGTGGCATCGCGACGTATCAACTCGTCGCCACGACGATCCCGGGGCAGATGGACAAGGACGAAACGTCCCTCTTCGACGGCATCGACACGAGCCTGGCGGGGATCGCGCGTTTCGCCGGCGCGAATCCGCCCGCCGCGTTGACGACCGGGTTGAACGCGATCGTGCAGCAGGCCGAGCTCGCGCAGAAAACGTTCGCGTCAGGAGACGATGCGGGTACGGCGGCCCCGATCGAGGCTGGCCTCACGGCCGTGCGGTCCCTGCTCTCTCAGCTGGACTCGATGGGCCTCTCGGATTCGGCTCGTTACGAGCTGGAGTTCCGGTTGAAGCAGAAGGAGCGCGACTACCAGGACGCGGTGCTCGCGGCGCACGGGCTGACGTTCGAAGCCATTGCGGACGACGGCCTGATCATTTCGGGCCAGCCGATCAAGCTCGCGCTGGTGGCCATCAACCGCGGGGGAACCGACGTCGACGTCACGGGCGTCTCGGTCGCTGGATTGTCGGGCGCGACGTGCAACGCCGGCCCGGCGAAGAAGGGCGCCGTCTACGCCTGCTCCGTCGACGCGCAGGTCCCAACCGATGCGAAACTCACGCGCCCGTACTTTCACGACAACTACTGGAAACATCCCGAGAATCCCGCGCGCGAAGACTTCGACCCGGGGGTGCCCTTCGGGATCGCGTTCGCGCCGTCGCCGTTTCATGTGACGTATCACGTCAAGGCAGGGTCGGTCGACGTCACAGAAGACGAGCCGATTCAGTTCCGGTACGTGAAGGACATCTATCGCGGCGACAAGCGCATGGAGCTGAACGTGGTTCCGGCGTTCTCGGTGAAGATGACGCCCGGACTCGCCGTCATTCCGGCACCGCGCGCCGGTGAGGCGCGGGTGCTCGACCGCGAACTCCACGTGACGGTCACCAACGGGACCAAAGGGGCGGCGAAAGCGACGGTGACGTTGTCCGTCCCCGCCGGCTGGAAGGTTGCCCCCGCCAGCGCCCAGATCGAATTCGAGCACGAGGACGAGGCGCTGTCCGCCCGCTTCCGGGTCACGGCGCCGGCCAGCGTGTCCATCGGCGAATATCCTGTCCGTGCCGTCGTCACCTCGTCGGTCACCGGCGATGCGAAGTTCGACAACGGATATCAGGACATCGAGTACCCGCACGTGGAGCGGCGTCAGGTGATCAAGCCCGCCGAGACGTCCGTGAAAGTCGTCGATGTGAAGACGACGCCCGGGATCACCGTCGGCTACATCGTCGGCGTCGGCGATCAGGTGCCGCCGGCCATCGAACAGCTCGGCGCGAAGGTGGAGTTCATCGACGCGGACGAGCTCGCCTGGGGCAATCTGTCCAAGTACGACGTGATCATGACCGGCGTGCGCGCGTACGAGCGCCGCGACGATCTGCGCGCGTATAACCGCCGGCTGCTGGACTACGTGGAGCGCGGCGGGACGGTGCTCGTGCAGTACAACAAGATGGAGTTCAACCAGCAGCAGTACGGCCCGTGGCCAGCCAAGGTGAGCAGCAACCGCGTCTCCGACGAGGACGTGCCCGTGCAGGTGCTGCAGAAGGAAGACCCCGTGTTCACGCGGCCCAACCGCGTGACGGCCCAGACGTGGAAGGGCTGGGTGCAGGAGCGCGGTCTCTATTTCCTCGGTGACAAGGATCCAAAGTACACGGACCTGGTGTCGATGGTCGACTCGTTCCCTGACAATCCGGGAACCAAACTGGGCGCGCTCGTCGAGGCCAAGTACGGCAAGGGACGATGGATCTACATCGGCCTCGGTCTCTGGCGCCAGTTGCCTGCGGGAACGGATGGGGCGTACCAGTTGCTGGCGAACATGATCAGCCTGTCGAAGACGCCGCCCGTGCCGGCGGTTAAGTGATTGAGGAAGAATTCAGAATACCGAAATCACAATACAGAAGGGGTTCGAACCGAACCTGAGAACCTGAGAACCCGAGAACCCATTCTGTATTCTGTATTCTGTATTCTGACTTCTGTTCAGACTTCCAATTCCATGCTCAAGACGCTCGGGGCTGCGCTCGTTATCGTCCTGTTTTTCGCCGGCGTTTCTCTCGTCGCCTACTCCCGCTGGACGCGGCCCATCGCGGCCGCCGACGCCGCGCTCGCCGATGGCCGCCTCGACGACGCGATCGCGGGCTATCGCACGAGCGAGACGCGGTTCGACCAGTTGCCTGCCGCGAGGCAGATGTTCGAATCCGAATACGCGCGCGCGTACGGCAACCACTTGTGGGCGCTCTATCGCGCGAAGCGCTACGACGAAGTGATTGATCTCGCCGACAGGGGGCCTGCCGACGCGTCACCCCACTTCTTCTCCGGCTGCGCCTTTTTCGTGAAGGGCGCGGCCGAGGAGCAGCCTGAAACCCGCCTGGGCTGGTTCACGCGCGCGGAGGAGGAATTTCACAAAGCGCTCGAAACCGCGCCGGGCGACTGGGACACCAAGTACGACTTCGAGCTGACCAGCCGGCTCGCGTCGGAGTTGCGGAAGCAGCCGAAGACCCCGCCGAAACAGCTCATGCAGCTTCTCCGTCCGCCGCAGACCGGCGTCAAACAACAGCGGCGCGTGGGCTGATCGCCGATCCTCCCTGCTTTCGTGTTGCGCTTCCTCCGGCCCGAATTCGCCATCTGGTGGCAACTGCTGCCCGTGCTGCTCGCGTGCTGCACGGTCCAGGTGCTGTACCTGGCGTACGTGCGCCGCCGGACGCGCATCGCGCCGCGGTTCGCGCGCCTGTCGCGCCGCGCCGGGTGGGCGCGCGTCGGGGTGGCGTCGCTCGCGGCGATGGTGATGGGCGGGTGTATCGTCTTCGCGCTCGCGCGGCCGCAGGCGTCGCTGACCGAGCGGTCGCCGGAATACGAGCGTCAGGATCTCGTGCTGATCCTCGACCGCTCCGCGTCGATGCGCGCGCACGACATCGTGCCGTCGCGGTTCTCCCGCGCCGTGGCGGAGATCAAGAACTTCCTCGAGCACAAACCCGAAAGCATCGACCGTGTCGGCCTGGTCGGGTTCGCGGGCGGCTCGCTCGTGCTGTCCTATCTGACGAACGACCTGAACACGGTGGCCTTCTTCCTCGACTGGGTCGATCAGGATCCCCAGACGCTGCTCGGAACCAACATCGGCGCGGCGCTGAAGAACGCCAGCGAGGTGGCGACGAAGGACGACCGCAAGACGAAGAAGATCTTCCTGCTCATCTCCGACGGCGAGGATTACGGCGCCGATCTCGAGCGACAGGTCGCGCAGTACCGCGCCGCGGGCCTCCATATTCACTGCATCGGGATCGGATCCGACAACGAAGTGCCGATTCCCGTGCGCGAGCCCGACGGACGCGAGGCTCCGCTGCGCGACGAAGACGGCCGGGTCGTGCGGACGCGGTTCGAAGAATCCACGCTTCGGCAGATTGCCGCGTCGACCGGCGGCGAGTACGTGCGCTCGACCACCGGCGGGGAGCTGACGAAAGCCATCAGCGATATTGCGCTCAGCGAACGGAAGATCGTTGGCTGGCGTACGACGACCGATTATCGGGACCTTTATCCGGAGGCGCTTGGCGCGGCGGCCGCCGCGGGCGTGATGTTGTGGATGTTGCTGTAAACGCGACCGTCGAGAGCGCCGGCGAAATCATCGCCGGTCTCGAGCAGGAAGTCGGAAAAGTCATCGTCGGGCAGCGGACGCTCATCCGCCGCATGCTCACGGCCCTCTTTGCCGCGATCCCGTTCTCGGCGTCGAAGGGGCGCGCGCGCACCGGGTGCGGGCACCTGCTGCTCGAAGGCGTTCCGGGCGTCGCCAAGACGCTGACGGCCACCACGATCGCACAGGCGATTTCGGCGAAATTCCAGCGCGTGCAGCTCACGCCCGACCTGCTGCCGGCCGACATCCTCGGCACGCGGATCTACGACGCGAAGACGGCGACGTTTCGAACCGAGCAGGGCCCGATCTTCACCAATATCCTGCTGGCCGACGAGATCAACCGCGCGACGCCGAAGACGCAGAGCGCGCTGCTCGAGGCCATGCAGGAGCGGCAGGTGACGATCGCCGATACGACGTTCCCGCTCGACGATCCGTTCTGGGTCCTTGCCACGCAGAACCCCGTCGAGCAGGAAGGCGTCTACACGCTGCCCGAAGCGCAGCTCGATCGGTTTTCCATGATGCTTCGCGTCGGCTATCCGTCGGGCGGCGAAGAGGTCGCGATGCTGCAGTCGCGCATGGCGGAGACCACGATCGACCGGCGGGTCACGCCGGAAGATGTCAATGTGCTTCGCGAGTTCATCCGCACGCACGTGTTCGTCGACGACAAGATCCTCGAGTACATCGTCCGCCTCGGCCGCGCGACGCGCGAACCGGGGGAGGTCGAACGGGCTGACCTGAAGGAGCTGCTGCAGCTCGGGATTTCACCGCGGTCGTATCAGCACGTGCTCGCGCTGGCGCGCGTCACCGCGTTCCTTCACGGGCGGGCCTGGGTGCTGCCGGAAGACGTCAAGGAAATCTTCTGCGACGCGGCGCGGCACCGCATCGCGCGGACGGTCCGCGCGCAGGCCGAAGGCGTCGAATCGGACACGATTCTTCAGGAACTGCTGGCGGCCGTCCCGATCCCATGATCCCCGAGCACGTGATGCGTGAGCTGCGGTACATCGAGCTGATGACCGCGCGGAAGATCCGCAATCAGCGGGTCGGCGCGTACCAGAGTCCGCTCCGCGGGCCCGGGTTCGACTTCGACGAGCACCAGCCGTATCGGCCGGGAGACGACGTGCGGCGGATCGACTGGAACGTGACGGCGCGCGTGGGCGCGCCATACGTTCGTCATACGCACGCGGAACGCGAGCTGAACGTCGTCGTCGCCATGGACGTGTCGCGGTCGATGCTGCTCGGCGGCCCCGGCTATTCGAAAAAGGAAGCGCTGACTTTCATCACGGGCTCGATTCTGTTCTCGGCGCTGTCCGATCAGGTGAACGTGGGGTTCCTCGCCTACAGCGATCGGATTCACTCCTGGACACCGCCCCGGCGCACCCGCGCGGCCGCATGGGACGTGCTCGCAAAGATGTGGGCGCTCTCCTCTGGCGCGAAGCAGACCACGATGGCGCCCGCGATCGACCATCTGCTGCGGTCGCTCAAACGCGTGAGCATGGTGTTCTTCGTGTCCGATTTCATGCTGCAGGACGATTCGCTCGCGAGCCGCGCACTGACGGAGCTTGGCGCGCGCCACGATTTGATTGCCGTGGTTCCGGAGGATCCGCAGGAAGTGCAGTTGCCCGCTGGCGTCGGGTACGTGCGGCTTCGAGACCTCGAGACGGGCAAGCGCGTGACCGTCGGACTGAGCGGGGGCGCGCGCGCGGCGTACGAAGCGTCAGCGCGTGAGCGCCGGAACACGCTCGTCCGGGCGTTCTATCGCGTGCCCATGGATCATGTGTTCGTTCAGACGGACCGCAGCCCCGTGCTGCCCGTCTTATCGCTGTTTGCAAGGAGAATCGCGTGACTGGAACATGCCGTCGCGCAGGCGTTCAGGCCTGCTTCGCCGCCGGCTTCGCGCTGTCGATCCTGACCTCGTCGCCCGCGTCCGCGCAGTCGACGCAGGCCCCCGTCGTCCACACGTCAATCGATCGAACCGCCGTCTGGGTCGCCGATCGCGTGAACTACGCGGTCGAGATCGTCTGCCCGAAAGGCGTGGACATCCTTTCTGACGACGTCGCGAAAGAAAAGCTGAAGACGTCGGGGCTCGATATCGTCGGCATGAACGCGATCGCGACGACCGCGGCTGACGAATCCACCACGCATCGGATCGTTTACACGTTGACGACGTATCACGTCGACACGCCAGACCTGCACATCGAGCCGCTGACGGTCAGGTATTTCGTCAAGCGTCCGGGCCAGCGGCTGCAGGACGAAGCGCCGGCGGGGGAGTTCCAGATCCCGGCGGTATCGGTCGCCTTCCGCAGCACGCTCGCCAACGATCCCGATGCGGCAGCGTTGCGCGACGGTGTGACGCCGCAACCGCGATCGCAGACCTACGCGTCCGCCGGCACGTTCGGCCTCGCGTTGATCGTCGTGTCGATCGCCCCGTTGGCATTCATGGCGGTCGCAGCGCTCGGCCGCCGCCGTCCGCGGCGGGAAGGCCGCTCGGCCCGGCGCATGCGCCAGGAAGAACGCCTCACGATGGAGACGCTGCAGACGACGGACCTTTCCACGCCGGATGGGCGCCGCCGGGCGTACGACGGGATTGATTCGCTCGTCCGCGCGCACCTGCGTGATGCCTTTGCCGTTCCGGGTCCGTCGCTGACGCCCGCCGAAGTGCCGGCGCGCCTCGACGGACGAAAGCTGCGCGTGCCCGCGGACGACATCGCCCGCCTGCTCGCGACCTGCGAGCAGGCGCGCTACGCGCCGCCCGACATGATTCCCGCGGCGGACACCTGCCGTGACGCCATTGAACAGGCGCGCTCGTTCGTCGGAACCCGATGAAGTTTCTCAACCCGTCGATTGCCTGGTGGGTCGGCGGCGTCATCGTCCTGCTCACGGTGCTGAAATGGCGCGTCCACACGCGCTACGCCGCAGCGACGACTGTCCAGTGGCTCCGCGCGAGCCGTTTCCGCGCGTCCGGCCTGCGGCGCCTGCCTTTTCTTGCGCTTGCCGTCGCCATCGCGCTGCTCGGGCTGGCGCTGATGCAGCCCGTCATTCCGTATTCGCAGGCCGAAGTCCAGTCGCGCGGCCTCGACATCGTCCTGCTCCTCGATCTGTCGTCGAGCATGCAGGAGGTCATGGGCTCCGGCCAGATGTCGCCGACGCAGGCGGAATCGACGGCGAAGCACGGACGCACACGGCTCGAAGCCGTCAAGGGCGCGCTCCGCTCGTTCGTCCGCAACCGCCATGACGATCGCATCGGCCTCGTCGTGTTCTCGGACAACGCGTACGTCGTCGCGCCGCTGACGTTCGACTACGACTACCTGCTGCACTACATCGACATGGTGGACGACAAGATCCTCGAAGGGGAGGGACAGACCGCGATTGGCGACGGTCTGGCGCTCGCCAATTACGTGCTCGCGAAGCAGGCGACGGCGGATTCCCACAACCATCAGGTCGTCGTGCTCTTCACCGACGGGGAGACGAATCGCGGACGCGACCCCATCGACGTGCTCGCCGAATCGAAGCAGGCGGACATCCGAGTCCACATGATCGGCGTGGACCTGGAACGCGAGGTGAAGCAAAAGCCCGCCGTGCAGGCGTTGATGGCGACGATCAAGCAGAACGGCGGCCGCTATTTCAGCGCCGACAGCGAACGCGACCTGACGTCGGCGTCACAGACGATCGACCAGATCGAAAAGGGCCTGCTCGTCAGCCATGTGTACGTGCGCGACGTGCCGGTTTATCAGTGGTTCGCGATTCCCGCTCTCGTCGCGCTGTGCGCCGCCATGGGGCTGCGCACGATCCCGTACTTCATCGACCAGACATAGCCGACGACGGGTCTCGCCGAGGACGCGGACGATCAGGGGAGGACGGAGAGACGACGGATCTCGCCGGGGACGCCGACGATCAAGGAGAACGGAGAGACGACGGATCTCGCCGAGGACGCCGACGATCAGCGGACGACGGAGAGACGACGGATCTCGCCGAGGACGCCGACGATCAGGGGAAGACGGAGAGACGACGGATCTCGCCGAGGACGCGGACGATCAGGGAGAACGGAGAGACGACGGGTCTCGCCGAGGACGTTACAAGGAAAGGACCACCGGTCTTCGGAGGTCGGGACAGGCACTGCTTCCTGCAGCGACGGGGGCTGTCCGAGCAGGGCCCCATCGCGATCATCAGCGATGGGGCGAGCGGGTTCGCGGACCGGAGCGCGTCTCGTCTTTTACCGGTCTGCTCGGATGATCTTGCCATCGTGCATCACGAACACGACGCGTCGGAGCGCTGTGATGTCTGTCAGCGGGTCGCCGTCTACGGCCACGATGTCGGCCTTGAGGCCTGGCGCGAGCGCGCCGATCTGGTCCTGAAGCCGCAATGACTGCGCCGACAACGACGTCAGCGACGTGATGGCATCCATCGGCTTCTGACCGCCGAGTTGAACGCGTCCGATGGCTTCTTCGATGTTCCGGCCGTGTGCGCCGGCGACGGCGTCCGTACCGTACACGATTTTCAGGTTCGGCACCTGCAGCGCCTTCTTGAACATCGCGACGTTGGTCGGAATCGCCTTTTCCATCGCGGCGAACCCTTCCTCGGTGTAGTTGCCGATGCCGAGGAACTTGTCCTTGTTCTGCAGGTAATTCTGCAGCACGAGGCCGATGTTCGGGTCGAAGTACGTGCCGTGCTCGGCCATCAGGTGGAGCACATCGTCGGTAGCGAAGATGCCGTGCTCGACCTGGGTGCACCCTCCGAGGATCGCGCCGCGCATCGACTCGGGGCTGTGCGCGTGCACGAGCGTGCGCAGGCCGAGCGCCGTGGCCTCGCTGCATGCCGCCTTCAACTGGTCGTCCGTCATTGTCTGTTTGCCGCCGTCGCGGATGCTGGCGGACGCGAACAGTTTGATGAGATCCGCGCCGGCGGACTTGGCTTCGCGCACAGCGCCGCGCAGTTGTTCCGCCGTTGCGAGCGGACGCTGCGCTGGGGGCTCCCCGCGTCCTGTCCGGGGCGTGCCGGAGTACTCGTTCAACTGGCGCACCGAGGTCAGGATCCGCGGCCCGGGCAGATTCTGGTCGTGCAGGCGTTTGCGCAGTTCGAGGTCCATGGGTTCTCCGACGCTCTGGACCGTGGTGAACCCG
>DATJFQ010000011.1:0-5615 GCA_035495555.1 Vicinamibacterales bacterium
CAGCTGATAGCTGTCGGTCAGCGTCGCGAACGCGAACTCGCGCGCACTGGCGATCTGCGTCAGGGACGGCGGGGTGATGTGCAGCCGTCCGCTGTAGCGCTCGAACAACTCGGTCTCGAAGCGCGAGTGCACGCCGTTTTGTCCCGTCAACTGGCCGTCGTAGTTGACGTTCGCGTGAAGCGGCTGGAAGGAATCTCCGACGTAGTGGCCGAGCACCGACGAAAACAATTTGATGTCGTCGCGGGCGTAGGGGGCCGTGTCGATCTTGCGGAAGCTGTCGACGAGTCGACGGTACATCTCGTCCGCGCGCCACGGAAGCGTCCCGTTCTTCAGCACGAAGTCCTGGCCGCGCCTGGCGACGGCCTCGTTGAAGTCGTGAGGGATCATCGCAAACGGGTATGGGCCCCACGCGTCCATGTCCAGAAAGTGCCGGGGCGGTTCCGCCGTCCAGCCGACGGTGCGGTACGTGTCCGGATCGATCGCATGTTCGACAATCGTGACGCGGAACTTCTCGTAGAACGGACGGATCTCCTGCGGCAGCATGGTGAGCGCCCGGTCGACGATGAACTTGTGTGCGGAGAATCCCCACGCGTGCGCCGTCGGCGCGGGCATGGTGAGCGCAAGCGCAGCTGTCGCCGCGGCCATGAACCTTCGCATCGGAGCACTCTACTTCATAATCGAGCGATGCCTGGCGTCCCACGGCTCGGCGCGCACATGTCGATCCGCGGCGGGCTGCCGCGCGCCGTCGATCGCGCGCACGCGAGCGGCTGCGCGGCGCTGCAGATCTTCACCAAGTCGGCAGGCCAATGGCGCGCGCGACCACTGCCGCCCGACGAGATCCGCGCGTTCCGCCGGCGCGTGCGCGAGACCGGCATCCGTCCTGTCGTCGCGCACAACAGCTACCTCATCAACATCGCGGCATCGGATCGAGCCCTCAGGAGGCAATCAATCACCGCGCTTCTGGAGGAACTCGATCGCGCGGAGGCGCTCGGGCTCGATGGGCTCGTCATGCACCCTGGCTCGTATACCAGCGGCTCAGAACAGGGCGGGCTGCGCCTGATTGCGGACGGCATCGCGGCGGTGCTGGACGCGCGTCCCGATGGCAGGACGAAGCTGCTGCTCGAACACACGGCAGGCCAGGGGACGAATCTCGGACACCGGTTCGAACACCTGGCCGCAATCATCGACGGGGCTGGCGGAACACCGCGCGTCGGCGTCTGCCTGGATACGTGTCACCTGCTGACGGCGGGATACGACATCTGCTCGCGCGCGGGCTACGACGAGACGTTCCGGCAGTTTGGCACTATCGTCGGCTTCGCGCGGTTGAAGGCGTTCCATTTGAACGACTCGAAGAAGCCGTGCGCGAGCCGCGTCGATCGGCATGAACACATCGGGAAAGGATGCATCGGGGTCGACCCGTTCCGCTGGCTGGTGAACGACCGACGGTTCGCGCGGCTGCCGATGCTGCTCGAAACGCCGAAACTCGAGAGCCGCGAGTCGCTTCGGCTCTCCGACGTGGATCCGCTGGACGCGATGAACCTGTCGCTGCTGCGTTCGCTCATCGACACCGGTTCGCCTGACAATCGCTGACCTGACCCGACGCTCTACTCGCCGAAGACGTCCGCTTCGAATCGGTAGACGTGCGCGCCATGCCGCCACGCGTCGATCGGCAGGCCGGCCTTGCGGCACGTGTGGGCGAGGAACTCCTCGCGGTCCCATCCCCATTCCGGAGCGACCTGCGGCAGCAGCAGTCCGCGACGCCATCCCTGCTCGACGACCAGGCCGTGGCGTCCGATGACGATCGCGTCCGGGTCGGCGGGGTCGATGGGCTCCAGAGGGCCGAGGACGGAGACTTCCACGCTCAGCGCCGGCAGCTCCGCCGCTGTCACCGGCGGGAACCGGGGATCCTCGCGCGCGGCGCTGACGGCCACCCGGGCGATTTCGTCGCCAAGGGGCCTGCGGCATTCGAGCGTGCCGATGCAGCCGCGCAACTCGCCGTCTTTTTTCAGCGTGACGAACGCGCCGCTCGCCTCCGGCAAATCAGACGCCGCCGCTGCCCGCGGCGGACGCCGTTCGACAGCATCCTCGACCGCCCCGCGCGCGATCGCGAGCAGAGCCGCCCGTGCGGCGGCATCAATCGACATCCCGAAACGTCCCCATCGCGGCGGCGAGATACCCGACGACCCCCGAGTTGTCGCCTGAGATCTCTCCGGAGTGCATGTAACGCAGCACTCGACTCGCCGCCGCGCCGCGCGCGCGCGCCGCGCGCATGACGGAGATGACAGGGCCGCCCCCGCAGGCGACGTAGCGGCCGCGCTCCCCTTCCGGATAGTCCTCGAAGAGCGCGAGCAGGCGGTCGGCGTCAAATGCGGCGACCGCCGCTTCGACGCGAGCGTCGAGCGCCTTCGCCGTCGCCGCATCGAAGTAGTGCGACAGGTCGCTGCTGGCGATGAGCAGGATGCGCTTGTCGCGCGCGACCGCGCCGAGCGCATCGCCGAGCGCGACAATCGTGTCCCGCACCTGATACCCCATGAGCAGCGGCACGATGCGCACATCGGGCAGCAGCCGCTTGATGAACGGAAGCTGCATCTCGAGCGAATGTTCGCGGCGATGCGCGGCGTGAAACGGGTGGACCACAGGACAGTCCTCGCGGAGCGCTTCCGCGAGATCCGCGTCGATTGCCACAGGACCGAGCGGCGTCTCGAACGCGCCGTCGGGATACAGCGCCACGCCGTCGAAGGCGATGAAATGCGAGGGCCCGACGAGCACCGCGGCGTCGAACGGTTTCGACGCGGCTGCGGCCTGATAGGAGTACGCCGCGACCGGCCCGGAAAACATCATGCCGGCGTGCGGCGCGATGAGCGCGCTGACGTCCCCGCGCGGAACGAGGTCGACCGCCGACACGCAGGCGTCGACCTCCCGCGCCAATGCGCCGGGAGAGCCGGGGTACCACGTGCCTGCAACCGCTGCCGCCCGGTTCATGATTGAATGCTACGATCTTCGCGTGCCATCACTCACCGCCGATGAAGTCCGGCACATCGCGACGCTCGCGCGGCTCGAGTTGAACGAGCTCGAGGTGGAGCGCCTCACGATCGAACTCGCCGCGATCCTCGAGTACGCCGCGCAGGTGCAGGGCGTCGATACGGCAACCGTCCGAGCCGGCGACGCCGAAGAGCCGGCCTCCCGGACGGCCGCCGTGCCCGCGGACACCGCACTCCGAGCGGACGTGCTCGTGCCGTCGCTTCCGCGCAACCACGTCCTCGACAGCGACACCGGCTTCTTCACGGTGCCGCGGGTACTCGGCGGGTGACGTCCAGCACGTCGGCCCGCGACGTCCCAGGCACAACCGCTTGCGAAATCCGCGCCGCCATCGCCGCTGGTCGCACGACGGCTACGCAGGTCTGCCGGGCAACACTCGACGCGATCGACCGCGTCGACCCGCGGCTGCACGCGTTCCTGTTCGTCGATCGCGAGGGCGCCCTCGCGCGCGCGGCCGAACTCGACCGCACCAGGCCAGTCGACGCCCCTCTGCTGGGCGTCCCGGTCGCCGTCAAGGACAACATCTGCACGCTGGGGCAGCCGACCACGGCAGCGTCGCGGCTGCTGGAAACCTATCGGCCGCCGTATTCCGCAACGGTCGTGTCGCGTCTGGAGGCAGCGGGCGCGATCGTCATCGGAAAGACCAATCTCGACGAGTTCGCGATGGGATCGTCCACCGAACACTCGGCGTTCGGTCCGACCTTTAATCCCTGGGCAACCGACCGCGTTCCCGGGGGATCGAGCGGCGGGTCGGCGGCCGCCGTCGCGGCAGGTCTCGTCCCCATCGCGCTCGGATCAGACACCGGCGGATCCGTGCGACAGCCCGCCGCGCTCTGCGGCGTGCTCGGCTTGAAACCCACGTACGGCCGTGTGTCTCGTTACGGCCTGATCGCATTCGCCTCGTCGCTGGATCAAATCGCACCCTTCGCGCGCACGACCGAGGACGCTGCCCTCGTCCTGCGCGCGATGACTGGCGTCGACGCGCGCGACGCGACGACGGCTGCGGAGCCGCCTGTCGACTACCGCGCGGGCGACGCGAGGCTGGATGGCGTTCGCATCGGCGTGCCGCGGCACCTGCTCGACGGGATCGAACCGGACGTGGATGCCAGGTTCGAGGCGGCGCTTGCGGAACTCACGGCTGCGGGCGCAGCGGTGAAGGAGATCGAACTGAAGCACGCGCCCCTCGCCGTTCCGGTGTATTACCTCGTCGGGAACGCGGAAGCGAGTTCGAATCTCGCGCGCTACGACGGCGTTCGCTACGGCTTCCGCGCGGAGTCGTCCACGGTGTCGGAGATGTATTACAAGACCCGCGCAGCGTTTGGCGCGGAAGTGAAGCGGCGGATCATGATCGGCACCTACGTGCTGAGCGCCGGCTACTGCGACGAGTTCTATGTGAAGGCGCAGGGTGTCCGATCGCTGATTCGCCGGGACTACGCGGCAGCCTTTGAATCGGTGGATCTGGTGGCGACGCCGACGAGCCCGACGACGGCATTTCGCCTCGGCGAACGCGTCGGCGATCCGCTGCAGATGTATCTCTCGGATATTTTCACCGTGCCCGCCAACCTCGCCGGGCTGCCTGCGGTAAGCGTCCCCTGCGGGGAGGGCGCGTCACATCTGCCGGTCGGAATTCAGTTCACGGGACGCGCGTTCGATGAGGCGCTGCTCCTGCGCGCGGCGCACGCGATCGAGCGGCGCACCGACTGGCTCGCGCACCGCCCGCCCGTGCGAGGGTAGCGCGCGGAGACGCTCAGGCGAGTGCCGGGCGAGACGCACGCGCGAGCGCCCAGACGATCAGGCCGAGCAGCACGAAGGGCAGCAGGGGCAGTGCGAAAACCGCTCCCAGTACGAATAGGACCACCAGCCCGAGGATGGCGAAGATGGGGCCGAGCACGAGCAGCACGAGGCCGCCGATCAGCCATTTAATCAGGAGCAGCGGGAGCAGAATCAGCCGAAGCACAAGCTTCAGCACGATGCCGAAGACGAGCAGCACGGTCATCACGGCTGCCCCCGCGACCAACAGAAAACCCAACAGCATCAATGCACCCATTGCAGCGTGGGCCCTCCCCTCTCTGGAGATTACGCCGCAAGTCCAGGGAGAGTTCCGTCGAGCTGGCCCGCGCTGTCAGCGTTCGCGCGTGGGCATCACCGGAAGCGTGTAGCCGATGAGTCCCTGCCGGACCTCCTGCATGGCGACACGTTCGAGCTTGCCCGGGCTGCCGGGCTGACGCTCGATCCGGGGCAGCGCACCGCGCCGCAACTGCTTTGCGCGCTGCGCGGCGACATCCACGAAAAGAAAGCGGCTGGTGATGGGAGGCGCTGGAACCTGTTGTTCCGGCGTCGTCGCCTCGAGCGCCTCAGGTACGTCGGCCATGCGGACAGTATATCTGTGTGCGAGGTGCGAGGTGCGAGGCGCGAGGCGGGAGGCGCGAGGCGCGAGACGCGAGGCGCGAGGCGGGAGGCGCGAGGCGGAAGGCGCGAGGCGGGAGGCGCGGGAGCGCGACGCCTCACCAGCGACGGGGGCGAGGACGGGCGCCCGCTTCGCGCGGAGGCGGCTCCTCGTCGACATGTCTTTCCGG
>DATJFQ010000012.1:0-7481 GCA_035495555.1 Vicinamibacterales bacterium
GATGCAGGGCGCCACCGCCGATCACCCGAACTGGGGCTCCGCCTGGCGCCAGCACGATTTCGACATGGTGCGCAGCGCGCGGTTCCAGCAGTTCCTCCGCGACCAGCACTTCACGCTGACGACGTGGAAGGAGATTGCGAAAGGTTCTGGCGAATCCAGACATTGATTGCTGATTGGCGATTGGTGATTGCCGATTGCTAATTGCGAATCGGTAATTGCTGATTGGTAATCTCCAATTGGGTCATCGATCTGAAATCAGCAATTCCGCTCACTCGTCAATCTCCAATCTCCAATCGCCAGTTATTTGATTTGTTGGATCGTCACGACCTGATTGGCTTTGACGGCCGACTGCGTCGTTACGGTGCCGTCGGGCCATTTCACCGACACGTCCGCTTCGGGCGCGGTTCCGAGGCCGAAGTGCTGGCGTTTGTCGTCCTGAGAGATGTAACCCGTCCCGCTCTGGACGACGGAGGTCTGCTTGCCGCTGGGGGTCGTCACCGTGATCTCGGCGCCGATGGCTCCGGTGTTTGGAGACGAACCTTTCAAGGCAACCAGCAGCCAGTTCCCGCGCGTGGCGATTTCGTTGTGCAGCAGCTGGGGCGCGCCGTCGAGATCGTTGATCGCGATGTCCACCCGGCCGTCGTCGTCGATGTCGCCGACGGCGATGCCTCGCGAGACGTGTTCGTCGGTCAGGATCGTACCGTATCGAGCGGCCACTTCGTCGAAGGTTCCGTCGCCGCGATTGTGATAGAGCAGCCGCCGCTGCCGATAGCCGGCTGACGCGCCCATCCGCACCCGATCGAGCTGCGGGTAGACATGCCCGTTCACGACGAAGATGTCGGGCCACGTGTCGTTGTCGTAGTCCACGAATGCGTCACCCCAGCCGACGAACGGCAGGCTGATCGCCGCGGTCTTACTGCGGAACGACATGTCGGTGAAGTGATCGACGTCGTTGTGGTAGAGGTCGTTGTACTCCTCGGAGAAGTTCGTCACGAACAGGCTCAGGCGGCCGGAATGATCGTAATCGCCGACCGCGACGCCCATGCTGCCCTGCTCAGCGCCATCTTCGCTGACCGCGACGCCCCACGGAAATGCGCTCTCCTGGAAAGTGCCGTTCTTCTGATTCAGGTACAGAAAGTTTGGCGTCGAGTCGTTGGCCACGTACAGATCGGGCCAGCCGTCGCCGTTCGGATCGAACCAGGCGACGCCGAGGCCGAAATAGCCGCGAGGATCGGATACGCCGGCCTTCTCCGACACGTCCGTGAAATGCCCGTTGCCGTCGTTGTGGAAGAGGAAGTCCGATTCGCCCGGCAGCCCGCGGGGTCCGCACTGCACGGCAATGCCGCGGTATTCGCAGGTCTTGTCCTTCCCGAATTCCGGAAGGTGGGCGAGATCGATCTTCACGTAGCGGCTCACGAAGAGGTCGAGCCTGCCGTCGTGATCGTAATCGGCAAAGCCGCAGCCGGCAGACCACCCGGGGATCCCGACGCCCGCACTTGCGGTGATGTCGGTGAACGTCCCGTTATGGTTGTTGTGATACAGACGGCTGCCGCCGAGCGCCGTCACGTAAACATCCTCCCAGCCGTCGCCGTCGACGTCGGCCGTACAGACTCCCATTCCCCATCCCGGGTGTCCGAGTCCGGATTTGTCGGTCACGTCTTCGAAGCGGTCATTTCCAAGGTTGCGGTACAGGGCGCTTCGCGCAGCGCTCGGGTCCGTCGCCGTATCGACCGTGAGCGAATCGACGAAATAGAGGTCGGGGCGGCCGTCGTTGTCGTAGTCGAACATCGCCACACCGCCGGACATCGATTCGACGATGTATTTCTTCTCGGGAGCGGCGTGATGCCGGAACGTGATTCCGGCCTGGGCCGCGATGTCGCGAAAGAGCAGCTCCGGCGCGGCGGGCTGGATGAAGACGAGCGCCGCGGCCGCGATGGTCAGAATCAGCCGGGTCATTTTCCAGGAGTCCTCGTCGCCGGGTGAAGCGCCGCGAGCGAGGCTTCCATCGCGCGAAGTTTCTCCTGATACTGCTGGCGATGACGGTCGGAACTGGCCTGATCGCCGAGACGCGCGTATACGAGACTCAACTGATACTCCGGTTTGGGCGAGGCAGGATCGGCCTGGGCGGCGATGAGGAGCACGTCGCGCGCCTCGGGGTACCGCTGCTGCGCCAGGCGCACCATGCCAAGCACGAGATTCGCCGTCGCATTCTGTGGTGCGCGTGCAATCGCGCGGGCCGCGTCGCGCTCGGCGGCATTCAGATCTCCCGTCCCCGCTTCCGCTTCCGACAGCGCGGCAATGGTCTCGACGCTGTCGGGGTCGAGGTCGAGGGCCTTGCGCAGCGTCGGATAGGCATCGGTGAAGAGCTTCTGGTTGTTATACGCGAGTCCGAGCGCCAGAAGCGTGAGCCGCTGGCCGGGCTGCAGCGTGTTGGCCTTGCGGAGTGCGTCGATCGCGGCCGGAAGGTCGCCGGCGCCCATCAGCGCGACGCCAAGCAGGTACGAGTATCGCGCTTCGTCCGGGTACAGGCGCGTCATCGATTCGAGCGTCAGAATCGCCGGAACGGCCGCGCGGCCGGCCAGCGACAGCTCCGCGATCGCCGACAGCACATCTTCGGAATTCGGCGCGAGCTGGCGCGCCTTGACGAGCGTCTGCATCGCGGCGGCAGTCTCGCGGTCTTCGAGCTGCAGATGGGCGAGCTGCAGGAGCGCCCGCACCGATTGCCGATCGCGGCCGGCGATCTCGAGCAGCCGTTTCGCTTCTGCGCGGTTCCCCTGCTGCACGGCCTCGCCCGCGCGCGCGAGCAGTGCCGCACGATCGGGAACTGCGGCCCGCGCGGGAGGCGCAGAGGGCGCCTGCGCCTGCAACGCCAGCGTCAGCAGGATGGCGCCGATCATTCCGAGCCTCCCCGGCGCTCGGCTTTGAGTTCCTGAACGCGATCGAATTCCTTCTTCGCCTCGGCGCCACGCCCGAGCTTCTGGTACGCCTGCCCGAGCTGGTAATGCACGTTCGCGTCCCGCGGTGCGAGCCGTGCCGCGATCTCCAGATGCTCGACGGCGTCGGCCGCGGACCCGCGCTCGAGCAGAATCTTGCCCATGAGATACCTGGCGTCGGCGTCCGCGGGGCGCGCCTGCAACACGCGCGACAGCTCGTCGATCGCCTCGCCCTGCGATCCATTCATCTCGAGAACCGTCGCGAGCGTGTACCGCGCCACGACATCATCGGGGTGTGATTTCAGCTCCGCGCGAAGCGATGCCGCGGCGTCCGCGAGCTTGCCCTGCTTCATGTAAATGACGCCGAGCGTTCGATTGGCGTCGGCGACGTCGGGCTTCAACGTGATCGCGCGTTGCAGCGCGGCAACCGCGCCGTCGAAGTCCCCCTGTTCCGCGTGCGCTTCGCCGAGCAGGACATTCAGCTCGGGATTGTCGGCGTGCGTGGACAGCAGCGATGAGAAGAGCGATTCGGCCTGCGCCGCCTGGCCGCTGTGCACGAGCGCGACGCCGTAGGCGTATTGCAGCGTCGGATTGCGCGCGGTCTCCGGATCCGCCTTCAGGAGTTCCGCCGCTCGCGCGAATGCCTGTGTGTTCAGCGATGCCAGCGCCAGCATGCGGCGCGCGTCCGCATTGCCGGGGTCGTCGACCAGCGCGCGTTCCAGTGCCGCTGCCGCCGGACCGAACTGCTGCGCGTTGAAGCAGGCGACGCCCAGTGAGTATTGCAGCCGCGGCAGCGATGGATCCAGATCGGCTGCCGACCGCAGCAGGTCGGACGCGCGCGCGAACTGACTCTCCTGTGCCTGCATGATGCCGAGGTTCATGTACGCACGCGCCAGCGCCGTACGGACGCGCTGCACCAGCGTGGCCCGCTCCTCTGGCGTCAGGCGCATCGTCGCGCCCGCGTCCAGCGAGAACGCTGGCATCGACGCGCCCGGGGCGTCGCCGTCCTCCGTCAGATACCGTTCCAGCGTGTCGCGCCGCGTATCGGCGCGGTCGGCAGCCGACGCGGCCGCGATGGCGAACTCCGACGTGGCGGCGTCTGCATCGCCCGCCGCACGCAGCGCCTGGGCGAGCTGATAGTGCAGGTTCCCGAGCTGCGATTCCGTCGGCACGGCCGGTGCGGTCGCAAGTGCCTTCCGGAACGCGTCGACCGCGCCTTGCGGGTTGCCCAGCGCCAGCTCGCAGCGCCCGAGATACTGATACTCGCGGGTGCCCGCCCCGGGGCGCGCCGCGACCTCCTTCAAAAATGGCAGCGCCTCCCGATCACGATGCGCCTCGACGAACGCCATCCCGAGCAGCAGCGACGCCGCGGGATCTCCCGGCTCGATCGCCAGCTCTTTCTGAAATTCTCCGATCGCTTCCTCGACACGGACGACGCCTTCCTGCATGACCGCCGCCGTGCCGAGGTAGTAGTGGGCGTGGCGCACCCGCGGATTCATCGTCAACGCCTTGCGCAGTGCCACGCGCGCTTCTTCGTACCTGCCGGCGTCGCGATAGGCCCGGCCGATCAGAACGTAGGTCTCGGCGCGCGGCCGTGCTGCGGCCAGTTGTTCGAATAGTGCGTGCGCGGCGTCCATCTTGTTGACGCGGAGGTAACCGGTTGCCAGCGCGAACGCCGTCTCCATGTCGTCCGGCGCGGTTCCGTGGGCCTCGACGAGGATCTGCACCGCTTCCTCAGGCTGACGCGCCGCCACGAGCGCCTGCGCGAGCAAACGGTGGAGCGCGGCGTCACGGGGGTGTGCGGCGACCAGCTTCGTCAGGATCTTCACCGCCGCCTCGCCGTCGTCCAGCCGGAGGTCGACCATTGCCAGCGACTGCAGCGCGTCGCCGCTGTCGACGATCGCCGTTGACGCGTGGGAGAACGCGTCGCGCGCGTCCTTGAAACGGCCGTCGGCGGAAGCCGTGGCGCCGACGACCATCCAGCCGGCGTACAACGCGTCGCGGTACCGGCTCTCCGCTATCTGCCGTTCGTCGTCTGCGAGAGCCCGTTCCGCGGCAGCCATCGCCACCGTGACGGGCGCGAGCGGATCGGGCGGCTGCTGGGCGCTCGCGCGCGGCGCTGCCGCGCCGAGAAGGAATGGAAGAGCGATCGCCAACCGCCGGACGCGCAGCATGGAGGTCCCGGACCTATTGTCCGTCATTCTTCAACGCGAGTGGTCGAGCCAGGCGCGCGCCTGAGCGATCTGGCCTGCATAGGAGGACGGCGGAGCGGATTGGACGAAGAACTCGAGCGCGGCGCGCGCCTGCGGCGCCCGCCCCGCATTTGCGTTCGCGACAGCCAGTGCGAAGATGCGGCCGAATTCCGAAGGATCCCCCGCGGCCGCTTCCTTCCAGTGCGCGGCGGCGTCCGCTGTCCGCCCATCGTCGAGCGCCATGGCTGCGAGCGAGCTGTGCGCGCGGGGAAACGCCGGGTCGCGCGTCAGTGCCGCCTGGAACGCTGCGCGGGCGGGCTCGCGGCGGTTCGCCATCAGCTGCACCGTGCCTTCGTCGACGAGCAGTTGCGGGTCAGCCGAATCGAAGGTGCGCGCACGTTCGAGCAAGGCGATCGCGCGATCGAAGGTGCCCGCACGAGCCGAAGCGAGCGCGAGCGTACGGATCACCTCGACGTCGGCGTCATCGGAGGACGTGAGCGGGGTGAGGATCGCCACTGCCTCGCGGGTGTCGCCATGCTGGGTCAGTGACGCGCCGAGCATCGACGCGATCTGCGGATTGTCAGGGGCCAGCACATGGGCGCGTTTGAAAGACGCGATGGCCGACGGGAGATCGCCGGTCTCGCGCTGGAGCTGTGCCAGTTCCAGCCACGCGAGCGGCATCGCGGCATGCGCCTCCGCGATCCGGCGCGCCTCCGACAGCGCGCGCGACGTGTCGCCGGCCGTATACGCGGAGACGACGTTCTGCAGATCACGATCGATGCCGATCAGCTGCTTCGGGTCGTCGGCGGCCGTGTAGTGCGAGCGGGGTGCGGCAGCACCACCGATGTAGCCAAGCGCCTGCAGACGAGACGCGGTGTCCGCCCGCTCTGCGCGCCGGGCGGCGGGGGTCGTCGGAAACGATTGGAGAAGCGAGCGGAGCGCCGCGACGTCTGCCGTGCGAGCCTCCGCGAGATTGCGCCGTTCGCCGGGATCCGCCGCGAGATCGTACAGCTCGGGAATCGGCAGTTCTATGAACTTGAGCGTGCCGCGGCGCACGCCGCGCAGAGGCGCCCAGCCGCGGTTGAGCGCGCCTGAAAGCGCTTCGAAGTACGACGTCGGCGTGTCGGTGTGCGGCGTCCGTGCGCTGCGTCCATCGATCTCCTGCGGGAGCGGCACGCCCGCGAGATCGAGGATCGTCGGCGCCACGTCGATCTGGCGTATCACGTCGTCGCGCACGCCCGGGTCCAGGCGGCCCGGCGCATAGACGACCAACGGCACGTGGAGCGTCGCTTCGTAGGCGAAGATCCCGTGCGTAGACTCGCCATGCTCGCCGAGCGACTCGCCGTGGTCCGCCGTCAGGACGACGATGGGACGCGTGGTTGCGCCGTTCTCCACTATCGGCTGGAGCAGCGGCGCGAGCGCGGCGTCGGCAGCCGCGACCTCTCCTTCATATGCGTTGTCCGCGAACCGCGAGGCATACGGTTCGGGCGGGGTGTACGGAAAGTGCGGCTCGTAGAGATGGACCCAACAGAAGGTGGGCCGATCGTGAGGGGCATCGAGCCATGCGCGCGCGCGCGCCACAGTCGCCGCGCCCGCGCGCTCCTGTTCGAGAAAAGCGGGCCGCGGTGATTCGGACAGGCGATCGTCGTAGATGTCGAATCCGCGCGCCAGTCCGAACCGCGCGTCGAGCGGAAACGCGCTGACGAAGGCACCGGTGCGGTATCCGCGGCTGCGCAGCAGCGTCGCGAGCGTGTCGACATCTGCGGGGAATCGAAAGCCCGCGTTGTCGCGGACGCCGTGTGCGAATGGATAACGCCCCGAGAGGAGCGTCGCATGCGAGGGCAGCGTCAACGGCGTCTGCGCGTCGGCGTGCGTGAATCGCACGCCTGCGGCGGCGAGACGATCGATCCACGGCGTCGGGTTGCCTTGCTGCCCGTACGCGCCCACCGCGTCCGCTCTCAGCGTGTCGATCGTCACAAAAAGGATGTCGGGCCGGGTGTTCGCGGGCGTGGGTGTGGCGGCCGGAGCGCGCGATGAGGCACTTTTGAACAACGTCAAAGACGCCACGAACAGCGCTACCGCCACGATCATAGTGAGGCCCAGTAAGGCCTCTCTGGGGTACCGGCCGGGCGGGGGTGTTTGTGGCCGGGCTGGCCGTTTGCGTGTTTTTGGGCCGGATTTCGTCACGGTTGGGCCATGGCCGGCCTGCCCGGCCGACGCCCCGACGTTTTCTCTTGACAACCTTGTAAGGGTACCAATAATACAACTTTCTTAAGTAGATTTAAGAACCTCGACGTACGTTTCGAACCACCCGTTGGAGGGCCTGCTCGATGCGATCTCGGCAGTTGATCCTCGC
>DATJFQ010000013.1:0-52135 GCA_035495555.1 Vicinamibacterales bacterium
TTTACCTTGCTGTCGCTCTTCTTGATAACGGTAACCTTCATGATTGACTCCTGCGCGCCGCAGCGCGCGATGGCGGGAGCGTCCTCCCGCTGTTCGTACGGCCAGGGATGGGTCTGCGCTAGCGCAGGTCGTCGATGACCACGTCCACCAGCCAGGGGCGGACGGTGCCGTTCTTCTTCGGGTCCTGTGTCTTCCTGCCGCGCATCTGTGTCGGTGCTCCTTCGTCCTACGCCATTGCCGCGTACTCGCGCGCGGCGTCTCGCGCGAGTGCCTGGACGCCCGCCTCGAAGCTGGTCTTGTGGCAGTTCGGGGCGTGCATGTCGCCAAGCTCGTTGTGCGCGGCCACGGTGCAGCCGCCCGCGCAGACCGGGATGAACGCGCAGTCCTGGCACGCCTTCCATGCCGAGAGCCGCTCGAAATTCCTGAGGGCCTGGGTGCGCAGCGCATCCTCGCGTCCGTCGATGTGGCCGACGGCCTGGCGCGACTCGCCGGCAAATCCCGGACACGCGTAGAGCGATCCGTCCGGCCCGACGGTGTGCGCGTGCGACCGGTGGATCTCGCAGGGACCCATGTGGACGCCGTCGACGGTGCGGAAGCCGTGCTTCTTCGTCTCTTCCCGAAGAAACGCCATCTGCTCGTCGACGACGTTGCACGAGTCGCACGCGGCGCTCACACCCATGCCGGCCGACGTCATGCACGCGCCGTTCAGCGGTTTGCTGTCCGACCCGACGACCGCGAGCGGGATGATGCCCTTCCCGGAGATCTGGGTTTCACGGATGACCGGCTTGAACGTGACGCGCGAGAGCTTGTCCGCGAAATCCTGCTCGCTGAGGAAGTCGAGCAGCGCCGGGTATGAATCGACGCTGTCCGCGTCGAAGTTGCCCCCGATCGCGATCTTCGTCAGGTGCGCCACCTGACGGACGTTCGCGATGATCTTGTCGAACGTTCCCTGGCCGCCGCGCAGCGGGCGCATGCGGTTGTGGGTGTCCCGGTCGCCGTCGAGCGTGATTTTGATGCCGGTCAGCCCGTGCGGATTGAGCCGCTCGACGACCTCGCGGGTCAACAGCAGGCCGTTCGTGATGATGCTGATCGCCATCGTCACGCCGCGAGCCGCGCACGAGGCGTGGAGCCGTTCCGCCAGGAGGTACATGACCGGCAGGTTCAGCAGCGGCTCGCCGCCGAAGAACGTCAGCACGAATTTCGATGGTTTCAGCGCATCGATGCGCGCCTCGGTCCACTCCGCGAGCCGCTCGGCCATTTCCGGCGACATCCGCGCCGCATGCTTGTTGTAATCGCCGTGGTCCCCCTGGATGCAGTAACCACAGGCGAAGTTGCACTGGAGCGTCGTGAGGACGGTGACCTTCAGCGTGTCGGCGCCGTCGCGGACCTCGCGGAAGAATTGCTCGAGCGCCTGCCGTTCGGTGTGGCGGCTGTCGACCAGGAACCCGTGCTCGGTGAGCAGTTCAAGGGCGGCGCGCTCCTCGGTCGTGCGCGGCGCGAGGTCGTCCTCGATCCGGTCGAGGAGATCGACGACGTCCCGAGAGACGATGATCTGGGCGTCGGTGAACGTGTTCATCAGGAACACGTCGGCGCTGCCGTCGATCGGCGCGCGCACGTTGAACATGGATGGCTGCATAGCGCTGCTGGTGCTGTGAATTTCCAGCGCGCCGGGATGGGTCGCGCCGACCCATCGAAGTGCAACCGATGTTCCTGCGTTCGAGGTGTTGTCGAAAGAGTCGCAAACGTGCGCGGTGGTGCCCGCGCACGCAAACGCTTACACCGGTTCGACCGGACTCTTTATGACTGATACGCGAAAGCGCGCGCGCGCAGAATAGTGAAACGACCCCGTGAAAGCGGCCAACGGATTGACCGCACCGGCCAAGATGTTGGCCGGCTATTAGCGTCGCTCGCGCGTCGAGTGATTGGGAGTTGTGAGGTTGCGGAGTTGACGCTGTTCGCCGCTACGCCCCTCGGATCTTTTTGGCGAGGTCGTTCAGCTCGAGCCGCTGCATCTTGTGCTTCAGCGTGCTGAGCGGCATGCCGAGGTATCGCGCTGTGCCGGTAACGTTCCAGTTGCACTTCTCCAGCGCGCGCAGGATGAAATTCCGCTCGAAGGTGTCACAGGCGTCCTGAAAACGCGTCTCGTCCGGCGTGGCGCTCGAGTCGAGTTTCGCGAAGTGGTACTCGAGCGGCAGGTCCTCGTCCGTAATCCATTCCTTGTCGCTGACCGCGACAAGCCGCTCGATCAGGTTCTCGAGCTCGCGGATGTTGCCCGGCCACCAGTACGACGCGAGGATCTTCAGCGCCGACTCGGAGATCGCCTTTACCGGCTTGCGGAACTTCGTGCGGTACCGCGCGAGGAACAGGCGCGCCAGCTCCGGGAGATCCTCCGGCCGGTCGCGCAGCGGCGGCATGCGGATCGGAATGACGTTGATCCGGTAGTAGAGGTCCTCCCGGAAACGGCCTTCCTTGACCGCTCGCTCGAGATCGACGTTCGTCGCCGCGACCAGCCGAAAATTCGTCCGGATCGGCTTCGTGCCGCCCACCCGCTCGATTTCCCCCTCCTGGATCGCGCGCAGCAGCTTCGCCTGGAGATCCAGCTTGAGGTCGCCGATTTCATCCAGAAACAGCGTCCCGCCGGCGGCCAGCTCGAACTTTCCGAGCTGTTGTCGATGAGCGCCCGTGAACGCCCCTCGCTCGTGGCCGAACAGTGTGCTCTCCACGAGTTCGCTGGGAATGGCTGAAACGTTCACCGCGATGAACGGCGCCGAGGCGCGGCCGGATTCCCGGTGGAGCATCCGCGCCAGCAGCTCCTTGCCCGTGCCGCTCTCGCCCAGAATGAGGACCGTAGCCGAGAGACCCGCAACCCGGTGCACCAGGCCGACGATGTCGCGAATCTGTTTGCTCGGGCCGATCAGGAACTCGCGATCGCTTTGCTCGGCGACCTGGGCGCTGAGCGTGAGCACCTGACGGCTGAGGTCCTGCCGCTCACAGGCATTGCGAACCAGCGACCGCAGTTCGTCGTAGTCGAAGTCCTTGGTGATGTAGTGGTAAGCGCCGTCCTTCATCGCCTGGACGGCGGTCTCGACCTCGTTGATGGCGGAGATCATGATGCACTCCACCAGGCTGTAGTTTTCCTTGACGATCTTGAGCACGTCGAAGCCGCTGATTCCGGGCAGGCGCACGTCGAGCAGCATGAGGTCCACGTCGTCGCTCTTCATCAGCCCGAGTGCCGCCTCGCCGCTCGCAACGCTGATGACGCGGTAGTCCCGCTTGAGGATTGCCGACAGGGTGTCGCGCATCCCCTGATCGTCGTCGCAGATCAGCACCGTCTTCTGCTGAGGGGTCATCGTCGCGCGCATTCTATCGCGGAGCGACCCGGCACCCGGTCGAGGCACCCGGCCCGAGGCACCCGCGCGAAGCGCGGACCGTGATAACTTGAACCGGTTGTGCTGCTGTGGATTGTCGCGGCCGTCGCGTTGCTGATTGCGTGGGCGTCGTGGGCCCGGGCCGGCCGGCTCGCTCGGAAGCTGGATTCGCTGACGCAGTCCTATTGGGAATTGCGCTACGACTACACGCGTCTTAGATCACAGGTCGCACGTCTGGATCCGGCGCAGGCCGACGCGGAGCCGGAGCCCTCCCCGCCACCGGGGCAGGTCGCCTTCGTCCCCCTCGCATCAATGAAAAAGAAGAGCTGAGATGGCATCCGAATACGACGTCGTAGTGATTGGCTCGGGAACCGGCGGCTACGTTGCCGCGATCCGGGCGGCCCAGCTGGGGCTTCGAACGGCGGTTGTCGAACGCGCGCCCGTGCTTGGCGGGACGTGCCTGAACTGGGGCTGCATTCCGACCAAGGCGCTGCTCGAACACGCGCACTCGCTGAAGATCGCCCAGGAATGGAAAGAGTGGGGCCTGACGATTGGCGACGCCGCCGGATCCATCGGCCTGGACATGAATCAGGTGCAGGCCCGCAAGGACAAGATCGTCAAGGGCCTCACCGGCGGGGTCGAGTTTCTCTTCAAGAAGAACAAGATCGATTGGATCAAGGGCTCCGGGCGGCTCGCAGGCAAGGGGAAGATCGAAATTACCGACGGGGCCAGGCAGACGCTGACAGCCACGAAAGAGATCATCGTCGCTACCGGTTCGACGCCCCGCAGCATCCCCGGCATCGAGATCGACCGCAAGCAGATCATCACGAGCGACGAAGCGATCGGCCTGAAGGCCGTGCCGAAATCGATCGTCATCATGGGAAGTGGTGCCGTCGGGGTGGAGTTCGCGTCCATCTTCCGCCGCTTCGGCGCGGACGTGACGATCATCGAGCTGCTCCCGCGCCTCGTGCCCGTGGAGGATGAAGCGGTTTCCGCGGAGCTCGAGCGCTCGTTCAAGAAACAGGGCATCAAGGTGCTGACCGGCACGAAGGTGACGAGCGCCAAAGCCGGCTCCAAAGGCGTCGACCTCGAAGCACAGACGCCGGATGGCAAGACGACGAAGCTGAATGCGGAGTATCTGCTCGTCGCCACCGGGCGCGGTCCCGTGACGAGCGGTCTCGGTGCCGAAGACCTCGGTCTGCGCCTGGAGCGCGGATACGTCCACGTCGACCGCGAGTTCCGTACGAATATCCCGGGCATTTCCGCCATCGGGGATGTGATCACCTTCGACCAGCCGGGCCATCAGCAGCTCGCGCACCTGTCTTCGGCGGAAGGTGTCGCGCTCGCCGAACGGATCGCCGGTAAAGAATTCCGCCCGATCAACTACGAGCAGGTGCCGGGCTGCACCTATTGCGACCCCGAAATCGGCAGCGTGGGGCTGACGGAAGCCAAAGCAAAGGAACGCGGCTTCGACGTGCAGGTCGGCGTCTTCAAGTTCAGCGTGCTGGGCCGGGCGCGGATCGCGAACGAGACCGAGGGGTTCGTCAAGATCGTGGCCGACAAGAAGTACGACGAGATCCTCGGCGTCCACATGATCGGCCCGCGTTCGACCGAACTCGTCGCCGAAGCGACGCTTGCGCTGCGCCTCGAATGCACGGTCGAGGAACTGATGCGCACGATCCACGCCCACCCGACGATGTCGGAGGCAGTGGGAGAGGCGGCGCACGCGGTGCACGGGGCCGCGATACACGCATGATCAGTAGCCAGTAACCAGTAACCAGTAACCAGTAACCAGTAGCCAGTAACCAGTAGCCAGTCACCAGTGCCAGTAATCAGTCGGCGGTAGGCAGTTACCAGTTTTCAGTGTCCAGGTGATGAAGGAAGACAGGAAGGCGTCAGACGCGTTACGGCCGAATCAACTGCTCGAGATGTACTACTTCGCGCGCCTGGCGCGCGATGTGGAAGAGCGCCTTGTCATTCTCTTTCGTCAATCGAAGGTGATTGGCGGTCTCTACCGCAGTCTCGGGCAGGAAGGGGAGTCCGTTGGCACTGCCTACGCGCTCGAGCGGCGCGACGCCGTGCTGCCGTTGATTCGCAACATGGGCGCGCTCATGACGGTGGGCGTTCGGCCGCTCGAGATCTTCCGCCAGTACATGGCCAGGGGCACCGCGAACTCGCGCGGACGCGATCTCAACATCCACATCGTCAACCTGCCGGACCCGGATGCGGACGAGCCGGTGATTGTCGGGCCCATCTCGATGCTCGGTGACTCGATCCCGGTAGCCGCGGGAATCGCGATGGGTTCGCGGATGCGGGGCGGCGATCGTGTTGCGATGGCGTGGATTGGAGACGGCGCGACGAGCACCGGCGCGTTTCACGAAGGGCTGAACTTCGCCGCCGTTCAGAAAATCCCGCTCGTCGTCGTCGCGGAAGACAACAAGTACGCCTACTCGACGCCGATCTCGAAGCAGATGGCCATCGAGCACATCGACGAGCGTGCGGCATCGTACGGCGTACCGCACGAGATGGTCGACGGCAACGACATGCTCGCCGTCTACGACCTCGCGAAGCGGATGGTCGATCGCGCGCGCGCCGGAGAAGGTCCGCAGTTGATTGGCGTCGACACGATGCGCATGCAGGGTCACGCGCAGCACGACGACGCGCGCTACGTGCCGAAAGCGCTGCTCGAGCAATGGGCTGCGAAAGACCCGATTGCGCGGTTCCGGACGACGCTCGTGGAGGGCGGGGCGGCGAAAAAAAAGGATCTGGACGACATCGACAGGATGACCAGAGACTACGCGGCGAAGGAGGCCGACCTCGCGGTCGACGAACCGATGCCCGACCCGGAATCGGTCACCCGCGGCGTCTATGCGGGCGATAAATACACGGTGCCGCACGTCGAGCTCGTGCGATCGCCGTTCGCCGAGGAGATGTAGTCCGGGCGCGCTGCACCCGGCTTGTGCCACATGCCTGTCATTACGTATCTCGAAGCCATCCGTCAGGCGCTCTTCGAAGAGATGGCCGCCGACGGACGCGTGTTCGTCATGGGCGAGGACATCGGCGCGTACGGCGGGGCGTTCAAGGTCACCGATGGCCTTCAGGAGCGCTTCGGCGAATCCCGCGTGATCGATTCGCCTATTTCTGAGCAGGCCATCGTCGGATCCGCGATCGGCGCGTCCTACATGGGGCTGCGCCCCGTCTGCGAGATCCAGTTCATCGACTTCATCGCGTCCTGCTTCGACATGCTGACGAACTTCGCCGCGACGAGCCGCTACCGCAACGGCGCCGGGGTGCCGATCGTCGTCCGCGGGCCGTGCGGCGGCGGGGTGGGCGGCGGCCCTTTCCACTCGCTCAATCCCGAGGCGTACTTCCTCAACACGCCCGGCCTGAAGATGGTGGAACCCTCGACCGCGTACGATGCGAAGGGACTGCTCAAGGCAGCGATCCGCGACGACGACCCCGTGCTGTACTTCGAACACAAGTTCCTCTATCGACGCATCAAAGACGACGTGCCCGAGGACGACTACATCGTGCCGATCGGAAAGGCTGCCGTTCGCCGCGAAGGGTCCGATCTGTCGATCATCACGTTCGGCGCGATGGTTCACACCGCGCTCGACGCGGCGCGCCAGCTCGAGTCCGACGGCGTCGATGCGGAAGTGATCGATCTGCGGTCGCTCGCGCCTCTGGACCGGGAGGCGATCCTCTCGTCGGTCGCGAAGACGAGCCGCGCGCTGCTGCTGTACGAAGCGCGGCGGACCGGCGGTATCGGCGGCGAACTCGCGGCGATCATTGCCGAGGAGGCCTTCGACTACCTGGACGCACCTGTCGTGCGCGTGGCGTCACAGGACGCGCCGGTCCCGTATGCTCCGCCCCTCGAGGCGGCGTTCCTGCCGACGGCCGCGAAGGTCGTCGATGCGGCACGAACGTTGGTAAAGTACTGATATGCCGACCAATGTCGTGATGCCCCAGATGGGGGAATCGATCGCCGAGGGGACTATCGTCCGCTGGATCAAGAAGGTCGGCGACACGGTGGATCGAGACGAGCCGCTGTTCGAGATCTCGACGGACAAGGTCGACGCCGAAATCCCTTCGCCCGGCGCGGGCGTCGTGACGGAGATCAAGGTCAAGGAAGGGGAAACCGTTCCGGTCAACTCCGTCGTGGCGGTGATTGGCGAATCGGGAGCGGCCGTCCCGGCCACCGAACCGCCCCCGACGACGGCTCCGACACCGTCTGGTATGCCTGAAGCCGCGACGGGGCAGCCGGAAGCCGGACCTGCAGCACAGACGGCCGCGTCAGCGGCAAGCGAAGAAGGCGGACGAGGCACAGTGGCCGCCGCGAGCGGCGGCGCCGGGATTGGGGGCGGGGCGCCGTCTACAAAAGAGGAGTTGCGCCGCCACAAATCGTCCCCGCTCGTGCGAAAGATCGCGCGCGAACACCACGTCGATATCCAGCAAATCAACGGGACCGGTATCAGCGGCCGGGTGACGAAGAACGACATCCTCGGCTACATCAGTTCGGGCGCTGCGACCCCCGCGGCGCCAGCGGCGAGGCCGGCGGCGGCCGCCCTGCACGTTCCCGCATTCCGCCCGGGCGAGCGCGTCGAGATCGTCCCGATGACGATCATGCGCAAGAAGATCGCCGAGCACATGGTGATGAGCGCGCATACGTCGCCGCACGTGTATTCGGTGTACGAGGTGAACTTCGGCAATCTCGCGAAACTGCGCGAGAAGAAGAAGGCCGAGTACGAACGAGCTGGCGCCCGGCTCACCTACACGGGTCTCATCGCGAAGGTCGCGGTCGATGCGCTGCGCGCGTTCCCCGTGTTCAACGCCTCGCTCGACGGCGACAACATCGTCTACAAGAAGGACATCAATCTGGGCATTGCCGTGGCGCTCGATCAGGGGCTGCTCGTGCCCGTGATTCGGAACGCGGACGAGAAGAACCTGCTCGGCCTCAGCCGCGCCATCGACGACCTCGCGACGCGGGCGCGTTCCAAGAAACTCAATCCTGACGAAGTGCAGGGCGGCACCTTCACGATCACGAACCCGGGGGTTTTCGGCGCGGTCTACGGATTGCCGCTGATCAATCAGCCGCAGGTTGCCATCCTCGGCGTCGGCGGAATCGAGAAGCGCGCGGTCGTCATCGACGACGCGATTGCGATCAGGCCGACGTGCCACATCTCGCTCGGCTACGACCATCGACTCATTGACGGCGCGGACGCAGGGCGGTTCCTCTCCTATCTCAAGGAGCGGCTGGAGCAGTTCGAAGAGGCATGGATGTAAGGCGGCTCGGGCTGCTCGGGTATCAGGAAGCGCTCGACCTGCAGAAGGAGCTGGTGGAGCGGAGGCGGCGCGGCGAGATTCCGGATCAACTGCTCCTTCTCGAGCATCCGCCTGTGATCACGCTCGGCGTCAGGGCGCGCAACAGCCGCGAACACGTGCTCGAGAGCGATGAATCGCTGTCGGCGAAAGGCGTCAACGTGTTCGAGACCGGCCGCGGCGGCGACGTCACGTACCACGGTCCCGGGCAACTCGTTGGTTATCCCATCTTCGATCTCAAACCCGATCGGTGTGACGTGCACCAGTACGTACGCGACCTCGAAGACGCGCTGATCCGCGCGGCCGGCAGGTTCGGCATCTCAGGCCATCGAGTCAATGGACTGACGGGTGTGTGGGTCGGGCCCGACGGTGCCGAAGAAAAGCTGGCCGCCATCGGCGTCCGGATCTCGCGATGGATCACGAGCCACGGATTCGCGCTCAACGTGAACACCCGGCTCGAGCATTTCGGATTGATTGTTCCGTGCGGCATTTCCGACCGCGGCGTCACGTCAATGGAGCGGCTCCTCGGCCGGCATGTCTCAATGGATGAGGTAACAGATGCGGTGATTGCAGCATTCCGCGAGATCTTCGAACCTGCCCCAGCCCCGGTCCGAGGCACGTAGCCCCCAGCACCCCCCAAGCACCCGTCCCAGGCACCTAGCCCGCAGCACCCCGCGCGAAGCGCGGAATATCCTCCGCTCCTCCGGTGTTCTGGATTCATACGGAGGCCACAGATGCGTGAGCAGACTGCAGAACGCGCACTGATCGGCCGCATGCGCGCCAGAGATGCTTCGGCAGTTGCCGACCTGGCGTCGCTCTACGGCCCACGAATTCAGCAGCTCGCGTTCCGCTACCTCAAGAATTGGGAAGACGCGGAGGAGGTCGCACAGGACGTCCTGATGAAGGTGTATCGAAAAATCGAGGCATTTCGCGGCGATGCCGCATTGTCCTCATGGATATATCGGATTACGTTCAACACGGCGATGTCGCGGCTGCGCACGGCGCGGTTCAGCCGGCCGGCCGAGGTGCATCAGACGGAAATCGAGACCGAGAACGCCGAGATCCTGAGGGTCGAGCCGGCCGACTGGACCTCGCTTGCGGATGAGTCGGTGATGCGGGTCGAGATGCGCCAGAAACTCGTCGAGGCGCTGACGCACCTGCCGACGGTGTACCGCGTTCCCGTGCTGCTTCGAGATATCCAGGGACTCTCGACCGAAGAGGCGAGTGCCGTGCTGCGCGTGAAGCCGCAGACGCTGAAGTCCCGCCTCCATCGGGGACGCCTGATTCTTCGCAAGCACATGAGCGATTTTTCGGGAGGGGTGGAGCTGCACTCCCGGGAGATGGTGAACTGAGAGACCTTGTGTAGTTGGGAATTGTGAAATTGCGTAGTTATCGCGCTGTTCTCTAGCTAGCGAAGCCCGCGCTCAAATAGCGTCCTTTCGTGAGGGCTCAGCGCGGGTGGCAGCGTCCCCTTTATCCCGCCTTTGACAATTTCGACCGGCACGGCCGCGATCACATTGCGGCCGACGCCGGCGACGTCTATCAATGCGAAACAGGTGTACCGCCGGCGCGCGCCCAACGTGAGCGCTTCGGCGACACGCGCGGCCGCGCTGCCGAGCGAGTACGGCTGCGGTGGCCAGAGCGCAGGAAGTCGTGCGGACAATGACGCCATCTGGTGCGGCGGGAGCAGGCGGCCAATCGGCTGATTGAAGGCTGTCGCCGATTCCCATGCGATGACCGCATCGTACGGCGGAATTCCGGCGATGCCGACCGATACATCCGCGGGTCCCGAGTCGAGCAGCGCAGCCGTGAGCGCGCCCACGGCAGACTCGAGCGCAAGCGGAGCTGACCCGATGAGCCGCACAGAGTCCACGTGCAGCTCGCCCGCCGTGCGCGCCATCAGCTCCCGTTGACCGCCGCACGCGAAGAGCAGCGGCGCCTTCGATTCGATTCGCGCAAGTTGTTTCAGGAGCGCGAGCCCGCCTTCCCCGTGAATCTCGCCGCCTGCAACCAGATCCGCGAGCACGATCGCATCAGCTCCGGCCACGTCCGTGTATTTCGTGCCCGCGGTCACCTGCGTGCTGAACGAATCCACGGGCGAAGACTGCAGGATGTCGAGCGCTTTTCCCTCGGCAACGCGTCCCTCCGGATCGATCAGCCGCACGGTACGCACGCGGCTGCGCACCGCAAGCTTATGGGCGAGCGCTCCGCCGACTGGTCCGGCGCCAATGATCGCAATCGTGGACATCGCGAGTGCAATATTCTATAGCCATGGTTGCGATCGTCACCGGCGGCTCAAAAGGCATCGGGCTCGGGATCGCCCGTGCGTTCGTCGCACGCGGCATGCAGGTCGTCATCTCCGCCCGCAACGAACGTGAGCTGGCGAAAGCGGTCGACGAGCTCGGCGGCGGCGACCGCGTCGCTGCCGTGGCCGCTGATGTACAGCGCGCGGAGGACGCGGAGCGTCTTATCAAAGAAACGGTCGCGCGTTTCGGCGGCCTGGACGTACTCGTGAACAATGCCGGTCTCGGAACGTTTGCCCGCGTCGCGGACATGAGCATCGAGGCGTGGCGGCAGGTCATCGATACGAACCTGACCGGCGTTTTCTACTGCTGCCACGCCGCGATTCCCGAACTCCGCCGCCGCGGCGGCGGCTACATCGTCAACATCAGCAGCCTCGCGGGGAAGAATTCGTTCGTCGGCGGCGCGGCATACTGCGCGTCCAAAGCGGGCCTCAACGCCTTCAGCGAGGCGCTCATGCAGGAAGTGCGCTACGACAACATCCGCGTGAGCTACGTGATGCCGGGGTCGGTGGCGACGGATTTCGGCGTGGTCGACGGCAACGACCGCAACTCGCCCAACGACTCGTGGAAGTTGACGCCAGACGACGTCGCCGGAGTCGTTGTGGATCTCGTGACGACCGACAGCCGCGCGCTGGCCAGCCGCGTCGAGATGCGTCCCTCGAAACCTCCTCGCAAATGACGCCGCGCCGCCGCGTGAGCGCCGCCATCGTATGAACGGAACATCGGTCGCTCACTACAATCTGCTCGAACGGATCGGCAGCGGGCCGCTCGGCGAGCTGTATCGCGCGCGGGACACGAAGGTGGGCCGGACCGTGGCTCTGAGGGTCGTGGCCCACTCGATCGCCACCGAGCCCGCGCGCTTCGCCCGCCTCGTCGCCGACGCGCGCGCCGCCATGGGCATTTCACATCCCAACGTCGCCACGCTCTTCGACGTCGGCGAAGAGATCGAGCATCCGTACCTTGCGCACGAGTTCGCGACAGGCCGCCTGCTCTCGGAAGAGATCGGAGGCGCGGCCATGAACCCGCGCCGCGCGCTCGATCTCATCCTGCAAGTCGCCGACGGCCTCGCGGACGCGCATGCCAGCGGCGTCATTCATGGCGACCTGCGCCCGGACACGATCGTCGTGACCGCAAAGGGCAGCGCAAAGATCCTGGAATGCGGTCTCTCGCCGTGGACCGACGGGGGCGCGATTCGAGTTCAGGCGGCACAGGATCCCGACCGCCTGTCGCACGACGCGAACAGGGTCGTCGCCTATCTCTCTCCGGAGCAGGCGGTGGGTGCCGCGACCGACCTGCGCAGCGACGTTTTCATGCTCGGCACGCTCGCGTACGAGATGCTGACCGGCAGCAATCCGTTTCTTGCCGCATCGGCGGCCGACACGGTCGTGAATGTGATCCAGAGACCGATTCCCCTGGCATCCGACGTCCATGGCGGGGTCCCGACGGAAGTGGACGGGATCATCGCGCGCGCGCTGTCGAGAGACATCGAGGAGCGGCACCAGAACGCTGCATCGTTTGCCGCCGGATTACGGACGATCGCGACGATGCTCGACGTGCGCGAGGGGGACGCAGGGGTCTCGACCGAACTGCTGCCGCTCGACGATGAACCCGACCGGCAGGGAACCACCGTCCTGTTCGCGGCGCTTGCGGTTGCGTTAATCGCAGCCGCGCTGGTCTGGTGGTATCTCGCCCATCGGTAAGCGGCCGCGCACTTCAGCGTTTGTCATTCGCCATTGAGGCTGCTTCTTTCTGCAGCCTCCTTCAACCGTTCCGGATCGATGTTCGCACCCGTCAGGATCACCGCCGCGCGTTTGCGGCGGACGTCGACGGCACCCGACGTGAGAGCCGCGACAGCAACGGCTGCGGCACCTTCGCACACGACATGTTCTTTGGCGACCACACCCGCGAGCGCGTCGAGGATCGCCTTTTCGTCGACGACGCTCATGCCGCGAACGAGCTGCCGTACGACGTCGAATGTCATCGTGTCCGGATCGAGGTTCCCCGTCAGCCCGTCGGCGATTGACGCGCCGACGTCGATGGTCACGATGCGGCCTGCTGCGAGGCTTGCAGCGAATGGCGTCGACGCGGCGGTCTCGACGCCGAATACCTCCGTCCGGGGTGAGGTCGCCGCCAGTGTGGCGGCAATGCCGCTGATCAGCCCGCCGCCGCCGACCGGCACGACGACGCAGTCCAACGCCGGACAATTCTCGATCAATTCGAGGCCGATGGTGCCCGCACCGGCGATGACGTCCGGGTGCGAGTACGGCGAGATGAAGAGCCCGCCGCCGGCGGCGGCGAATGCCTTCGCCTGCCTCTCGGCGTCGTCGTAGTCACGGCAGGGCCGGAGGTCGGCACCGCAGGCCCGGATCGCGTCGACTTTGGCGCGCGGCGCGTCAGCCGCGATGAAGACGACGAGTGGCAGGCCGAGTTCCCGCGCGGCGTGAGCCATCGCGCGCCCGTGATTGCCCGCGGACGCGGTCACGAGTCGCGTTCCTGGCGCTTCTTCGACGACCCGCAGGCACGCGTTGAAGGCTCCGCGAATCTTGTACGAGGAGGTCGGCTGGACGATTTCGAGCTTGAGGTATACGTCGCCGCCGGTGAGTCCAGAGAGCCAGTCGGATCGTCGCGCTGGCGTCCGGAACACCCTGCGCCCGATCCGGCGCGCCGCCGCTCGGACCGCAGGGATCTCGATCAGGACTGTTGGCCCGAACGGAGGATATCCGCGAGGTGTGCGGCGAAGGCGGAGCGGGGCAGCACCTGGTCGGCGCCAGCCGCCTTCGCGGCGTCGATCAGGTCGACATGGACATGCGACGCAAACGCGATCGTGCGGACGCTGCTCTCGGCCTTGACGAGGCGGATGATGCGCACGGGATCCGTCTTGTCGCTGTTCAGATCGAAGATCGCGAGCGATGGCTCGAGTTCCCTGATCCGGGTCAGGACCTCGTCGGCCGTGCGCGCAAACGTCACGTCGACGCCGACCTGCTTCGCGGTTGTGCGAATCTTGGAGCGGAAAAGAAGATCGTCGACGGCGGCCAGGATCATGGGGTCATCATACAAAACTCCCAACCTCCAATTCCCAACTCCCAATTCAACTCCCAACTCCCAATTCCCAATTCCCCATTCCCAAATCTGAAATCTCAAATCTCAAATCCTCAATTTCCGCGCCTCGCGCCTCGCGCCTCGCGCCTCGCGCCGGGCGCGCCTCGCGCCTCCCGCCTCGCGCCGGGCGCGCCTCGCGCCTCGCCCCCTCCCTCTAAAGGCGCTCTTGACGGTACAGCGCCACGCCATTGCGGATCGCGGAGACGACGAATGTTACGAGCAGGCCGGCGGCGCCCACGATTCCTCCGATGTCGAACAGCCGGCACGAGAACCCGTTCACAGCGAGCCTTGGCGAGTGAAGCAGTTGGAGCGCGCCGAGCGCCAAGATGATGCGCAGTTCGGTCGGGCCGACCCGCCAGAACGACATCTGGAACTTCCCGAGCGCGTGAACCGCCAGCGACACTTCGATGACGAGGAGGTAATACGACGCGAGGAACGCGAGCGCGATCGCCAGCGACATCCACCCTCCGAGGACGAGTCCTCCCATCAGCCACACGAACCCGAGCGCGTCGAGCACGTGGTCGACGTAATAGCCGTAGCGGGGACGCTCCTGATGGCGAACGCGCGCGATGGTGCCGTCAAGGCTGTCGCCGAACCAGTTCAGGGCGAGAAACGGAAGGACGAGCAAAAGCGCTGACGGCCAGCTCCCGCCGGCCCAGAACGCGGCGCCCACGCCGAGCAGGCCAGCCGCGCCGAGCGCGGTCAGGTGGTCGGACCCGATGAACGGCGGCAGCCGGCCGGCTAGAGCCAGCAGCACCCGCTTCTCTGCCGAGGCGAGCACGTTCGTCTGGATACGCACTGCCGGCACATGAGTGACTTCCATGTCCCTGAAGGCGAAAACGACGGACCTACCGGCTCACGCGATAGGCTATCTGGATGATTTTCGAACGGGCCGCCGTTGAGCCCTTCTTCAAGAACGGATTCGTGGTCGGCTGCGAAGATACTCGCGAAGCCGTCATCATCGATCCTGGCGATGAGGTGGATACACTGCTCGACGCCGTCCGCGACAATCGCCTGACGGTTACGAACATCCTCCTGACCCATGCCCACCTCGACCACATCACGGGCGTCGGGCGCGCGAAAGCCGCGACGTCGGCGCCGGTCTGGCTGCACGCGGACGACAACTTCCTGTACGAACGCATCGTTCAGCAGGGGCTCGCCTTCGGCTTCCGTGTTCAGGCGCAGCCGCCGGTCGACCGCTTCTACGACGGGGAGGGGCCGATTCGATTCGGGAAGTACCTCGCGCGCGTGCAGCACACGCCAGGGCACTGCCCGGGCGGCGTCTGTCTGGCGATCTCACGCGAAGGGGAGCAGGCGGTCACACTGTTCGTCGGCGACACGCTCTTTGCGGGCTCGATCGGCCGCACCGATCTTCCTGGCGGCGACCTGGACACGCTGCTACGGTCGATTCGGACGGTGCTCTTCAGCTATCCCGACGAAACGCCGGTCTGGTCCGGACACGGAGAGATGACGACCATCGGGAAGGAACGGCGCACCAACCCGTTCCTGGCGGCGAGCGGGTGAATTGCAGATTGCAGATTGCAGATTGCAGATTGAGGATTGATCTCCGATCACTCCTGATTTTCTGATCCCCTGTTACTGTCGTTCGGATCGAGAGCTGTGGCTATCGTGGAGCGGGTCACGACCAGGTCGACGCGACCCACGCCCAGCTTCTCGCCGCCTCGCAGCGTCGCGCGTTCGACGCGTGTGCCGTTGACGTAGGTGCCGTTGGTGCTCTCGAGATCGACGACCTCGAGCTCCGCCGCGCCGGCGGTCAGCCGGCAGTGGAGCCGCGAGACGAGCGGAGCGTCGACGATGAAGTCAGCGCGCGGCGCCCGCCCGACGGTCTTGATGTTGCCTGGAAGAATGCGGAACGTGAACGGAATCTCCGCTCCGTCTTCCGTCGTCAGGACCCACATCAGCGGGCAGCGGCGCCGAGCAGTTCCCGAACGCGAGCGTGGACCACGTCGCCGTCCTTCGTCAGCAGCGTCTCGCGCGTGATCTCGTCGTTCAGGTCCAGTTCCAGCGCGGCCTTCTTCGCGCCGTCCTTCCCGAGCAGATGCGAAAGGAACGTCGTGATGTTCTTTGCGTACATCTGGCTCGCGTGGTACGGCACGAGCGCCGGCGGATTCGACGGTCCGATGATCGTGACGCCGTTGTGGATGACGGTCTCATCGGGCTTCGTCAGCGCGCAGTTGCCGCCCCGCTCCGCGGCAAGGTCGACGACGACGGAACCGGGCGCCATGGCTTCCACCATCTCCTGCGTGACGAGAATCGGCGCCTTCTTCCCGGGTATCAGCGCGGTCGTGATGACCACGTCGGTTGCGGCGACGACGCGCAGCATCATTTCGCGCTGGCGCTGATAGAACGATTCGTCCTGCGCCTTCGCGTAGCCGCCCTTGTCCTCGGAATTCCTGGTGTCGAGTTCCATCTCGACGAAGCGGGCACCGAGGCTCTGCACCTGCTCCTTGACGGCGGGCCTGACGTCGTACGCCTCGACCCTTGCGCCGAGCCGCTTCGACGTCGCGATCGCCTGAAGGCCGGCGACACCCGCTCCGACGATGAACACCTTCGCTGCAGAGACAGTGCCCGCCGCCGTCATCAGCATCGGGAACATGCGCGGCAGGTGGTCCGCCGCGAGCAGCACGCCCTTGTACCCTGCGATGGTCGCCATGGACGACAACGCATCCATGCTCTGCGCGCGCGTGATGCGCGGCATCAGTTCCATCGAGAATGCGGTCACGCCGCGTGAAGAGAGCCGCCTGACGTCGTCAGGCGAACCAAGCGGATCGGCGAAGCCGATGACGACCTGTCCCGGACGAAGCGCCTCGAGGTCCGCGGGAATTGCCCGTACCTGAAGAAGGACGTCGGACTGCGAGAAGAGGTCGGCCCGGTTGGCGACGGTCGCTCCTGCCAGTTCATAGGCCGAATCGATGAACCCGGCGGCGGCGCCGGCACCGCGCTCGATGAGCACATCGAGGCCCGCCTTCTTCAGTGCGGCGACGGATGCCGGAATCAACGCGACGCGCGTCTCACCGCGCAACGTTTCCTTCGGAACTCCTACCTTCATGGCAGCGCCATCTTAATCCAATCCGTTATGGAGGAGGCGACCTTCGGGCTGATCGTCTTGTCCTTCAACGATCCGTACTCCGATACTTCTCCGGTAGTTGCCGGGACGAGCAGGTGGTTGACGCCGGGGATGTGCACGACCTCGGGCGGCTTGGCCTTCTTGCGCGCCCGCGCCAGATCCGCGAGCTTGTCCGCCTGGTCCTTCGAGACCTGCGTGTCGAGATCGCCCTGGATGATGAGGATCGGCTGCTTCACCTTCGGGAGCACACGCGCCGGATCGTACGCGAGCAGGCTCCGAAACCACGGGGTGTCCGCCTGCTTGCGGAGTTCGGGAGGGATACCTTCCCAGCCGGTGCCGCCCAACACCGCGGCCTCGATCTTCTTTTGGAGATCGATCTTCGCCTGTTTGTCGGCCTCGCTGGCGCCGGACAGGTCCAGCAGGTGTTTCTGCTGTTGAAGGATGAGATCCTCCCCCTTGATGCCGGGTCCGGCGATCGAGACGACACCGTCAATCTCCTTTTCACGCGCGGCGGCGAGCAGCGCCACGGCGGCGCCTTCGCTGTGGCCCGCGACGACGATGCGGCGCGTGTCGACGTCCGGGCGCCTGGCCAGCCATTTCACCGCAGCGATCGCATCGTCGGCGTAGTCCTCGAGGGTCGCACTCTCGGTCCGGCCGCCGCTCTGGCCAACGCCGCGTTTGTCGTACCGAAGGACCACCGCGCCGTCTTTCGCGAGCGCGCCGGCGAGCTGGGCGAAAACCTGAATGCCCGCGACGGTTTCGTCGCGATCCGTTGGCCCCGAGCCGCCGATGAGCACGATGCCGGGCGAGCGCAGCCGTCCGGCGACGGTCGGAGGCGTCGTGACCGTACCTGCAAGCGAGAAGCCGTTTGCCTGGATCCGCACGTCGGCGTCGGTTGGATTTCTCGCCGTCTCGGTGCGCATCCCCACGCTCGCCGCGTCGTCTCGCACGACGACCAGACCAGCAGTCGCGATCTCGAACCGCACCAGCCGCGCGCGATCGTCGACGAGCACCGTCGCGGGAACGTTCGCGCCGATGTTTGCAATCGTGACGTCGTATTTCCTGGCGTGAATCGTCGCGCCGCCACCGGTGAGCGTCAGCGGTGCGACAGCGTTCACCGTGAGTTTGACTTCGGCGTTCGGCGCGACGTAGAGCGGGAGGACCGCGCCGGTGCCGCTCGTCGACAGCCGCGCCGCGAGCGCTTCATATGATGCGAAGAAGTTGTTCGGCAGCACAATCGCGCGAGCGCTGATCTGATCTTCTTTCGAGACCGTTTTTCCCTGCTGCGTGATTTCGTTGATGGCCGTAGTCGTCGTGAAGGAGGTCGTCAGCGCAATCGACGATTTCTGCTGGATTGCCGCGATGAGCAGCTCGAGCGGCTGCCAGTCAGGCGAGTACTTCATCTCGAAGCGGGTGATCGTGAGGTCGATCGGCGGGTCGACGCGCCCGGTCGAGGTGATGATCCAGCCGGAGCCGTCGCGACTCAGCGACGCCGTCTCCCGCCCGATCTGTTGGCCGTGGATCAGGATGTCGAACGTCGCCTCGCCCGTCGCCGGCGTGGCCGCCGGCGGCTGCGCGAAAGCCGGCAACGCAGCGAGGAGTGCCGCTGCCACGGCGGTACAATTGAAGTGCATTGACCAAGGATAACAGCAGGGCATACGAGGCGTTTTCGAACGGCGCGGCGCTCGTGCGGCGGTCCGACGTCGGCCGGCTCCTGGTAAGCGGCAAGGATCGCAGCGCGTATCTGCAAGGGCTGCTCACGAACGACGTTGCCGCGCTGACGCCGGGTAATGGTTGCTACGCCGCGATGCTGACCGCGCAGGGTCGGATGATCAGCGACATGTACGTCGACGAAATCGGCGAAGCGATGCTGTTGCGCCTGCCAGTCGCGCTGACCACGCAGATCCGCGAGCACCTCGACCGGTTCATCTTCGCTGAAGACGTTCAGATATCGGACGTGAGCAGCGCCAAAGCGCAGATCGGGATCTACGGACCTCTCGCGGCGGAGGTGGCGGCGCAGGCCTCGGGCGCGCTGCGGCTCGCTGCTGACGATCTGCCTGGCGTCGCTCTCGTGATCGGCACGGACGAAGTCGAGGCAGTTGTGGACCGTCTCACTGCTGCCGGCGCGGTCGATGCAACGACGGACGAGTTCGAGATCGCGCGCATCGAAGCCGCCGTCCCGCGATTCGGCGTCGATATGGACACGGACACGATTCCTCTCGAGGCCGGCATCGAAGACCGCGCGATTTCCCGGACGAAAGGCTGTTACGTCGGCCAGGAAGTGATCGTGCGCGTGCTGGATCGCGGCCAGGGCCGCGTCGCGCGGCGGCTCGTCCAGCTCGCGTTCGATGCCGGCGCCCCTGTGCCGGTCCACGGTGCCACGCTGCACGCGGCAGACCGGGACGTTGGTCACATCACGAGTGCCGTTTATTCCCCGCGGTTCGACTGCGTCATCGCCCTCGGCTACGTCCGCCGCGAGTTCGCCGCGGGTGGGACCGCGCTCACCGTCGACGGAGTGCGCGCGACGGTTCGGACCCACGATTGACGCGCCGGCAGAAGCGCGAAGACGCACTCAGGACTTTCGCTGCATCAGCATGTCGATCAGCTCGTCGTCCGCGGGCGGGAAGCGCAGTGTCGCGAGGTCCGCGCGTGCGACCCAGCGCATCTGCTGCCCGAGTTGCGGGCGCGGCTCGCGGAGCAGCCGGCACGCGATAAAGTGCAGCTCTATCGTGCGATCGCCGTATTCGTGCGTCACCGAGAGCAGCTCCTGCAGCACCTCGGCGTCCGTCCCCAGCTCCTCGTTCAGCTCGCGCCGCAGGCACGCATCCAGCGATTCGCCTTCGTCGCACTTGCCGCCTGGAAATTCCCAATAGCCCTCGAGGTGTACTCCTTGCTGGCGCCGGGTCACGAGATAAAAACCGTCGTGTTCGACAACCGCGGCGGTGACGACCAGCGATTCAGCCATTCGGGAGTGGTCGAGGCGAGCGACGAGCCGTCATGGCGCAATCGGGCCGCATCGGGCACGCGTCGCACTTCGGATTGCGCGCCGTGCACACCGTTGCGCCGAAGTCCATCAACGCCTGATTGAAATCGAATACGTTGGTGCGCGGCAGCACCGCGTGCGAGATGTCCCACAGCCGGCGCTTCATCGCATGTGCTTTGGCGTCTCCCGTTCCGACGAAGACGCGGTAGAGCACCCGCGCAACGTTCGTGTCGAGAATCGCGGCACGCTGGCCGAACGCAAAGCTGCGGACTGCGCCCGCCGTGTACTCGCCGATCCCTTTGAACGAGAGCAGCGTGTCGTGGTCCGACGGCAGTTCGCCGCCGTAGCGCGCGACCGACTCGCGAGCGATCGACTGCAGCCGCCGCGGCCGGATGTTATATCCGAGCGGCCGCCACGTCTCGGCGACGTCAGCTTCTTCCGCCGCGGCGAGCGCCTCGAACGTCGGGTACTTGCCCAGCCACTCGTGGTACTTCGGGATCACCCGGTCCACCTGGGTCTGCTGCAGCATCACCTCGGAGACGAGGATGTGATACGGGTTCCGCGTCCGACGCCACGGGAGGTCGCGGCCGTTGCGCCGATACCATCCAAGCAGGCGGCGCCGAAAACGCCGGCGCGCGGCGGGCACGTCGTGCGTGGCACCTTTGATACTCTTCAAAGCAGGTGAAAATCTACACCAGGACCGGGGACAGCGGAGAGACGGGACTCTTCGACGGCACGCGGGTGCCGAAGAACGACATCCGCGTCGCCGCCTACGGCGACGTCGACGAGCTGAGCGCCTGGCTCGGTTTCGCGCGGGCGTCGCTGGACGACCCCGAAATTCGATCGATGCTGGAACGCATCCAGCGGGACCTCTTCGCGATCGGTGCGCGCCTCGCGGATCCTGCGCATCGAATCGCCGACCGCGTAGCGAAGGCGGCGGCCGTCGCTCCCGAAGACATCGCGCGGCTCGAGCAGTGGATTGACTTGCTTGAGGCCGATCTCCCGCCGCTCCGGCGTTTCATTCTCGCGGGAGGATCGCCGGGCGGCGCCGCGCTGCACGTCGCCCGCACCGTCTGCCGTCGCGCCGAGCGCGCGATGGTGACCCTGGAGCACACGCTGGGCGCCGGCGCGTTCGATCCGCCCCTCCTCGTCTATGTCAATCGGCTGTCGGACCTGCTGTTCACAATGGCCAGGGCCGCCAACCACCGGAGCGGCGCAACCGAGCTCGAGTGGTGACGCCGCAGCAGTACTGCGAGTCGCTGGCGCGCGCACACTACGAAAACTTTCCGGTGGCTTCGCGGCTGCTGCCCGCCGCGATGCGTCCGCACGTTGCGGCGATCTACGCCTTCGCCCGGATCGCAGACGATATGGCAGACGAAGGCGATCTCGCCCCGTCCGAGAGACTCGCGGCGCTCGATGCGTGGGAGGCGCGCCTCGTTGCCGTGACCGGCGGCCGGCCTGATCCCGGCGGACCGCATGCTCCGGTGTTCGAAGCGATCCGACAGACGGTCCGTGCCTGCGATCTCCCAACGACGCTGCTCACTGACTTGATCAGCGCCTTCAGGCAGGACGTGACCGTCCGGCGATACGCCACGTGGGCGTCGCTGCTCGATTACTGCCGCCGGTCCGCCAACCCCGTCGGCCGTCTGGTTCTGCGGATCGCCGGATACCGCGACGCCGCGCTCGATGCCGCGTCCGATGATGTATGCACCGCGCTGCAGTTGACCAACTTCTGGCAGGACCTGAAAATCGACTCGAAAAAGGGACGGCTTTACGTGCCGGCGGAAGTCCTGTCGGCGTGTTCGGCCCGCGAGGAAGATCTCGCGGCCGCCAGTTTGACGCCGGAGTGGCGGGCGGCACTCGAGCAATGCGCGCGCCGCACGCGTACGCTGTTTGCGTCGGGCCGGACCGTCTGCGACGGCGTTCGCGGACGCCTGATGTGGGAACTTCGCGCGACCTGGCTTGGCGGCACCCGCATTCTGGATAAGCTTGAGGACGTGCAGTACGACGTCTTCGCCCATCGCCCGGTCCTGCGCGCATCGGACGCGATCGGCATCGCGTGGCGGATGCTGACGTGGCGGCGGGGACCTGCGCTGGAATAAGCACGCACGTACGTGGCCCGCGACACCAACTTCTACTATTCGTTCCTCGTGCTGCCCGCGCGGAAGCGCAACGCGATCGTCGCGGTGTGGGACTTCTGCCGCGCCGTAGACGATGCGGTGGACGAGGCGGAGACGCGGGATCAGGGAGCGGCGCAAATCGCGGAGTGGCGAGCAGAACTCGACCGATGTTTCACCGGCGTACCGCACACCCGGCAGGGCAGGACCTTGCAGCCGTATATCCGCACGTTCAACCTTCCACGCAGCGCATTCGACGCGCTGATCGAAGGCGTCGAGATGGATCTGCACCGGCAGCGGTATCAGACGTTCGACGAGTTGTATGAATACTGCATCCGCGTCGCGTCTGCCGTCGGTTTGATGTGCGTGGAGATCTTCGGTTATCGAAATCCGGGCGTGCGGCAGTACGCTCTCAACCTGGGGGTCGCGCTGCAGTTGACCAACATCCTGCGCGACGTGCCGGTCGATCTCGCGCGGGGACGCCTTTACCTGCCGCTGGACGATCTCGCGCGGCACGGATGTACGGAGGATGACCTCCGCCGGGAAGCCGAGCAGCACGGCGGCGGCATCCGTTCGACGGCCGTGAAGCGGCTTTTCGCGTTCGAAGCGCAGCGCGCACGCGAGTACTATGCGCGCGCCGGCGCGGCGCTGCCCTCGGAGGACGCCCGCCGCATGGCGGCCGCGCAAATCATGGGCGCGATCTACCTGGCGATTCTCGGCCGCATCGAGACCGCCGACTACGACGTGTTCAGCGGCGTGATCCGCATCCCGCGTCCGCGTCGTGCGTGGATCGCCGCTTCGACGTGGGCGCGCGCGCTCGTGCGGCTGTGACCATGGGTGAGAGCGGGTTCGACGTCGCGGTGATCGGCGGCGGCGTCGCCGGATTGTCGGCTGCAAGCGCTCTTGTCGAACGGGGCCGCAAGGTCATTGTCCTGGAAGCGCGCGGGGAACTCGGCGGCCGGGCGACCGCGTTTGTCGATCGCGAGACCGGCGAACGCGTGGACAACGGCCAGCACGTCCTGTTCGGCTGCTACCATCAGACGTTCCGGTTTCTGCGGCGCATCGGCGCTGAATCCAACGTCACGATTCAACCGTCCCTGACCGTTCCCTTCATCGGCCCCGATGGTGTGCGGAGCGTCCTGCGATGCCCGCGGCTTCCCTCGCCGTTGCATCTTCTCGCCGGGGTAATGACGTGGGACGCGCTGCCCTATCGTGAGCGTCTGCGCGCGGTGCGTCTGGCGCCCGCTCTGCTGAGCGCGCGCTCGAGGTCCAGCGGGACGACGTCCGCTGGATCTGCGTCAAGCTCCACGGTCGCACAGTGGCTGACGCGGTATGGACAGAAGGGAAGAATCCGCGACTGGCTGTGGGAGCCGCTTGCGGTGGCAGCGCTCAATCAATTGCCTGAGGAGGCGGCGGCGAACGCCTTCCTTGCCGTTCTTGCAGGCCTCTTCGGTCCGGATCGTCACGACTCGGCCCTCGTGCTCCCGACCAGGCCGCTCAACGAGATGTACGCTACCCCCGCACGGAACTACATCGAAGCGGGGAACGGGGCCGTGCGACTGCACGCGCTCTCGCGCGTGCGGATCGAGCAAGGCGCCGTGCGCGCCGTCGAGATCCGCGGTGAGGAGATTCCCGTCGCTCACGTGATTGCCGCGGTTCCGTGGTTCGCGCTCGAACCGCTGCTGACCGGTGACGTCACACCCCTTGCACCGATCCTGCAGGCCGCGTCCGCGATGACGTCCAAGCCGATCGTCACGGTCAACCTGTGGTACGACCGCGCCGTCATGGACGACACGTTCGTCGGGCTGCCGGGGCGCGCGATGCAGTGGGTGTTCGACAAACGGCAGGCGTTCGGCGAGCGCGCATCCCATCTGTCGCTCGTATCGAGCGGCGCCGATCCGCTCGCCGCCACGGACAACCCGTCGCTGATCGCGCTCGCCGCGCGTGAGGTGGCCGAAGCGATCCCCGCTGCAGGGGCCGCAACCTTGCGTCGCGGCACCGTGATTCGCGAGAAACGTGCGACCTTCTCGCTCGCGCCGGGAGAACCGCCGCGGCCCGGGGTGCGCACCCCGGTCAGCGGCTTGTTTCTGGCGGGCGACTGGATCGACACCGGTCTTCCAGGGACAATCGAAAGTGCCGCGCTCGCCGGCCATCGCGCTGCGGCAGAGATATTGAGCAGTCGTGCAGCGGAACGCGGTGGGGCGAAGCCCCCCACAGAGAAATGACTTCAGTCGTCGTCCACTATCAGGAGATTGCGCTCAAGGGGAAGAACCGTCCCTGGTTCATTGCCCGTCTGGCAAGAAATCTCCGCACGGCGCTGTCGGATGTCGGCGCCCGCAGCGTGCGCGTGCTCATGGGCCGCATCGAGATCACGCTGGAAGACGAGACGCGCTGGCCGGCCGTGCGCGATCGGCTGGCCAACGTGTTTGGCGTCGCGAACTTCGCCGTGGCGGGAAGCGCACCGCTCGATGTGGACGCCATCGCGCGCGCGATACTCGACGACCTCGGCGATACGACGACTCCGACGTTCCGTGTCTCCGCCCGAAGGGCCGACAAGCGGTTTGCGCTCACGTCGCCGCAGATCGAGCGCGAAGTCGGAGGCCGAATCAAGGAAGCGCGCGGGTGGACGGTCGATCTCGACAACCCCGCCTTTGTGATCCACGTCGAGGCGCTGACGAACGAAGCCTTCTACTTCTTCGGAAAGCACCGCGGCGCGGGCGGATTGCCCTCAGGCAGCAGCGGCCGCGTCGCGGTCTTGCTGTCGGGCGGCATCGACTCGCCGGTCGCGGCCTGGCGGATGATGCGGCGCGGCTGCCGTGCCCTCTTCGTCCACTTCCACAGCTATCCCATCCTGTCCCGCGCCTCGCAGGACAAGGCGCGTGAGCTGGCAGCGCTCCTCACGCAGTACCAGTACGAGTCGCGGCTCTTTCTCGTCCCGTTCGGGCAGATCCAGCAGCGCGTCGTGCTTGCCGTTCCGCCAACGCTGCGCGTCATCATCTATCGGCGGCTGATGATGCGCATTGCCGAAACGATCGCGCGGCAGGAGGGGGCGCAGGCGCTCGTGACCGGGGAAGTCGTGGGGCAGGTCGCATCGCAAACGCTCGAGAACCTCGCGAGCATCAACGACGTGGTGACCATGCCCGTATTGCGGCCGCTCGTCGGGCTCGACAAGGACGAGATTGTGCTCGAAGCGCAGCGCCTCGGAACCTATCCGATCTCGATCATCCCCGACCAGGATTGCTGCACGTTGTTCACGCCGCGGCACCCCGCGACCCGCGCGCGGGCGCACGACGTCGAGGCCGCCGAGCAGGCATTGTCCGCGGTCGATGAGATCGTGCGGCAGGCGGCCGCTCACTCGGTTGTGGAGTCGTTCCGGTTCCCGGTGCAACGAGGATAGAATCGGCGGGGAGGAGACAGGCTGTGAAGATCACACCAGGGAAGCTCGCCGGAATGCAGGCGGTGTCGGACGATCGCGGCGTCATCGCCGCGGCGGCCATGGACCAGCGCGGTTCGCTGAAGAAGGCGCTCGCGAAGGAAAAAGGCAGCGACGTCGGCGATCAGGACATGCAGGAATTCAAGACGCTCGTTACCGAGGTGCTTACCCGCCACGCGAGCGCCATTCTCCTGGACCCCGAATGGGGCCTCCCTGCCAGCAAAAAGCGCGCGACCGGTTCGGGGCTCCTGCTCGCGTACGAAAAGACGGGCTACGACGCGAACACCGCCGGCCGCCTTCCCGATCTGCTCGACCTCTGGTCCGTGCGGCGACTGAAGGAAGCCGGCGCCGACTGCATCAAAATCCTGCTCTACTACACGCCGACCGATCCGAAACGCATCAACGATCACAAGCACGCCTGGGTCGAGCGGATTGGCGACGAGTGCCGCGCCAACGACATTCCGTTCTTCCTTGAACTTGTCGGATATCAGGAAGGGCTGGACGAGAAGGGCCCCGAGTTCGCGCGCAAAAAACCCGAGATCGTCGCAGCGAGCATGCAGGAGTTCACGGACAACCGCTACGGTGTCGACGTCCTGAAAGTCGAGGTGCCGATCAACATGAAATACGTCGAAGGCGCGCAGGCGTTCGGCGGAACGAAAGCCTACTCGAAGCAGGAAGCGATGGACTTCTTCAGGCGCGCTGCAGACGTCGCGACCAGACCGTTCATCTACCTGTCGGCTGGCGTCAGCAACGCGGAATTTACCGAGTCGCTTGAACTGGCGGCTGAATCCGGCGTGAAGTTTTCAGGCGTGTTGTGCGGCCGCGCGACGTGGAAGGATGGAATCCCCGTTTACGCGAAACAGGGGGCGAACGCCTTCCGCACCTGGCTCGAATCGGAAGGCGTCGAAAACATCAACAACGTGAACGCCCGCCTCACCGCCGCGCGTCCATGGTTCGAATTCTACGGCGCGCGCACGGCTGGGGAGCTCGCTTAGCACAGACGCTCGCTCTCTAGAACACGCGCTCGCCAGATAGTTCCCAATTCCCAACTCCCAAGCATTGGGAATTGGGAATTGGGGGTTAACTCTTTTTCAGGATTTCTACTCCACTCACAGCCCCCAGGCACGTCGTTCCCGAATACGGAATCCTGATCGAATCCGTGCCGAGTTCAGCGGTGCCGCTCAACGACACTGCGCACGACGGCAGGTCCGCCGCTGTCGCTGTCCCGCTGCCGGACCAGTTGACCGTCGTCCCGGTCAGGGTCCCCTGCGCCGTTCCCGCGACGTTCAATCCACCCGCGCACGTCGCGCTGAAATTACCCTTGGCGCTGTTGGACGTCTGCTCGGTCACGTGCCACTGAAAATTCGTGCACGAAGAAGGCGACGGAACGACGTTGGCCGACGTCCAGATGCCGAGCAGAGCGCTTGCGCTGACCGAGGATGGAGACGTCAGAGAACTCGTATGCTCGAAGTTGATGCAACCGGTGAGCGCTGCCGCTGCAGCAGCACACGCGAACGCCAGAATCGTGTTCTTCATAGCTTTTGATGGTTCATTTCGCAGGGAGGCCCGGGGTCGGCTGGGGAGCTTCAGTATAGCAAAGCGGCGCCGAAATCCCGGCAAAGATCGCAAACACCGCAAAGATCAAAAGACCGCAAAGATCGCAAAGATCCAAAAGATCGCAAAGATCGCACAAGACCGCGAAGACCGGAAAGACCGGAAGATCGCAAAGATCAGAAGATCGCAGAGATCACAAGGGATCGGATCCGTCTGCAGCCCTCGGTTTTCTCCCCGTCGTCTCCGACCCTCCCCGTCCTCGGCGAGGTCATTCGTGGCGTTCCTCCTCGTCCTCAACGAGATTGTTCGTGGTGTCCCGCCCCTTCCTCGGCGAGGATGTTCGCGGCGGTCCCTCCTGTCGTGACTACTGGACTCCGAGATGGTCTCGCAAGGCTTCCTTCGTGCTGCGGAACGCGAGTTCGTTCCAGGGGATGGTTTGACGCGTGAACACGCGCGCCTCGAGGCACTCGTCGTCGTTGCACAGGTCTCCGCCGACGGCGGTCGCGGCGTAGACGATGATGACGGGTGAGGCGCCGGCGTATGAGTACACGTTGATCAGGCGATCGATTCGGATCTCGAGCCCGCACTCTTCGCGGGCTTCGCGGATCGCGGCCGCGCGCACTTCTTCACCGCGATCCACGTAGCCGCCGGGGAAGACCCACAGTCCATAGCCGGGCTCGATCGCGCGGCGAACGAGGACGATCCCTTCGTCTGCTGTCTCGATAATCGTGCCCACCGCGACCTTCGGATCGAGGTAGAAGACGAAGCCGCAGCGTCCGCAAACCAGCCGATCCGGATCGCCTGCCTTGAGGCTTCGCGTCTCGAGCGCGCCGCCGCACGCGGGACAGAACCGGTACTCCACGTATGAAATACTACCCGGTATGTCGATCCTGAAAGTCGCGCGGATGGGGCATCCGGTGCTGCGCGCGAAGGCTGACCCGATCGATCCTGCCGCGATCAAATCAGCCGAGGTTCAGCAGCTCATCGACGACATGTTCGAAACGATGCGGGAATACCAGGGAATCGGACTGGCCGCGCCGCAGATCCACGTCGGGCTCCGTCTGTTCGTTGCAGGATTTCCCGCGTCGCGTCGCGACAGCGATGAGGACGGCGAAGAGGAGCGCGTGCCGCTGATGGCGCTGATCAATCCCGAGATCACGCCGGTTGGCGGCGCCACCGAAGAAGACTGGGAAGGATGCCTCAGCATTCCCGACATCCGGGGCAAGGTGCCGCGCGCCAGGGAAATTCGGGTCCGCGCGTACGACAGACGCGGTCGGCGGATCGACATGAGCGCGAAGGGATTTACGGCGCGAGTGATCCAGCACGAGACCGATCATCTCGACGGAGTTCTCTTCTTCGATCGGATGAAAAGCTTCGAGACGCTGACATTTCTGGAGGAGTTCGGCCGATACTGGAACTCGCGCGACGTGCCGGAGGAATAAGCCCCCGCTACGGATTTCCTCTTGTCTTCTTCTCGCGCGCTCTCTCGGCCTGCAACCGCTCGAGCTCCACCACCGAATGGTCCGCGAACTTCATCGCGTCCGCGATCGCATGGTGGCCGGCCTGTTGGTCGATGAGACGGTGCATCTGCTGGCACACCCGACGATAGGCGGGATGCCCCTGAGGTGACGTGCGCAGTTCGATGACGTGCATCGCCTCGCGCGCGTTCATCTGCATATAGAAGCGCACCCGGTAGGCCATCGACACCGCATAGGGCGCAATTTCCCGTAACCCGGACGACAGAACCGCCTCGTACAGCTCGGCCGAGCCGTCCATGATGCGCGTCCAGTCGTCGAGCACGCCGGCGGCCTGGAGCGCCTCCGGCTCCGAGTAGCCGTGCCGCGTCGAGAGCGGCTGCCACTCGAGCGTGAGGAGCCGATGGCGCTGCAGATCGCGGAACGCACCGTAGTCGGTGAGGACGTCGAATCGATACGCCGTCCGCTCGAACGCGCGGCCGGGACGGTGGCGCCGGTTGGCGCGATCACCCGCATACGACCGGAGCACGGCGGCGCGATCCGCCGGCGACATGTGTCTGGCCGCCGCCAGGAGCTGATCGTCGGGCAGAGAGCTCGACGAGTACAACGCTGCCGCGACGACCTTGACCTCGCCGTCCGGATCGAACTCCGTCAGCGTGACCTCAGGACGTTCCTCTGCTCTCATCCTCCCGAGCAGCGCCTGCGCCTGTTCGGCGATGGCGCTGCGGCTCTCCGCAAGATACCGGCTCCAGCGTTCGCCGCGGTCCGGCTGATCCACACGCGTGAGGAATGCGGGGATGATCTTCCGCAGCTCGGTCAGCATCTCGTGGGCACACTGCCGGACCTCCGCCAGCGGATGCGCGCGCATGCGAAGCAGCAGCGCCTCGTAGGCCTGCCCGGTGCCGTACATGCCCACGTTGGACTGGGTCGCGGCGGGAAGCATGCCACGCAGCGTGTCGAGCGCCTTCGCTCGAATCGCGGCGCGGTGAACCGTGTCGGAGTCCGCGGGGCCCTTCGGATATTTCGCGCCGAAATATTCCTGCACGCGCCCGATCAGCCGAGCGTACGTTTCGAAGGCGTCGTCCATGTAGCGTTCGTACTGGTCGCGAAGCGCGCCTTCGAGTTCCGCCGGCACGTGGTACCGCCAGCGGCCGTGCAGCTTGTCGGTATACGCGACGTATCGTGTGGACTGCTCGAGGTACGCCATCAGGCGGCCCCACTCGAGCACCTTCGTGAGCACGTTCGACACGTATTCGCAGGCGACGTGCGCGCCGCCGAGCTGCGCGACCGAATCGTCGCCGTATTCGCTGAACACCTTCGCGTACAGCCGCTCCGCTCGATCGACGCCCACCTCGATCGCCCGCGTGGACGCCACGTCGACGTCTTTGGCGAATTCGTCGAGGAACAGGCGGCGCAGCGACTTGGCCGATCGCGAGTAGCGCGCGAACAGCGCGCCTTTGACGGTTTCCGGCAGGTTCGTGAGGCCGAATACGTGCCTGTCGGTGTTGGTGAAGTACGGCGCGAGCACCGCGCGTTCTTCGTCAGTGAAATGCTCGGGAGTGGTAATCGGCGTGAGCACGGTCGCGTAATCGTAACGCGTTTCGCCCGCGACTTCGCGTTAGCATCCTTACATGTTCGTGCATCGCCTCGAGGTCCGGTTCCGCGACTGTGATCCGATGGGCCACGTGAACAACGCCGTGTACCTCACCTATCTCGAACAGACGCGGTTCGCGCACTGGCGTTCGGTTTGGGGCCGCGGCGCACCGCAGCTTCCGCCCGGCATGCCGGGGGTGATTCTCGCGCGCATCGAATGCGACTACAGGCGGCCTGCGACCTACGGGGAAATGCTCGACATCCGGCTGCGCGTCGCCGCAATCGGTCGCACCAGCTTCCAGTACGAGTACGAGATGGTGGATCAGCACGGGCGGCGGGTGCTCGAGGCGAAGACGGTGCAGGTCATATACGACTACACGGAGGCGCGGCCCGTGCCGATCCCTGAAGAAATTCGTGCAGCGCTCGAGCGGGAAATGGAAACGCCGTCAACTGGCGCCTGATGCCGCCGATCCTGATTCGCGCCGGCAACCCGTCGGAGTGGACCGGGCCGACTGGGAACAACACCTGGCTCCTGCCCGGCCGCCTGCCCACGCTGGTCGATGCAGGCGTCGGTGTGCCTGCACACGTCGATGAAGTTGCGCGTCTGCTGCGTGGCGCTCCGCTGGCGCAGGTGTTCATTACTCACAGCCATCCCGATCACATCGGCGGGATCCCCGCGCTGAGCGCCCGGTGGCCGTCGATGGCAATTTTCCAGGGCCCGGTGCGCGAGACCGATGAACCGCTCCGCGTCACCGCTGGAGACGATGAACTCCTCGTGATTCCAACGCCGGGCCACGCACCGGATCACATCTGCCTCTTCCACGAAGACTCGGGCGATCTCTACTGCGGCGACATGGTGCGGGTGGGCGGGACGGTGGTCATCCCGGCGGGCCAGGGTGGAAATCTGCGTCAGTACCTTGCGTCGCTCGAGCGGATCCGAGCGCTGCGTCCACGGCGGCTGCTGCCCGGCCACGGACCGATCATCGGGAATCCCGAAACGCTGATAGACGAATACGTCGCCCACCGGCGGCTGCGCGACGAACAGATCGCCGCCGCGATTGCGAGCGGCGCTGCTACGGTGGAAGAAATTGTCGAGCGGGTGTATCCCGGCATATCGGAGCGCCTGCGGAAAGCGGCGGAAGATACTGTACGAGCGCACCTGCAAGCGCGATGACAACAACTACACAACGCCACAACTCCCAACGCCACAAGCCGAGAACTCCTAAACTGGCGACGGACAACTGATGACTGGGAACTGCCAACTGGCCACCGTCACCTTTTTCTTGCGTAGTCGGAAGTTGCGAAGTTGCGTAGTTGTCTTGACTGCTTCTTCAAGCCGGCTGAAATCCCGGCGGCACCTCGGGCAGCCGCTCCGGCTTCTTCACCGCCTTCGGCAGCGCGTCGCGGACGACGTGCTCGAGTTCTTCGAGATAGGCGGCGAATCGTGAGCGGCCGTCGGACGTCAGGCGATAGAGCGTCTGCGGACGTCCGCCTTCCGTCCCGCGGAAGGCTTCCACAAGACCCGCCTGCTGCAGCACGTCGATGTGGCGGCTCAAGTTGCCGTCGGTGAGTGCGCAGAGGCGCTTCATCTCGGTGAAGAGCACGCCCTCGGGACGCGTGACGAGCGACGTCATGATGCCGAGCCGTGCCTTCTCGTGCAGGACGCGGTCGAGCCCTTCGTATGCGAAGCGTCCCGGCTCCTCCGGGTGAGGTTTTCTGGCCATTACGTTCTCTCGAGATTCCACCACAGTACGGCCGCTGCGAGCAGTTGGCCCACGGCGAACACGCCGCCGACCGACCAGCCGCTCATCGACGCACCAGGCCGTGCGAACCACATCAATCCGATCCCGGCCGCGTAGTAGTACAGCGCCACCCATCCGGTCGCCCTGGGCAGATATAACCGCGAGGCGAACGCGCCGACGCCGAAACACAGCGCCCAGAGCCCGGGAAGCATCGGCGCGGCTGCGGGATCGAAGCGCACGACGCCTGCTCCAATCGCGGCGCCCGCGGCGACGCTCGGCATGAACTGGCCGACGACGCAGCGCGTGCGGCGCCGTTGGGCCGCGTCTTCGTGCACCACGTAGTTGTAGATGATTTCGCTCCCACCCACAAACGCCGCGCATGCCGCGATAAGCAGCCAGTAGCTGACGAAGCCGACAGGATCCAGGTCGAACTCGGCCGGCTGCAGCCATGCGGCCGCGAGTCCAATCGCGGCCGACGCCGCGAACGGCGCCGACCGGTAGCCGCGATACACCTCAGCCTTCGCGATCTGCCGGTGGATTTCCGCAATATCCTCCAGCGCGCGGCCCAGATCCATGCTTAGGACCCCATCGGAAATAACTTGGCCATTGTGGCCGCCGATCCATCCCCGCCGGGCTTCGTTGCTCGTCGCTTGCATACTCCCGGTATGCGCGCTTCTCGCCCCGCGCCGGGCGGGCGGCTCGACGCCCACAACGCCCAACCTGTTTCCGACGGGGTCCCTTAAGCTTTGCGCGAGAAAGCCAGGAAGTCAACCGACGCCTCGGCCCCGCCTGCCAGGGGCTTTCTGTGTCTGGAATGCGTGCCGCCTCTTGTACGATGTATTCGATGTCAGGCTTTGCGAACCCGCAGTTGCTCACCACGCCGGCGGAGTTGTCGGGTCGTCTGCAATCGGATGAGGGCGTCCTCGTGCTGGATCTTCGGCCCGCGGAGGCGTTCGCCGAGGGACACATACCGCACGCGATTCACCTCGACCTCTGGGGCGTGTCGCTCATCAACACCGATCCCGCTCCGCTGCACGCGTTCATGTGGATGATCGAACACGTGCTCAACCTGCGTGGCGTCGACTCGGACACGCCGGTGATCGTCTACGACGAGCAGTCCGGGATGCGCGCGGCGCGCGCGTTCTGGTTCCTCGAGTACCTGGGCCATGCGAACGTGCAGATGCTCGACGGCGGCTTCAATCGGTGGACGAGCGAAGGGCATCGGGTGTCGCACGATTCGGATTCACCGCGAAAGAGCACCTGGACGGCCGCTCCCCAGGCGTCGCGCATTGCGACCTGGCGCGACGTGGAGGCGCGCCTCGGCCGGAGCGATACGGCAATCGTCGACACGCGCAGCGATGAAGAGTACTTCGGCACGAACGTTCGGGCGAAGCGCGGCGGCGCGATTCCCGGCGCGGTGCACCTCGAGTGGTGCAATAATCTCGGGCCCGACGGCACGTTCAAGCCGGCTGCCGAACTCCGAACTATGTATGAGAAGCTTGGCGTCACGCCCGACAAAGAGGTCGTAACCTATTGCCAGGGCGGCTACCGGGCCGCGCACACGTACGTGGCGCTGCGCCTGCTCGGGTATCCGCGCGTGCGGAACTACACGGGTTCGTGGAAGGAGTGGGGCGATCGCGAAGATCTGCCCATCGAACACCCGGACACATGATGGAAACCATTCAGGCCACCGACACCGTCCGTTTCGCCGACATCGAAAACGCCGCGTCGACGCTGGCGGGTCAGGCGCATCGAACGCCCGTTCTGACGTCGCGCGCGCTCGACCGGCACGTGAGCGCGCGGCTTTTCTTCAAATGCGAAAACCTCCAGCGGGCGGGCGCCTTCAAGTTCCGCGGTGCGTTCAACGCCATGAGCCGGCTGACCGACCATCAACGCCGCAATGGCGTGCTCGCGTATTCGTCGGGCAATCACGCGCAGGCCGTCGCGCTCGCCGGCCGTGAGCTCGGCATCCCGACGACGATCATCATGCCGTCGGACGCGCCGCAGATGAAGATCGATGCGACACGCGGCTACGGCGGGGAAGTGATCCTCTATGACCGTGAGACGCACTCCCGCGAGGACCTCGCGGCGCAGATGTCGTCCGAACGCGGGCTGACGCTCGTTCCGCCGTTCGACAACCAGTGGATCGTTGCCGGACAGGGTACCGTCGCACGCGAGCTGATTGAGGACGTGGGTACGCTCGACTCTCTCCTCGTCCCCTGCGGCGGCGGCGGTCTGCTCTCCGGCTGCGCGATCGCCGCGGCGGCGATGTCTCCCGGCTGCAAGACCGTCGGTGTCGAGCCCGCCGCCGGAGACGACGGCGTCCGCTCGTTCAAGAGCGGGACGCTCCAGAGCGTGAAGAATCCCGACACGATCGCCGACGGCGCGCGGACCTCTTCGCTCGGCCAGATCACGTTCCCGCTGATCCGCCGTTACGTGCACGATATGGTGACGGCCACCGACGATCAGTTGATCGCGACGATGGCGCTGCTCGCCGAGCGGCTGAAGCTCGTCGTCGAGCCGACCGGCGCCTTGGGCGCTGCCGCGGCGCTGCAGGGGATTGTCCCGATCGAAGGCCAGCGCGTCGGCATCGTGATCAGCGGCGGCAACGTCGAACTCGCACGCTTCGCGCACTGGCTCTAGCGCGCTCGGTGCTTCGTGCGCGGGTGCTTCGTGCGCGGTGCTTGGTGCTACTCCGGGTCGGTTCGTCGCAGGGATTTCAGGAATTTCAGATTTGCGTTCATCGCGCGGCGGCAGAGCTCAGACATCTCGCGTGTGTCTTCGGGCGTGAAGTACCCCCGCTGGCGTCCGTCCCGGAGGCAATCCTTCGTTTCACCCAGTGAACCCTGGGCGGTGTTGTAGTACGGGCGCATCTCGGTGTGACGATATTTGTAGAATCCCTCCGACTGGTTCCCGCACGCCGACGCGACTGCGTCGCGGATATTCGACGTGAACTCTGTCGCAACTTGTCGGCGAGTTGCCAGCAAATCAGATCTTCATGGTCTCGAGGCATGCCCGCACCGCTCGCACGACGAATGCCGATTGCGTTTCCAAGCAAATTCACAGGAAAATGGATTTCGGAGTGGGAAAGTACGTAGTTTCAGCAACGGCCCCATTCTCTCGAACGATCACTTTTTGCACCGAGCACCCGCACCGAGCACCGAGCACCAAGCACCGAGCACCTGTATGGATAACGTGATCGATTTCATCAACACACATCGCGATCAATACGTCGAGGAGCTGAAAGCGTATCTGGCCATTCCGAGCATCAGCGCGCTGCCGCAGCACAGTCAGGACGTGCGGCGCTGCGCGGAGTGGACCGGCGACGAGATGCGCCGCATCGGCATGCAGAACGTGCGGTTGATCGAAACGCCAGGGTATCCAGTTGTGTACGGCGACTGGCTGGGTGCCGAGGGTGCGCCGACGATCCTCTTCTACGGCCACTACGACGTGCAGCCGGTCGATCCGCTCGATTTGTGGGAATCACCGCCGTTCGAAGCGACAGTGCGTGACGGTGAGCTCTACGCGCGCGGCGCCGCAGACGACAAGGGGCAGGTCTTCATGCACTTCAAGGCGATTGAAGCGCATCTGAAGCAGAACGGCCGCCTGCCGTGCAACATCAAGGTGATCCTCGAAGGCGAGGAGGAAGTCGGCTCCGAACACCTCGATACCTTCGTCAAAGAACACGCCGGGGAACTGGCCGCCGACGTGGTCGTCATCTCCGATTCGCCGATGTTCGACCGCGGCATCCCGTCCATCTGTTACGGCCTCCGCGGCCTGGTGTATTTCCAGATCGATCTGCGCGGGACGAAAACGGACCTGCACTCCGGCTCCTTCGGGGGTGCCGTCGCGAATCCGGCCTTCCAGCTCGCGAACATGCTTGCGCAGATGAAGGACCGCAGCGGGCGCGTTCGCATTCCGGGTTTCTATGACGATGTGCGCGAGCTGCGGCCCGAAGAACGGGAGCAGTGGCGCAAGCTGCCGTTCAACGAAAAGCGCTACGCGAAGGAACTCGGCGCGCCAAAACTGTGGGGTGAGTCAGGCTACAGCACGCTGGAGCGGGTCTGGGCGCGGCCCACGTTCGAAGTCAACGGCCTCCTGTCCGGTTTCACCGGCGAAGGCGCGAAGACGGTCATTCCAGCCGTCGCGATGGCGAAGGTGAGCATGCGGCTCGTGCCGGATCAACTGCCGGATCGAGTCGCCGAGCAGTTCGACGCGTATGTCGCGAAGATCGCGCCGAAGAGCGTCGACGTGAAGGTCACCCGCATGCACGGCGGCAAGCCGTGGATGACGGACTTCGACAACGAGTACGTCCAGGCGGCCGGCCGCGCGATTCAGAAGGGCTTCGGCAAAGAGCCGGTCTTCAACCGCGAAGGCGGCTCGATCCCCGTCGTGGCCACGTTCCAGGAGATCCTTGGCCTGCCGTCTGTCCTCTTCGGCGTTGGCCTGCCGGACGAGAACGCGCACGCCCCCAACGAGAAGCTCGATCTGGGGAACTTCCACGGCGGCATCATCGCGTCGGCGATTCTGTACGACGAGATCGCGAAAGGCTGAACCTGAAGGGGATCATTCTCGCGGGCGGCTCCGGCACGCGGTTGTACCCGCTGACGCGCGTGGTCAGTAAACAACTCCTGCCGGTCTATGACAAGCCGATGGTGTATTACCCGCTTTCGACGCTGATGCTCGCCGGCATCCGCGACGTGCTGGTGATCTCCACCCCGTCCGACCTCCCCCGCTTCGAGCAGCTCCTGGGCGACGGCAGCCAGTGGGGCATGCACTTCGCGTATGCGGGCCAGCCGGAGCCGAACGGGCTCGCGCAGGCGTTCGTGATCGGCCGCCAGTTCATCGGATCCGGCGGCGTCTCGCTCGTCCTCGGCGACAACATCTTCTACGGCGAAGGCCTCACCGCGCTGCTTCAGCGCGCAGCCGCGAAACTTCGGGGCGCCACGATTTTCGGCTATCCGGTGAACGAGCCGCAGCGGTACGGCGTCGCCGAGTTGGACGGCAGCGGCCGCGTCGTCGGCATCGAGGAGAAGCCCGAGCACCCGAAGTCGCATTACGCGGTCACCGGCCTCTACTTCTACGACAATCGCGTCATCGACATGGCCGCAGCCCTTCGTCCATCGGCGCGCGGTGAGTACGAGATCACGGATGTGAATGTCGCGTACCTCGAGACCGGCGAGCTCGAGATGGAGATCTTCGGCCGCGGCATGGCGTGGCTCGATACGGGGACACACGAGTCGCTCTACGATGCCTCTTCCTTCATCGAAACCGTCGAAAAACGCCAGGGCCTGAAAATCGCCTGCCCGGAGGAGATCGCCTTTCGGATGGGCTACATCGACGCCGAGCAGGTCAGGCGGTTGGGGCGTTCACTGGCGGGAAGTTCGTACGGCAACTATCTGCTCCACATCGTCGATCAGCCGTCGATCGGCGTCACGGACCATCGCGTTCGCGAATCGCGAACCTCCAACCTCTAGCGTCGAATCTGTAAGCCAGCGTTACCCCGGCGCGAGGGCAGCGCGAGCAGCCCCACCGCGTGCTCAGCGTCCGGGAAAAACAGTCGACGTGGAGCCGCTTCCGCGCGCGGTGGCGCGCCCCGCTCGCGCGCCCGCCTTTCGAACCTCGAACCCCGAACCTCCTCCCGCCTCGCCCGTCGCGCCTCCCGCCTCGCACCTCCCGCCTCGCGCCTCGCGCCTCCCGCCTCGCGCCTCGCGCCTCCCGCCTCGCGCCTCGCGCCTCGCGAGTACAATGGCCGCGTCACAATGGCGCTTCGTATCGGGTTCGACATGGATGGCGTTCTCGCGGACTTTGCGCGGGCGTATCGCGAGGTCGAAGAACGCGTGTTCGGTCCCGTCGCGAGTGCGACCCGTCCCGGTGATCCGGAGGATGACGAAGCCTCTGAAACCGCCCGCGAATCAACCGAATCAGCGGACGGGGATGCGGCTTCTCCTGCGGACGTGGCGGCTGCCAGCCATGCGCTGCGTCGACGCCGCGATGTGGTCTGGCAGACGATCGAAGGAACGGAGAATTTCTGGACGACGCTCCGTCCACTGGATCCTGGCGCCGTTGGCCGGATCCATCAGCTCGCGACGGAGTATGGGTGGGACGTGTTCTTCATCACGCAGCGCCCGGCCACTGAAGGCGACACCGTTCAACGGCAGACGCAGCGCTGGCTGGTTGCCCAGGGTTTCGACCTGCCGAGCGTGCTCGTGATCCATGGATCGCGCGGTGAGGCGGCGCGCGCGCTCAGGCTCGATTACCTGGTGGACGACAGCGCGCGCAATTGCGTCGATGTCAAAGCGCAGGCGGACGCGAAGACGCTGTTCGTGACCAACCCCGCGGACGAGACGACCGCCGAGAGCGCGCGGCGCCTGGGCATCGGCACCGTATCGTCGATCTCCGAAGCGCTCGGCATCCTGGAGCAGGCGAGCCTTGCTCTCACGCGGCCGACGCTCCTGAGCCGGATCACGAAGCTGGTGGGCTGGGACTGACGCGATGGAATCCTTCGGGCGGTATGAGCTTCACGAGCAGCTCGGACACGGCGGCATGGGCGTCGTGTACCGCGCGCACGATACCGTCCTGCAGCGGATCGTCGCGCTGAAGCTCGTAGCCGCATCCTACGTGGACGACCCCGAGATGCGCGAGCGCTTCTTCCGCGAAGCGCGCGCCGCCGCGCAGCTCACCCACAAGAACATCGTCACGGTCTACGACCTGGGAGAGCACGAAGGGCGGCCGTATCTCGCGATGGAATACCTCGCGGGTGAAGACCTCCAGCGGCGACTCTCGCGGCCCGAGAAGATGCCGCTGGCGCGCCGACTGGAGGTCGCGACGGAGTTCTGCCAGGGCGTCGAGCACGCGCATGAGCATGGAATCGTGCATCGCGATCTGAAGCCGGCGAACATCTTCCTGGCGGACAACGGCGGCGTGAAGATCCTCGACTTCGGCCTCGCACGGCCGATGGCGTCACAGCTCACGCAGAGCAACATGCTCATGGGCACCATCAACTACATGGCGCCTGAACAGGTGCGCGGCGAGCGGGCGGATCAGCGGTCCGACATTTTCTCGCTCGGTGTGGTGCTGTACGAGCTGTTCGGGGGGCGCAGGGCGTTCGAAGGGGACTCCGTCGCGTCGACGCTCTACAAAATCCTTCAGGACGTCCCGGAGCCGCTGTCGAGCGTCGATGCTGAAATCCCGCCGTCGCTCGCGCAGGTGGTCGAGCGTGCGCTCGCGAAGAATCGCGAGGAACGGTATCAGAACGTCGCTGCTGTGGTCAGCGATCTCCGCGAAGCCGTCAGTCCTTCTCCGCTGTCGTTGCCCGGAGCATCCCACGGGACGTTGATCACGCCGGCCACGCGGGTCGAATCCGCCGTGAGGCCGCCGAGCACGCCGTCGCAGCCTGCGCCTTCGACTTCAGAAGGCCCGTTGCCGTCCGCGCCGCCGCAGCGCAGCCGCCTCGTGCCGATCCTGGTCGGCGCTCTGGTGGTTGCGGCTGCTGCTACGGCCTGGATGGCCAGCCGTCGCGCGGCTCCGGTTCCGGAGTCTGCTCAGACGACGTCAACGGCGCCAGCCCCGGCACCCCCCGCACAAACCGCCGTGCCGAATTCGCCGGCCGTCACGCCGCGCGAGGCTCCGACCGCTCCGTTGGAGACCGGTGGCCAGAAGGCGAGCGCGTCCGAGGCAGCGGCGGTCGCGGCAGCGAGGCAGCAGGCGGAAACCGCCCGTGGTCGGATGACGGAGGGTCGAACGGCAGCCGAAGCTGCCGGCGCGCCGGAGAAGGCTGCCGACGCGTTCAGAAACGCGTCCCGGCGCGCGCAGGACGCCGAGCGCTTGTTCAAGGCGCAGAAGTTTGATGCGGCCGCGTCGCGATACTACGAGGCCAGCGGTCTGTTCCGGGACGCCGAGGCCGCCGCGCGCGCGGCGACGCAGGCGCAGCATCCCAACCCGCCGTCACAGCCGACCTCTCAGCGTCCGCAGCAGGGGGCAGCGTCCGCGCCAGCGACGGCGGTGATCATCCCTCCGCCTTCGTCGCCGCCTGTAACGGCGCCAGTGTCTCCCCAGCCTGTGCCGTCCACCACGCCGCCGGCGGCGCCGCCGGTCGTTCCCCATGCCGAGCCTTCCCCGCCGGCGGCTCCGCAGGGACCGACCGATGAGCAGCGCATCACCGAGTTGCTCAACCGGTATCGCGAGGCGCTGGAGTCCCGCAGTATCGATCGCCTGAAGCAGATCTGGCCGTCGTTGTCAGGCTCGGCGGAGAGCGCGCTGCGCGACGAATTTCAGCACGCCTCGCGTATTTCCGTGGAGATCTCGTCGCCGCAGATTTCGGTCAACGGCAACACCGGCCGCGTCGTCTTCGATCGCCACTATTCGCTCGTGACCGTGGACGGTCAGCGTCCGCAGAGCAGTTCGCAGGTGACGATGGACCTCCGCCGCGCCGGCAGCAGCTGGCTCATAGAGTCCGTCCGCTTCTCCCCCCGCTGAAAAAAAAGGGGACAACCGCCATTTTTCGCAAAAAAAGGGGACAGCCGCCATTTTTCGCGAAAAAAGGGGACAACCGCCTTTTTTTGAAAATAATGGCGGTTGTCCCCTTTTTTGGTGCTCTTCACCCCGCCGCCCGATGAGGACCGCATGCGTACAGCCGTAATCGCTTTCTCCCTGGCGTTGCTTCCCGCGACGACGTTCGCACAGACGCAACCGCCGAACCTCGCAACGCTTTTCGAAGACATCTTCGGGCCCAACGGGCTCGTCGTGAGCAGCGACGACGTGCTGCTCGACGGCAGTACGCACGCCGCGCACTTCAACAGTTCGTTCCAATCCGATTTCAAGCTGATGGACATCGCGCTCACGAACCAGTTGACGGCGGTGCCCGTGCCGTCCCCGGCGTCGGGCTTCACCTACAAGTTCGATCCGGCAACCGGCACGTTCGTGCGATCGACGAGGAGCTTTGGACCGATCCTCACCGACCGCGGTGAAACGATCGGCCGCGGCCGCATCGCCTTCGGCGCGACGCTTCAGCACTTCTCGTTCGACGAACTCGACGGCGTCAGCCTCTCGAACGTTCCCGCCGTCTTTCGACACGACGCGTACCAAACGACGGGGGGCCGGTCGGACGTCATCGCCACTGAGAACGCGATCACGGCAAGCGTCACGCAGTTCACGGGCGCGCTCACCTACGGCGTCACGGATCGGTTCGATGTGTCGCTGGCCGTCCCGATCGTGCAGACGAGCCTCTCGCTGGTGTCAAACGCGACCATCGAACGCGTCGGCACCGGCGCCGACCGCGGCGTCCACTATTTCCTCGATCCCACCGCGCCCGGCGGCCATGGGACGACGCATCAGTTCTTCGCGAGCGGCCAGGCAAGCGGCGTAGGCGACATCCTGGTCCGGGCGAAATCGAACGTGCTGCACGAGGGAGGGCGTTCGCTGGCGGCGGGGCTCGACGTGCGGCTGCCGTCGGGCGACGAGCGCAACCTCCTCGGGTCCGGTGCCGTTGGCGCCCGTCCGTTCGCCGCGCTCTCGGCGGCGATGGGGCCGGCTTCGCCCCACGTGAACCTCGCGTATCAATGGAACGGCAAGACGCTGCTCGCCGGCGACGTTCGCGAGGGCGTCAAGGGAGACATGCCCGACCAGTTCTACGTCTCGGCCGGGAGCGACTTCACGTTGAACCCGCATATGAGCGTGGTGTTCGACGCCATCGCGCAGCGGTTCCTGAAATCGCCGCGGCTCGTGACGTTTCCGTTTCTCGCGACGGGTCCAGCGGGTAGCGCTGCGCTCGAGGACCTGCGGTTCGATACCGCGTCGTTCTGGACGTCGAACGGGTCGTTCGGCCTGAAGGCGAATATCGCGCGGCGGCTGCTCGTCGATTTCAATCTGCGCTTCGCGCTCAATCATGCCGGATTGACGGATCGCGTGACGCCGCTTATCGGGATGGAGTGGGGATTCTAGCGCGCTTCGCGCGCGGTGCTCGGTGCTTGGTGCGCGCTGCTCGGTGCGGGGGGGCGCTCTAGCCGCCAGAGGCGGGGTGGCGGGCGGCGCTAGGCGGGAGGCGCGAGGCGCGAGGCGCGGGAAGCGCGGCGCCTCACCAGCGATGGGGGCGAGGACGGGCGCCCGCCTCGCGCGGAGGCGGCTCCTCGTCGACAATCTTTCCGGCCGCCGAGCACGAAGCGGGCTGTCCGAGCGGGGGCCCCATCGAAAGACAAGGCGGATGGGGGCGAGGCGCGAAGCGGGAGGCGCTAGGTGGGAGGCGCGAGGCGGGAGCAGCGATCAACAAAAAAAGGCCGGCCCGTGAGGGCCGGCCTTTTCTACGTACCGAACGGACGCTCTTACCAGTTCACGCGGACGCCGAACCGCAGCACGCGCGGTGCGACGATTGCCTGAATGAAGTTGGCGTTGTTCGCGTTCTGGTTGCCACGGATCGCCTGGATCGTGTTGTTGTTGGTCACGTTGAAGATATCCATGGACGGCACGATGTGCGAGTTGGCGAACGAAATCGGACGCTCGACGTGGAGGTCGAGGTTCTGGAAGTTCGGGAGACGCACATCGCCGATCGGATCCAGGATCATCGTCGGCTGGCCGCCGCCGTTGGGAAGCGACGTCAGCACCTGGACGGCCGGCTGCCACGGATACCCCTGACGGGCGTTGTAGAACGCCGACAGGTTGATCTGATACGGCAACTGATACAGCCCGCTCAGCTTGTACTGCCACTTGGCGTTCAGGAAGACGTTCCCGATGCCCGAGCCCGACGTCTGCGGCGCATACTGCGCGCCATTGAACTTGTCGATGTTGTTCGGGTTCTGGAAGTCGCCGTCGCCGTAGTGCTCGATGGTGCTGTTGTACGAGAAGCTCGTGTTCAGCATCCAGTGGTTCGCCATCCGCTTCGTCGCGCTCGCTTCAACGCCGTTGTAGGTGCGATTGAAGTGAGGCTGCATTGTGAGGATGGACTGGCTGCGGAGCTGCGCAGTCGGATAATACGTCGTCACCGTTTCGCAGCGCGCACCCTCGACCGTGCACGTGGGCACGTACGTCGTCGAGACGTAATCCGCCGACGAGACCTGTGTGCCGTCCGCATGCAGGCGGACCGTCTGCTGGAAGTTTCCGTACTTCCTGTGGATGTAGCTGACGTCCACGGCGAACAGTTTGCCCAGCTCGCGGGTCGAACCGACGATGAACTCGTCGGTCGTGTCGTTCTTGATGTTGGGATCGATCAGGTTCGTCGTGGTCGGCGAGGCGGGATTCGCGGGATCCCAGTTGCCCGAAAGGGACTGGAAGTTGGAGAAGTCGCCGCCGCTCGGGAACACCTCATTCGGCTGGAAGATCTTGTCCCCGTTGAGGTCCGTCCAGGGGTAGCGCACGGTCACGCCGCTCAGCGGGTTCACCTGCGACGAGATGCCGCCGGTCCCGACCTGACCGTAATAGCGCGCGTAGTTCAGCTTCACGATCGTCTTGTGGTCGCCGGTCAGGTCGTAGGTCAGCCCGAGGCGCGGCGAGAAGTTGTTGAAGACGATCCCGGGATCGACGCCGCCGAACGAAACGGCCGGAAGGAGGTCGGGGAAGAGCGGGCTCGCCGGCAGCGTGGCGGCCAGCGCCTGATCGTGGTTGCGGTCATACCTGACGCCCAGCTGCAGCGAGAGGCGCCCATGCGTGACCCCGTCCTGCACGTAGGCCGAGATGTTGGTCAGGTCGTAGGCCGTGTGGCTGTCGCGCGTCAGCGACACCGAGCAGCCCGTCGCCGCGACCGTGCACAGACTATTGTCGAACGCCGCCTGGGTCGGGAAGCGCACCGTCGCGTTGCCGCCGGTGTGGCCGATCGATTCGCTCTGGGCGTCGCGCCAATAGCCGCCGAACTTCAGCGCGTGATCGGCGCGAAACACGCCGGGCATGAAGTAGTTGCCATTGAGCGTCACGCTGTTCACCGGGCGGATGAACACGCTCTGTGAACCGGAGCGCAGGTTCAGCCCCGAGTTGACGATCAGCACGGGCTGCACGTCGGTGAGCGACGGATCGTGGAAGTCGAGCACGAAGTTGTTGCCGACGTGCGCGTAGTCCAGGCTGAAGAGCAGGCGATCGGTAAGCACCCACTGGTCGCCGAACTTATACGTCGGCGACGGGCCGGTGTTCCAATAGTGCTTGCCGAAGCTGGCGGGCACGGCGTCCTGCACGCTGGTGGTCTCGATCGGATGCAGGTCGTCTGCGCCGCGCGCGTTGCGCTGCTTGGCCGAGAAGCTGTTGAAGAGCGACAGCTTGTTGCCCTGGAAGAGCTGCACTTCACCCTTCAGGTTCGTCGTCTTCAGGATCGTCAGGTCGGTGTTCAGGCAGTTGTTGATGTCTTTGATGTCCGCCGCGAGCGCCGTGGCGCGGTCCTTGTACGCCTGGCAGCTCGCGTCCGGCTTGTAGAAGCCGAGCACGCCCGCCTTGATGTTCTGCTTGCCGTAGCTGCCCCAGATCCATGCGCGGCCCTTCTTGATCGGTCCGCCGGCCTCGATGCCGTAGTCGTTGATGTTCTGGATCGGGTTGCCGGAGGTCGCGCCCTGGAGCCGCTGGTCCTGGGTGATGTTGTTCGCCTCGGTGCCGTCGTTCGTGTTGTACACGCGGCCGGAGCCCTTGAACTTGTCGGTGCCGCTCTTCGTGATCAGGTTGACGCCGACGCCACCCGTCTGCTGCGTCACGTCGACGCCGCCGGTGTTGATCGTCATTTCCTGGAACGCGTCGAAGTCGTAGTAGGTCGGCGACGCACCGGTCGCGGACATGTCGGTCGTGTCGATGCCGTCCAGCGACCACTTGGTGTTGAACGTGCCGGCGCCGCGGGAGACGAAGTTCGACTGCTGTCCCGACATGTTCCCGCCGATGTTCTCGCGGTCCATGGTGATGCCAGCCGTCTGCTGCAGGATGACCCAGGGGTCGCGCGCCGACGGGATGCTCTGGAGCTGTTCGAGCGTGAACGTCTCCTTCGTGCCCGTCTGCTTCGTGTCGACGATCGGGCTCTCACCCGTGACCGTGACCGTTTCCTGCATCGTGGAGACGCCAAGCTGCGTGCTCACGTCGGCGTTGAAGCCGACCGTCACGCGGATGCCCTGCTTGATGACCGTCTTGAATCCGGGCAGCTCGAACTTCACGTCGTAAGTGCCGACGTCAAGGCGAGGGAACTGAAAGCTCCCGGTTTCCGAGGTCGTGGCGACCTGCGGCTGAAGCAGCGACGGGCCGGTCAGCGTAACCGTGACGCCCGGCAGCACAGCGCCGGACTCATCGGTCACCTTCCCGAAAATCTGACCCGTCTGCTGCTGTGCCCATGCAGTGGACAGGCTCGCTAAAAGCGCGAACGCTGCCAGCATGGCAGAGAGACGCAATCTCATCTTCTTCCTCCAATGAACGTTAGGGTGGACGCAGGGGCAAAAAGCAGGACTGGTGCCACGACCGCACAGTGGCCGGACATTGTGACGAAAGGCCGGGCCGGCCTGCTACACGCTTGTTTGCAACGTCTTGCGGCGGTTCACTCCGTCCCTGTATTCATCACGGATGCGCGAGGTATGCGCCCGCAATTCAAGGCGTTGGATATGGGTGATGGCTTATTTGGAGATTCGACTGAAACTCCCAATGCCGAAACACCCAAAGATCGGGGACTCAGTTGAGGCCGGCTACACGCCGCCGAAGCGTCTTCACGTGTTCCCAGATCTGGGACGATTCAGCCACTTCCGACGTTTCGTCGGTGCCGTCATCCGCGAACGCGGCTGCCTGTTCGCGGGCATCCGTCGACCCGGCCTCCGGCTTTGGCAGCATGCGGAGATACTCTTCGAGGTCGCGCAGGGCGGATGCGAAGTCCTCCATGTGATACGCGAGGAGTCCGCGGTCCCTGAGTTCGCCAATCGCCGACGGATCGACGGCCAGCAGCAGGTCTGAGATGAACCGCGCCTGCGGAAATGACCGCATGCGCACATAGAGACGTTTCAGGTTCACCAGCATGCGGACGATGATGTGCTGGCGGGTGGCCGTCGCGAGGAGCGCCTGATCGAACGCGGCCTCGTGTCCGATCTGCTGCCGGAGCAGCTGCCGGCAATCCAGTTCGGACAACAGCGCCCCTGCGTGAAACGGGTCGATGATGAGGTCCTCTGCGCCGCCGGCGCCCGGCGCGCGGACGAGGAAGTGGCCGGGGAAGTTCACGCCTTCGAGTCTAAGACCGCTTCGGCGGCCGAGCTCCATGTAGATGACCGCGAGGCTGATGGGAATCCCCAGCCGTCGATCGATGACCTCGTTCAGGAAGCTGTTTCGCGGGTCTTCGTACTGGTCACGGTTCCCGCTGAAGCCAAGTTCTTCGTAAACGAACGCGTTCAAGGCGCCGATGCGATCCTCCACCCGTCCCGCCGCGCATCGTTCGACGCGGGCAGCGGCGCCTTCGCCGAGGCGTGCAAGGTGCTGGAGGTACGGGGCGGGATCGAGCCCCGGGTACTCGACGCGCGCAATCGCGAGCGCGGCGGCGGCGACGGCATCTCCCGGCGTGTTCAGCGCCGCCAGGAGTTCGTCGATCGCTTTCGGCAGACGTGCCTGCAGAGTCGGCACAGCAGCAGTATAAGAGCGTCGTCAACTCCCAACTCCCAATTCCCAACTCCCAATCCCCAATTCCCAATTCGATCAATTTGGAAGTTGGGCGTTGGGAGTTGGGCGTTGACTAAATCCCCCTCACCATCTCCACCGTGATCTCCTCGAGCGAATCGACGACGAAATCGGCGTGAGGCACGAGGGCCTCGCGCGAGTACGTGCCGGCGAGTGCGATCGTGCGCAGGCCGGCAGTGCGCGCGGACTCGAGACCCTGGTGCGAATCCTCGATCGCGACGCATGCGCCGGGCGCAACGCCATGCCGCGCTGCGGCAAGCCGATACGGGTCCGGGGCCGGCTTGGAATACTCCGTGTCTTCGCTGGAGACGATGAACTTGAACGCATCGGCCAGCGCGGCGCCCCGCAGCATCATCTCGATCTCGCGCCGCAGCGACCCCGACGCGATGCCGATGGGCCACGCAGCGGCCAGCCGCCGGACGACGCCTGGCGCGGACGGAAAGAGCACGTCTTCCCGCGAGATGAGCGCCTCGAAGTGTCGGGCTTTTTCGAGCGTCAGCAGCTCGATCTCCTCGTCACCAAACAGCAGCCCGTTCTCAGCGGCTATCTGCGCGAACACCCCGGCATCGTCCAGGCCGAGATACCGATCCCAATATGCGTCCTTCGTCAACTCGATGCCGCTGGGGGCGAGGATCTCCTGGTAGGAGCGGAGATGCATGAGTTCGGAGTCCGCGAGGACGCCGTCGAAGTCGAACACGATAGCTTGGATCATGCGAACGCGATAACTCCCAACTTCCAACTTCCAATTCGCAGCTCCCAATGCGGGTGAGTTAATGTGGCCTCACCTTTTCACCGGCCAGAATCGCGATATCGAGGCGATTTTCGGGGGGCGGAATCGGGCAGTCGTAGGACGCGTTGTAATAGCAGAACGGGTTGTAAGCTTTGTTGAAGTCGAGATCGTAGATCCCGGTCGCGGTGCGGTCGAGATCAAGGTATCGGCCGCCCGGGTACGTTTCGGTTCTGTTCGTCAAATCGCCGAACGGGACGAAGAGCCGCCGCATGTCGGTTTCGTCGGCTTCCACGAACGCGGTGAGCGCGAACTGCCGTCCCTTCAACGTGAACGACAGGCGGCCGACGCGGCGCATCTTCCGCACCTGACCTGTGGAGGTCGGCATCTGTATCGGAGGCCCGCCTGAGAGTTCCTCCAGCGCCGCGGGCGTGCGGAAGGCGGGGTCGACTGCGAAATAGGTGAGCGCGGGAAAGCTCGTCCGCTCCTTCGCGGGCACCGGCGACTGCGACGATTCCCGCATGAACGCGTCCTTTTCGGCGCGCCACTTCTCGATCTGCTGTGGGTATGGAAGAGGCGCAGCCGTGCATGCGGTGAGGAGAGCCGAAATAGCAATCAAGAACGCTCCGTAACCTCGCACCTCGCACCTCGCGCCTCGCGCCGATCCGCCTTTTGTCGCGATGGGGCCCCACTCGGACAGCCCGCTTCGTGCTCGTCGGCCGGAAAGACTGTCGACGAGGAGCCGCCTCCGCGCGAAGCGGGCGCCCGTCCGCGCCCCCATCGCTGGTGAGGCGATAGAAGCCGCGCGCGCGCGCTCGCACCTCGCGCCTCCCGCCTCGCGCCTCCCACCTCGCGCCTCCCACCTCGCGCCTCCCGCCTCGCGCCTCCCATATAATATTGTTTCCTTCCGAATACCCGTCGCGCAGAGAGGGAGCCTGTCCGTTTTGCGTCGTCTATACCTGCCGCTCGCCGTCGTCGTGTCGTGTGCCGTGCTGTCCAACTGCTCCAGCGAGAAGCAGGTGGCGGCCGCCGAACAGAACAGCCGTCCCGTCAAGACCGAACAGGCACAGGTCAGGGAACTGCGCCGCGCCGTCGAGGTCATCGGTACGCTCGCCGCGCGCGAAGAAGTCGTCGTGTCCTCGGAAGTGGAGGGCCGGGTCGCCACGCTTGCGCACGATCTTGGCGACAAGGTGCCGGCCGGAACACCGCTCGTCGAGCTCGATCCGGAAAAGGCGAGGTATCGCGCGGACACGCAGCGGGCGGCGCTTGCGCAGGCTCGTGCCAAGTATGGCGCACCGGCCGAGGGCGATCTACCCGCGCTCGACCAGGTCCCGGAGGTCGTGAGCAGTACGGCCCAGCTCTCGGAAGCGACCCAGCAGCTCGAGCGTGCGAAGAGCCTGGCTGCGCGGAAGCTGCTTTCGCAGTCCGACTTCGACGCCGCGCAGACGCGGTACGACACGGCCAAGGCCGCCCACGATCAGGCCCTGGCCTCCGCGCGCCAACTGCGCGCCGATATCCAGGCGCAGTCCTCATCGCTCCAGCTGGCCGAACGCGAGCTGCGCGATACGGTGATACGCGCGCCGTTCGACGGTTACGTCGCCGAGCGGCTCGTCTCGCTCGGGCAGTTCGTCCAGCCGCAAACACCGATCATGCGCATCGTCCGGCTTCAGCCGCTGAAGCTGACGGCGGAAGTGCCGGAGAAATTCGCGCCGTGGATCGAAACGGGACGTCCGGTTGCGGTTCACGTCGACGCGTACCCGGACGAGACCTTCGAGGGCAAGGTCGTGCGCATCAGCCCCTCGGTAAATTTGAAATCGCGGGCGTTTGCAATCGAAGGGGAAGTCCCGAACCCCGACGGCCGGCTGAAGCCCGGAACGTTCGCGCGCGTGCAGATCACGACGGACCACGTCGACCGCGCGGTCACGATCCCCGCGTCGGCCGTCCAGAGCCGCTACGGCACCAACCGCGTCTTCGTCGTCCAGAACGGCACGCTATCGGGCCGCGAAGTAGTGCTCGGTGATCGGATCGGCGACCGCGTCGAAGTCAGCAAGGGTATCGACGCCGGCACGGCGCTCGTCGCCAGCGACGTCGAGCAACTGGCGGACGGCATGAAGGTCAATACGAAGTGATCGAGATAACTACAACTACCAATTACACAAGACGAGTCAATTGAGAGTTGACGCCTCGAGTCGTTGAGTAATTGTGAAGTTGCGTAGTTGACAGCGTCAGCTCCCCATGTCTATCGCTGAATTCTGCGTCAAGCGTCCTGTCTTCACGACCATGCTCGTGACGCTGTTCGTCGTCACGGGAATTTTCTCGTTCCGCGATCTCAGCGTCGACCTTCTGCCGAAGGCGGATCCCGCGACGGTTGCGGTGAACCTGTCGCTGCCCGGCGCGAGCCCGGACGAGCTGAACAGCGCGGTCGCCGAGCCCACCGAACAGGCCCTCAGCAGCATTGCGGGCATCGACGAGATGAACACGACGATCCGCGAAGGCAGCGTGCGGATCACGATCAAGTTCGTCCTCGAGCGCGACATCGACAGCGCGGCCCAGGACGTCCGCGAGAAGGTCGCAACGGCGATTCACGACCTGCCGCCGGAGCTGCTGCCGCCCGTCATCACCAAGGTGGACCCCGACGCGGATCCAGTCCTGAGCTTTGCGCTGTCGGGGCCGCTGCCGATTCGCGTCCTGACCGAAACGGCGGACAAGCAGGTCCGGCGCGCCATCGAGACAGTCGACGGCGTCGGCGACGTGACGATCTCCGGGGGGCGTGCGCGCCAGATTCGCGTGACGCTCGATGTCGAGAAACTGAACGCGCACAACCTCACCGTGCAGGACGTCAGCGACGCGATCGTGTCGGAGAACGTCGAGATTCCCGGCGGACGGATCGAACAGGGCGATGCGGAGCTGACGCTCCGCACGCTCGGGCGTCTCGAATCGACCGACCAGTTCCGGCAGATCGTGGTCGCCACGGTGAACAAAGCGCCGATCCGGCTGAGCGATGTGGCCACGGTCGAGGACACGACCGAAGATCCGACGACAGGTGCGTTTCTCGACGGCAACCGGACCGTCGTCATGGACGTGCGGCGGCAGTCGGGTCAGAACACCGTGAAGGTGGTGGAGGCCGTCAAGGCGAAGCTTGCATCGCTGCAGCGCAGCCTGCCGCCAGAGGTGCGGATCACGACCACGCGGGACGATTCGGCATTTATCCGGGCGTCGATCGCGGCCCTCGAGGAGCACCTGATCCTGGGCAGTCTGCTCGCGAGCGTCGTCATCATGATCTTCATCCGCAATCTGCGGGTCGTGCTCGTCGCGTCACTCGCCATTCCGGCGTCCATCATCGCGAGCTTCGCGCTGATCCGCTACGCCGGATTCACGCTGAACAGCATGACGCTGCTGGGGCTCACACTCGCCGTGGGCATCGTGATTGACGACGCCATCGTCGTGCTGGAGAACATCTTCCGGCACATGCAGGAAGAAGGGACTCCTCCGTTCCAGTCCGCGATCAACGGCACCCAGGAAGTCACACTCGCGGTGATCGCGACGTCGGTGTCGCTGATTGTCATCTTCCTGCCCGTCGCATTCATGACGGGCTACACGCAACGGTTCATCTATCCCTTCGGGTTCACGATGGCGTTCGCGGTCATGGTGTCGCTCCTCGTGAGCCTCACCCTGACGCCGATGCTGAGCGCGCGCATCGTCCGGACCGACGGCCGCGTACACCGGCACGACGAGGGGTTTTTCGGCAAAGTGGATCGCGGCTACCGCCGGTGCCTCTGGTGGTCGCTCGATCACCGCCGCGTGATCGTGGCGGTGAGCGTGATCGTATTCGCGTTGACATTCGTGTTCGCGCGCAGCATCGGCCGTTCGTTCCTGCCCAACGAGGACATGGGGGATTTTCAGCTCGTGATCGACACCCCGGAGGGAACCTCGCTCGCCGGAACCGAGAAAGCGGTGCTGGAATTGTCGCCGCAGATCCAGGCCATCCCCGGCGTCGCGCACGTGATGCCGACGATCTTCGAACGCGTGAACCATTCGCACATCCTCGTCACGCTGCAGCCGCTGGCCGAGAGATCGTCGAGCGCCGACCAGATCGCCGCGCGCGTCCGCGATGTGATGACGAAGTATCCGGCGTACAAGCCGACCGTCATCCTGCGCACCCCGCTCGGGGGCGGCGAGGCGTCGTCCTATCCAATCATGGTGAATCTCACCGGGCCGGACCTGGTGCGGCTCGCGCAGGATTCCCTCCGGCTGCTGAACGCCGTCCAGCAGCTCCCGATCATCACCGACTCCAAAGCGGTGGTGAATCTCAGCAACCCGGAGCTGCGGGTCGCCGTCGACCGGGCGCGCGCGGCAGACCTCGGCGTCCGCGTGTCCGATCTCGCGCGTGCGCTGCGGCTCATGGTCAGTGGAGAGGACGAGATCTCGAGCTACCGTGAAGCGGGGGAGCGGTACCCCGTCACGATTCGTGTGCGCGAGGATCAGCGCTCCGATATCGATGCTATCGGCGGCCTGATGGTCCCATCGACTGTCGGCCCTCCGGTGCGCGTCGACAACGTGGCAACACTGGCCAGAGGGTTCGGGCCGACGGTGATTCAGCGCTTCAACCGCCAGTTCTCGATGGGGATCTACGCGGACATCAAGCCGGGGCAGCCTCTCGACCTGGCCATTCGCGAGATTCAGGGCGCCGTTCGTGACCTGCATCTGCCGCCGGGTTACGCGGCGAAGTTCAC
>DATJFQ010000014.1:0-12413 GCA_035495555.1 Vicinamibacterales bacterium
CGAGGAAGCCTGTCCGATGAATCTCGTGCCCACGGCCAGCACGACGGCGGCGCTCGCCATCGGCGACGCGCTCGCGATGTGTCTGCTCGTCGAGAAAGGGTTCCGCGAAGAGGATTTCGCCAGCCTGCATCCGGGCGGCAAGCTCGGCAAGCGCCTGATGCGCGTCGAAAACGTGATGCACGGGCGCGACGCCGCCCCATCGGTCGCCCGCGACACGCGGATGCCGGACGTGATCCATGAGATGTCGAGCAAACGCCTCGGCATGACCTGCGTGGTCGACGCGGAGGGCCGACTCTGCGGAGTGTTCACGGACGGCGACCTGCGGCGCCTGATGATGACCCGGCCGCAGGACCTGCTCGGCCTGTCCGCCGGGGAGGTCATGACGCCCAACCCGCTCACGATCGACCGCGGCCTCCTTGCGGTCGAAGCCGTGCGCATCATGGAGACGCACAAGATCACCTCGGTCGTCGTCGTCGACGGCGATCGCCGGGTCGAAGGCGTCGTCCACCTGCACGACCTCTGGCCCACGCAGATGTTCTAGCAAAGAAGTGTGAAAGCACACGCAGCGTCGAAGAACTCGCAAAGATCGCAAAGATCGCAAAGAGCTTCTGGCCGACAGACCTGAAGGTCGATCGCGCAAAGATCTCAAAGTCTTAACAGTCCCATCTGAAAGAGCCGGCGCAGGATTCAGCGACGAGCTTTGATGATCCCAAAGATGAACGGTCCTCGCGACCGACGCCGCACTGAGCGGGTGCGCTTTTTGCGCGTTTTGATTCCGGGGCAAGTGGCAGAAATGGTCGCTCGCGATGAGTCCTGGGCTTATGAATCGTCGATTCAGGGCGCGTTTTCGGACGATTTGGGCTTGGCAGAATTCCTGCGATGCCGGATCCGGTGAGCCCTCCCTCGCGACTGCATGGTGACCTGACGGATCGAATCATCCGCATCTTCTGGACCGTCGTCACGAGGAGTAACTCTGTCGTGACCACGCATTTTCGAAATTACGATCTTCGGGACCTTCGGGCTTTCGGGGCCTATGTGGCTGGCCCGGAGGGCCGTACGACACTCAGTGGCTGCCGTTCTCAGCAGCTCTCCTTCCGCTTTCACTCGCTGACAACCGTCGCAGCTGTTCACGAACGATCACGCCATTCGCCGCTGGAGCAACGACGCGCGCCGACGGCGTTTCACGCAGATCCCGAAGACCCGAAGGCCGCGAAGCTGAACGTCTTTGGTTAGAGAATCACCGGTCGGCCCTTTGGCACGCGAGCTTCCACTGAAGGAACGAGCTCGGAACCGGGTATCTGGAGAGGATTTACCACCGCGCCATGGTGATCGCGCTGCGTGAAGCTGGATTCGAGGTCGACGAGAACTATTCGACGGCTGTTTGGGTTTCGAGGACGTGAAATCGGAACCCACAGGTTTGATTTGGTGGTGAACGGCTGCATTCTGCTCGAATTGAAGGCGACCACTTTTGAACGTGGCCATGCTGCGCAGGCCATCGGATACTTGCGCAGTCTCCGCTCGAAGTGGCGCTGATCCTAAAGACGTCTCTAAGATTCTCAAGCCGAAGATCTCTGCGATCTCCGCCATCTCTGGATGTTTGCGATCCAGATCTTTGGCGATCTAGATCTTTGCCATCTTTGCCATCTTTGCGATCTTTGCCCGTCGCGTCTCGCAATCCCTGCGTCTGTACCCTCCCGGGACCGTGCGCCGATCTTTGCTGCATACTAGTCAGCGGATGATCTCGCCTCTGGGGCTGCTCGTTGCGCTCGTTGCTCTACTCGCCGGATTGGCATCGGGAAAGGCCTGGGAGCGGTACAAGCTGCGCGACGGGCGGTGGATCGATCGCCGGCGCGCGCGCGAATCGCCGCACTACATGCTCGGCCTCAACTTCCTCGTGGCCAACCAGGTCGACGCCGCGATCGACGAGCTGACGAAGGCCGCGAAGGTTGCGGGCGATCCGCTCGAGATCCATCTCATTCTCGGCAATCTCTACCGCGAAAAGGGACAGGTCGGGCGCGCCATTCAGGAGCACCAGGGGCTGCTGCAGCGGCCGAAGCTGCGCAAGCTCGAACACGCCAACGTCCTGCTCTGCCTCGGCCTGGACTACCGCAGCGGCGGCTTCATCGATCGCGCGATCGAGGCCTTCCGTGAAGTGCTGCGGCTGGACCCGCAGAACCGCTACGCTCTCTCCAACCTCGAAAAGCTCTACGAAGAACAGCACCAGTGGGAAGAAGCGCACACGATGCGCGTGAAGCTGGCGGCGCTGACGGACTCGACGGTCGAAACGCCGCGGCACAAGGAGATCCTCGCGTTTCTCGAGAACGAACTCGGACAGGAAGCGATGCGGCGGGGCGACCTTCAGCAGGCGGCGCGCCGGTTCGAAGCGGCAATCGAGCTGGACCCGCGCAATGCGCCGGCGCACCTGAGTGTCGGGGATTTGCGGCTGCAGGAGAACCGCCTGGATGCGGCGATCTCGGTCTGGGAGCGTCTCATCGAAGCCGCACCGGAGCGGTCGTACCTCACGTTCACGCGCCTCGAGAGCGCCTACGCGCAGGACGGCAACGGCGAGCGGTTCGCCGCGCTCTGCAGGCGTCTCATCGAGAACACGCCGCAGGACTGGCGGGCGCGGCTCGCGCTTGCGCGGCATCTGTCCGCTCAGTCACGCCATCAGGAGGGCCTCGAGCTGCTGTTCGAAGCGCTGGCGCACAATCCGCACGCGCTGGCGCTGCATCAGGCCATCTGGGAAACACTCTCCCGTCTGGGGCTCAGCCCGGCGCTTGTCAGGCGCTACTCGGAACTGACGCGCGACGCGATTTTCTATCTCGACCCTCACGTCTGCGTCAGATGCCGCTATCGCTCGACGGAGCTGCTGTGGCAATGCCCGCACTGCCACGAGTGGAACACCTTCGTCGAAGAGCGGATCGCGCCGGCGAAGGAAACCGCGGAAGCGTGATTCGCCATCAGATCCCGGGAGGAACGCGCTACAGGCAATGCGGGCACGGCCGCGCCCGCTACAGCGCGTTCAGGAGCTCGAAAACCGTTCGCACCTGAGCATCGGTTTCGGCGAATCCACGGTCCGTCCAGATGACGTGGTCCGCGCGGGCGGCTTTTTCCTCGATCGGGAGTTGGGCGGCAATGCGGGCGCGGGCGTCGGCTTCGGACAAGCCATCTCTCGCGATGACCCGCTTCAACTGCTCGGCAGGGGTGCAGGCGCAGACGATCACGGCATCGAACTCGTGCTGCTGTCCCGTTTCGAACAGCAGCGGAATGTCGGCGATCGCCAGGCGCGTCCCGGGCGGGATGTTGGCGAACCACTCGCGGATGCGGCGATACACGTCGGGATGGATGATCGCCTCGAGGTCGCGCCGCGCTCTGGCCTCGGTGAACACGATACGGCCGAGGGCGGCTCGATCGAGCGAGCCGTCGGCTCTCAGCACCTCCGGCCCGAAGCGCGCGGCGACGGCGTCGAGACCGCGCGTGCCCGGTGCGACGGCCTCCCGCGCGAGCACGTCAGCGTCGATGACGGGAACGCCGAGGCGCGCGAAGCCTCCCGTGCAGTACGATTTGCCGGTCGCGATCCCGCCGGTGAGTGCGATGCGAAGCATGTCCATCGCGCGCCCGAAGCCGCGCCGGAATTCCGCAACCGGGACGCGCGTTACACGTGGGCGTCGCGCCGAGCCCGAGCCGCGGTAATCGTATTCTTCAGCAGGAGCGCGATCGTCAACGGGCCCACGCCGCCGGGGACCGGCGTCAGCGCGCCCGCGACGCCGGCGACGCCAGGGTGAACATCGCCCACCACAATCGAGCCGCGCTTCTCGTACGCCGCCCGGCGCGGCGAATCGACGCCGAACAGCCGCTCGACGACGGCATGGTCCGACACCGGTGTCGTCCCCACGTCGACCACGGTCGCGCCGGGTTTGACGAAATCCGCGGTCACGAATCCCGGCCGGCCGATGGCGGCGACGAGGATGTCTGCCGTGCGGGCAACCGCGCGCAGGTCAGGCGTTTTCGAATGGCAGATCGTCACCGTGGCGTCGCGCTGGAGCAGCAGCATCGCCATCGGTTTGCCCACGATTTCCGACCGCCCGATCACGACAGCGTACCGGCCGCCGATCTGAATGCCCGACCTGTCGAGAAGCTCGATGATGCCGGTCGGCGTACACGGCTTCAATGCGGCACGGCCCTGAACCAGCTTGCCGACATTGACGGGATGAAAGCCGTCGACGTCCTTATCCGGATTGATCGAGTCGAACACCCGCTGCGCCGCGCCCTTACCCATCGCAGACGGCAGCGGCGACTGCACCAGGATGCCATCGTGGACCGCGCTTACGTTGAGCCGCTCGACGAGCTGCAGGACTTCGTCGAGCGTCGCGGTTTCGGGCAGCCGCTGCAAGTCGACCCACAGGCCGGCGTCCGCGCCCGCCTTCACTTTGTTGCGGACATAGACCTCCGACCCCGGATCGCTGCCCACGAGGACGATCCCAAGACCCGGAGGACGGCCGGCCGACGCCGTGAACGCCTGAACGTCGGGAATGGCCTCGGCGCGAATCGCTGCCGCGACGGCCTGACCGTCGAGAATACGCACGCTCATTTCTGCACCGCCGCCGCCGTCTCGAGATCGCGCAGGCTGTTGGTCCGTCCGAGGACGACCAGGTCATCGCCAGGATGCATCGCCGTCTCGGGCTCAGGGTTGAAATCCATCTTTCCGTCAGCGCGCCGGATCCCGACGACAACGACGCCGAACCGCTGCCGCAGGCCCGCGTCGATGATGCTCCGGCCGGCGAGCGGAGAGGACGAGTCGATATGGACCTGCTCGAGGTTGAGATCGAGATTGGTCGAGGACGTCGCCAGCTGGACGAAGTCGACGACGGCGGGCCGAAGCGCCGTCTGCGCGAGCTGCAGGCCCCCGAGGTGATACGGAGAAATGACGCGATCCGCGCCGGCGCGCGTGAGCTTGACGCGCGCGTCTTCGGTTTCCGCCCGGCCGACGATGAACAGATCCGGCTTGAGGAGCCTCGCGCTCAGGACCGCGTACACGTTCTCGGCGTCCGTGCTGACCGCCGCGACGAGCACCCGTGCGCGGTCGATCCGCACGCGCCGCAGCACGTCCTCGTTCGACGCGTCGGCCGCGACCGCGAGGTAGCCGAGTTCGAGCGCAGCGTGCACGCGCTCGGGATCGCGGTCGACCACGACGAACCGCTGGCCCTGGCGTTCGAACTCCCGCGCGATGATTTCTCCCATGCGGCCGAAGCCGCAGAGGATGCAGTGTCCGTAGAGATCGTCGAGCATGCGAGCGAACCGCCGACGCGAGAATCGTTCGGCAAAACGGCCTTCGGCAATCTGCGCGAGGAACAGCGCAATTCCGTAGAAAAACGTCCCGACCCCCGCGAACATGACGCAGACCGTGAAGGCTTCGCCGGCCCGCGAGAGGGGGTGCACCTCGCCATATCCGACCGTGGTGATCGTGATCGCCGTCATGTAGAACGCGTCCCACGCGCTCCACCCTTCGATCACGATGTACCCGGCCGTGCCGACGACGATCACGAGGGCGAGCAGGAGCAGCACCAGCCGCCAGCCTGCCCACCAGGGCAGCGTCCTCCGCTGCGGCGACGGATCGACGAAAACGGCGTCGCGTCGACCCATCGTCGGAGCGGGCTCAGCGCCGGCCGGCAGCCAATTCCTTGCGGGCGCGCAACTCGCTGTGCTGTCTGCCGTACCCGAAGTAGATCACGAGCCCGATGGCCATCCAGATCACCAGCCGCATCCATGTGTCGAACGGCAGGCTTGCCATCAACGCGAGGCTGACGATCGCGGAGAGGATCGGGACGAAAGGCACCCACGGCGTCCGGAACGGGCGTTCGAGATCGGGCCGCCGCTTCCGCAGGAAGATGATGCCGATCGACACGATGACGAACGCCAGCAACGTGCCGATGCTGACGAGCTCGCCGAGCGCCCCGATGGGCGTGAACCCCGCCGCGATCGCGACGACCACGCCGGTAATGATGCTGGTGACGTACGGCGTCCGGAAGCGCGGGTGGATCTTCTTTGCGAACGGCGGCAGCAGCCCGTCGTTCCCCATCGAGTAGAAGATGCGCGGCTGCGCCATCATCATGACGACCATCACGGAGCTGAGGCCGGCGATCGCGCCGAGCTCGACGAGCATCACGAGGATCCTCAGCACGCCGCTTCCGCCGGAGGCGGTCTCCGCCGCGCGAATGGCGACGACGAGCGGAGCAGCCGATCCCGACATCTCTTTGTACGGCACGAGCCCGACGGTCACACCCGACACGAGGATGTAGAGAATCGTGCAGACCACGAGCGAACCGAGGATCCCGACCGGCATGTCTTTCTGCGGGTTCTTCGCTTCCTGGGCCGCCACCGAGACCGCGTCGAAGCCGATGTAGGCGAAGAAAATGACGCCGGCGCCCCGCATGATGCCGGTCCATCCATACGATCCGAAGTGCCCCGTGTTCGGCGGAATGAACGGGTGCCAGTTGGCGGTGTTGATGAACGCTGCGCCGCCCAGAATGACGATGATGACGACGGCGACCTTGATGATCACGATGGCCGTGTTGACGTTCGCCGATTCCTTGACGCCGATGATGATGAGCACCGTCACGGCCAGCGCGATGAGCACGGCCGGCAGGTTGATGATCGCCGCGGGGCTGCAGCCGGCGCCGTGAATGATCGTGCACGGCGCGGCGGCGACCGACGCGGGAATGTCGAAGCCCAGGAAATCGTGGCAGAAACTCGCGACGTGCCCCGACCAGCCGACCGCGACCGTGGCCGCTCCGAGGGCGTACTCCAGAATGAGGTCCCAGCCGATGATCCAGGCGACGAATTCGCCGAGGGTTGCATAGCCGTACGTGTATGCGGACCCTGCGATGGGGACCGTCGATGCGAACTCGGAATAACACAGGCCCGCGAGCCCGCTCGCGATACCCGCCAGCACCATCGACAGAACGATGGCCGGCCCCGTGTAGTCGGCGGCGGCCTGCCCGGTGAGCACGAAAATGCCGGTGCCGATGATGGCGCCGATGCCGAGCGTCACCAGATTGAGCGGTCCGAGCACGCGCTTGAGCGAATGCTCCCCGCCCTGGTTCGCCTCCGCCTTCAACTGTTCGATCGATTTCGTCGCGAAGATCGACATCAACGGTGTCCTTCCTCCCTGAGCTGCGCTGGCGTGGAAAGTCCGCCGATTATACACGGAGGGCCGCGAGATACTGCCGGGTGCGGCTCTCGGGGTTTCCCCCCGCGAGGAGGTCCGAGATCACGGCAACGGCGGCAGCGCCCGCACGCATGACATCAGGCGCGCGCTCGAGCGTCATGCCCCCGATCGCGACGACGGGACGGCCACTGGCGGCCGCGTGCCGGACCAGGTGCAGTCCGCGGGCGGTGTACCCGGTGTGTTTCGTCAGCGTCGAAAAGATTGGACCGACGGCAAGATAGGACGCCGAGCTGGACGCCGCCGCCTCGATCTGCTGTTCCCCGTGGGTGGAGATCCCGATCTGCGCATCGGGTCCGAGAATCCGGCGGGCGTCGTCGACCGCCATGTCCTCCTGCCCGAGGTGCACGCCGTCGGCGGCGCTCATCCGGGCGATGTCGACGAAGTCGTTGATGAGGATCGTGGCGCCGCCCGCGTGGCACCGCCGGACGACTTCGTCGGCGAGCGCCAGCCGCGCACCCGATGCCGGCGTCTTGTCGCGGAGTTGGACCAACTTCGCCCCGCCGCGGAGAAACGCGTCGAGCACGTCGAGCGGCGCGAGACCGTGCGCCGCGCAGAGACTCACGTCGAGGATCGAATAGAGCGGAAACACGAAAAATCGGGTTCTCGGGTTCTCGGGCTCTTCGGTTCTCCGGTTGGGTTCTCAGGTTCTCAGGGTTCTCGGGTTAGTTCTCGGGGTTCTCGGGGTTCTCGGGGTTCTCGGGTTCTCGAAGTTTTCGGGTTCTCAGGTTACGTTCGCGACTTTGCGGGGCTTGGTTCGGGTTCGCGGGTTAGGGCTCGCACGTTGTGCACAACGGAGTATTAGCCGGAGAACGCAACCTGCGAACCGAGAACGTAACCCGAGAACCGAGAACCTAACCCGAGAACCCCGAGAACCCAACCCGAGAACCTCGAGAACCCTAGAACCCGAGAACCCCGTTACACGGCCTCCGCCAGACCGTTCGAGGCCGGCTTCTTTTCGACCAGGTAACGGTCCATGAACGCAGTTCCCAGCCGCCCGGCGATGAAATCGGGGTCCGACAGAATCTTGAGATGCAGCGGAATCGACGTCTTGATTCCGTCGATGACGGTCATCTCGAGCGTGCGGCGCATACGCGCGATCGCTTCCTGGCGGTCGCGGCCGTGCACGATGATTTTCGCGATCAGCGAGTCGTAATACGGTGAGACGACGCACTCGGAATGCGCGAAGGTGTCGACGCGCACGCCCGGGCCGCCCGGTACGCTGAAGGCGTGGATCACGCCCGGCGACGGCGCGAACGTGATCGGATCTTCGGCGTTGATGCGGCACTCGATCGAGTGGCCGTTGAACGTCACGTCGCCCTGCTTGAACGACAGGCGCTCCCCCGCCGCAATCCGGATCTGTTCCTTGACGATGTCGACGCCGGTGATGAACTCGGTGACCGGGTGCTCGACCTGCACGCGCGTGTTCACTTCGAGGAAATAGAAATTGCCCTTGTCGTCGAGCAGGAACTCGAACGTGCCGGCGTTGGTGTACTGCACCGCGCGCGCCGCATCGACGACCGTGCTGCCCATCTTGCGGCGCATCTTTTCCGTCACCGCAACGGAGGTCGCCTCCTCGAGCAGTTTCTGATGCCGCCGCTGGATCGAGCACTCGCGCTCGCCGAGATGAAGGACCGCGCCGTGATGATCCCCGAGTACCTGAAACTCGATGTGTCTCGGGTTTTCGACGTATTTCTCGAGATAGACGTCGCCGACGCCGAAGGCGGCTTCCGCTTCACGCTGCGCCGTCTTGAGATTCTTCGACAGCTCCTGCGGCTGCCGGATGACGCGCATCCCGCGCCCGCCGCCGCCCGCCACCGCCTTGATGATGATCGGGTAACCGAGGTCCTTCGCGACCTTGTGCGCGCGCTCCTCGCTGTCGATCGGGCCGTCGCTTCCGGGAAGAATCGGAACGCCGGCTTTCTTCATCGCACGCCGCGCCCGGGCCTTGTCGCCCAGCAGGCGGATCACGTTGGGCGTCGGGCCGATGAACTTGATGTGGCACGCCTCGCAGACTTCGGCGAGATACGCGCTCTCCGACAGGAAGCCGTATCCCGGGTGAATTGCGTCGGCACCGGTGATTTCGGCGGCGCTGATGATCGCGGGAACGCTCAGGTAGCTGTCCGCACTCCTGGGCGGACCGATGCAGACGTCCTCGTCGGCGAACCGGACATGGAGCGAGTTTTCGTCCGCCTCCGAGTACACCGCGACCGTCTTGATTCCGAGCTCGCGGCAGGCGCAGATCACCCGCAGCGCGATCTCCCCGCGATTGGCGATCAGAATCTTCTTAAACATGACACTGGCCGTCTACCGATGACCGGGCGCCGATGCGCGATGGGCAAGAGGCGATCGTCATGATGTCTTGATGGCGAACAGCCGTTCGCCGTACTGCACCGGCTTGCCGTTCTCGACGTAGGCGCTGACGATCTCGCCCTCGTACTCCGACGTGATCTCGTTCATCAGCTTCATCGCTTCGATGATGCAGAGCACCTGATCCTTCTTGACCCGTTGACCGATCTCGACAAAGGCCGCCGCGCCGGGCTCGGGCGAGCGGTAGAAGGTGCCGACGATGGGAGACTTGACGACGGCGAGCTCCATGGAGTCGTCGATGTCCGCGGTGGACGCGGGCGACGAGGCAGGAGCCGGCGCGAGCGCCGGAACCGGAGGGACTGTCGTCACGTTCGGCATCGGGACCAGCGGCATCGACGGCAGGGGACCGGTGTGAAACACGGGGCCGCCCCCCGCCTTGCGCACCCGCAGCTTGAGGCCGTCCTTCTCGAGCTCGAATTCCGCGAGGTCGTGCTGCCGAACGAGCTCCAGAATCCGTTCGATATCGGAGAATTCCATCACCGCCGCCTACAGGAACGTCGGAACATCCGTCAGCACCTCACATCCACCCGCCGTCACCAGCACGTCGTCTTCGATCCGGACGCCGCCGATTCCGGGAACATACGCGCCGGGCTCGATGGTGATGACGACGCCTGGCACCAATGGGTCGTCCGGCTGCCCCGGCACCAGCCGCCCGACGCGCGGGTCCTCGTGGATCTCCAGGCCCAGACCGTGGCCGGTACCGTGCCCGAATGCGTCGGCCAGGCCGTGCCGTTCGAGCACTGAACGCGCCGCGGCGTCGACTTCGCTCGGCCGCCGCCCCGGGGCGACCGCCTCGAGCGCCGCCTGCTGAGCCTCGGCCACCGCGGCCAGCATGCGGGCCATTTCCGGAGAAGACGGCCCAAGCTGAACCGTGCGTGTCAGATCCACGCAGTATCCGCCGTACACACCCCCAAAGTCCAGCACGGTAGGATCTCCAGCCTGGATGACCCGTTCCGTCGGGCTGGCGTGGGGCAACGCGCTGTTGGGTCCGGAGGCGACGATCGTATCGAACGCGGGCCGTGAAAAACCGCTGCGGCGCATGGCCTCTTCGATGGCGTCCGCCACCTCCCGCTCCGTTCGGCCTGGCACCGCCAGCTCTGGCAGGCGGCGGGCAATCGCAGAGAGGCGCGACGCGGCCTCCCGGAAAATCGCGATTTCGCCGTCATCCTTCACCATCCGGACCCGCTCCACTACCCGTTCTGTCGGCACGAGCGGTCCGTTCCTTTCGGCCTTCCGGATCGATTCCGCTGACGGGGACGCGGACAACAGCGCCGACAGGGCGTTGAACCGCGCAACCGTGAGATACGCGGCCTCGAAGCCGACCGGAGCCGCTCCGTTCGCGGCGATCACGTCCCGAATGGTTTCGTCATACGAGCGAGCGACCGGCTGCAGCGACAGGGCGGCGTCACCAAAGCCAGCGATAAGGTCCCGCGCTGCCGTGACGTACCGCGCGTCGACGATGAGCGTGCAGCCGTCGCTCGAGAGCACCAGCGCACCCGCTGTCCCGGCGAAACCGGTCAGGTATTGAATGTTCGGCAGGTGCGTGATCAGCAGCCTTTCAATCGAGGCACCAGCCAGGGAGCGACGGACGGCATCCAGGCGACGGGACACGGTCGAAGCGTCGAGTGGCGGCTTCATTCGGCCCCGCGCGCCCGCGCTGTCGTAATGGCATCGAGAAAACGTTCGAGGCGCGCGATTGCGCCGGCGTTCGGATCGGGCGGGGGCTCGAGCGGAACCACACGAAGGCGGGGTGGCGGTTCGACCTGCACGGCAGGCGGTGCCGGCTCCGTGGACGCCTCTTCCGCGGCCTCCTCCGAAACGGCTTCTGGCATCGGCAATTCCTCGGTCTGCTGAAGCCGGCTGTAGATGTCGGCCATCGCGCGAATCGCCGCGAGGTTCTCGGGCGCAATACGGAGCACGGCCTCGAGTTCCAGCCGTGCCGCTTCGTAGTCGCCAAGACCGACGAGCGCGCGGCCGAGGGTCACGCGCGCGGACAGATACGCGGGATGCCGCTGCAGCCCGAGCCGGCAGGTCTCGATCGCCTCCGGATAGCGGCCTTCCTTTCGGTATTCCTCGGCGAGGGCGGCAAAGGCAATCGATGCAGGATCGGCGCTCACGCGCCGCCGCAACTGCTCAATCCGTGGACTGTCCACCACTGAGAACTGTATCAGTGAAAGAAAGAAGGTGGAACGATGCTGCTCGATGTTCGATGGGCGATGGGCGATGGGCGATGGACGATGGACAAAAAAAAGAATGGGAGAACGTCTTTCCCCCATTCCTTTTCCTGAGCGACGGCTGAACGTGCGGCTTTCCTGCTCTCTCTTTGGGCTTCCTCGCTTTATTGCACGCCGACGGTGACCGACTGCGACGTGGTGGCCGTCTGGCCGGCACTGTCGGTGACCCTGAGAACGACGACGTGCGTGGTGCCCGCAAGGAACGAATGCGAGACCGTGGGTCCGTTGCCCGTCGACCCGTCGCCGAAGTCCCACGAGTAACTCACGATCGTGCGGCCGTTCACGGCGAGCGACTGGTTCGCGTCGAACACCACCGACGCTGAACTCCCGGCCGTTGCGGCCGGCGCCGTCGGCGTAAAGGTGAACTTCGCCAACGGCACGTCGGTCGTAACCGTGATTGTCTGGGTCGCCGTTCCCTTCCGTCCCGCATCGTCCGTGATCTTCAGCACGACGATGTAGCTGCCGGCGACCGTGTAGGTGTGGTTCACGAGGGGACCATCACCAAGCGCGCCGTCCCCGAAGTTCCACGCGTAATCCGTAATCTTGTGACCAGGGGTCGCGGCGGAGAGCGTCGCATTGAAGTT
>DATJFQ010000015.1:0-24034 GCA_035495555.1 Vicinamibacterales bacterium
GTGCACCGAAGGACAGGAGGATGATCTCAATCTCTACGCGCACAAACAGTGGCAGGGGATGTTCACGAGCTACTACCTGCCGCGGTGGCAGGAGTTCTTCTCAGGCTTGAACCGCGCAGTCGATACGGGGACGTCGTTCGACCGCGCCCCGTTCGCCGCAGCGATGTGCCGGTGGGAGCAGGAGTGGTCACATCGCCACGAGACGTTCCCGGCGCGGCCGCGCGGTGACGCGCTGGACGTCTCGCATCGGCTCTATTCCAAGTACCGGCGGCAGCTCGAGGAGCTCCGCTAGCGTCCATTTGCGCGAGCAGGTACGCCCGGCTACCGATGTAACGATGGCGTTGCGCCACCAGAGGCGGCACTCGGCGCGAACGCATCGTCCGGGCTCCGCAAGGCAGGGCTCGACATTCCCGCACGCGACAGCGCCCGATGAACGTCACGAACGCGGATTCATCAGTGGCGGAGCAAGGCGCCGATCGCAGCTCGTAGCGGCTCACGCTCGAATGTCACGGCGCAGACGACCGTGGTAGCTTGACGTGCTGACCAGAGTCGCGCCACACTCGCCGGCGCGATGACCACCCGGCGCGACGTCCTGAAGGCTTCACTCTTGCTGCCCTCGCTCGCGACGGTTGAACAACCACGCCGAGTCTCGTCCCTTCCCCGCGTTGTCGTCGTGGGCGCCGGCGCGTTCGGCGGATGGACGGCCCTCGAGTTACGGCGCCGCGGCGCCCGGGTGACGCTGGTCGAGGCGTGGGGGCCAGGCAACGCCCGTGCGAGCTCGGGCGGCGAAACGCGCGTCATTCGCGCAACGTACGGCTCCCGCACCGTCTACACGAAGCTCGCGCTGCGCGCGCTGCGGCTCTGGACGGAGTACGACCGCCGATGGCGGCGCGGGTTCTTTCGCAAGACCGGCGCGCTGTGGATGATTCGTCCCGCACACGGCGCGGCGACGACTGATCAACCTGGCGGCAGCCACACGGATGATCCTGCCGCCTTCGGCCGCGACTCTGTCTCGGCGCTCCGCGCGGTCGGCCTGCCGATCGAGGAGCTGACGCCCGCGGAGGCGGCGCGACGCTTTCCCCAGATCGCATTCGACGACGTCAGCACGGCGTTGTGGGAACCGGAAGCCGGCTACCTCTTCGCGCGTCGGGCATGCGAGCACGTCGTCGAGCGGTTCATCGCGGAAGGCGGCACATGGCAGCGTGCGGACGTTCGACCGCTCGACGATATCGACGGCGCGCTCCGACAGGTGGTCACGTCTGACGGCGACCGGATTGCGGCCGACGTCTTCGTCTTCGCCTGCGGCCCGTGGCTGCCCGCGATGTTTCCGACGCTGCTCGCGGGCAAGATCACCCCGACGCGGCAAGAGGTCTATTACTTCGGAACGCCGGCGGGCGATGCGAGATTCATCGATCCGCGTATGCCGGTCTGGATCGACTACGGCGATCGGCTGATGTACGGAATTCCCGGGAATGCAAACCGGGGCTTCAAGGTCGCAGACGACACGCCGGGACCGTCGATCGATCCGACGACGATGGTGCGCGACGCGACGGCGTCGGGCATCGCCGGCGCGCGGAGCTTTCTCGAAACGCGATTCCCGCTGCTCAGAGACGCGCCACTGCTGGGATCAGAAGTCTGTCAGTACGAAGCATCGCCGGATTCGCACTACATCATCGATAAGCACCCGTCGGCGCCCAACGTCTGGATTGCGGGGGGTGGATCGGGACACGGCTTCAAAATGGGGCCGGCGATCGGTGAGATGGTGGCGTCACTCGCGCTGGGATCCGCGACGCCAGACCCGCAGTTCAGCCTGGCGCGTCTCGCGGCGCGGCCTGCAGCAGGGTGGGAGGGCAAGTGGTCGTGAGAGGAAGAATGCTGCTGGTGTTCGCCGTGGTTGCGGCAACTGCCGCGACGGCGGTGCCAACCGTTCAACGCGGCGGGGTCCCGCCGCCGGGCGACGCCGTGAACGCGTTGGCCCAGGAACTCGCGATCCGGCAAGGCTCGGCGTACCTGGTTCCGCTGGCGGAGGTGCGCAACGGACCTCCGGCGATGCCGGCGAACGAGGCGCAGGTCAAAGCGGATGCGGCGTGGGCCGATGCACTGCTGACGCGGCTGCACGCGATCGCGCCCGATCGGCTGTCGCACCAGGATGCGCTCACCTACAAGACGATCGAGTTCGATGCCCGCCTGATGAGGGAAGCCGCGCAGTACTACTGGCTGGAGTCGTTCATCACGCCGTATGCGTCGCCGCTGACGTTCCTCTCGGGAATGCTGGCCAACCTGCCGCTCGACTCGGAGGCCGACCGGCAGGCGTACTCCGATGCGCTCGACGAGCTGCCGCTCACGTTTGCCGCGTACGAAAGTCGGCTGCGCGGTCAGGTGCGCCGCGGCATCGCGCTTCCGGCCGCCGAGCTGCCGCTCGTGCTGGGATTCGTTCGGGGTTTCGGCGCACCACCGGCGGCGAGCCCGTTCAGGGTGGACGACCGGCGTCTCGCGAAGATGGAGCCGGCGAGCCGCGCGCGCTTTCTCGAACGCGTGAACGCGGCGATCGCCGACGTCGTGGACCCGGCTGTCGATCGGCTGGCCGCGTATCTCGATGGACCGTATCGGGCGCAGGCCGCCGGCGACGTCGGGGTGTCGCGGTTTCCCGGCGGACGCGACTACTACCGCTTCCTGATTCGCCGCCATACCGGCCTCGACCTCACGCCGGAGCAGATTCATCAGATCGGACTGAACGAGGTGGCACGCCTCGAGACCGCGCTCGATCAGGTGCGCCACGATGCGGGATATGCGGGTTCGTTCGCGGAGTTCCGGAATTACCTGCGCAACGATCCGCGTTTCCGGGCGCATTCTGGTGAAGAGATCGGCGAGCGGATGGAAGCAGCCATCCGCCGCATCGAGCCGCACGTCGGTGCGTATTTCGGGCGAAGGCCGTCGGCTCCTTACGGCGTGAAGCCGCTCGAGGCGCAGCGCGCCGCGTCCATGACTTACGGCTACTACCAGATTCCGACCGCGAGCGACCCATCCGGCTACTACATGTACAACGGCACGCGGCCGGAGGATCGCTCCATCCTGATGGCCGAAGCGGTGATCTATCACGAACTGGTGCCGGGGCATCACTTCCAGATGGCGCTGCAGATGGAGAACGCGTCGCTCGTGCCATTCCGGCGCAACGCGCATCCGACGGCATTCACCGAGGGCTGGGGCGAGTACGCATCCGATCTTGCCGGCGAGATGGGGATGTATCGCGATCCGTATCAGCGGGCCGGGCGGCTCGCGATGGATCTGTTTCTCTCGTCGCGGCTGGTCGTCGATACTGGAATGAACGCGCTCGGCTGGACGCGCGAGAAAGCCATCGCCTTCATGCGCGACCACACGTTCGAATCGGACGTGCAGATCGACACGGAGACGTTGCGCTATTCCGTGGACATCCCCGGCCAGGCGCTGGCCTACAAGCTCGGCGCCAAGCGGATCCACGACCTGCGAGATCGGGTCGCCGAGGAACAGGGCGCGTCGTTCGATCTGCGCGCGTTTCATGACTACGTACTGGCGGCCGGGGCGCTGCCGCTGCCGGTGCTGGACGAGCATGTCGCGTGCTACACGCACGAACAACACGCGTCGCGGTGATCGTTCCGAGGCGCGTTGACGCGAGCGCCTATTCCGTGCGCAGCGCCTCGAGCGGCGCAATGCGTGCCGCCCGACGCGCCGGCAGGTACGCCGCGAGCAGGGTCGTCAGGACCAGGATACCCACCGCGGTCGCGAGCGAGGGCAGATCGACACGGGCCACGCCGAAGAGCTGATCGCGGATGAGGCCCGCTGCCGCGAGTCCGGCCGGAATCCCGCACGCGAGACCGACCGCACAGAGCGCCGCCGATTCGCCGAGCACTGTGCGCGCCACGCTTGCGGGCTGAGCGCCAAGGGCGATGCGCAGACCGAACTCTCCCGTGCGGCGACTGGTCTCATATGCGGTCATGCCGTACAGGCCGAGTGCGGCGAGCAGCAGCGCGAGGACTCCGAAGAACGCCGTGACCCGCATGGTGAGCCGATCTTCGGCAACCGCTTGACCGGTCAGCTCGTTCACGGCGTGCACCTCGACCGGAAGGCTGGCATCGGCGGCGAGCACCGCGCCTCGAATCGCCGCCAGCGACGCCGCTGGATCGCCATTCACGCGCACCGCCAGCCAGAACCCGTTCTGGTGTGTCTGGAAGAGCGGGATATAGGCTTCCTGCACCCGCTCATCGCGCACGCTGGCCTCACGCATGTCGGCAACGATGCCGACGATGGTGTACGTGGCGTCCCCGCCGTCCTTGATCGTCGTCCCGATCGGATCGACGTTGCCGAAGAGCCGCTTCGCCAGGCTCTGATTGAGGATCACGACCTTCACACCTGATGCCGAGTCGCGCGCGTCGAATTCGCGGCCCCGCAGCAGCCTGGCGCCGATCGCCTGGAAATATCCCGGGCCGACGGCATCGTATTTCACGTCCAGCGGCGACGCGGATTTGCCGCTACCTGGAGGCAGGATACCGATGAAACCGTAGGAGCCGAACAGGCCATGAAAGGTGGTGCTCACGCCCGCGACGCCAGGCAGCACACGAACCCGCTCGGGCAACGTCCGCGCCAGCGCCTCTTCGCGTGCGAGCGTGTATCCGGCTTTCTGTGTCGAGACCTTCACCATCACCAGTCGATCGCGATCGAAGCCGAGATCGGCCGTCACGAGGCGCTGCATGCTGCGGACGAGAAGACCTGCGCCAATGAGCAGCACCATCGACAACGTGAGCTGCACCACGACAAGTGTCTTCCCGGTTGCGAAGCGGCCCGCGCGCGTGCGCGCGCCGACGAGATTTCGGCCCTGCGCGCGAAGTGTCGTCGCCACATCGAGGCGCGTACCTCGGAACGCCGGGGCGAGACCGAACAGGATCGAGCAGATGAGCGTGAGGCCGGCCGCAAACCCGAGTACGGGTCCGCGGACCGTGGTGTCCAGCGTGATCGGACTGTTCGCGAGGCGCACGAACAGATCGCTGCCCGGCTTCGAGACCAGCACGCCCAACGTGCCTCCGCCGGCGGCCAGCAGCAGCGTTTCGGTGAACAGCTGGCGCAGCAGCCTGCCCCGTCCCGCCCCGAGCGCCATCCGAACCGTCATCTCGCGCGTGCGTGCGACTCCGCGCACCAGCATGAGATTCGCCACGTTGGCGCAGGCGATGAGCACGATCAGGACGACCGCGCACATGAGCACGATGAGCGGCGCCTGATAATCGCGGCGGACGCGTGAGAACCCACGTGCGCCCGAGTCGACCTCGATCGGGTCCTCGTGCAGGTTCGAGTCGAACTGGGCCAGGTCCTTGCCCGCCAGTTGGGCGCGAACGGCGTCGGCTTCGATCGCGGGGATCGCGGCCCTTGCCTGTGCCAGCGTGATACCGGGCGCCAGGCGGCCCATCATCTGCAGCCACGAAACGTGGCGATCGTCGAGCACCTTCTGCTCAGGCGACAGCAGCGGCTGCATCCGCATCGGCACCCACAGATCCGTTGCGGTGCCGACGATGTCGCCGAACCCGGCGGGCATGACGCCGATAACGGTCAGCGGCACGTGATTGACCGTGATGGCACTCCCGATCGCCGAGGGATCGCGGGCGAAGCGGCGCTGCCAGTAGCCCTCGCTGATGACCGCGACCGGCGTGCTCGCCCCGGCTGCGTCCACACCGCCGGCAAATGTTCGTCCCTTCGCAGCGGCCACCTGCAGGACATCGAAATAGTTGCTGGTCACGAGACGGACTTCGGTGTGTTCGACCGCGCCGCCGCTCTCCGCCGGCCGCCCGGCGATGTCGACCTCGGCGTCATACAGACGTCCGGCGGCATAGATGTCACCAAGGGCACGGATGCGATTGCGGACATCCTCGTAGAGGGGAAAGGACACGAAGTCCGTTTGAGGCGGGCCGATCCAGTTCGAACCGACCGCCGATGGCTTGCCGATGATCATCAGCTGTTCCGGATGGGGGACGGCAAGCGGACGGAAGAGCAGCGCCTGCATGACCGTGAACGTTGCGGTGTTCGCGCCTATGCCAAGACCGAGCAGCATCACGGTCGTGAGTGTGAAGGTGGGCTCCTTACGCAGCGTCCGGCAGGCGTATCGCGCATCCTGCAGCAGTTGTTCCAGAAGGACGGTGCCGCGTGCATCGCGCGCCTCCTCCTTCGCCACCTCCACGCTGCCAAAGGCGATACGCGCGAGGCGGTTCGCCTCCGCGCGCGGGGCGCCCCGGCGCTCCAGCTCCTCAGCCTCGCGCTCGAGATGGAAGCGCAGCTCGGCGTCCAAGTCGTCTTCCATCGCCGACCGGCGGACGATCGCGCGCAGCCGGTAGCGGACGTCCGCCCAGAGTTGCCGCAGCATGCGAGTCAGTTCAGTTTCAGGACGAGCGAGACGGCCGCTGTCAGCCGTGCCCAGTCATCGGTTTCGGTCGCCAGCCGGGCGCGCCCCGCGCGCGTCAGCTCGTAATACTTGGCCTTCCGGTTGTTCTCGGACTCCCCCCACGAGGCGCGGATCCAGCCCTTGCGTTCGAGCCGGTGGAGTGCGGGGTACAGCGATCCCTGCGGAATCTGCAAGGTGTCGCGCGAGACCTGCTGGAGGCGCTGGGCGATCGCCCAGCCGTGCATGGAGCCCAGCGACAGCGCCTTGAGGATCAGCAGGTCCAACGTGCCCTGCGGAAGATCGAGCTTCGAATCCGGCATGCCTTCGCCTTTCGCTTCTACAGGAGCAACGGTAGCGCACTTGTTGTAGAAGCGCAAGGGGTCGGCCGGTTCGCTTGGCACAATCGCCTGCGCCCGCCTGCAGGAGCATGCGGCTCCCGACTATGATCGGTTCATACGCGCTGCGAACCGGAGCACGGATCAGATGCCTGTCGTTGTGGTCGGCGCCGGCGCCGCAGGTCTGGTGGCCGCCATCTTCGCCCGACGGGCCGGCCGACCTGTTGTCGTCTGCGAGAAAACGCCTGACGGAGGCCGCAAGATCCTGATCAGCGGCGGCGGCCGTTGCAATATTCTGCCGGCCGCGATCGAACCCGAGCGATTCGTCACGGCGTCGCCCGCGCATCTCGTGCGGCGCGTGTTGCGCTCCTGGCCGCTCGACCAGCAGCGCGCGTTCTTCGAGCGCGATGTCGGCACGCCGCTCGTGTTCGAAGCGGAGACCCGCAAGTGGTTTCCGGCGTCTCATCGCGCGCGCGACGTGCGAGACGGCCTGGTGACGCTGGCCCGTCGAGCAGGCGTGGAGTTTCGGTTTGGATGCGAACTGCTTGACGTGACCGCGATGCCGGCCGGGTGGCGGGTCACCACGTCGCTGGGCACCATCGCCGCCGAGCGGGTCATCCTGGCGACAGGCGGGCTGTCCGTGCCCTCAACGGGGAGCGATGGCGCCGGACTCCGGGTCGCGGCGAACCTCGGTCACACCGTGCACGAGGCGTATCCGGCGCTCACGCCGCTCGTCGCCGAGCCGCCGATCCACGCGAGCCTGTCGGGCATCTCGATCGACGTGAGGCTACGCGCGCGCGACCAGTCCCGACGAATGGAGACGCGCGGCGGCTTTCTCTTCACCCATCGCGGTTACAGCGGGCCAGCCGTCCTGGACATCTCTCACGTCGCCGTGCGCAGCCGTCTGGCCGGAGGCGACCGCGCGTCGCTCCGCGTCCAGTGGTGCGATCACGATCAGCACGGCTGGCACGACATCCTCGCGAACGCAACGGGCCCCATCGTCAACGTCGTCGCGCGACACGTGCCGGAGCGCCTGGCGGACGCGATGTTGACGCGTGCCGGTATTCCCATCGGACGGACGGGATCCGAGCTGCGCCGAACGGAGCGCGCGGCGCTCGTCGAGCACCTCACCGCTTACCCACTGCCGTGGACAGGCGACGAAGGCTACAAGAAGGCGGAAGTCACCGGCGGCGGCGTCGCCCTGACCGATGTGAACGTGAGTACGCTAGAGAGCCGGGTCTCGCCCGGGCTGTATCTGTGCGGCGAGATGCTCGACGCCTTCGGCCCGATCGGCGGTTTCAACTTCGCGTGGGCGTGGGCAACCGGCCGCCTGGCGGGGTTGGCCGCGGGGTCGCTGGGGCCCTAGCTGCGAGCATGCGCAATGGCGCCACACGGAGGCTGGGAAGTCCAGTCTCCGCGCGCGCGGCATTGCCGATGGGGACTACTTCGCCGCCTGAGAGCTGTGGCCGGAGACCTGCTTCCATTCGCCGTTCTGCCGGACGAACGTGTCCGTGCTGATGATAGTGCGCGCGTAGTGCTGCCCCTTGATCATCGAGTCATACGTGCTCGTGTAAGACGCAATCGCCGTGTCGCCATAGACGTGGACTTTCAGATTCCGGATGCTCTCGCTGTTCGTGCGGTTGTTCTTCGTGTCCTTCATGTCGGTGACAAGCGATTGTTTGGTGTCCCACGTGCCCCGGCTCGTTCCTCCGCTCCAGTCATCCGCCAGGTAGCGGTCATAGAACGAAGCATCCTGGGCAAGATCCGCCTTGACCGCGTCGTTTTCCAACTGGGTGATGGCCGCGACTGTCCCGGAATCCGATGGCGTCGAACTCTGCGCGAACGCCAGCGCTGTCACCGACGCCACTGCCGCGAACACGAGAGAGAACGCAATAAGCGATTTTTTCATGAAGACTCCATTGGATCCGCCGGGACGGCGCCCACCAGAACGGCAGCGATCACCCAGCGACGCGGCCACAGTACTGCATTCGTACCGGGATGGCTGTCCAATAGCGCACTCTGCGGAGCGTTCTGAGTCGGTTCTGACGAAGCACGAAGTCGATCTCCGGCTCGGCCGATCCGGCTATAACCGAATGCGATCGGCTGCGGGGGCCGAGGTGACGGCGGCGGCGGGAACCTGGATGACGAACGCGCAGCCCTTGCCGGGCATGTCGCGGACCTGGATGTCTCCGCCTTGCGCCCTGACCGCCCGTCTCGCGATCGACAGTCCCAGTCCGAGACCGGTGCGGTCTTTTCCCCGCCGTTCACCGAAGGGCTTGAACAAATCGGTCGGGCTCACCGGAAGCCCTCCGCACTCATCCTCCACCTCGATCACGACACGTCCGTCCATCGCGCGCGCCTGCAGGGTCACGCGGCCGCCGGCCGGCGTGTACTTGAATGCGTTACTCAGCAAATTCGTGACGGCAGATGCCAGGAGCTGGCGGTCGAGGTTGACCCAGAGATCGGCATCGATCGGCTCGCTCGTGAACTGCAGCCCGTTGTACTCGGCCTGCAGGGTGGCGGCGACCGCGATGTCGCTCAGAAATGCCGCGACGGAAATCAGCTCGGGCCGCTGATGGCTGCCAGCCGTCCGAATGTCGGAGAGCGTGCTGTCGACGAGATCGCGGACTTCCGTCAGGCTGCGGCCCAACACCGCCCCGGTATTTCCGTTCACGCCCACAGTGCCCCGCTTCACGACGTCGAACGCCAGGATCGCGGTATTGACGATGTTCCGAATCTCGTGCGTGACTTGCCCCATGCGTTCGAGTTCGCCCGTCGATCGCGAGTCTGCCGTGATGCGGGCATGCTCGGTCACGGCGTCCGCAATGGCCGTGTCGAGGCACCTGTTCAGGATGTGGAATTCCTGAGTGGTAATCGGGGCATTCTGCTCGACAGCCAACTCGGTGATGGCCTGGCAGATGTCCCCATAATCGTGGACGACCTGCGACACGGTGAAACCCAACGCGAGCAGGTCTCGGCCATGACGCGTCGCGCTCTGACCAATCGCATCAGTCGAAAACGGCGTCGCGGTATTTTCCAGGCGAAGCGTCTCCACCAGCTGGGTGAGAAACATCGGCAGCCCGTTTTCCAGTTCGGCGCTGGACGCAGGCGGCCACGGGCGGGTGCTGACCTTGATTCTGGTTTTGGCGATGATCGCGTCCCGATATGTGGTGACGAATTCGTACAGCATTGAAGCTCTTTCGACGGATCGTTCCGGCGGCTTCCTTCGCGCTCGCTGCTATGTGAGTTGAACGAGGAACCAGACCACCAGAGCGGCAATGAGGAGGAGCATCACCTTGCGCATTCTCGCGGCCATCCGGCGATCGCGTTCGGCACCCCGCGCCTGCCAATTGCGCCAGCGGATATCGGCTTCCGACTGTGCGACGGACGCTACGAGATCTGTCATCGGCGTGGCGCCTGGATCCGCCGGGACATGCTCTGGCGAGGACCACTCCACGATGGGACGTGACGAAGCATTCCGTCAGTGTAGGCGCCGGCTTCGAAGCGCGCTGTTCAAAAGTGCACTTCGCGAATTGAACCGCCCGCCGCCGCCAATCAGGGTCATGACTCGGCGGCCCGTGCTCCCTTCCTGGGCGGCTTCGGCGTCAGTCGCGCAGAACGACCGTCAGTAGAGAGTTGTTGATTTTCAAGCCGCCGTTGTACTCGATGAACCCGAGCTTCCGAAACTTGTTCATGAAGAAGTTCACGCGCGAACGCGTCGTACCAACCATTTCAGCGAGCGTCTCCTGAGACACTTTCGGAAGCGTCCGATGCGAAGCTTCGGGTTCGCCGTAACGCGCGAGCAGCAACAACGTCCGGGCGAGCCGTTTCTCGCTCGAGTTGAAGAGCTGATCGATGAGGTCTTCCTCGATCCGGATGTTCCTGGTCAACATATGCCGGAGAAAGCGATCCGCGAACGCGGGCCGCGTGTGGAGGTGTTGGACCATCTCCGGCTTATCGACGCTGATGATCGTGGACGGGGCCATTGCCGTCGCGGTGGCCATTCGCCGCGGCTGGCTCGCGAGACAGCCTTCGCCGAAAAAATGACCGGCCTCGAGCATGGCAATCACGGCTTCTTTGCCAGTCTGCGAGAGCACCGAGAGCCGCACCGCACCGCTGTCCACGTACATCACGCTCGTGGCGAGATCGCCTTGCGCGAAAATCGTGGTCGATGACTCGAATTCGACCCGCCGCAGCGGCACACCGGTCCAGTCAACGAGCTCGACATCCGCAACTCTGGCGCGACTGGTTGATTTCCTCGTCGCGCTTGCCGCCTTCGGCGCGGCCTTCTTCCCGGCTGATCTTGGCGTCAGGATCCTCCTCCAGCACATTGACACGACTGTTCTCCGCTGGCAAATCGAAGCCATCGCTTCGGGACGCCGCCTGCGCGTGCCGGGCGCGGTGCGGAATGACCTTTCGCCGCAGGCGTCTGCCGTCGACGATCGCGTTCCCGCACGATTGCCGGGAACTTACCGCCGCCTTTCCCGGCGGAGCTCGCGGAGCAGCCCCGTCGAGGTGCCCAGCCGGTTGTCGAAGATCCGACGCGCGACGTCGAGCAGGTCGCCCATGAGCGGATCGCGCAGCGCGTATCGGACCGACACGCCTTCCTTCTGGGCCGACACGACGCCCTGGTTCCGGAGCACGGCCAGTTGCTGCGACACGATCGGCTGATCCAGCGCGAGCGCCTCCTGCAGCTCCTGCACGGTACGCCCGCCGCGCACGAGGATCTCGAGGAGTCGAATTCGCGTGGGATGCGCCAGCGCGCGAAAGAACTGCGCCTTGAACATCTGCAGCTCCCCCGCCGCCGCCGGATCGCGGTCCCTCGCCCGCTTCTGCGCCATCACTAAATATAATATAGTAATATTAAGATACCTGAGACCGCCGGCTGGCCGTTCGAACCCGAACCGCGCACCAGAACCAGAACCAGAACCGGGAACCCGGAGAACCCCCGCACCGCCGCACCGCCGAACCGCTCATTTCCGGACATGTCTACCGCTGTCAGCCCTCGCGAATCCCTGTCCGATACGATCGACAGGCTTGCGCACCTGCTGCCCGCCCAGGGGCCCATCAGCATCTTCATCCATCACAACACCCTCCACGCGTTCGAGGACCTGCCGTTCGAGCCCGCCGTCGAGCGGGCCGCGATCCGGCTCGGACGCGAGCCGTACCTGCCCGAGGCGCGGTATCGCGACAAGCTGGCGTCGGGGCGCATCCGCGCCAGGGACGTCGAACGCCTGCTCGTCGACCAGTTGGGCGACAGCGCGGCGGAGGATGTGGCCGGCGTCGCTTCGCGGCTGGAACTCTGGAGCGCCCTCGTCCTGCACGGCATCCCCGAGGCGGTCGGTCCCGAGCTCTCCTGGGTGCTCGACGAATCCGACGCGCTGGTGCGATTCCGCACGGACGTGCCGGCGAGCGCGCGAGCGCCATCGGGCGCGCTGGGCGGACTCGACGATCGCGCGGACGATGAACGACAGGCTGTACAGCGGCTGTGGCGCGCGTGCCTCGACGCAGTACGTCAGGTCGACATGCCGCCGTTGGCCTCGCGGGAAGTGCCCGTTCGGCACGGGGACTGGCTCGTTGCCGCAAAGGGTATCGATACCGATACCTGGATTCATCCGCCGCTGATTCGATTCCTCGCTGGATATCTCGACCAGGGTCTTGCGCACTGGTCGATGCCCGGGCGGGATCTCGGCATTCACGGGTGCTTTCTGGAGATCTACCGCACATCAGTGGCGTCGCACTGCGGCCGCTGGGCACGAACGCTCCCGGCCATCGTCGCTGACGACCTCACCGCCGGGCGCGGCGCGCTCGAGTCGGTCGCGCATTCGCTTGCCGTGCTCGGCGTTGACGACGGCGAGTGCGATGCGTATTTGAGCGGCGAACTGCTGGCGCTGCGCGGGTGGGCCGGCATTGTCCGTCAGATTGAAGAGCGGCCGGACCGCGTTCCCGCGCGCGATCTCACGGTCACGCTGCGCGGCTATCTGGCGGTGCGGCTGCTGTTCGAACGGGCCGCGCTCGACGAAGCCTCGCGGAGGCTCTCGTTTGGCGGCCCTGTATCGGCGCTCCGGGAGCGGCTGCGGAACGACCTCGCGGCGCCATCGCCTCTATCGACGATCGAGCGTGCGTGGCCGCTGTTTCATGTCGCACAACTGTGCGGGCTGGACTGGTCAATCGTCGAGCAGTGGACGCCTCGGCACGTCAAGGATCTGGAAGCCGAGCTGCGGCAGCTCGATGGCGTTCGCCGGCGCTCGATCCTTCACCGGGCGTTCGAACGGACGATTCGACATCGCGTGTACGACGCGCTCTCGCAGCACACGCCCGAGTCGCCCGCAGGACCGCCCGCGTTCCAGGCGGTGTTCTGCCTGGACGAGCGGGAAGAATCGTTTCGTCGCCATCTCGAGGAGGTCGAACCCGCCTGCGAGACCTTCAGCACCGCCGGCTTCTTCAACGTCGCGATGTATCACGAGGGCGTCACCGACGCGCATCCGCGTCCACTCTGCCCGGTGACGATTCGTCCCGATCACTACGTCTCCGAGGTCGACGCAGGCAGCCATCCTCTGATGCGCCACACGCGGCGACTCCACCGTCGCGCCGTTGGCTTTCTCGGCTACAACGTCCACCGCGGAAGCCGGCTGCCTGTGCGCGGCGCCGTGCTGATGGCGGCGTTCGGATGGCTCGCGCTGGTGCCGCTCGTCCTCCGCGTCGTCTTTCCATGGCTGTCGTCACGGTGGCGGCGCATCCGTCAGACGCCGTTCGCCCCGAGTCGGACCCGCCTGCAACTGGATCGGGAAGCAATCGCGCCGCCCATCGGCAGATATTCCGGATTCACCGTGCGCGAAATGGCCGACATCGTCCGTCGCGTCATCGAAGATCTCGGCCTGCGGGATCGCCTTTCGCCGCTCGTCCTCGTCATCGGGCACGGATCGATCAGCCTCAACAACCCTCATGAATCTGCCCACGACTGCGGAGCCTGCGGCGGCGGCAGAGGCGGGCCGAACGCCCGCGCGTTCGCGCAGATGGCGAACGACCCTCGCGTGCGGCAGCTGCTGTCCGACGAGGGGATGTCCATCGGTCCGACCACGTGGTTCGTGGGTGCTCAGCGCAACACCTGCAACAACGAGGTGACCTTCTTCGATGAGGATCTCGTCCCCGACGCGTGCCGGCCGGTGTTCGAGCGGGCGATCGACGCGATCGACACGACACGACGCCGCGAGGCACACGAACGGTGCCGCCGTTTCGACGGCGTCCCGCGCTGGTACCCGCCGCCGGCGGCGCTCGCCCACGTCCAGGGACGCGCGGACGATCTCGCGCAGCCGCGTCCCGAGTACGGCCATGCGACGAACGCCTTCTGCATCGTCGGGCGCCGAACGCGAACGCGCGGACTCTTCCTCGACCGGCGCGCGTTCCTCGTGTCCTACGACCCGTCGCGCGACCATGACGGCGCAATCCTGGCGCGAATCATGGCCGCGGTCGTCCCGGTCGTTGCCGGAATCAACCTCGAGTACTACTTCAGCTACGTCGATCCGACGGGGTACGGCTGCGGTACGAAGCTGCCGCACAACGTAACCTCACTCCTTGGCGTGATGGACGGTGCCCAGAGCGACCTCCGGACGGGGCTGCCGTGGCAGATGGTCGAGATCCACGAACCCACTCGGCTTGCGATTGTCGTGGAGACCACTCGCGATCGCCTCCGGCGTCTCGTCCTGGCGAACGCGATGATTGAGCGCCTGGTGCGGCACCGATGGATCTGGCTTGCCTGCCTCGATCCCGACTCGGGCGCGTTGTGGGAGTTCCGTGCCGGCGATTTCGTGTCACATGCCCCCGAACATCCGCTGGCGGTGGTCGCGGGTGGTTCCGCGGCGTGGTATCAGGGCAAGCGCGGGTTTCTGCCGCCCGTTGCGCTTCTGCGAGAACCGCCGGCCCGGTCAGACGAACGGGGGGCACGGTCATGACGCCAGCGTTCCCGGGAATGTCTCTCGCCGTGCTGGTGCTGGTTGGCGTTGGCATGCCGGCGCTGCTGCTCGCGGTGCTCGGCGTCGCGTCACTGCTCAACCGGCCTCTGTCAGAGCGCTGGACGGGACGCCTCGCCGGCAGCGCGATGACGATCTCCTGCGCCGTGTTGATCGTGGCATTTGTCGCGTTCGGCGTGGCGCAGCAGGGCACGCGAATGATTTCGTACGGGGCGTGGTCGGCGTCGCACGAAGGGGGCATCGCGATCGAATTCCTCGTCGATCGATTGTCGCTGGCCTTCGCGGTGCTCTCGACGGCGATCGCCGGCGTGGTGTCCGCGTTCTCCAACCGCTACCTGCATCGCGAGGCGGGCTACAACCGGTATTTCGTCCTGTTCGCGATGTTCGTGACCGGCATGCTGCTGGTCGCGCTCGCCGGCAACGTCGCCGTGCTTTTCATCGGCTGGGAATTCGTGGGGCTCAGCTCGGCGCTGCTCGTGGCCTTCTTCCAGGAGCGTCCGGCGGCGGTTTCGAACGCCTTCCGCGTGCTGTCGGTATATCGAATCAGCGACGCCGCGATGCTTTCCGCGGCGGTCCTGCTGCGACACGTCGCCGGCACCGACAGCCTGTCGCTTCTGTTTGGCGGCGCCGCGGCCACGGCCGGACTGCCCGCCGCCGACGCCACCATCATTGCCATTCTGCTGATTGTTGCCGTCGCCGGAAAAAGCGCGTTGCTGCCGTTTTCGAGCTGGCTGCCGCGGGCGATGGAAGGCCCCACGCCGTCGAGCGCCGTCTACTACGGATCGCTTTCGATCCACGCCGGCTGCTTTCTCCTGCTCCGTTCCGCGCCGCTGCTCGAACGGGCGCCCGCGGCGCGGGTCCTCGCCGGCGGTCTCGGCGCGGCCACAGCGTTGTTCGCGGGAACAGCCGCGCGCGTTCAGAGCGATGTGAAGTCGTCGCTGGCGTACGCCTCGCTCACACAGGTCGGGATCATCGTCGTGGAAATCGCGGTCGGTTGGTACACGCTCGCGTTCATCCACCTGGCGGGACACGCGTGCTTCCGTTTGCTGCAGTTCCTGAGTGCACCGAACGTGCTCCACGATCTTCACGGGCTCGAGGACGCGATTGGCCAGCACCCGTCTCCACATCGCGGCCGTTCTCGTGGCCTGAGGACCGATCGGGCACGCCGGCTGCTGTTCCTTGTCGCGCTCGAACGCGGATTCCTCGACGTCGCCCTCGACCGGTTCGTCGTCGAGCCGTTCATTCGGATGGCGGGTCTGCTCACGCGGGTGGACCGGTGGCTCTGCCTGCAGGCCGTCGACCACGCAGCGGCGGGCGCCGACGTCGTGATGCCGGGCCGGCTGCGCGCGGCTGATGCGGCTGGCGACGGAGGCGATCAGGATGACTGACCCGCGGGTGTGGATAGCCGGTCTGATCGCTTTGCCGGCGACGGTGATCGGCGCCTCCTGGCTGCGCATCGACGTCGAGCGCCTGCGGGGCGTCGCGGTCGTCTCGGCGATCGCGATGGTGCTCGCAGCGCTGGTCATCCCCGCGACCCCCGCGTTGCGCGACTTCTCGATCACGACCTCGGTATTGACCTGGATTCCCGGCGGAGAAGACATCGTTCGGATCGACGCGCTTTCGGCCGTCCTCCTGCCGTTCGCGGCAGGACTGTGGCTGCTGACCGTCGCGGTCACGCCGCGCGCGGCGCTCGACCGGCGCGGCCTCCGGCGAACCGCTCTTGCGGCCCTGCTGACGCTCGCGTCGTTTCTCACGGCGAGCGCGGTGGTCCTGCTGCTGTTGTGGGTGGCGTCGGTGTGGGTCTTCCTGTCTGCGCTCGCGGATCCGGCACACCGTCACCAGCGCCGGGTCGTTGCCGCGTATCTGGGCGCGTCGACGCTGCTGCTGGCTGCTGGCGTCGTGCTGCTCGTCAGTCCCGGCGTGCAGCACACAAAGATCGAGACGACGGCAATGTGGCTGATCGTCCTCGCCGCGCTCATCCGGAAAGGGATTGTCCCGTTCCACGCGTGGGTGCCAGAGGTATTCGATCACGGCCGGCTCGGCCCGGCGATCCTGTTCAACGCACCGCAGGTCGGCGCCTACATCACGGTGGTGCTGATCGTGCCGCGGGCCTCGCCAGAGATGCTGCGAACGATCGCCATTCTGGCGCTCGGCACCGCTGTGTACGGTGGAGCGCTCGCGCTCGTGCAGCGCAGCGCGCGCCGCGCGTGCGGGTACCTCTTCATGAGTCAGTCGGCGCTCGTGATGGCTGGTCTCGATTGCACGAGTGTCACCGCGCTCGCGGGCGGCCTGTTAGTGTGGCTGTCGGCGGGCCTCGGATTTGCCGGACTCGCCCGTTGCGTCCAGGTCCTCGAGGCGCGGCGCGGCCGGCTGGATCTGACGCGGTATCACGGCGGGTACGATCGCATGCCCGTGCTGGCCATCAGCTTCCTGGCAGTCGGGCTGGCGTGCACCGGCTTCCCCGGCACGCTCGGCTTCATCAGCCAGGAACTGCTGGTCGACGGTGCCGTCGACGTCTTCCCGGTCATGGGCTTCGCGGTCGTCATTGCATCGGCGCTGATGGGGCTGGCGGTTCTGAGGATGTACTTCTCATTGTTCTGCGGCCGGCCGGACGTGCTGGCGCATCCCACGCTTCGGTTTGGACTCAAGCCGCGCGAGGCCTGGACGTTCGTTGCGCTCGTCGTCGCGCTAATCGCGCTTGGCGTCGCCCCACGGCCGCTGGTCGATTCGCGGATCGACGCGAGCGACCATATCCTGCGGCTGCGACAGGCACGCGCGTCCGGTACATCCAGCGTGATTGGCCGCCCGGACGTGCGTGCATACACCGTAACGCGCGGGCAATGAGCCGTCGACGAATCCGTCGCATACGGCGACGACCCGCGCGATTCGTAGTACTCGCGCGTCAGGTCATCTCGCCCACGACGAGGGTCCGGTCGTCGCGGGTGAGACGCGCATCTTATTTGGACTGCCCCGATTCGTCGCTGATTTCGAGCCGGCGGCCGGTTGTGACCTGCTCCGGCGGAGCGGGCATCCTGATCTCGAGCACGCCGTTGCGGAACGACGCCTTGGCTTGATCGACTATGGCCCCTTCAGGAACCGGTATCGATCGAAAGAAGCTTCCGTAGCTGCGCTCCGTGCGATAGACGCCTCCCTCGTCGTCGCTGCGTTCGCGGCGGCGCTCACCCTGGATCGTCACGGCGTCGTCTGTCACGTCAACCTTCACGTCGTCTTTGTTGAGGCCTGGCAAATCCGCGCGGATGATCAGCTCGTTCGACTGCTGCGTCACGTCAACGCGTGGTGCCCACATCAAGGTCTCGTCGCCCGCGGAGCGCCGGCGACGCGTCTGGCTCAACCCGAAATCATCGAACATCCGATCCATTTCGTCGGCGAAGTGCTCCAGCATCCGGAACGGCGACACTGCCTCGCGGTTGGTGAGTTGCGAAGCGCCACGTCGAGCCATGCCAGACTGTTTCTCAGGCATAAACGTCCTCCTGTGTTCTGAGTTCACTCGCGCGTCCCGCGGTACGTCCGGCCTCGATGCATGCGTGGGAGGCGCCGCCGGTGCGGCCGTTTCACGTCAGCAACGGCGGAAAGGTGCATGCAGGAGGTCTGCATCAGAACACCGCGAGGCGCGCCTGAAAGTCGACGCATACGATGTGCCTGATTGTTGAATTGGGGGGCGCAAGCCGCCACGCTGAGGCAGTTCGCATCAGACGAGCCGTCGTGTTTCACAACACTTCTGCTCCGGCGAATGCATTGAGCGGACGCGCTCTTCAGTCGCGCCGCTCATTTCGCCCTGCGGCAGCCGCCGCGACGCTTCGCGGTGGACGGACCTGCTCGCGTTCCACGTGCAACTCGACCTTCGTGGTGTCCGGCCGGAAGAACAGCGCAACGGTCCAGTCGAGTACGATTCGCAGACGACGTTCCCAGCGCGGCATCTGAAACAAGTAATAGGTCCGGCGCAGCCACCACGCCGGAAACCCGGTGAGGCGCATGCCGAACACGAGCGCCACCGCGCGCGTGTGACCGAGCGAGGCCATGGTCCCGAGCGGGCGGAACACGAAGGGAGTCGGGACGCGGCCTTCGATCTCGGCCTCGATGTTGCGCGCGAGGTGACGCGCTTCACGAACGGTATGCTGCGCCAGCGCGGGGTACGGACGTCCGTCGGGCCCCGGGATCGAGGCACAATCACCCAGCGCCCACACATTCGCATGGCTGCGGCTCCTCATCGTCGCGTCGACGGCAATCCGCCCGCGTTGATCGTGTACGACGGAGAGCTCACTGGCCACAACGCTCGGGACGATTCCTGCCGCGAGCACAATCGTGCTCGCGTCGATGATCTCGTGTCCCACACGAACACGCCCGGGTTCGATGGACTGAACGGCTGTCGACACGTGGATGTCAGCGCCGCGCCGGCGGAGCACGTTCGCGGCGACCGCCGCGAGCTTCTCGTCGATCTCGGGAAGGACTCGCGCGCCGGCTTCGAACAACTTGAAACGGACCTCGTCCCGGCGGATCCGGGGATAGAAACGTAGTACGTCTTCCACGAAGGCGGTGAGCTCGCCAAGCAGTTCCACACCGACGAGGCCGCCGCCAATCACCACGATCGTCAGGTACCGCCGCCGTGCTGTCGATTCGTGCGTGGCATCGGCGCGCTCGAACTGCTCGATGACGTGGTTTCTCAACACGAGCGCGTCGGCCATCGTCTTGAAGGTGAACGCGTTCGACGAGCCGGCGATCAGCCGCTCGTTTGTGGACGCCCCCAGCGCGACCACGAGGTGGTCGTACGGCAAATCGTAGCCGCTTCCTTCCGTTGAAACGGCCCGAACGATCTGGTGCTCGACATCGACGTGGTCGACCGTCGCCTCGATGAAACGCGTCCGCCGCAGGGCGGCGCGGATCGGCTGAGCACAGTGCCGTAGTTCCAGCCTTCCCGAGCAGGATTCGAACAGGAGCGGTGTCAGGACGAAGAAGTTCTCACGGCTGACCAGCGTGATCTCGACATTCGGCTGCCCGCGCAGGCGCCGCTCGAGGTGGCGTGCTGTCGTGACGCCGCCGAATCCTCCGCCGAGCACGACTATACGCACGATGACATCCCTCCTTTTCAGTGCCACATATGAGTAAGACGAATCACGGACGATCGTTGTGACACGGCCGCGCGATTCCGTGTCAGAGGCCGTTTCGGCCGAGAGTGTGTATTCATTCAGTCCCTGAAGGACGCAGCAGGGTCTTGATCGCACGCCGCTCGTCCATTGCTCGATAGCCTTCGGCGACGCGATCGAGCGGCAGCACGAGGTCGAACACTTTCCCTGGATTGATCGTCCCGGTGAAGACAAGATCGATCAGTTGCGGCAGATACCGCCGAACGGGCGCCGGACCACCAAGCAGCCGGACGTGGCGGAAGAACAGATCGGCGCCGTCCAGCGTGACGCCGTGCGGCACGCCGACGTAGCCGACGGAGCCGCCGGGCCGCGTCGATTTGATCGCCTGCATCATCGACTCCTGGGTGCCCACACACTCCAGCACGGAATCGGCGCCGACGCCGTTCGTCAACTGTTTGATGCGCTCAACGCCCTCGTCACCGCGCTCGGTCACGATGTGCGTGGCGCCGAATTCGCGCGCGAGCTTCTGCCGCGCCTCGTGGCCGCTCATTGCGATGATGCGTTCCGCGCCCATCTGCTTCGCTGAGAGCACGCCGAGCAGTCCGACCGCGCCGTCACCAACGACGACAACCGTCGCACCAGGCTTCACATTCGCTGCATCAGCCGCGAACCAGCCGGTGCCCATCACGTCGGAGAGCGCGAGCATGCTCGGGATGTCGTCGGCGTCTGGCAGGTCGCGCGTCGCGACGAGTGTGCCGTCCGCAAGCGGCACCCGGAGCCGCGGTGCCTGTGCGCCAAGGACCGGCGTCTTGTGCTCGCAGGAAGTCTGAAAGCCCTCGCGGCAGTGCGGACACGTGTTGTCCGACGCGAAGAACGATCCGATGGCGAACTGTCCGGGCTTCAAGGACGTCACGCCGCGGCCGACTTCTTCGACGTAGCCGCAGTACTCGTGGCCCATCGGCGTTGGCGCCGGGAACGACGCGATGCCGCGATACGGCCACAGGTCCGAACCGCAGATGCAGGTTAGTGGCAGACTGATGATGGCGTCCGTCGGCTCGATGATGGCAGGGTCAGGCCGTTCTTCGAACCGGACATCGCGGGGGCCGTACAAAACCGTTCCTTGCATGTCACACCTTTTCCTTTATAAGTGCGGCATGGGGTCACCGTGCTCCGTACTGCTCGCCGGTGACGTGCTCACGGTCGCACTTTGGCCGAGCGGATGAGTGTGCCAGGCGGTGCGCGCCTGGCCCATCTGAGTGAATCCCGCGCGGTTCTCAGACCGTCTACCGCATCATCGGGCCTCCGAGGTGGCCCGTGAGCCAGAGGATGAGCACGATGAGCACCACGAGACCGAGCAGCCCGCCGCCGTAGTGTGGCGCACCCCACCCGGCGCCACGGCCGTAGTAGTACCCGCCGCCTCCGCCAAACAGGAGCACCAACACGATGATCAGGATAATGAGTCCCATGGCACTCTCCTTTTCTTGACCACTTTGATGACCACCAGCAGGTGCAAGGGTGCTACGGGCTGTAGTCCCAGAATGGACTGCAGCAGCAGCGGAAACGCTGTGGCGTTCCATAACTGCGGCGCGTTCGCCCGCGGATAGGCGCCCAGCGTCGGGCGCTCACCGCGGGCGTACCCTCCGACGCATTCAGGCACGCGATGGCTGGCAGCTGCCTTCCAGTGGCGGTGAATCACGTCGACTTTCCCGATCCAGGCGCGCCGCCGCCGAACTCGGCGATCTCTGGGTAGACATAAGTAAACGCCAGGGCAGAGGGCAAAACGGACGCCGTTTCGCAGAGCCGCGGCGATCGTCAGCCGCAGTGTTTTCAGGAAGCGCGCTTCCCGAAAGTAGTAGCCGGACAGCGGCTCGCCATCGCTGCATTCACCGTTCGTCCTGACGATCAGCAGCGACGCGCCTTTCCAGGCGGACAACGTATCTGGACGAATGATCGCGCGCGCCGTGCTGCTCAACGCGTGCCTTACGCGCCTTTCGCGGGACGGCCGGAGAGGGAGCTCGGCGCGTCCAGGTTCGCGCCGTTATCGACTCCGACGCCGAGCCGATCCACCAGTTCGCCGCCGAGCCAGCCTCCGATGGCGCCGAGTACGAGGCCGACCACCTCGATGGCAAACAGGGACGAGGTCGTCTCCAGCTGTGCGGCGTTATAGCGCACCCAGCACACGATGGCGAAGGCGACAATAGCGAGGACATTGCTGCCGGCGTGCATCAGGCCGACGCGTTTCGCGCGGGTTCCGGCGGGAATGGCGAGCCAGTCGATCAAGCCGAAGACCGCTGCCAGCAGACCGCCGATGATGCCGCCGACGATGTTCCAGAACCCGACGGTGGCGAGCGTCGTGGATCCGCGCCAGAGATAGATCGCGTCGAACACCACCGCGCCGATGAACAAGCCCAGCGGCAACACGATCAGCATCGGGTGAATCGGATGTCCGAGGAGCTTTGCACGACTCTCCATGCCTTCCTCCCGTCATAGTGAGATGAGGTCTCCGGTTAGGTCGCGGCTGCCACGGATAACGAACATAAACATTGGCCATCCGCCCCGTTAGCAAGCCGCGGACCACGTAGACGCACGTGCGATCGCGTCGTCGGCACATCTCTTGTTCCAGAGATCCGAAAACGTGTCAGGCGCGCAGTTGTCGAACGAAGAAGCTTTAGCAGCGCGCCTGTGGAGCCTGCATGCTGAAGCGTCAGCTCATGGATACGACTCGGGGCCGAATAGTAGCCCTGCTGCAGAAGGACGATCTCGCGGTCGATGACCTCGCTGTCGCGCTGCGGCTCACACCCAACGCTGTGCGGAGCCACATCACCGCGATGGAACGTGACGGGGTGGTGCAGCGCGTCGGCCTGCGTCCCGGTACAACCCGCCCCTTTCAGACGTACCAGTTGACACCCGAGACTGATCAGCTTCTGTCGCGTGCCTACATACCGTTTGTGAGTCAGCTCATTTCCGTGCTCACAGCCGCCCTGCCGGCCGACGATGTGGAACGCCTCGTCCGGGAGGCGGGGCGTGGACTCGCGCGCGCATTGATTCGGGCCTCGCCGGCGGACACTCTTGAGGAGAAAGCTGCGGCCGCGAGCGTAGTGCTCAACGAAGAGCTGGGGTCACTGACGCATGTCGAATCCAACGGACATTTAGTAATACGCGGCGCCGGATGTCCGTTGTCCGCACTGACGGGCAGACATCCGGCGGTGTGCCGCGCGATGGAGACGCTGGTCACCGAGATGGTCGGTGCTCCGGCGCGGGAATGCTGCGATCGGTCCAATCGGCCGAAGTGCTGCTTCGACATTGCGCGCGATACGCCGAGTACCTGAGCTTCATGTCGAAGGCCACTCGCGCGTGTTGGCAAACGCGGTGAGCTCGGCCTCTCGTCCCTGTCAATCGGGCATGCGCTGAGAGATCCTGTGAATCGCGCGGCGCGCCTGCTGCAAGGGCCTGAGCGCGGAGCAGGACGTCGCCATCTTCTTCAGTGGGTTACGCCTGTCGCGAGTCCCCGGGCAACAGTGTGAGGCCAAGTTTCTTGCCCACGGCGCGGATGCGATCGTCGAGGCTCAGAAGTTCGAGTCCGGCGATCGCCGAGCGCGCGACGAGGACCGATGCCAGGTGAATGGCGTCGAGGGTCCGGATCGGGCCGCCCGGAAACGGGCGCCGCGCACGGTCGACGACCTCAGACCCGAGGCGGAGCACGTGCCAATGCGCGGCGGCGGTGGTCAGGTGGGCGCGGCGGTCCGCGACCTCTGCCTCTGTGAGTTCGCCCAGCGCTGCCGCCCGATGGAGAACGCGGTCGCATTCGATGAGCGTGAGATCCGACGCGAGCACGATCTCGGTCTCCGCCAATGTCTGGCGCACAAAGGTGCCGGCCGCTTCGTCGAGCAACCACGCCAGCACGGCGCTGGACTCCGCGTATAGGCTCATCGGTCGCCGCGCTCGTCTCGCAATAGTTCGGCAGCCGTCCGCTTCCGACGACGTCCGCGCGTCAGCGCGGGGTACAGGCCCTTGTCGGCCGGAGCGCCGATCACGAGAAGGTCACGCCGAGCGAGGGCGAGCAACCCAGGCGGAACCGCCGCGTCCGTCGCGCCACGCCCGGGCGGCGTGAGTTCCGCCACCACCTGACCGCGGTCGGTCACCAGCACGCCTTCACCGGACTTGGCCCGCCGAATGTATTCGCTCAGCCGGTTCTTGAGTTCACGCACCCCAACAGTCTTCATGGAT
>DATJFQ010000016.1:0-22662 GCA_035495555.1 Vicinamibacterales bacterium
CCGATAACGCGGTCAGATCCTTCATGGGGTGTCTCTATTGTACTAAGCTCGCCAAGCTCATTCATTCCAGAGCCACGCGGCGCCCCGCACCCCGCTGGAATCGCCGTGACGGGCTTTCACCAGCGGGGTCGCCACGGAATCGGAGAACACCCACTTCTGCCAGAGGCTCGGGACGCGCTCGTAAATACGGTCGATGTTGGACAGCCCGCCGCCGAGCACGATCACGTCAGGATCCAGCACGTTGATGATGCTCGCAAGCGCGCGAGCCATCCGGTCACAGTACCGTTGAAGCGCCGCCAGTGCAGCAGGATCGCCCTCGTCTGCGAGTCGCGCTATCTCGGCAGCGGCATGGCCGTGACCGATCCCGCGAATCTTCGCATCGGTCCTTTGCAGGCCCGAGCCCGACAGGAACGTCTCGATGCACCCACTGAGGCCGCAGTAGCACGGCTCACCTGGCAGTTCGTCCGCGGATGGCCACGGCAGCGGATTGTGACCCCATTCGCCTGCGACCGCGTTCGGGCCGACGACCACACGCCGCTGGACGACGACACCGCCCCCCGTGCCGGTGCCGATGATGACGCCGAAGACGACCGGCGCGCCTGCAGCGGCGCCGTCGGTCGCCTCGGACAGCGCGAAGCAGTTGGCGTCGTTCGCGAGCCGGACGGGACGGCTCAGGGCTGCCGCCAGATCGCGATCGAAGGGGCGGCCGTTCAACCAGGTGGAATTCGCGTTCTTCACGAGCCCCGACGCGGGCGAGATCGTGCCAGGGATACCGATGCCAACACTGCCTCTCGCGCCGACGGAGCGTTCCGCGGCATCGACCAACGCTTTGATGGCGCCGACAGTGCCGTCGTAACTGCCGCGGGGTGTATCGACGCGGCGGCGGAAGAGTTCGACGCCGTTTTCGCCGAGCGCGACCGCTTCGATTTTCGTTCCCCCGAGGTCGATGCCGATGCGCACGTCAGTCGGCGGCAAGGATGACAGGGACGGTCACGTCGACCGGCGTCAACCGGTTGATCGCGATGACACCGGGTGGCGTGGATGGCTGCTCGTGACCGTAACGGTTGAACCACACGGTGCGAATGCCGGCGGCACGCGCGCCTTCGATGTCGTTGGCCCACGAATCGCCGACCATGACGGCCTCGTCGGCCCGCACACCAAGCCGCTCCAAGGCAATCCGGAAAATCTCTGGATCGGGTTTCGACGTGCCGACGTCCTCCGACGCGACGAGGGTATCGACGTACTGCGTGAGGCCGCACACGCGCAGTTTGTCCTGCTGCTCGCCGAGCAGGTTGTTCGTCACAATCGCAATCGCGACGGAACTCCGAAGATCTGCGAGCAGATCGACCGCGCCCTCGATCGCCCGGCGTGCACTCGAATAGCCAAGACGGTACGTCTCGGCGGCGCGGTACACGTCGGCGGGATCCAGTGTGACGCCGAGCGCCGCGAACACGCGTCGAAACCGTTCGCGCCGTGCGTCCTCGAGCGTCGCGCGGCCGGCAAGGACCTCGAGGTGCATCTCTTCGAGGTAATGCGCGTGACGGCGCTCGAACTCCGCAAAGTCCGCTTCCGAAGCAAACGCGGTGTGCACCGCGGTCAGGGCCGCACGCGCCGAGCGGCGATGATCGAACAGCGTGTCGTCGAGATCGAACAGAACTCCACGAACCTTCGAGGCGCCTCGCGTATGCTCAGCCGCGCTCATCGGCACCTCGCCATGCGACCCACGCCAGCTTCGGCAGGAGCTTCGGAAACCGCGTCACGAGCCGCCGCCGCGCCTGCCCGTACGACAGCCGGCCGCTGGCGTACTCCACGAGCCACTGGGAGAACTCGGGCCGCGTGTTCGCCGCCGCGACGACCCCGTCCATGCGTTCGCGCGTGCGGAACAGGTAGCGCTGAATGAGCACGGAGTCGCGCAGCTCGGCGCCGATTTCGCGGCGCCACGCGCGAACGTACAGCCGTCGCGCACGGCCGGGAGAGATGACGCCCTGCGCCCGCGCGGCGAGGACCGCTGACGCCGCGAGTTCCCCCGTGACCATGGCGTAGTAAATGCCCTCTGCGGAAAACCCGTTGACGAAGCCTCCGGCGTCGCCCGCCAGCAGCACCCGTCCCGCAGCCGTCGTCCTGAGGGGACCGCCGACGGGGATCAAAAAAGGCGTGAAGAACTCGCGGTGCGACTCCCCTTCCAGCATGCCGCGCGTTCGCAGGTACTCGACGAACTGCTGCTGGAGATCGTAGGGCGCGCGATCGACGCGTTCGCGGAAATACGAGAGCAGATAGCCGACGCCGACGTTGACGTGCGCCACCTTCGGAAAAATGTACGCGTACCCGTGCGCGCCGCCAAATCCGTAGAACACCGACAGCGTTCCCGGTTCGGTCGCGCGGAGGTGCTGAGCCGGCGCTTCCTCCATCATGTCGAGCGCGACGTGAGACGGCGGCCAGCCCGCGTTGAGGCCAAGGCGCCGCGCGACGACGCTGTTCACCCCGTCGGCGGCGATGACGATGGGCGCTCGGAAGGACCGGCCGTCGCGCGCGCGCAGCGTCACCGCATCGGCATCCTGCGTCGCCTGGCCGATTTCGACCGGCGCCTCCAGCGTGGCGCCCGCCGCGATCGCGCGGCGCGCCAGCGCGCCGTCGAATTCGAGGCGGCGGATCAGCAGCACCGCAGGCGTCGGCGATTGCATCCTGAAGACGCCGCCCGATGGACCCTCGAGATACAGGTCCGACACAGGGTGCGTGTCGATCCCGGAGAAGATCGCGGGCGACCATGGAAACCGCGTCAGCACGCGCGCGCTGAGTCCCCCGCCGCACGGTTTGTTGCGCGGCAGCGCCGCGCGCTCGAGCAGCAGCACGCGAACGCCGGCCGCCGCCAGTCGCGCCGCGGCGGTCGCGCCCGCAGGCCCGGCGCCCGCGACGATCACGTCGGCGTCGTGATTCGTGCTCATGCTAGACTGGCGCGATGCCCGATGCCGTTGTGATTTCCGCAGAGGCTTTGATGCAGGAGTTGGTCGAGCGGCTCCGCCTCGAAGGCGTGGAAGGCGATCTGCGAACCTTCCCCGACTCGGAACCCATCCCGGCACTGCAGGCGATCATCCAGGCGCCTCCCGATCTGATCGTGCTCGAACGGCTGTTCGCCGCAACGCCTCGCGGTGCGGCGCTGATCAATCGCATCAAAACGGATCCCGCGCTCGGCACGTGTGAAGTACGCGTCCTCTCGCACTCCGGCGATTACGCGCGTGTCGTCGTGGCGCCGACGCAGCCCGCGGCCGCCCTTGCGGGCAGTGGCCACGCCCATGGCGGGAGCGAGGCTGCCACGGCGCCGAACATGGATTGGCACGGGACGCGCCGCGGGCAGCGGTACCACGTCCGGCCCGGCATCGAGATTCAGTTCGACGGAAATCCTGCGACGATCATCGACCTGTCCGGGTACGGCGCGCAGGTCGTCTCGCCGACCGTGCTGCGGCCGAACCAGAAGGTGCGCATCAGCCTTCCCTCCGAGGAGTTCGTGATGCGGTTCCGCGGCACGATCGTCTGGGCGCAGTTCGAGCTGACGCGCATCCCGCAGTATCGCGCCGGCGTCGAGTTCACCGATGCCGACGCCCGCGCGCTCGATCTGTTCTGCATGAAGAACAAGCAGTAGCACGCCTCGCCGTTCACCCCGCGACGGCCTGCAGTCCCCATTGATCCGCGATCGAGTGTTCCCGCAGGATCGTGTCTTCGCGCGCCGATCCCGTCGACAGGATCGCCGCCGGCACGCCGCTCAGTTCTTCGAGGCGCGAGATGTACGCCTGCGCGCGGCGCGGGAGCTGAGAGAAGCGCCGAACGCCCCTGGTCGGCTCGCGCCAGCCCTCGAACGGTTCGTAGACCGGCTCGCACGCGGCCAGTTGCACGATTTCACTCGGAAACTCCGTCAGGACGGCGCCGCCGCACCGATAGCCGGTGCAGATCTGCAGCTCCTCCATCCCATCGAGGACATCGAGCTTCGTAATCGCGAGCGCGTCGAGGCCGTTCACGCGGACGGCGTAGCGGACGGCCACGGCATCGAACCATCCGCACCGCCGCGGACGACCGGTCACCGCGCCAAATTCCTGTCCGCTCTCGCGCAGGCGATTGCCCAGCTCGCCGTGCAGCTCCGTCGGCAGCGGCCCTTCGCCCACGCGCGTCGTATACGCCTTCGCGACGCCGATCACGCCGTCGATCGCCTTCGGCGGGATCCCGAGGCCGGTGCACACGCCGCCAACCGTCGCATTGGACGAGGTCACGTATGGATAGGTGCCGTGATCGATATCCAGCAGCGTGCCCTGCGCCCCCTCGAACATGATCGACTGCCCGGCTCCCCGTGCGCGCGCGAGGAACAACGACACGTCCTTCACCCAGGGCGCCATCCGCACCCAGGCGGCGCGGAGTTCATCGAGCACCTGCGACGCTTCCATGTGCGATTCGCCAATGAGGCGGTTGCGCGCGTCGACGTTGTGCTGCACCGCGTCGGCGAGCGCGTCGACATCCCCGAGATCGCCGACGCGGATCCCGCGCCGCGCGATCTTGTCCTCGTACGCGGGACCGATCCCGCGTGACGTCGTGCCGATCCGCCGCTCACCGCGACGGGCTTCGCTCAGCAGATCGAGTTCGCGGTGGTACGGCAGGATGAGGTGCGCCTTGTCGCTGATGACGAGCCGATCGCCGACCGCAATCCCTGCCGCCGCCAGTTCGTCGATTTCGGCGAAGAGCGCCTGCGGATCGACGACGACGCCGTTGCCGATGACGCACGTGATGCCCGGATGCAGGATGCCGGAGGGCAGCAGCCGCAAAATGAACTTCCGGCCGTTCGCATACACGGTATGCCCGGCGTTATGTCCGCCCTGGTAGCGCGCGACGATGCGGAAGTTGGGCGTGAGCAGGTCGACGATCTTGCCTTTGCCTTCGTCGCCCCACTGCGCGCCAAGCACGGCTATGTTCATGCGTCTCAATCCCGCAGTATTCTACCTTCAAACGCATGATTCCTCTCGACGGTGAGACGCTCACACTCGAACAGCTCGCGCTGATTGCGGACGCGCGCGAGGCCGCCGCGCTCGCTGCGCCGGCCGCGGAAGCCGTCGACGACGCGCGCGCGGTGGTCGATCGACTCGCGGCGGGCGACGCCGCGGTCTACGGCGTCAACACGGGCTTTGGATCGCTCGCCGAAGTCAGCATCCCGCGTTCGGAGCTGGGTGCGCTGCAGCGCAACCTGCTGCGCAGTCACGCGGCCGGCGTCGGCGAGCCGCTGTCGACCCGATCGGTTCGCGCGATGATGGCGCTTCGCGCGAACGTGCTGGCGAAAGGCTACTCGGGAATCAGGCGGGCGACGCTCGAAACGCTCATAGCGGCGTTGAACGCGGGCGTCCATCCCGTTGTCCCGAGCCGCGGATCGGTAGGTGCCAGCGGCGATCTGGCGCCGTTGGCGCATCTCGCGCTCGTCCTGATCGGCGAGGGCTGCGCCACGCTCGGCGACGATCCGGCCGTCGTCTCGGGGCGTGAGGCGCTCGAGCGCGCACACCTCGCGCCGGTCGATCTCGAGGCGAAGGAAGGACTCGCGCTCATCAATGGCACGCAGGCGTCGACCGCGATTGCCGCGCTGGCGCTCCTCGGCGCTGAACGCCTGGCCAGAGCCGCAGACATCGCCGCCGCGCTGTCGATCGACAGCCTGCGCGGGTCGCGGCATCCGTTCGAAGCGCGGCTGCACGACGCGCGCCCCCATCCCGGGCAGCGCACGTCGGCCGGCAATCTGTTCCGGCTGCTTCACGGGAGCGCGATCAACAAGTCCCACGAGGGCTGCGGACGCGTGCAGGATGCGTACTCGCTGCGGTGTGCGCCGCAGGTGCACGGCGCCGCACGCGACGCGTTCGCGTACGTGCGTCGCACGCTGGAGATCGAGTCCAACGCCGCGACCGACAACCCGATGGTGTTCGCGCGATCCGGCGAGATCGTCTCGGGGGGCAACTTTCATGGCGCTCCGGTCGCGCTGGCGGCGGACATGACGGTCATCGCGATTCAGCAGCTCGCCACGATCTCCGAACGGCGCGCCGATCGGCTGGTGAATCCGGCGCTCAGCGGCCTCGAACCGTTCCTCACGCGGGACAGCGGCCTGCAATCGGGCTACATGATCGCGCAGGTCAGCGCGGCCGCGCTCGTGTCAGAGTTGAAGACCATTGCGCATCCGTCATCGGTGGATACGATTCCGACATCCGCGAACCGCGAAGACCACGTCAGCATGAGCATGGCAGCCGCCCTTCGGGCGGAGCGCGCATTGCATCTCGCGACGCGCGTGATCGCGATCGAGATCCTGCTCGCCTCGCAGGCGATCGATCTGCTCGCGCCGCTCACCACGTCGGCTCCGCTCGGCTCGGCACACGCGTTCGTGCGCAGCGGCGTCCCGACGCTGACCGTCGATCGTCCGCCGGCGCCCGACATCGAGTGGATTTCTCGCGCGATTTCCGATGGGGCGTTCGAACGCGCGTGCTCGGCGGAAGTCAAGTAAGAAATTTTTCAGAATCGAATTGACAACGCGTGCGTACGTTTTTAGATTTCTATCCTTCCGCTTCTGCACAACGGCGTTCCCATTCATGAGTACGGTCAGTCGACACGTCAGCGCGCCCCGCGGGGCGGCCATCACCTGCAAAGGGTGGCCGCAGGAAGCCGCCATGCGGATGCTGATGAACAATCTCGACCCCGCCGTCGCCGAGCGTCCCGAGGATCTCATCGTGTACGGCGGTTCGGGGCGCGCCGCGCGGTCCTGGGAAGCCTTCGACGCGATCGTCTCCACGCTGAAGCGCCTCGAGCACGACGAGACGCTGCTCGTCCAGTCCGGCAAGCCTGTCGCCGTGTTCCGCACCCATCCGTGGGCGCCTCGCGTCGTGATCGCCAACGCCATGCTGGTGCCCGCGTGGGCGACCTGGGACGTCTTTCGCGATCTCGAAGATCGCGGGTTGACGATGTACGGCCAGATGACGGCGGGAAGCTGGATCTACATCGGCACGCAGGGGATTCTCCAGGGCACGTACGAAACGCTCGCGGAACTGGCTCGCCGGCATTTCAACGGATCGCTGGCCGGCCGGCTGGTCGTCACCGCAGGGCTTGGCGGCATGGGGGGCGCTCAACCGCTCGCCGTGACGATGAACGAAGGCGTTGCCATCGTCGTCGAAGTCGACCCCGCTCGCATCGAACGGCGTCTCGCGACGCGGTACGTCGATGAGTGCGCCGACTCGCTGGACGATGCCCTGGCGCGCGCGAATGCGGCCCTCGGGGATCGCCGGCCGCGATCGATTGCCCTCCGGGGCAACGCGGCTGACGTCCTCCCCGAACTCGCTCGCCGCGGCATCGTCCCCGACGTGCTCACGGATCAGACGTCGGCGCACGATGCGCGGAACGGATACGTGCCGAACGGGATGACGCTGGCGGAAGCCGAGGCGCTTCGCCGAGCACATCCCGACGCCTACGTCGCACGCGCGATGGACGCGATGGCGACGCACGTGCGCGCCATGCTCGATCTGCAGCGCGCCGGCGCGGTGGCGTTCGACTACGGCAACAACATCCGCGCGCAGGCGGAGAAGGCGGGGGTGGCCGACGCGTTCGACATCCCGGGCTTCGTGCCCGAATACATCAGGCCGCTCTTCTGCGAGGGCAAAGGGCCGTTCCGGTGGGCGGCGCTCTCCGGCGATCCCGCGGACATTGCCGTCACCGACCGCCTCGCGCTCGACATGTTCAAGGACGACCAGGCGCTGTGCCGCTGGATTCGGCTCGCCTCCGAACGTGTGGCGTTCCAGGGCCTGCCCGCCCGGATCTTCTGGCTCGGCTACGGGGACCGTGCGCGGTTCGGCCTCGCGATCAACGACCTCGTGCGTCGCGGCGAGATCTCCGCGCCGATCGTGATCGGGCGGGACCACCTCGACACGGGATCCGTCGCATCGCCCAACCGCGAAACGGAAGGCATGCGCGACGGCAGCGATGCGATCGCGGACTGGCCCATTCTCAACGCGCTGCTGAACACCTCGTCGGGCGCGACGTGGGTGTCGGTCCACCACGGCGGCGGCGTCGGGATCGGCTACTCGATCCACGCCGGAATGGTCGTCGTCGCCGACGGCACGCGGGAAGCCGACGAGAAACTGCAGCGCGTGCTCACCAATGATCCGGGATCAGGCGTCGCGCGGCATGCCGACGCCGGCTATCCTGAAGCGATCGCGACCGCGCGTGCGCGAGGTATTGATATTCCGATGGCGACAGGCGGCGGAGGCAGTCGGAAATGATGATCCCGGAACGTCCCTCGCTCGAGCGTCGCGTGCTCGCCGCGCTCGACGGATCTGGCAGCGGCTCGCCACGCATTCCGGTCGTCCTTGGGGGGTGCGGCACCGGGCGGTCGTCTCTGCTCCTGCGGCTGCGTGACCTGATCGGCCGGACCGAATCGCAGTACGTCGATATCGAGCGGGTGGCGACGACGCCGGAGCGTTTCCTCGGGTCCGTCCGAGGCACGTCGCCGTTCCCGGACCACGTGCACGGATCGCAGCCGCCGTCGCACAGCGGAGCGCGCGACGCATTCGATGCGGCGCTCGCGTTCCTCGATACGGCGCGGGCGCCAGGCATGCAGCCCGCGACCTTCCTGCTGGACGAATTCCTCGAGCTGCGCACGTTCGAGAGCTTCCCCGGTCTGCGCGGCGTGCTGCGCGATCTGATCGGGGCGCTCGCATCCAGCGGCAATCGCTTCGTGCTGACGTCGCGCTACAGCGCGCGCGCGCAGCGGCTGCTGCGCGATGCGCCGCCACAGTTTGAAATCATTCACGTCGCGCCGCTCACCGCCTCCGAAGTGAGCGCGACGCTGCCGACCCTCGACCCGGAGCCGCACGGGGACGAAGAAGACGAGCACGAGCGTCGTCGGGACGAGCTGTCGCAGGTCGTTCAGGCGCTCTCCGACGGCCGCCCGTCGTACGCGCGGGCGATTGCGGAAGCCGCGGTCGAGATGGGGCGGCGTGAAGCCGCCGATCCCGTCAGCGCGCTGGCGTCACTGCTGGCACCGGGTGCGCGGCTGGCCGAAGCCTGCCGCTTCTGCTACGAGCTTCGTCTGCACCGTGCCCGCGGATACGGAGCGCTCAAGGCGATCCTCGAAGTCCTCGCCGAGCAGGAACCGCTCACGCTGACCGAGATCGCGCACCGGCTGCACCGCACGCCGGGGTCGACGAAAGACTATCTGTCCTGGCTGGAAGACGTCGACTTGATTCAGTCGCGTCAGAAGCGCTACAGCTTCGCCGATCCGATGCTCCGGCTCTGGGTGCGCATCCACTGCCGCGCCGTGCCCCCCTCCGACGAAGACATCGCGCGCGAACTGCACGGGTACGTGATCGACCGGCTGCCGCAGGGCGGCGAACTCCTCGCCATCGCCGGCACAGCGGCGCCCGAACGCGAGAAGTCCTGGGGGATCATCGAGATAGATTAAAGATAACTCCCAAATCCCAACTCCCAACTGTCAACTGGGAACTGAGAGCTGGGAACTGGGATCCGGCAACTTTCATTGCGTGAGTTGTTCGAGCGCGGCTTTCGCCGCGGCTTGCGCAGCCTCCTTTTTGCTCTTTCCATCCGCGCGCGCGACGGCTTCTCCGCCGATCACGACCTCGACGACGAACCGCTTGCGGTGATCGGGACCGATTTCGTCTGCAAGCCGGTACACGGGGAGGCCGTGTCCGTTGGACTGGAGCCACTCCTGCAGCGCCGATTTCCAGTCTTCGGTGAACGCCACGGCCGCTCCCGTGCGATGCGCCTCCTCCAAAAGATCGGCGAATTGGCGGTTGATGAAGGCGCTGACGGGCTCGATCCCGCCGTCCAGATAGATCGCGGCGAGGAGCGCCTCGTAACAGTCGGCGATGAGCGCGTGCTTCCGCCGGCCGCCGGTCTTCTCTTCCCCGCGCCCGAGAATGAGGAAGTCGCCGAGGTTGATCGCCTCGCCGAGCCGCGCGAGCGACGCCGCCGACACCAGCGATGCCTTGAGCTTCGACTTCTGCCCTTCGTTGTGCTGCGGGAATTGCCTGAACAGCATGTCCGCGACGACGAAGCCGAGGACGGAGTCGCCGAGAAACTCCATGGATTCGTTGTCGAACACTCCGCCGCTCGCGTCTTCGTGGACGCGGGACCGATGCGTCAGCGCGTGCTCGAGGAGCCCGCGATCCCTGAACCGGTATCCGATGGCCTGTTCGAGCGGGGCGAGTTCGGACCCGAACGGGACCACCCGTGCCCCTTTCATCTCGTCGCGGTGGCTCTCGATGATGCGCTGCGCCGCATCGGCCTCTTCCTCATGAACCGCGACGCGCTTCTCCCACGCGCCGGTGTTCAGGGCCAGCGGAAAGGCGGTGCGTGAGTTGCTGCTCAGGAGCACGGCGTCGATGCCGTGCGTCTCGAGCAGGCCGCGCACGACGCTGGCTTCGACATCAGAGGGGGTCGCGAAGACGACGACCAGCCGCGGCAGCTCGTGGTCCCGGTCCGCCACGCTAGACGGCGACCCGCTCGACAGCGGCGGCCGCTTCCTCCACCTTGATCAGAATCATGGTCATGTCGTCGTGCTGGTCGGCGCCGTCCACGAACGATTCGACTTCGCGCAGGATGCGCTCCCGCAATTCGCCGGTCTCCAGGTGGCCGTGTTCGGCGACGAGGCTCCCGAGGCGTGCATCGCCGAACAGGTCCTGCTGCGGGTTCATCGCCTCGCTGATGCCGTCGGTATACAGGACGAAGACGTCGCCGGGGTGCAGATCGACGCGCGCTTCTTCGAGCAGCTCCTCGAATTTTTCCTGCGCGCCGGGGATTCGGAGCCCGACGACGAGGCCGCTCGGCGTGAGCACCTGGACGTCGCCGCCCTCGCAATCGCCGGGCAGGTACAGCAGCGGCGTGTGGCCGGCGCGCGCAAACGTCAGCACGCGCGCCCGCAGGTCGATCACGGCATAGGTCATCGTGATGAAGCTGCGCGTGTCGAGGTTATCGGAAATGATCCGGTTCACCTCGAGCAGCAGCTGGTGGGGCGACTGGTAGATCTTGCTCAGCGAGAGCATGAGCCCTTTCAGCTCCGCCATGTAGAGCGCCGCCGACGTACCCTTGCCGGAAACGTCAGCGATCAGGACACCGATCCGCTCCTGGCCGAGCGGGAAAAAATCATAGTAATCGCCGCCGACCTCGCGCGCGGGCACGCAGAGCGCGGTAACGCCGAGGCCCGGGAAGTTCAGCGCGCCGCGGGGCAGCAGCGACATCTGGATCTGCCGCGCGATACGCAGTTCCTCGTCCAGCCGCTTCTTCTCGGCGGCCGTCTGCAGCAGGTTCTCGATGCTGCCGGTCATCTGATTGAACGAGTCCGCCAGCTCGCCGAGCTGGTCGCGCGAGCGGACCGCAATCCGGTGCGTGAAGTCCCCCTGGCGGACGCGTTCGGTACCCATGAACAGCTCGTGGACCGAACTCGTGATCGACCGCGCGAGCGCCAGCCCCATCACGAGCGCAACCGCCTCGATGATGAGGAACATGATGCCGATCGCAACGAGGAAGAACATCAGCGCGTCGGCGAGCCGCATCCCGCCGACGAGCATCGACTGCGCGCTCGAGAGCTGCCCGTACAGCTCGCGCAGCCGGTAGCCCAGTGCCAGCGTATCGCGGTGAAGGCCTGCCGCGTCCCAGCGGTAGATGTCGAGCTGCGTCAGGCTCTTTTCGAAGAAGACCGAGCCGCGGCCGTTCCCGCCGTTCATCGGCGCGCTGTCGTTCCGGATGGCGCGGCTGTCGAACACGTCTTCCAGATTGACCCCGGTCTGCTGACGAAGCCGCGCGATCACCTGATCGTCAACGGGAATTTCGACGACCACGGCTCCGATGCCGCCTGCGACCTTCACGATCGCGCGCACGAGCAGATCCTCTTCGGCGGTGGACTCGTGGCTCCTGACGCCGAAGGTCCCCACGAACACTTCCTGGTTGTTCAGCCAGGACGGAATGTTCGCGGGCGCGGGCATCCGCTTCCACGGTCCCATCGCGATCGGCGGCGCGTCGCGTGGCACGTAGGCGATCGACAGCGCCGGGTAATCGCGCTGTCGGATCCGGTAGACGCGTTGAACGGTTTCCTGCGCCGCGCCTGGGCTGCGTGTAATCTCGGTGGCCGCCGCCTGGGCGCTGAGCCGTGCGTCGTCCATGATCTGGTCGTATCCGTCCTTGAACAGATACGCGCTGACGTTCATGAACACGAGGTTGCCGGCAAAAAGAAAGAACACCAGAATCAGCAGCGCGGGCACCACGCCGATGAAGATGTACGAGAGAATCAGCTTCCGCCGGACGCGCCAGAGCAGGCGCCGCTTGACGAGCACGAACAGGCGCCAGCCGAACCAGACCAGCGAAACGATCATGGCGAGCGTGGCCGCGCCGCTGAAAACGGCCGCGATCGCAGGAAGGGGCGCCAGCGTGCGCCAGAGTGCAAGCAGGAGCTTCAGCGCGACCGCGATCAGGAACAGGCGGCCCGCCCACGTGCGGAACATCAGATCACGCGAGGTGACGGGCGGCGCGTCATCGGTGCGGCGCACCGGCAGCGTGATCTCCGGACGTCGTGCGCGCGCCATGTGCGATTATTACAGCATGGATCTGCCGAAACACGCGCGCTTCTCGACCGTGTGCATCCACGCCGGTCAGACGCCCGATCCGGGCACCGGCGCGATCATCACGCCGATCTTCCAGACGTCGACGTACGTTCAGGACGAGCTCGGGCACCACAAAGGCTACGAGTACGCGCGCACGCAGAACCCGACCCGCGCGGCGCTGGAGGCCAACGTGGCCGCGATCGAGGGCGGTTATGCCGGCTATGCCTTCGCGTCGGGTATGGCGGCCATCGGCGCGATCGCGTCGGCGCTCCGGAGCGGCGACCACGTCGTGGTGACCGACAACACCTACGGCGGGACGTTTCGTCTCTTCGACAAGGTGTTGACGAAGTTCGGGCTGGAGTTCACGTACGTCGACACCTCGTGCGCGGACCAGATCGAGTCGGCGCTCCGGCCCACGACGAAGATGCTGTTCGTCGAAACGCCGACCAACCCCGTGCTGCGGCTGACCGACCTGGCACGCGCCGCGGAAATCGCGCACGCGCGCGGCGTGAAGCTCGTCGTCGACAACACGTTCGCCAGCCCCGCCGTGCAGCGGCCGATCGAGTTCGGGGCCGACCTGGTCGTCCACAGCACGACGAAATATCTGAACGGCCACAGCGACAGCGTCGGGGGCATCGTCATCGCCGCACGGGATGAAGACGCGGCGTGGCTGAAGTTCGTGCAGAACGCCGCCGGAGCGATCCTCAGCCCGTTCGATTCCTGGCTCGTCCTGCGCGGCACGAAGACGCTGACGGTCCGCATGGCGCAGCACAACGCGAACGCGATGGCGCTCGCACAGTTCCTGTCGACGCACCCGAAAGTGCAGTCCGTGATCTACCCCGGCCTCCCGTCACATCCACAGCATGAACTGGCGACCCGGCAGATGGACGGATTTGGCGGCATGCTGTCCTTCGACGTGGGCACGTTCGAGGAAGCGCGGCGGGTCTGCAACGGTGTGCGTCTGATGGCACTGGCCGAGAGCCTCGGCGGGGTCGAAACGCTCATCAGCCACCCCGCCTCGATGACGCATGCGTCCGTCCCCCCCGAACGGCGGGCCGAAATCGGGCTTACCGAGAGCCTCGTCCGCATCTCTGCCGGAATCGAGGACGTGCAGGACCTGATCGACGACATCGACCAGGCGCTCGCATGAAGCACCTCGTCGACATCCTGCTCCACGTCGACAAGCACCTGCTGGATTTCGTCGCCGCTTACGGCGGCTGGGTCTACGCGCTGCTGTTCGCGATCATCTTTGCCGAGACCGGGTTCGTCGTGACGCCGTTCCTGCCGGGCGACTCGCTGCTCTTTGCCGCCGGCGCACTCTGCGCGACCGGGAACTTGAACGTCTATGGCACCATCGCCCTGCTGGCCGGCGCGGCCTTTGGCGGGAATGCGGTCAATTACGCGGTCGGCCGATTCATCGGGCCGCGCGCGTTCCAGTCAGGAGCGGTCTCGGAGCGGCTGCTGAACCCTGAGCACCTCCGCCGGGCCCACGCCTTCTTCGAGCAGTACGGGGGAAAGGCCGTCGTACTCAGCCGGTTCGTCCCGATCGTGAGGACCTTCGTCCCGTTTGTGGCAGGGGCGGCGTCGATGTCGCCGCCGGCGTTCATGTTTTACAACATCACCGGCGCGCTCGGCTGGGTTGTGCTCTGCACCATGGCGGGATACCTCTTCGGCAACATCCCGGTGGTTCGCAACAATTTCTCGCTGGTCACCATCGGCATCGTCATTGTGTCGCTGTTACCGATGATGATCGAGTTGATCCGGCACAAGCGGTCTGGCGCCGGTCAGCGCGTCGATTCGCCGATCCAGCGCAGGTAAGCTTCGTTGCCGTCGAGAATCGGCACGACCACGAATTCAGGCACTTCGTACGGGTGCATCTCGCGGACCCGGTCCCAGAGTTCAGCGGTCCGCTCCCGCGTCGTCTTGATGACGACCTGACGTTCCGTTTCCTGCTCGATCCGGCCCTCCCATCGATACACCGACTCCATCGCCGGCAGGAGGTTCACACACGCCGCGAGGCGCTCGTCGACCAGCGACCGGGCGAAGCCCGCCGTATCCGCGTCCAGCGGCAGCGTGGTCAAGACGAGGACGTAATCAGCAGAGATTTTTGCGTCAGTCATGTAATTGGTGGGCTGCGTCGAGACGAAAGTATTGTACAAAGGAAGCCTCCAACGCATGCGCCAGAACGCCGCCCAGGCTGCCAGGCCTGCTGTCAGCCATCAGGCCCCCCTCCGGGGCCGTGCCCGACAGGCCGCGATCCCATCGCCCTCGTCATTCCGCCGGCGTGCCGTCAACTACACGTTGACGTTCATTACAGTTGTCCTGGTGGTCGACGCGCTCGTCGGCGACAAGGGGCTCCTGGAGACGATGAGAGCGCGGAAGCAGTACGCGGAGGTTGCCGCCTCGCTTGCCTCGATGCAGTCGGAGAACGATCGGCTGCGGGATCAAATCCATCGGTTGACGAGCGACCCTGAGACCATCGAATCCGTCGCGCGGGAGGAGCTCGGCCTCATCCGCCCCGGCGAGCTCGTCTTCGTGGTCAAGGACGTCGATCGCAAGCCGTAAAACGGACCCGAAGGCCGGAACCCGGTCAACTCGGCCGAGCATTTGCAATTGCTCCTGCCGATGGCCTTGCAATCCCTTCACGAATCGCCGCGCCGCCGCCGGCCCCGTGGGCGGGCTGGCTCCCTCATCGACTGGCGCGAACCCGAACGCAACATGCACGTGCTCGACTGGCGGCAGCGGGCGGACGACTATGGCCTCCTCCCCGCCGGCGAAGACGACGGAGAGCCGGCACGCGTCGTGGAACCGCCCGAGCGGCTTCTGAGCGAGGAGGAGCCTGAGGCGTTCGCGTCGCAGCGGATCGACTTCCGCACGCCGGTCGAGGACGAGGAGCCTGAGCCGGAACTGTCTGCGGAGCGCGAGGATATCGACCTCGTTCGCGTCTACCTTCGCAACGTCGGCCGCACGCGGCTCCTCAAAGCCGCCGAGGAACAGGCGATCGGGCGTGAGATGGAAATCGCACGGGCCGACCTCGTCGGCGTGCTCGCAACCGTCCCGCTCGGGGTGCAGACGCTCATCGCGCTCGCGGAGTCGATCCGCCGATCCGAGTCCCCTGCGGCGGAGTTGATCCTGCTGCCGGACGGCGGAGAGCTGGCCGCCGAGAACATCGCCGCCGTGTTGAAGACCTTCGAGAAGGTCCGGCGGCTCGAACGGCAGGTCAGCGACTGGCGCCACAGCTGTGTCGACCGGCGCGCAACCGTCAGGCAACGCGCCGAACTCCGTCAGCGCATCGCGGCAGCCGAGGCGAACCTCGGACGGGTGCTCGGCGAGCTGCCAATCCGTCCGTCGGTTGTCGACGATATCGTCGCCGAACTGCAGCGGGTGAACGACGAGTTCGAGCGTGTGCAGCGGACGCCGGACGCGCGGCCCCGTGCGGCGGCGCGGCAGGCGATCGAAGCGCGTCTGGGGATTTCGCGGCGCGCGTTCCGCGATCGCTTCGCCCGCATTCGCGAACGGCAGGACGCGCTGCTGCAGGCGAAGCAGCGGCTCATCGAACCCAACCTGCGCCTGGTCATCTCAATCGCCAAGCGGTATCAGAACCGCGGCCTGTCGATGCTGGATCTGATCCAGGAAGGGAACATCGGCTTGATGAAGGCCGTCGATCGGTTCCAGTATCGCCGCGGTCTGAAATTCTCGACGTATGCGACCTGGTGGATTCGGCAGTCGGTCAGCCGCGCGGTCGCGGACTACGGCCGCACGATCCGGCTGCCGGTCCATGTCTTCGATTCGCTCAATCGGCTGATGCGGACCCGGACGCTGCTCGCCACCGAGCTCGGACGCGAGCCTGCGCCGGACGAACTTGCCCGCCGCGCCGGCGTGCCGCTCCCGAAGGTCGAACTGCTGCTCGAAGCCGCGCGTCAGCCGACGTCGCTCGAAACGCCGCTCGGCAAGGAAGGAGACACGCCGCTGGGACATCTCATCCCGGATCAGTCCGTGCAGACGCCGGAAGACGCCGCGATGCGCGGCGAACTCGCGGAACAGGTGGAGCGCGCGATGGCGCCGCTGACCGACCGCGAACGTGAAGTCCTCCGCCTCCGCTTCGGCCTCGGGCTCGACCGCGAGATGACGCTCGAAGAAATCGGCCGACGGCTGTCGATCACGCGGGAACGCGCCCGCCAGATCGAAATGAAGGCGCTCCAGAAAATGCGCGCCGGCCGCGGACGCGCGGCGTGAAGAGACTCCGGTCGAAACGGCAGACGCACACGAGCCCTGCCCTTCAGGAAAGCGGCTTGCCGTCGTAGTCCGCGGGCAGCGGCACGCCGAGGTACTTCAGGATCGTCGGCGCCAGGTCCATGATGCCGGGATGGTCGTTGGCGATCCTGCGGTTCATGAAGAGGACCCCGCCGCTGATTTCGGTGGCCGTCGCGCAGTGGTCGCCGCTCCACTTCCTGTCGTTGTCGTCGATCACGTCGCGTGAGATTCCGCCCAGCGTGTCCTGCCAGCCGACGCGGTAGCCGTCGTTGAAGCCGACCTCGAGGTCCGGCGCATTCTGCAGATACTCGCCCTTGTAGATGTCGTCGCGCCTGTAAATGTCGCGGAACACGGGCTGGCCCGTCTTCGGATCGGCAAGGCCCGCCAGCTTCGCCCGAATCTCGTTCTGCAGCTGCGTGTATTCCGCTCCCGGCGAGACGATCCCCTGCCCTTCGCGTCCCTTGAGATTGAAGTAGATCTGTCCGAGCCCGACGGCGTAGGCCTTCGTCCGGCTCCAATCCACGCCTTCGAAAAACCGGCCGCGGCCGAACAGGTCGGCCAGGGTTTTCTTCCCGCTCTCCTGCCCCTGGAACGCCATGTAGCCGTTCTGCACGAGCCAGGTGTTCAGGTTGACGCCGCGGCGGAACGAATGGAACCCGTGGTCCGACATCACGATGAACACGACGTCGGGAGGGAGCTTCGCGCGAATGCGGCCGACCAGATCGTCGGCGCGCTTGTAGATGTTTTCAATCGCGTTGCCGTATTTGGCGGCGAGCGCAGCGTCGTACATCGGGTGCGTCGGATCGATGAGCCGCCACATCATGTGCGACACGCGATCGGTCGTCTCGATCGCGGCGACGAAGAGATCCCAGTCGTCGGTGTCCAGACGCTTGAAGATGATCTTCTCGCGGTCGTCCATCGCGCGGTTCGCGTCGGCGAGGAACTGCGCTTCGTCCAGCCGGCCGTCGTTGAGCGGCTTATCCGACCATTCGGCCCAGCCGAGCGTCCGGTAGACGCCAATCTGCTGCGCCAGTTGCTTCGAAAAGCCGTCGGGCTTCGAGATCGGGATGGGCGGATCGCGCGGATCCATATTCACCGGCGACCCGATCAGCCGCAGATCATTGGTAGCGTCGAGCAGCGCAAACTGCATCATGCCGTGCACGCGCACGAGGAGGTTGACCGTGAACGTCACGTCGACCCAGCCGCTCCACTCTCCTTCTCCGAGCGTCACCGACGTTCCGTCGATGGTGATCGTCGCGCGATGCGCGGGTCGATCCCAGCGGATCGTCAGCGGCAGCCGCGTATCCTGCCGCGCCTCCAGTTCGGCCAGTTGCGTCTTCGTCGAGTCGTCGGTCACGCCTTTCGCGCGGAGGTCGCGGAGCTTCTGCGCGACAATCGGGTTGGGAGGTCCGACCAGTTCGCTCTGGGCGACGTCGCCATCGAACCCGAGCCGCTTGACGAGCCCGCCAAACTCGGTATTCCCTTCTTCGTAGCGGCTCACATCCGTTGCCCAATACGAATAGGTCCCGAGCGTGCCGCGCAGATCCGGCAGCGGCAGCCCGGCGAGCATCTCGCCATGCTCGATCGACTCGGGCGGGAACGTCACCGGCACGGTCAGAACGGCATTTCGAATGCCATTGCGCCCTGCGGTCACCCAGAAGGACGTGCCGCCCCGCGTCGAGATCACCTTCGGCTTCCTGGTCGGGATCAAACCGAAGAGAAACGACGGCGGTTCGCGCCGGACCATGTTGAAATCAGGCGCATACGTTTGGAAGTCGCGGATCAGGAAATCGTAGATATTGTGTTTGCCGGGATTGACGCCGGTCGCAAAACTCGACCACGCGGTCGGCGACTCAGACGGCTGGGTCGATCCGAGCGTCCGGAACGTGCCTTCGTCGGCGAGTTTTTTCAGGTTGGGCAGCTTCCCTTCGTCCATCCACCGCCGGGCGAGCGTCGGATCCATACCGTCGAAGCCGATGACGAATACGCGCTGCGACGCCTTGCGAACGGGCGTCGTCTCGCGCGGTCCTCCGCACGCCGCGAGGACCACGGCGGCCATGACGCATACGAGCGCCCGTACAGCCCGTCTTACCTGTCGACCCATTGTCCCCCTGCCATCGTCCGGAGCACGTTCATGAAGCCGTCGAAGGGTTCGCGGCCTACCTGCCGGGCCGCACGCGCTTCCGATCGCTTGACGGACGCGCGTATCGTGTCCTGCACCTTGCGGCCACGGGCGGTGAGATACACGCGGCGGCGTTCTCCGTTCTCTCCACGCCGTTGCACGTAGCCGAGGTTCTCGAGCTGCGCGATCAGATAATTCGTCGCCTGCCGCGACATGCGGATCTGCCGCGCCAAATCGACGGGCCGGAGCCCGTCGGGGCCGGGATGCTGGAACACGGACAGGTGTGCGTCCTGCAGTTCGTCGAACCCGGCGGCCGCGACGTCAGCGGCCATCTGCACCCGCACCTGCTGCCACGCGAGCCGCAGCAGCGCGCCTACCAGCGGCGGCGACGCGCGTCGCCGTTGAGCTCGTCCGCGTTTCATCAGTTGTCAAATCCCTTTACGAATGGACGGTCACATTCTACAGCCGTCAGGTCGTCGTTCCGGGGGCGGGAGGACGGTCCGGCCGTTCATTGCCGTGATTGAGCCGGCGGTTCATGCATCGGCGTTCGGCAGGTCGACGGTGAAAACGGTGCCGCGCCCGACGTCTGAACGCACCGTAATCGTCCCGCCGTGGCTTTCGACGAGCCGCTTGACGGTCGCGAGTCCGAGCCCCGTGCCGGGCACCTTCTCCTGCGGGCCTCGAACGAAGGGCTCGAAGATTGTGCCGACGCTCTCCGGCGGAATGCCGGGACCGGAATCCTCGACGGCAATCCGGCACACGTTCCCGTCTTTGCTCGCCCGCACCTCGACGTGACGCGTGGTTTCCTCGCCCATGTAAACGATCGCGTTCCGCACGAGATTCTGGACGATGCTGGTGAGCGCGCCCGCACTGCACCGCGCCTCGAGCGCCGGCGCCGCCTCCATCTGGAGAGTGATCGCGTGCGCCTCGGCCGTCTGTGTGCAGTCCACCGTCACGGCGCGGAGCACGGGCTCGACGGCGCACCGTGCGGCCGGATCCGGGTGCGCACCCGAGCGCGCGAAGGCCAGCAGCGCTTCCACGAGCTGTTTCACGCGGCCGACCGCGCGGCGCGATCGCTCGACGTAGTCGGCTGTCTTCGGGTCTGCACCGCGCTCGAGGAGGGGCAACGCGGTGGCAATCGTACCGAGCGGACTGAGGATGTCGTGCGCGACGCGGCCGGCGAACCGATCCAGTTCTCTGACGCGGTCGTTCAGCAGCGCGTTGCGCTCCTGCAGGACCTCGTCGTGCCTCCGCGACGCGCGATACGCGACGATGGCCGCGATCAGCGCAACGAGCGATGATCCCCCGTCGAGCTTGACGACCATGCCAAGTGTCTCGGCGCGTACCGCCCGCAGATCGCGGGCCATCGCTTTGGACTGGCGGATGTCGAACGCAAGCGTTGCCGCGACGCTCCGGAGAGCCGCATCGAGAGCGTCGCCCACCGCATCGAACGTTTGCGGGGATGGCACCCCGGTCGCCTCGATCACCTGCCGGGTGGCCTGAACCGCGTGTTCGGCATCCGCGCGCAGAGCGGCCCAATGCGCCTCTTCCCCTGGCAGCGGCGGCAGCCCGAGGTACGCTGCGACGTCGGCTTCGAGGCCGTCCAACTCGATCCGCGCCGCCTCACGAGCGGAGACGGCCTGCGGTCCGCCGGCCGCAACCCCGTCGAGCGATTGATTCAGTTTCGTGAGCCGGACCGCCACCCGCGACAGATAGTCGATGCTCGGAACCGCATCGGTCTCGATCGTCGATGAGACCTCATCGAGGCGGGCAAGCCGATTCTGGGTGTAAGCCGTGGCACCGACGAATGAGGCCACGGTCACGATCGACGCTACGACGAGCGCAGAGTGATGCCGTTCGAACCGCATGGAATCCGGGGGGACGCACCCGGATCATATCCCGTCAGTAGGCGGCAGTCGGCATTTTTCGGGCGCGAACACGTTCTCGGTGACCGCGAGGCCTCGCCAACCGGCCGGTCTTTCGACGCATTCGCGTCCCCAACCTCCAACGACGCTCTTTTGCGACGTTGGAAGTTGGGAGCGAAGGTGTGGGGGCTACTTTTCCGACCGCAACTGCTCGACGGCGGCCAGCGCCTTTTCGACGTGCTGGGCCGGGCTGATTTTCTCGTCGCTCGTGGAGAACACCGCCGCGATCGTCCCATCCGGCTTCACCACGAACGTCGTCCGTTCGGTGAACGCGTGATCGATGGCGACGCCGCGCGTGTCCTTCATGCCGGGTTTCGCCTGAGACGCCTGCAGGTTGTACGCGGCCGCGATCGTTCCCTTTGCGTCAGAGGCCACCGCGATCCTGCCCGCACAGTACTCCGGGTCAGCGGAAAACGCGTTCAGGCGCTCGATGCTGTCCTGCGACACGCCGATGATCGTCGCGCCCGCGGCGTCGAATTTGTCTTTGTTGACGGCGAAGGTGTGCGCCTCGATATTGCACCCGCCCGTGAACGCGGACGGATAGAAATACACGACGACCGGCCCCTTCTTCAGGGCATCCGCCAGTGAGAATGTGATTTCCTTACCGTCGAGCGAAGCCGGGGCCGAGAACTCGGGCGCCTTCTCTCCTTGTTTCAGTGCAGCAAATACAGGCATGGTCATCACGCTTGCCAGCACGATGCCAGATACGAACTGCCGCATGCAGCCTCCTCGAAGAGCTGAACAGGCGCCGGAACGCCCGTCTCTTGGACGCCGGCGCGCGGCCGTTGGATCCTGGCCCTCCCCTTCACGCGCGCAAAGCCCGTCTGCGGGCGATAGAATTCTCGGAACATGCGCATCTCACGACATCTCGTTACTGCTCTCATCGCCTGCTCGCTCGGCGCCGCCGTGGTGGCACAACGCGGCGGCCAGGGCACCGCCGTCAAACCTGGTGAGGAATGCCCAGCCGGCATGACCGAAGTGAGGCCGGGCAACTGCCAGGCCCCCACACTTCCACCGCCGAGCATCGTCGACTATCGTCCGCACTCCACGCTGGTTGTCCCCCAGCACCCGGTGCCGAAAGCGAAATACCCTGCCGTGGATTTTCACGGCCATCCGGGGAACCGCGTGATGTCGGCCGACGCGCTGGCCACCATGATGGGCGAGCTCGACAAACTGAACGTCCGCATCATGATCGCGGCCGACAATCTGTCCGGCGAGCGATTGCAGCAGGCCGCCAAGACGGTCGCGGCATCTCCCTACAAGGATCGCGTGCGGCTGTTCGCGGGCATCGATTTCCGCGGCGTCGGCCCGGGCTGGGCCGGGAAGGCCGTGCAGCAACTCGAAGCCGACGTGAAGGCGGGCGCCGTCGGCGTTGGAGAGATCTCGAAATCGCTCGGGCTGTCGATTACCAAGCCTGACGGGAGCCGTCTCCGCATAGACGACCCCGCGCTGGATCCGATCTGGGACGCCTGCGCGCGTCTGAACCTGCCGGTCTTCATCCACACCGCGGATCCGCAGCAGTTCTTCGCACCGATCGACAATCACAACGAGCGGTGGCTCGAGCTGGCGCTGTTCCCCGGACGCCGCTATCCGTCGGATCGGTTTCCGTCGTTCGAGGAGCTGATGACGGAGCGCGACAACCTCTTCAAGCGGCACCCTCGGACGAAGTTCGTCGCGGCGCACATGGGCTGGCACGCCAACGACCTGGCGCGGCTCGGCCGGATGTTCGACGCCATGCCGAACCTCTCGG
>DATJFQ010000017.1:0-2531 GCA_035495555.1 Vicinamibacterales bacterium
CTCGGCGCGTGGCAGAAGGTTTCGATCATCGACGCCGGACACTTCGACGCGCAGACGGCCTATGCCGCCATCAACACGCTGCGTCTCGACGACTTGCGGCCGCACATCCTGCGCACGCACGACGGTGGCAAAACGTGGACCGAGATCGTCAACGGCATTCCCGCCGGCGAAACCGTGAACGCCGTCCGCGAAGACACCAAGCGCAAAGGCCTGCTGTTCGCCTCGACCGAGCGCACCGTCTACGTTTCGTTCGACGATGGCGCGATCTGGCAGTCGCTGCGGCTCAATCTGCCGGTCAGCTCGGTGCGCGATGTCGTTGTCAAAGACAATGACTTGGTGATCGCGACGCACGGCCGGAGCTTCTGGATCCTGGACGACATCTCGCCGCTGCGGCAAGCCGAGCCGTCGATGCAGGCGACGCTGTTCAAGCCCGCCGTCGCAATGCGCGTGCGCTGGAACACCAACACAGACACGCCGATTCCGCCCGACGTTCCCGCCGGACAGAACCCGCCGGACGGCGCGGTGATCGACTACTTCCTGCCGGGCGCGGCGTCGAACGTGAAGCTGGAAATCCTCGACAGCACGCAGAACGTGATCCGCACCTACGCGAGCACCGATCAGCCTGAACCAATCGATCCGAACCTTGCCATCCCGAGCTACTGGGTGCGCCCGCCGCGCGTGCTCTCCGCGGCTGCCGGAATGCATCGCTGGCTGTGGGACTTGCACCTGCAACCCGCGCCCAGCGGGCGTCCGCAGTATCCGATGCAGGCGGTGGTCCGCGATACGCCGCCGGCGCCGAGTTCACCGTGGGTCATGCCTGGGCAGTACACGGTCCGGCTCACGGTTGACGGCAAGACGCTGACCCAGCCGCTCACGGTGACCATGGATCCTCGGGTGAAGACGGAAGGCTCGGCGCTGCGCCGGCAGTTCGCGCTGTCGAAATCCCTCTACGACCAGATTGTCACGATCAATGCGGCGATCGCGGAGGCGCAAGCCGCGCGAAGGAAGATCGGCGCGGGCCAGGCCGGCAGCGATGCGCTAAACCAGAAGATCGATGCGGTCGCCGGACGCGAACAGCAAGGATTCGGCGGCGGTGGACGCTTCGGCGGCGGCAACGCGCCTGAGACGCTCACCAGCATCCGCGGGTCGCTCACGACCTTGCTCGGGGAATTGCAGGGAGCCGATGTCGCTCCGACTGCGGCAATCGAGCAGGCTGTGACTGAGAAGCTCGCGGCTGCTCCGGCGATCGTCGCCAAGTGGAACGAACTGAAGAAGGAGCTACCGCAGTAGCTAGAGCCGCTTCGCGTATTCGTAGAGCGGCATGCCGTAGAAGTCGCCGACTTTGCCGGTGGCGCGATAGCCGTGCTTCTCGTAGAAGCGGATCGCGCGCTGCAGCGGGACGGTGGTATCGAGCGTGACGCGCGCGCATCCGAGCTTGCGAAGGTGCGACTCGGCGAAGTCGAGCAACTGCTCGGCGATGCCGTGTCCCTGCCAATCGGGCAACACTGCCATGCCGCGCAAGTGACCTTCGTCCGGTGAGACCACTGAGGTCGCGATCGTTCCGACGACGCCGGCCGCGATTTCCGCGACGAAAACGTCCATCGAACTCAGGCGGGCGGCGATCGTGCTCTCCGTCAGCGTCGTGTCTTCGAATCCCTCGCGTGAATACTGATTTCGAAAGGGCTCGAAGGCTTCCGCGAGGCAGCGCAGCACCGCCGCTGCGTCCTCCGGCGTCGCGCGGCGGATCGAAGCCGGCGGCAGGTTGTGCGGGACGCCCATCGTCACCGCCCGGCGGGCACGTCCTTCTTCTGCAAGACGAACTCTTCGACGCCGCAGGTTCCGAGCGCATCGGGATTGCGGTCGTTCGGGCCGGCTGGAGGGCCGACGCGCATCTTCGCGCTCATCTCGCGGATCCGGACTTCTACCATCGAGGTCGCATCGAGCTCCGCTTGCGACGACGGCAGGTAGTCTTTTCCCGGCGTCCGCCCGGCGAAGTAGCGCGTGATCATCTTCTCGAAGATCGCGTCTTTCTGTGCCGCGTCGGCGACCGGGTGCGCGGTGCCGAAGCAGACCACACTGCGATAGTTCGCGGAGTGGTAGAGCGCCGAACGCGAGTACACGAGACCGTCCACCGTCGTGACCTCTACGCAAACTGGAGCGCCCGTCGCCAGGAAATTCTGCAGACGGCTCGACTGCGAGCCGTGCAGGTAGAGGCGATCGGGCACGGCGGGATCGTAGCCGTAGATCATGGGAATGACGAACGGCTGGCCGTCCTGCACGATGCCGACGTGCGCGATCAGTCCGGCGGCAAGAAACTCGGCGGCCTTTTCGGGCACAGAACGGTCGGCGTGGGTGCGGATGCGGGCGATTTCGGACATGGTGTGAGCGTACCGTTCCGGGACGATTCTCGACAAGAACAGATCGCGCGGGGGTATGGGGGTCTGGTCGATCTGTTGATCTAAAGGAGTTAGCAACAGATATCTGTTGGGTCTGTTGGCAAGCCCTTTATTTGCAACGCGAGCTCCGCAAAA
>DATJFQ010000018.1:0-14105 GCA_035495555.1 Vicinamibacterales bacterium
GGACCGGAAGCCGTTGCCACTGATTGCGGAGTAATGCACGAATACGTCGCTACCGCCCTCCCGCTCAATGAAACCGTAGCCCTTGGCGTTGTTGAACCACTTGACCTTACCTGTAATGCGCATCGTTCTCTTCCCTATCGCCGAAAGCTCCACATGAGCTTCCGGGCACAAAAAAAGACCGCGAGTGCTTGCGCGGCCTCGACTTCTACGCTGTGGGAACGCCCCTCAACGCAGCGCTATCCTAAGCATCTGTCACATGGCTGTCAAGGGTATGCGGCCGGAAAGGTCGATTTTTCAACATGATGCCTCCGGTACTCCCTTGAAATCCTGCGCATCCCTGATACCCGACAACCTGACACCCGATACCTGACACCTGATACCTGACACCTGATACCTGACACCTGACACCTCTCATGCCTCGAGCCGTTCTTAGTGTTTCCGATAAAACCGGGCTGGTCGACTTTGCCCGTGGACTCGCCGCACGGGGTTTCGATCTCGTTTCGACCGGCGGCACCTCGCGCACGCTGCAACAGGCTGGGCTGGCGGTTGTCGGCATCTCCGACGTCACCGGCTTTCCGGAAATGATGGATGGTCGCGTCAAAACCCTGCATCCGCTGGTGCATGGAGGCATCCTCGCGCGCCGCAGCCGCGCCGACGACCTCGCCGCTGCCGCCAAACACGGCATCACGCTGATCGATGTGGTGGTCGTCAATCTGTATCCGTTCGTGAAGGCGGCGTCGAATCCCGAGACGCCATTCGACGCGTTGATCGAGGAGATCGACATCGGCGGGCCGAGCCTCGTGCGCGCGGCTGCCAAGAACTTTCAGGACGTGCTCGTTGTGGTCTCGCCCGAGGATTACACGGCGGTTCTCGCCGAGCTGGATCGCCCGACCGGCGTCGCGCGCGCGTTCCGCTTCGAGCTGGCGCGGAAAGCGTTTGCGCACACGGGCAGCTACGACACGGCGATTGCGTCGACGCTTGGAACCGTTAGCGCAGACGGGGATGGCTTTCGGCGACAGACCGACCGTGGACCCGACATCATGAACCTGGCGCTGCGGAAGGTCCGCGACCTGCGTTACGGGGAGAACCCGCATCAGACGGCGGCTTGGTACGCGGAAGATCCGGGCGTGGCACTGGGCGCCGCAACGGTGCTGCAGGGCAAGGAGCTGTCGTACACGAATCTGCTCGATGTGGATGCCGCCGCCCGCATCGTGCTGGAGTTCGACGAGCCCGCGGCGGTCGTCATCAAGCACACCAATCCGTGCGGCGCGGCCACCGGAAGCACGGCTGCGGAGGCGTACGTGCGGGCGCGTGAGGCCGATCCCCTCGCGGCCTTTGGCGGTATCGTCGGCGTCAACCGTGCGATTGACGTCCCCACCGCGCAGGCGATCGCGTCGACGTTCATCGAAGCGGTGGTCGCGCCGGCTGCCGAGGAGGACGCCCGCAACATACTCGCGGCGAAAGCGAACATGCGCGTGGTCATTGCCGACGTCGCCCGGCTGCAGAAAGAAGGAGGCCGCGACCTCCGCTCGATTCTTGGTGCCGTGCTCGTGCAGTCACGCGATCGGGTTGTGGAAGCGGCGCAGCCATGGCCATCGGGCGATCTGCGCGTCGTGACGCGACGGCAGCCGACCCCGGAAGAATGGCTGGCACTGCGGTTTGCGTGGCGCATCTGCGCGCACGTCAAGTCCAACGCGATCATCTTCACGTCAGCCGATCGCACGCTCGCCATCGGAGCAGGACAGATGAGCCGTGTGGATGCGGCCAAAGTGGCGCGCCTGAAGGCCGACGCGAGCGGCGTCGACGTGCTCAAAGGATCGGTTGCCGCATCGGATGCGTTCTTCCCCTTTCGCGATGGCCTCGACCAGGTGGCGGATGCCGGTGCGACGGCCGTCGTTCAGCCTGGCGGGTCGGTCCGCGATCAGGACGTCATTGCCGCCGCGGACGAACGCGGCCTGGCCATGGTGTTCACCGGTCGTAGACACTTCCGGCACTGACGCGCATAACGTGCGGGTGCGACGTGAACTCCTGAACGTGCTCCTCATCGTTGCGGGAATCGTTTCCGCGGCGATGGGCATCAAAGGTTTTCTGTTGTCGAGCCACTTCATCGACGGCGGCGTGACCGGCCTGTCGATGCTCGCGTCGCAGGCGACGGGCATTTCGCTTCCAGCGCTTCTGCCGGCGATCAACCTGCCATTTGTCGCGCTCGGCTTTCACCAGCTCGGCGCGGTGTTCGCCATACGAAGCACATTCGGGATCGCCGGGCTCGCCCTCGTCCTTGCGTTCGTGCCGTTTCCGGATGTGACGCCGGACCTCGTGCTCACGGCGGTCTTCGGCGGCTTCTTCCTGGGGGCGGGGATCGGTCTCGCCATACGCGGTGGTGCCGTCCTCGATGGGACGGAGATTGCGGCGCTGCTCATCAGCCGCCGCGGCGACCTGCTGCGAGTGGGAGACGTCATCCTCGCCTTCAACGCGGTGCTGTTCGTGTCGGCAATCGCGCTGCTCGGCGTCGAACCCGCGCTCTATTCGATACTCACGTACGTGGCCGCTGCCCGCACCCTCGACTTCGTCATTCACGGGATCGACGAGTACACGGCCATCACGATTGTGTCGGACCACAACGCGCAGATCCGGCAGCGCATCATGCACGCCCTCGGCCGTGGCGTCACGATCTACCGTGGCTCGGGCGGCATGAGCGGGCAGGAGCGCGACATTCTGTACTGCGTCGTCACGCGGCTCGAGGTCGGCAAGGTGAAGGGGATCGTTCGCGACATCGATCCTGATGCGTTCGTCGTCTATCATCCGCTCGCGGGCGCCGAGGGAGGCGTCGTGAAGACGCGCGGCTCTCACTAGCGCTCAGGGCGCGAGTACTTCGTAGAGCTGCACCGTGTGTCCGTTCCACTGCGTGTCCGCGGCAAGCCGCAGACGCGTGTCGTGACGCATGGCGTCCATCAGTTCGCGGCAGCCAGGGTAGTAGAGCCCGCAGTTCACCGTCACATACTTGACCCCGCGGCTGCGAAGCGCGGCAATGCTCGTCGCATCGGGGAAGAACACCATCTGCTTCCGGAACTCCGCATACGAGTTCGGGATGAAACCGCTGTAGCCGTTGACCATGCGCATCCAGTGCCACAGCGAAAAGTACATGAACGGGATGTTGGCGGTCTCGTCCTCGAGGAGAGGTGTTTCGGCAATCACGACGTTCGGCGTGTACTTCAGCACCTCGTAAACCGACGGCGGCTCCTTCCATACCGGCTGAAGCGCAAGCGCGGGCCAGGCGTCGACCATGGCGAACGCGATCAGCGCGGCGAATGCTGCACGTTGATACAGGCGCGACCGGCGCCACGCGAGTACGCGTTTCGCGCCGAAGCCGGCGAGCACCGCGAGCGTCAGCGCGACGAGTGCGCCGAAACGCGCGGGCGAACGAAGGCCGCGAAACGGACTGAGGAAGCGGTAGAACAACGGATACGAGACGCCGTTCAGGCCAAGTGAGCCGTCATATGAAAGCAGAAGGCCGGCCGTATACACGAGCGGTACCGCACCGAACGGTGGAACCATTCCCGCGATCGCGAGCGTCAACGGCGCGGCGCCGGGAAACATCGTTCGCTCCGGCGCAGGACGATGGAGGACGTTGCGCCAGAGGATGCTGTAGCGGTTGACGCGCAGATAGTCGTCCGGCACCGCGCTGTAGTGCTGGACTTCATCAAGGGAACGTTCACCCTTTATCGGTTCCGCCGCGCTGAACGCGCGCGCCAGTGGCAGCGCAGCCATGCTGGCAAGGGCGGCCGACACCAGCAGCGGCAGCGCGAGCGGGCGTAGTGAAGGCCGATACACGATCAGCAGGCCGGCGCCAATCGCGGCGGCATACACCACGAAAAACACACCGTAATACATCGACGAGTAGAGCTGCGCCACCAGCGACGCCGCGAACGCGAATGCGTACAGCCAACGCGAACTCCGCATCCCGGGTCCCGGATCCCGCATCCCGGCTCCCTGAGCTCCGCTCACCAACAGATGCAGCGCCAACAGCCCGAGCGGCATCCACTGCGTCATCTGAAGTTCGAGGTGGCTGTAATGGTCGAATCGGTATCCGCAACAGGCGTAGATCACTCCCGCGACGAATGCTGCGCGGGGCGACGCGGTCAGCCGTTCAACCAGGAGATAGACGGCGATGCCGGAGAACCAGAACGCCGACACCAGCAAGAGGTTGTAGACGACGACCGGGTGCAGCCCGATCGCCAGCAACGGCGCTCCCGTCAGCGACGGAAGGATGATCGGATCCGACAGCGTCAGCGTGAGCCGTTCGGGGTAGAAGATATTGGCGTCGAAGAGGTGACGAGGGTCGGTGATCAGTTGATGGTTGACCCACCCGATTCGCCAGACCGAAAACAGCGGATCACCGAAGTCCGGCACCGAATCCAGATGTCGCACCTGCTGGTACAGCAGGAGCGTCACCACGGCGCCCAGACCCAGGGCGGCGACGACCGCGCGCCTGGTGCGCTGCGACACGTCTACCGTTCGGCTGCGATCGCCATCGCCGCAAGCAGTTCGCCCGGCGTGACCGTCGCCGCGCCGAACTTGGCGACGACGAGGCCCGCCGCGGCATTGGCCATTTGGGCGGCTTCGACGAAGGCTCCCCCCGACGCGAGCGCGAGACCCATGGCCGCGATCACGGTGTCACCCGCACCGGTCACGTCCGCCACCTCGCGAGCCGACGCCGGCAGATGCCCCTCGGCATCGGGCCCGAGCAGCCACATCCCCTGATCGCCGCGCGTGACGAGCACCGCGTCGCATCGGGCGCGTTCACGAAATGCGCGCGCCGCGATGCGCGCCTCGTCCGAGGAGCGGATCCGCAGATGCGTCGCTATTTCCGCTTCGTGGTGATTCGGCGTGACGACAGTTGCGCCCGCGTAATACCCGAGATGGGGGACTTTCGGATCGACGAGCAGCGGAATACCCCTGTTACCGGCCGTTTCGATCGCGGCCGCGAAGACCCGTCTCGTAATACAGCCTTTCAGATAGTCGGAGACGACAATGGCCGATGCGTCGGCCGCGTTCCGGTGGATGGAGTCGATGATGCCACGCTCCGCGTCCCCCGACACCTCCGTGTCGGTTTCGTAGTCCACTCGTGCCACCTGCTGATTGCGCTCGGTGACGATGCGGACTTTCGTCGTCGTCGTCCGATCGGAATCGGCCGCAAGGAACCCCGCCTCGATGCCCACCTCGCGACAGCCGCGTGTGAGCGCCGCCCCGTTGTCGTCCTGTCCGATCACGCCGATCAAGGTTGCATGGCCGCCGAGCGCGGTGATGTTCTGCGCCACGTTGGCGGCGCCGCCGATGCGGTGCGTCTGATGATGAAACGCGACGACGGGCACCGGCGCTTCCGGCGAAATGCGCGTGACGCGCCCGACGAGAAACGTGTCGAGCATCGCGTCGCCGACGACGACGACGTGCGCGTTGGAGAATGCCGAAACGAGCCGGGAGGCGCGCTCAGGCGCGAGCGGCAGCAGGGTCATCATCGCCGCGCGCCGCCGCAAACGGCAGCGTCACGAGCACGAGGAAGAGCATCAGGAACTCCGAGTCGCCGAAGTTGTATTCGAACAGTCCGGCAGCGAGCATCGCACACACCGCCGCAAGCGCCGCTGCCGCCGGAACTTTGTCGACCTGGCGCCGAAACAATCGGAACTGGGCGGCGACGAGGGCGAATATGAACCACAACCAGACAGCGAGCGCCGGCAGGCCGCGTTCGGCGGCAATCTGCAGTGGGACGTTGTGCAGGTGCGGATTGATGCGATTGACGGCGTAGTCGGGACGATACTGCGCGTAGACGCGGGGGACCATGTTCGGACCGACCCCCGTCAGCGGGTGGTCGTGAACCATCCGCGCGCCTATTTCGATCATCGCCAGCCGGTCCTGATTCGTCGGCTCCTGCACGTCGAAGATCGACATCACCCGTTTGGTGACCGTGCCCGGTGCGACGGCGAACAACACGGCCACGAACAGCGGCAGCAGGATGGTCAAGCGCAGATCCTTCAAGGCGAGGAGCAGCGCGATCGCCACCGACGCGCCGATCCAGGCGCTACGGCCGAGTGTCAGCGCCAGCGCGACGACCAACGCGGGCATCACCAGCGCCGGCCAGGTGCGACCCTGGCGGCCGAAGATGAGGCGCGCCAGGGCCGCGCAGATGACGAGCATCAACAGCCCCGAGTAGGTCATGTAATGCGACATTGCACCTTCGGGACGGCGTCCGAGATTGTCGTAGTGCAGCAGTCCGTACTGAACGATGCCGTACGCGGCGCTGGCGGCGCCGACTGACACGATGACGTCCACCACGAGCGCGGCACGCTCGCCGCGCGCGATTTGATAGACGGCCGGCACGATCACGAACAGCAGCAACTGCTTGTCATCGACGATGCTCGTGGCCGGTTCGAGCGAGAACGCCGAGATCGTGATAGTGACCGCGGCATACGCGGCCAGCGGCCAGAAGAATCGCGGGACAGCAGGGAACGTCCGATCCTGAACGAGTTGCGCGGCCCAGCAGACCAGCAGCAGCGCGAGCAGGATGTTCGCGGCGGCGATCGAAATCTGCAGCGACGCCGCGAAGCAAAGCAGCAGCACGAACGTCGCGCGCTCGAGTCCGTGCTCGGCTCGCGGATGCGTGAGGCTCATCGCTGCAGTAGTCATCGTGGTCACCCTTGCTCCTGTGGCCCCGTCCCGTGCTGGCCGCGTAGCGCGCGCGACGAGCCATATTGGCTCGTGCCACAGGTGATTGCCCGTTCAGCGGCGGCTGCGACCTGCTCGGCGGTGATCCTCGTCAGACATCGGAAATCACCCGGCACGCACGCACGCTGCCTGCAGGGCCGGCATTCGAGCGGCCCCGCCTCAACGGCTTCCGCAAACCATCTCGGGTCGCGCCACGGCATCGACCGTTCGGCCAATGTCGGCCCGAACAGCGCCACGATCGGCGTCGTCGTCGTGCCGGCAATATGAAGCGGCCCGCTGTCGCCACCAATGTACACCGCGGCGCGGGCAACGAGGGCGCGCAGCTCCGCGAGGTCGAATTCGCCGATCTCCGGAACCGCGCCGGCCAACGGGCCTAATGCCTGGCGGGCCCTGTCGGCGATTGCGCTGGCGGCGGGTTGGTCGGAGGGGCCCGACGTCAGGATGATTCGACGCGATGGATCGCGCCGCGCCAGAGTCACGACAAGGGCTTCGAACGACGCAGCCGGCCATCGCCGAAACGGGTTGCCCGCGCTGACGTGGATCACGACGATGTGATGCGCGCCGATGTCCGCATCCACCAAGCGGCGATTCACCGCGGCTGCCGCCGTCGTTTCCTCCTCCATTTCGAGCGGGTATCGCCCCTGATCCGGTGGCTCGACGCCAAGCGACGCGAGGAGGTCCCACTGATTGGCGACCGTCGGCCGCGGCGCCTCGTCCCGCGGTCGGGGGACGACATGTGTGTACATCCACGACCGTCCCGTGATCCGATAGCCAATGCGAACCGGGGCGCCGCTCGACCAGGTGAGCCAGGCGGCCCGGGGGCCGCCATGAAGATCAATGGCGATATCGAACCGTTCGCGGCGCAGCCGGCGCGCGAGCGCGAGGTCGTCGCGGATACGGGCAGCGCCCCGCGTCTTCGGGACGACAACGATGTGAGTCAGATTACGATTCCCGCGGACCACCGGCGCCGCCGCCGCTTCGACGACATACGTGAGGCGGCTGCCCGGATACCTGCGGCGCAAAGCGGCGATCAGAGGTGTCGTCAGCACCACGTCGCCGATCAGGCGCAGCCGCACTAACAGAATGTTGGGTTCGTGACTGGCAATGGCTCGTTGCTGCGGGGGTGAGGAAACTGCGGGACCTGCCAGGTTACTCACGAACAGCTAACCGACGGCTTCCGGCTCAATGGTTGCTTCGTCGATCAGCATGACCGGGATGTCATCCTTGATGGGATACACCCGGTGACATGTGTCGCACTTGAGGGCCGTACCGTTCTTCACCAGCTTGACGGGAGTCTTGCAGTTGGGACACGCGAGAATTTCGAGCAGCTCGGCGTCAATCGGCACGCCGGAACTATAGCATTCTGCGCTAAGATGCCCTTGCCCATGCGCATCACGCACGCCGCGTTCGTCTCCCTCGGCGCGGCGTTGGTTCTGACACTGCCGCGCCCCGTCGCCGCGCAGACCGCAGCAGACGCGTACTACGATTTCCTGATCGCCCGTCATCTCGAGGCCGCCGGTGACGCGAAAGGCGCCCAGGCCGCACTCGAAAAAGCGGTAGCCGCGGACCCCCGATCCGCCGAAGTGCGCGCGGAGCTTGCCTCCTTCTTCCTGCGTCGCGACGCCGCGGAGGACGCCGAGCGCGTCGCGAAGGAAGCGCTGCAGCTTGACGAGGCGAACTCAGAGGCGCATCGAGTGCTGGGGATGCTGTACGCCGCCCGCTCCGAGGATACCGGCCGCGGGCAGGCCGCACAGGCCGCTGCCGCGGAGCTCGTGAAGCAGGGCATCGCTCATCTCGAGCGCGTGACGGAAAATCCCGCCGGCCTCACCGATCTCAACCTTCAATACACCCTGGGACGGCTCTATACGCGAGCGGGTCAGGCCGACAAAGCGATTCAAGCGCTGACGCGCGTCGTCAACGAAAATCCGCTGTCGGTGCAGGCGCGGCTCGCCCTCGCGCAGGCGTATGTCGCGGCGCGCGACATGAACAACGCGATCGAGGCGCTGCAGGAGATCGTCGACGACGAACCGCGCGTCGCGAACATGCTCGGCCAGTTCCAGGAGCAGGCGGGCAGGTTGAAGGACGCCGCCGACTCGTACACCAAAGCGCTCTCTGTTGCGCCGAACAGCCGCGAGCTGAAGGTGCGGCGGATTGCGGCGCTCCTCGGTGCGAAGGACTTCGCGCGGGCGGCGGAATTCGCCGGGCAGGCGCAGACGCAGCATCCCGACGATCTCCGTTTTCCGCAGCTCCGCGCGCATGCGCTGCAGCAGCTCGGAGACAACGTTCGCGCCATCGGTGTGCTGGAGCCAGTGGCGCGGGCGAATCCCAACGATGCGACGACGCAGTTGGCACTCGCCGATCTGTACAGCACTGTCGGCAGGAAGAACGACGCGGAGCGCACGGTCAGGCAGCTGGTGGCGATCGAGCCGGGCAATGCTGACGCGCTGAACTACCTGGGGTACCTGCTGGCGGACAGCGGCCGTCAGCTGGACGAAGCCATTCGCCTGGTCCGCAGGGCGCTCGACATCGAGCCGAACAACCCGAATTATCTCGACAGCCTCGGCTGGGCGTACTACCGACGCGGCGATTACGAAGAAGCGGAGAAGTCCCTTACACCGGCCGCGCAGCAGATGCCGCGCAACGCAACGGTGCAGGAACACTACGGCGACGTGCTCGCCAAGCGTGGTCGCTGGCAGGACGCGATCGCCGCCTGGACCAGGGCGCTGCAGGGCGACGAGGGCGACATCAACAAGGCGGCCGTCGAGAAGAAGATCGCTGACGCTCGCGGCAAGGTGCGCTGATAAGACTCACGCCGCGTTGGCCTTTCGGCGTCGGGCTCTGGGCCTTGGGACTTGTGGCCGCATGCGCCCGCCCGCACATCACGCTCCCAACCGATCCCGGTCTTCCGCTTCCCGACTTCAAGGCAATCCACATGCAGGTCTCTGCCGGATGTGCCGGTGTGCGGACGCTGACCGCGGAGATGGCGTTGTCGGGACGTGCGGGACGTCAGCGCCTTCGCGGTCGCGTGCTCGCTGGATTTGCGCAGCCCGCCTCGATGCGGCTCGAAGGCGTCGCGCCATTTGGTTCTCCCGCTTTCATCCTCGTGGCGCGCGCGGGAGATGGAACGCTGCTGTTGCCGCGTGACGAGCGCGTCCTGCGCGGCGCGAAGCCGGAAGACATTCTCGGCGCTCTGGCCGGCGTGACCCTTGGCCCCGCGGATCTCGAGGCGATTCTCACCGGCTGCGTCGTGTCCGCCCCCCAGGCGATGGACGGCCGCCGCCACGCGAATGGTTGGGTATCGATCGATCTCGCGGGTGGTACTACGCTGTTCCTGCAGCCAGCCGCCGGTGGCATGTGGACGCTGCGAGCGGCCAGGCGGACCGGGTGGCAGATCGAATACCCCGCGTGGAACGGTGGCTTTCCCGCGTCGGTACGCCTGCAATCCGAGCAATCCGCGGTGATGGTCGATCTGACGGTCGGCCTGTCGCAAATCGAAACCAACAAGGACCTGGAGGACGCGGCGTTCACGGTGAACGTGCCGCGCGATGCGGACCCGATCACGCTTGACGAACTCCGCGAGCGTGGCCCGTTGGGAGCCAAATGAGTTTGTCGACGGCATCCGTTTCGATTCGTGCACATGCCAAGATCAACCTGGATCTGCGCGTGCTCGGCATGCGGGCCGACGGCTTTCACGAGCTGCGGACCGTATTCCAGGCCATCGCACTGCACGACACGATTTGCTGCGTGCCGCGAGCGGGTCCATTCGCCATCGAATGCAGCACCGCCGGCGTACCGCTCGACCACACGAATCTGATCTGGCGGGCTGCGGCAACCCTGTGGCGATCGCTTCGCCGTAGTGGCTCTGTTCGCGACGTGGTCGTGCAGCTCGACAAACGCATTCCCCTCCAGGCCGGACTTGGCGGCGGCAGCGCCGATGCGGCGGCGACGCTGATGGCCCTTGCCCGCCTGTGGCGTCTGCGGATCAAGCCATCGCAGTTCACGGATATCGCGGCGCACATTGGTTCCGACGTGCCGTTCTTTCTGTCGGGCGGTACCGCGCTCGGCCTGGGACGTGGCGAGGAGATCTATCCGCTCGCCGATCTGCCCCCGCACTGGATCGTGTTGCTGATACCGGGATTCGGCGTCTCGACGAGCGAGGCGTACGGGTGGTACGACTCCGAACCGGAGCTGTCGCGTGCGCCCAGGGAGCCGCAGCACGTGCCTGGGCCGTGGCCGTCTCGCGCAGCGCAGATGATTAATGACCTCGAGGCGCCGATCGCCCGTCATCATCCTGAAATCGATCAGATGAAGGCGGCTCTCCGGCGGGCCGGCGCGCTGGCCGCCTCGATGTCAGGCAGCGGCTCGACCGTATTCGGGTTGTTTCAGAAGCGCCGAGAGGCAGTGGCCGCGGTCGATCGGCTGAAGGGCACCGGCTGGCAGGTGCTGCTGACCGAATCGCTGGATCGTGGCGAGTACGCGCGCCGCGCAAAACCACGCACCGGTCGCGCGGATGTCCGCCTCCGCACCTCCCGGACGCGTGCCGCGGTCGTGAAGCGGTCGGCGTAACTTGGTTGCCGATCCGGCGAAGTCTCGTCTACACTAAGGGTTTGCACCGCCCCTCGTCGTTCGGATCCGTATAGACAGACAACTTGTGGTGGGGCGTGGCCAAGCGGTAAGGCGCGGGACTTTGGATCCCGTATTCGAAGGTTCGAATCCTTCCGCCCCAACCAGAATCCGCGCCGAAGCACGCGAAGCGCGCAGAGGCGGGCCGCGCGGGGACGGAGTTTCCTCTGGGGGCTCGTGGCATCGTCGACAGGAACCGGCAGGATGAGAAGACCGCTCAGCGGTGAAGGGTTGATGTCGACGGGACTGGGCGACCTGAAAGTATTTTCGGGGAGCGCTCACCCGCACCTGACGCGGGAAATTGCGGATTTTCTCGGCATCCCGGTGGGACAGGCGCGGTTGCGCCGCTTCCCCGACAGCGAGGTTTCGTTCCAGATCGACGAGAACATCCGGGGTACCGACGTATTCATCGTCCAGCCGACGTGCAACCCGGTGGACGAGCATCTCATGGAGATGCTGATCATGGTGGACGCGTTCCGCCGGTCGTCGGCGGCGCGGATCACGGCGGTGGTTCCGTATTATGGCTACGCGCGGCAGGACCGGAAGGACAAGCCGCGGGTACCGATTTCCGCCAAGCTGGTGGCCAACCTGTTGAGCGCGTCAGGCACCAATCGGGTGCTGACGATGGATTTGCACAAGGCGCAAATCCAGGGGTTCTTTGACATCCCGGTCGATCACCTGTTCGCGGCGCCTGTGATCATCGAGTACCTGTCGCGGCTGAATTATCCAACGCTGACGATCGTGTCTCCGGATGCGGGCGGCGCCGAGCGCGCACGGGCCTACGCGAAACGGCTGGACGCGGAGCTGGCGATTATCGACAAACGGCGATCCGAGGACGGCACGGCGGAGGTGATGAACGTCATCGGCGATGTGCAGGGACGCACCTGCATTCTGCAGGACGACATCATCGACACCGCGGGAACGATTCAGAAGGGCGCCAGCGCGTTGAAAGCCGCCGGCGCGGAGCGGGTGCTGGCCTGTGCGGTGCACGGGGTGCTGTCGGGTCCGGCGATCGACCGGATCGACAACTCGCCTCTCGATCAGTTGATTGTGACGAACACGATTCCGTTGAGCTCGGCCGGTCAGCAGTGCAAGAAGATTGTGGTGCTGTCGGTGGCCCGGTTGCTGGGGCAGGCGATCCGGAGTATTCACGAGGAGACATCGGTTTCCTCTTTGTTTGTATAGTTCACGCCCTGAGGGTGAACGATAGGATTCGGTATGGATGCAACGTTAGAAGCAAAGAAGCGTGACGGCAGGGGCAAGAACGAGGCGAGGCGTCTTCGGGTCTCGGGTCGGATTCCAGCCGTCGTCTACGGCGCCCGCAAGGACGGCCACCAGCCGGAAGGCGTTCCCGTCGCCGTGGACCCCAAGGAGGTGCTGCGCATCCTCCATTCCGAATCGGGCGCCAACACGCTGATTAACCTGAAACTCGATGGCGACGCCGAGTCGCGCGTGATGGTTCGCGACTACCAGCTCGATCCGATCACGCATCAGCTGCTGCACGCGGACTTCTACCAGCTCGCGATGGACAAGGCCATTGTCGTCTCCGTGCCCATCGTCGTCAAAGGCGAGGCTGCGGGCGTCAAGCAGCAGGGTGGACTGCTCGATTTCGTCACCCGCGAGATCCAGGTGCAGTGCCTGCCGACGGACATTCCGGAGCACATCGACGTGGACGTGAGCGAGCTGGCGCTTCATCAGTCAATCCGTGTGAAGGACATCGCGGCCAATCCGAAGTGGAAGGCCGTGACCGACGGCGAAACGATGCTCGTCCACGTGGTGATGCCGAAGGCCGAGGAATCGGCGGCGACGACGGCAGCGGAAGGCGCCGCGGCGGCACCGGCGGCGGCAGCGGCTGCCGAACCCGAGGTCATCAAGAAGGGCAAGACGGAGAAGGAAGAGGAAGCGGCGAAGAAATAGACATCTGCAATCTTCGATTTTCGATTTGAGTATCGAGTTGCGCCGCGCGCTTGCATTGATGATGGATGCATTCGTGCCTGCGATCAGTCCAACTCAAATCGCACATTGAAGATTGCAGATGAAATTGATTGTCGGACTGGGGAACCCGGGCCGCGAATACCGGGACACGCGGCACAACGTCGGCTTCATGGTGGCGGACGAGATTGCGAAGCGTCACAATCTGGCGTTCGCGATGGCGCCATCACAGGTTCCGGACGCCTTCGTGGCGAAGAAGTTCGGCGCGCCGTCCTTGATGGTGGCAAAGCCGCTGACGTTCATGAACAACAGCGGCGACGCGGTGGCGGCGCTGACGCGTTACTACGACGTACCCTTCGACGACCTGCTGGTCGTCGTCGACGAGGTGGCATTGCCGTTCGGGCGGCTTCGCGCCCGGGCGCGCGGGTCGGCGGGCGGGCACAACGGTCTCAAGTCGATGATTGCGCGGCTCGGGACCACGGAATTTCCCCGGCTTCGGTTGGGGGTGGGGCGCGGCGATGCGCGGCGAGATCTCGCGGATCACGTGCTCTCGAGGTTCGAGGCCGACGAACAGTCGGCGCTCGGAGAGTTCATCGCCAGGGCGGCGGACGCCGCCGAGATGTTTGCCGCGGAAGGCATCGACAAGGTGATGACGACGTACAACCCGGGCGCCACGGACCCGGACTGATGACTAGCTCCTTGCTGCATTAGCAGCCGCTTAGTCCAGAAGGAGAGCAATGACTCGCAAGTACGAACTCGTGTACGTCGTGTCGCCGGACGCGACCGACGCCCAGGTCGCCGATCTGCATTCGCAGGTGGAGCAGATTGCG
>DATJFQ010000019.1:0-2213 GCA_035495555.1 Vicinamibacterales bacterium
CGTGTGCCGGGCCCCCACACGGCACGATGAATCGAGCCGCGCCCCTGGCCGAATCGGACGAACGATGCGCTGTGGCGATCGTAGTACCGGCGTATGTCGGCCGCGTCGAATCGCGCCATCGACTCCATCCGCCTAAGCAGGCAGTGCCGCCATGTCGACGTGACCCACGGCGATGCGCGAACGGCCGGCGGCCACGTGCGCCAACCGCCGTCTCAGCCAGTCGTCGACGATGCTCGTGTGCTGCGGCGCGATTTCTCGCGCGGCGTGTGCCCACCCTTCAATCAGTTGCCGCTGAAACTCACGGTCCATCGGGTCGAGCCGCCAGTCGCTCGACGCCCGCTCGACTCGATAACCGGCTTCTTCGAAGACTCGTTCGGCAACGGCCGACGCGTCCGGTCCCGCTGCCGGGCCACCGAGACCCTTGTCTGTCTTCTGATGCAGATTCATCAGATCTCTGACCATCTCGTCTTCCGGTTCTGCCGGATCGCACGATGACTGGCCGTTGTAAGTGATCGAAAATAGCGCGCTCGCGGATTCGGCCTGGCAGCGAGCCGCGAGGAGTCGAAGCCATGACTCCGACACGAGATCGAGGAGCGCCGACGCGGTGACAAGATTCCGCCCATCGAAGATGGCTGCCTGCAGCTCTCCGAGGTTCATCTGCCGCGTTTCGATCCGGGCATCGAGGCGAGTGCCGCGGACGTGGCTGATGATCCCGTCGGTGGTGACGCCGCACGCGTTTGTGTGCGCCCATTCCGAGAGTCTTGCAGGCACCTCGCCGAGGAGCGTCGAGTCACGATCGACAACGAGCCAGCGTTGCCGTCCGGGAAGCCGATCCAGCAAATAGCGCAGATTCGAGCCCGTGCCCGTGCACAGATCGAGAGCGCACACTTCTCCGCTTTGAGCGAGGGCCTCGCTGACGCGTTGAACAAGAATCGCGGAGCGTGCCGACCAGTCGGCCGCTTCGCGGAGCGCGAGCCACTCGGACAGGGGTTCACTCATAAATGTCAGGCGGGTCTGAAGACCCGCCTCTACGCGTTCAAGCCTCTACGGATTTGAGTGCGGCTGCCATTTTGTCGACCATCACGTCCCAACCTGGGAGCGATGGACGCACGCGACGGGCGCCGGCAGCAAGTCGCGTGCGAAGGTCTGCATCATTGATGAACCGCGCGAGCGCGTCGGTCAAGGCCGATATGCTCCCGGGCGGCACGAGCAGGCCTGCCTCGCTCCCGACGAGGTCCGGTATCGCGCCCGTTGTGGTGCTAACAACCGGCAGGCCGTGCGCCAGGGCTTCAGCGACCGCCATGCCGTAGGTCTCTCGAAGAGTCGCCAGCACGAAAAGATCCGATCGGTCGTAGCACGTTTCGAGTGTGTCGGCATCGAGGTCGCCTGTGAGCACGACGTGATCGTTCAGATGGCATTTCTCAATGATCGCTCGAACGCGTTCAACCGTCGGCGGATGCCGGGTCAGGCCGCCTGCGCACGTGAGTTGCCAGTTGCGAGACGGCAGCGCAGCCAACGCAGTGATCAGCAATTCGTGCCCTTTGCCCTGGTTGAGCGTCGCGACACAGAGCAGTTGAAACGGCGATCCGCCGGAGCCCCGCGCCAGGGGCGCCGGATTGGTGCCGGGCTCGATGACGACGACTCGCGAGGGCGGCAGATCGTAGTGTGCGAGAAGCGAGAGCGTCGCGCGACCTGTGACGATCACAAGGGAGGCGGCACGGAGCGCCCGCCGTTCAGTGTCGGCAAATCGCGCCGCCATCTCCGGTTCGATGCCCACGTCGGCGGCAAGCGGCAGATGAACCAGCGCCACGAGCAGAAGCCGCGATCCATGGCGTTCGATGATCTCCGGAATCGCGCCGAGCGCAAGGCTGTCCACCAGCGTGACGGTGCCAGCGGCTAGATCTTCGAACACGGCCGCCGCGTGTGACACTGCAGCCGTCGTTGGCCAGGGAAAGCTGTCGTCGAGTGTTTTGACATCCACGGCCCAGCCGGCCGCGCGCAGGCCGTCGACGATATGGCGATCGTAGATGTAGCCGCCGGTACGAGAATCGAGATCTCCCGGCACTACGAGCACCGCTCTATTCGTCATCGCGAGGCGGCGTCTGTCCTGTCCTCGAACGACGCTGAGGCGACGTGCGATTCGTGGAGCGTGACGCGGATCTGCTCGACGGCGCTCCCGCCGGGCCCGAGATCGCCTCTCCTGGCCGCCGCAG
>DATJFQ010000020.1:0-10689 GCA_035495555.1 Vicinamibacterales bacterium
GAGAATGATGCTTGACTACGATGGGCCGAGGACGGGGTCCCCGCTTCGCGCGGAGGCAGCACCTCGTCGACACGTCTCTCGGGCCGCCGAGCACGAAGGGGGTCCGCCTCCGCAGCGAAGCGGCTTCGGCGAGATCGCGCCCGAGCGTAGTTGCGACTGTAGCTGCGCGAAGGCGGAGCTGTCCGAGCGGCCCCGCATCGCGATGAGCCGCTAGTTCGAAGTCCAGTTGACAGCTTTCATGACTCGTCTAGGTGCAGTCAGCTACCTGAATGTGCGACCGCTCGTGTACGGGCTCGAGCGTCGATCCGATCTCTTCAGCCTGCGGTATGACGTGCCGGCCGTTTGCGCGGAGCTGCTGCATGCGCGCCAGATCGACGTCGGGATGATTCCGTCGGTGGAGGCGCTGCGCGGACGCTACAGCTTCGTGCCCGACCTGGGCATCATCTCGGACGGGCCGGTTGCGTCGGTCGCGGTGTTCAGTCGCGTGCCTATCGACCGGGTGCAGCGGCTTGGCCTGGACGCGAGCTCACGTACGTCCGCCGGGCTGGCGATGGTCCTCTGTCATGAGCGCTGGGGCATCGAACCGGAGTTCGTCTCCGTCCAGCCGGATGCGGCCGCGCGGCTCGAGGGCTGCGATGCGGCGCTGCTCATCGGCGACCCTGCCTTGTTTCTGGACCACGAAGCTGCGGGGTTCCAGAAGACTGACCTCGGAGCGGAGTGGACGTCGCTGACCGGTCTGCCGTTCGTGTGGGCGGCGTGGACCGGCCGCCCAGGGAAGGTAGGCACCGCTGAAATCGCGGCGCTGCAGCACGCGCGAGACGAGGGCGTGGCGCATACCGACGAAATCGCGGATGCGTATTGCGGCCCCGAGCGCGCCGCAACGGGCCGCCGCTATTTGCGAGAAAATATCAAGTACCGCTTCGGTGCGCGAGAGGCTGAAGGGCTGCAGCGCTACTACGATCTGGCTGCCAAACACGGGCTGGTTCAGGACACGGGCACTGTGCCGTTTTTTCCGCAATGAGCATCCGTACTATCGTCGAGAACGTCCGGGCCGGCGGGCATGTCACCGCGTCCGAGGCGGCCGTGCTTTTCCACGAAGCGCCGTTGCCGGTGCTCGGTCGACTCGCCGACGAGATCCGCGCGCGCAAGCATCCCGGCGATGTCGTCACGTACATCATCGACCGCAACGTCAACTACACCAACGTGTGCGTCGCGCGGTGCAACTTCTGCGCGTTCTATCGACCGGTCGGCTCGAGCGAGGGATACGTCCTCGGGTTCGATGAAATCTTCCGCAAGATCGACGAGACCATCGCGCTGGGCGGCGGCCAGTTGCTCCTGCAGGGTGGCCACAACCCGGACCTGCCGATCGAGTGGTACGAAGACCTGTTCCGCGCCGTCAAACAGCGGTATCCCGAATTCCGCCTGCATGCGCTCTCGCCGCCGGAGGTCATCCACCTCACGCGGATGACGAAGCTGCCGGTGGCCGCCGTCATCGACCGACTGATCGCGGCGGGTCTCGATTCGATCCCGGGTGGCGGCGCCGAGATCCTCGTCGATCGCGTGCGCAAGATCCTCAACTGCTACGGCAAAGCGACCGCGGACGAGTGGCTGGATGTCATGCGCCACGCGCACGCCGCGGGGCTGAGGACCACGGCGACGATGATGTATGGACACGTGGAGACCGTCGAGGAGCGGATCGAACACCTGACGCGGCTGCGCGAGGTGCAGGACGAGCGCGGCGGGTTCACGGCGTTCATCGCGTGGAGCTATCAACCCGAGCACACGCAGCTTGGCGGGTACGAAGCCACGGGAGCGGAATATCTCCGCATGCTGGCGCTTGCACGGATCGTGCTCGACAACTTCCCGAGCCTGCAGGCCTCGTGGGTGACGCAGGGTGGGAAGGTCGGGCAGCTCAGTCTCGCGTATGGCGCGAACGACATGGGCAGTGTGATGATCGAGGAGAACGTCGTCCGCGCGGCCGGCGCGGCGTACTGCATGGACGAAGTCGAGGTCGTTCGGAACATCGAGAACGCCGGTTTCACCGCGAAGCGGCGGAACATGCACTACGAGATTCTCGGCGATCCGTACTTCCGCATGCGCGAGGTGCCGCGCATGCTGGAGCTCGCGACCGCGCGTGCGGAGGGAGATGCGAGCCGGCCCGAGGAGCTCAACAGCTACGCCGCGCGCAGCGCGCGGGAGAAGCAGCTCCGCTCGCACCCGCGGTGACACACCAAAAAAGGGGACAACCGCCTTTTTTCGCGAAAAAAGGGGACAGCCGACAGAATAGGACTCGAACGCGCACGAACAGGCTGTCCCCTTTGTTGTGAAAAAAAGGCGGTTGTCCCCTTTTCCGCTGCTCGGACGCGCTGACCGATGATTTCCTTCAAAGCCCGCTGGGTCCTCCCGATTGTGCGTCCGCCGATCGCAGGCGGCGTGATCTCGATCGAACGGGGCCTCATTACGCACGTCGGCGGACCCCACGCAGAAGGTCATGTCGTCGACCTTGGATCGGTCGCGATTCTGCCCGGGCTCGTGAACGCGCACACGCATCTCGAACTCTCCTGGATGCGGGGACAGGTCCCGCCGGCCGAATCGATGCCGAAATGGGCCGCGGCGCTGATGGCGCTGCGACGAACCGTCTCCCACGAGCCGCCGGAACCGATCGGCGCCGCGATAGCCCAAGCGCGAGCGTCGGGCACCGTCCTCGTCGGCGACGTCACCAACACCTTCGCGACGTACGAGTGGATTGCGGACAGTGACCTGTCCGCGGTGTTCTTCCGCGAGCTGTTGGGCTTTTCGGCGCCAGATCCGGAAGCGGTGGTGGAGGCGGCTGCCGAGCAGATCGCGGCGCTCACCCCAATCGCGTGGCTCCGCGCGTCGATCGTGCCGCACGCACCGTATTCAGTCTCGCCGGCGCTCTTCGAGGCCATCGCGCGGCGTGTCACGGACGTGCCGATCAGCATCCATCTCGGGGAATCGGGGGCTGAGATCGAGTTTCTCCAGCGGGGCACGGGGGAGTGGCGTGCGCTGCTCGAATCGCTCGGCGTCTGGAATCATGGATGGACACCGCCCGCGTGCGGACCGATCGAGTACATGGATCGGTTCGGTCTGGTCAACGAACGGCTCCTCGCCGTCCATGGCGTGCGATTCACGGATGACGAGCTGACCCGATTACGCCGCGCTGGCGCGACGCTCGTCACGTGTCCGCGGAGCAACGTCTGGACCGGCGCAGGGGAGCCGCCCATCGATCGGTTCTACGCGTCCGGTGTCCGCGTGGCGATCGGCACCGACAGCCTCGCCAGCGTCGAGGACCTGAATCTCTTTGCGGAGCTGGCCGCGGTTCGTCGCGCGGCGCCGCATGTGCCGCCACGCGAGCTTCTGGCCAGCGCGACCATCCATGGCGCCGCAGCACTCGGATTTGCGGACGAACTCGGCACGATCGAGCGCGGAAAACGCGCCCAGCTCATAGCCGTGCGGATCCCTGAGCGCGTGGAGGATGTGGAAGAATATCTGGTCGGCGGGATCGAGACGGGGGACGTTCGATGGATCGGGACGGGCTAGGTTCTCGGGTTTCTCGGGGTTCTCGGGGTTCTCGGGTTGGGTTCTCAAGGGTTCTCGGGGGTTCTCGGGTTTGTTCTGAGGTTCTCCGGTTCGGTTCGCTGCGCATCAGTCGCCGGAGGCACCGATCCCGCAACGACTGAACCGAAGCTGACGACCTGTTCCATCGAGACTTGAATCACGAACACCGAACCGAGCCAGAGAGCGCAGGCGAAGAGAACCGAGAACCCCGGCCGGAGAACCCGATAAACCGAGAACCCAACCCGGGAACCCGCGAAGCCGGGGACCCGAGAACCAAATCCGGGCACCCAGAGAACCCGAGAACCGAGAACCGAGAACCAAGAACCAAACCCGAGCACCCAGAGAACCCGAAACCCGAGAACCCGTTTTGCGCCGCCTCCAAACCTACCTGTCGTTCGTCCGGTTCAGCCACAGCGTCTTCGCGCTGCCCTTCGCGTTGACGGGTGCGCTGCTGGCGCTGCATGCGCACCCGCTCGGCGCCGGCGAGGTGCTGCGTCGCGTTCTCTGGATCGTTGTCGCGATGGTCGCCGCCCGCAGTGCGGCGATGGGGTTCAACCGGCTCGCGGATGCGAGGTACGACGCGAAAAACCCGCGGACCGCGATGCGCGAGCTTCCACGCGGCGCGATGAGCCGCACCGAAGCCGTCGTGTTCGTCGCGATCGCGTCACTCGTCTTCGTCTTCTCCGCCTACGAACTGAGCGTCACCTGTGTCGTGCTTTCGCCGGTGGCGCTCGCGATCGTCTTCTGGTACTCGCTCGCGAAACGCTATACCACGTACACACAACTATTCCTCGCGCTCGCCATGGCCGTGGCGCCTGTTGGCGGCTGGCTCGCCGCCGGGGGACCGGCGGGTGCGCTGGAGCCGTGGATTCTCGGGGCCGCGATCGGCACGTGGGTGGGCGGCTTTGACATCCTCTACGCCTGCCAGGATCTCGAGTTCGATCGCGCTGCCGGCCTGCGGTCGATTCCGGTGCGGTTCGGCGTCCGCGATTCACTGCTGATCTCGCGCGGCATGCACGTCATCACCGTCGCCTGCCTTGCGGCGCTCGCGGGTGTTGCCGACCTTGGCCGCTTTTATCTGATCGGTGTCGCCGTCGTCGCGGCGCTGCTCACGTACGAGCAGTCGCTCGTCAGCGCCGACGATCTCTCGCAGGTGAAGCGCGCCTTTGATTTGAACGGCTACGTCGGCATTCTGTACTTCGCCGCCACCGCGGCCTCGCTGTATGTCCGCTAGAACGATCGCGCTCGGAATCACAGGCGCGAGCGGCGCCGCATACGCGATGCGGACGATGGCCGCGCTGCTCGAGCGGGAGTGCCACCTCGAAGTGGTGATCTCCGACTACGGACGGCGTTTGCTGCGCGACGAACTCGGCGATCGCGCGTCTGTCGATCGACTCCGCGAGTATCTCGTCGAGACGTACGGCGACCGCGCGTCGCGCGGCACTTACCAGATCCTGAGCAACAAGGATCTCGGTGCGACGATCGCCAGCGGCAGTCACGACTGCGAAGCGATGGTGATCGTGCCGTGCTCGATGAAGACGCTCGCCGGCGTCGCGAACGGTCTGTCGCGCAATCTGATCGAACGCGCGGCCGACGTGATGCTGAAGGAGCGCCGGCGTCTGATCCTCGTCCCGCGCGAGACGCCGATGAGTCTCCCGCAGCTCCGCAACATGGTGCTCTGCGCCGAAGCCGGCGCGATGATCATGCCAGCCATGCCCGCGTTCTACCAGATGCCGAAGACGCTCGACGACCTCGCGAACTTCATGGCGGGTAAGATCCTCAGCGCCATGGGGTTTGCGCACGACTTGTATCCGCAGTGGGGAACCGACAATCGATAGCCGATCGAGATAGCCACCGACTTCCGCACCCCCGCACTTCCGCGCCTCCGTGCGCCAGGGCCCCGGCTCGGTCCTTCCCTGCAGATATAGTGAGTGGCTGTCGTTGAATGATTGACAAATCCCCCAAGAAGATCGCGTCGATGTTCGACGGGATCGCCGCCCGCTACGACTTCCTCAACCATCTCCTCAGCGCCGGGCTCGACACGAGATGGCGCGCGCGTGCGGTGCGGGAACTGGCGCTGCCGCGCGGCGCGCGAGTGTTGGATCTTTGCACGGGGACTGCCGATCTCGCCGTCGCCACCGTGACCCGGATAAGTGGTGCGCGCGTCGTCGGCGTGGACTTCGCCGGCGAGATGCTTCGGCTCGGTCTTGCGAAGTTGCGCGAGCGGACCCTGCAGCATTCGATCACGCTGGTCCGCGGCGACGCGACCGCGATTCCCGTGCGCGACGGGTGGGCCGATGCCGCGACGATCGGGTTTGGCATCCGCAACGTCGCGCGCCCCGACGCGGCTCTCGATGAGCTCGCGCGAGTGCTCAAGCCGGGTGCGCGGCTCGCAATCCTCGAGTTCGGTGAGCCGGTGGTGCCTGGAGTGCGCGGTGTCTACAACTGGTATTTCCGGGCGGTGCTGCCGCGACTGGGACGCCTGGTCTCCAAGCACGGCAGCGCGTATTCATATCTTCCGGCGTCGGTCGGCACGTTCCCCAGGCCAGCCGTTTTCGCCGCCACAATAGAAAAGCATGGATTTCGTCACGTCCGCGCAGTCCCGCTGAGCCTCGGCATCGTCTATCTCTATATCGCCGAACGACGGTAACGCGCGGGCGGCTGGCGTCGTATAATCCGTGTAAGTTCCTGATGTACTTCAATTTCGACGAGTCCCGGCCCGATACGCCGCGGCTCGATCGCTCCCTCACCAGGCTGGAGCAGATACTCCTTACGCTGCTCGCCTATATGGTGATCGTGATTGCGGCGATTTTCGGCCCGCGGCTGCCGTTCGTTCGCGAGATTGAGGCGAAACAGCAGGCAGCCCTGCAGGAACGTCTGAAGGCGCAACAGGACCTCCGCGACCGGTCGGAGTTCGTCTTCGTCCAGCCGAAGATCGATATCGTCACGAAGGTCCCCCCCAAGCTGGCGGAGCTTTCTGATAAGAATCGAAAGGCGCAGACGATCGAGCGTGCCCCGGAGCCGAAGAACCCGCTGCCCTTTTCGCGCGGGACCAGCGCCGAGCGCGTGATCGCTGATGCGAGCCGTTCGCGCGAGAAGCCCGCGGAACAGCCACAGCCCGCGTCCAAGGGTGAGGAGAACGGCGCAGAGGCGTCCTCGCCGCAGCCGTCGTCTCCAAACTCGCTGAACCCCGCGAACTCGCCGGAGGCGACGATGGCCCACAACACCTCGCGTCCGCCGCTCGGCGCGCCCTCAGGCGTGCTCAGTGATGCGATTCGCCATGTCGAGCGATACACCGGCGGCGAGACATTACAGAACGTGCAGGGGCAGGGCGACTACGGACCGTCGATACAGTTCGACACGAAGGGCGTCGAGTTCGGGCCGTGGCTGCGGCGTTTTATCGCACAGATCAAGCGTAATTGGTTCGTCCCGTACGCGGCTATGTCGTTGCACGGCCACGTCGTGCTCCAGTTCAACGTGCACAAAAGCGGCGCGATTACCGATCTGCGCGTCGTGCAGCCGTCGGCGATCGACGCGTTTACGAACTCCGCGTTTCACGCGATCCAGTTGTCGAACCCGACGATGCCTTTGCCGCCTGAGTATCCCGACGACCAGGCGCTCTTCACGGTGACGTTCTATTTCAATGAGACGCCCCCGGGCGGCGGGTCATAGGTGACGATGGAGTCTGGAGCGACGACGCTGCGATGGGGGCGCGGACGGGGCGCCCCGCTTCGCGCGGAGGCGACTGCTCGTCGACACCTCTTTCCCGTCGCCCAGCACGAAGTGGGGCTGGCCGCGCTGGGGCCCCATCGTCTAGTCATCGGAAAGATCAATTCTCAGCCGAGCTGTGGTTGGGAAGCCAATGCGACCACCTAATCGCGCGCAGCAGCTCGGCCTGTATCTCGCGTTCACGGCGATCGCGGTCTACGCGCTCGCGCGTCTCATCTGGTCCTGATCCGTCACCATCTCGTCGCGATCGTCGGCCCCACGGCTACAGGAAAAAGCGCACTCGCCATCGCGCTCGCGCAGCGATTCGACGGGGAAGTCATCGCCTGCGACTCCACCGCCGTCTATCGCGGTTTCGACATCGGGACCGACAAGGTTCCCGCCGCGGAGCAGCTCGGCATTCCCCACCATCTGGTCGACGTCGTCGATCCCACCGAGGAGTACTCGGCGGCGCGGTACGCGCGGGATGCGTCGCGTGTCATCCGCGAGGTTACGGCCCGGGGGAAGCTGCCGATCGTCGCCGGCGGAACAGGCTTCTATTATCGAGCGTTGACGCGCGGACTTTTCGAAGGACCGGGCCGGGACGAAGCGCTGCGGCGGCGACTCGAGGGGGTCGCCAAACGGCGCGGCCCGGAGTCACTGCATCGGTGGCTCGGCCGAGTCGATGCGGCGTCAGCGGAACGCATCCAGCCGCGCGACGTCAAACGGGTCGTTCGGGCGTTGGAGGTGTGGCTGCTGACGCGGCGTCCTCTCACGGACCACTTCGCCGCGACCGCGTCGCCGCTGGCGGACTACGAGGTCATCACGATCGGCCTCCGTATCACGGCCGAGCAGACGATGGAGCGGGTTGCGACGCGAGTCGACGCGCAGTTCGAGCGCGGACTCCTGGATGAAATGCGTGGGCTGATCGCGCGCGGCGTGCCTGAGACTGCGCTGCCGTTCACCGGACTTGTCTACAAGCAGGCGCTGGAGCATCTGCACGGGATTCGGGGCGAGCGCGAGACGCGGGAGCTGATCGTGCGTGAGAACCGCCGGTACTCGCGGAGGCAGATGATCTGGTTCCGCAAGGAGCCGGGCGTGGAGTGGTTCGACGGACCGGGCGAGCGCGGGGACGTGCAGCAGGTGGTGATCGCGCTGCTCGAAAAAAAGGGGACAACCGCCATTTTTCGCAAATAATGGGGACAGCCGTCCCAAAATGAGACGGCTGTCCCCTTTTTTCGCGAAAAATGGCGGTTGTCCCCTTTTCTGCTACACCCCGCGCCGCGCACCGCGTCATCTGGATCGTGCTCGACAGCGTCGGCGTCGGCGCGCTCCCCGACGCGGACGCCTACGGCGACCAGGGCAGCGACACCCTTGGCAACATCTCGCGCGCGATCCCGCTGAAGCTTCCAACGCTCCGCTCGCTCGGGCTCCCGCGCGTCGCGCACGTCGAGGGCATGGCGGACGTCGAACAGCCGCGCGGCGCCTACGGCCGCATGGCCGAACGCTCCGCGGGCAAGGACTCGGTGACCGGCCACTGGGAGCTGACCGGGATCGTGCTGGCCAAAGCGTTTCCGACCTTTCCGCACGGTTTTCCCGCATCCCTCATATCGGAATTCGAACGGCGAATCGGGCGCGGCACGCTCGGAAACACAGCGGCATCAGGAACGGTCATCATCGACGACCTCGGCGCGGAGCACATGCGTTCCGGGAAGCCGATCGTCTACACGTCGGCCGACAGCGTCTTTCAAATCGCCGCGCACGAGGACGTCATTCCGGTGCGCGAGCTGTATCGCATCTGCGAGGTCGCGTACGAACTCGCCGCCGAGGGACTCGGCATCGGCCGGGTGATCGCGCGGCCCTTTATCGGCCAACCGGGCGCCTTTCAGCGCACGTCGAACCGCCGCGATTTCGCGCTGCCGCCGGCCGGGACCACGCTGCTCGACGCGTTGAAGGCTGGAGGACACACCGTCTTCGCGATCGGCAAGATCGAAGATCTGTTTGCGGGCCGCGGCATCACCGCCGCCGTCCATACGAAGAGCGACGAGCACGGCATGGACGAAATCGAGCAGGCGATGCGCGCGATTCCGGCGGGCCTCATCTTCGCCAACCTCGTCGACTTCGACACCCAGTTCGGACATCGCAACGATCCGGCCGGCTACGCCGCGAACCTCGAACGCTTCGACGTGCGGCTCGCGCGTCTGCTGCCCGCACTTTCTGACACCGACATCCTCGTCATCACCGCGGATCACGGCAACGATCCGACGACACCCAGCACCGACCATGCGCGCGAATACGTGCCGCTGTTCCTCGTCGGCGCGCGCGTCAAAGCCGGCGTGGCGCTCGGCACGCGCGAGACGTTCGCGGACCTCGGTCAGACGATTGCGGATCTCTTCAACGTCGGCCCGCTGGCGAACGGCACGAGCTTCCTCCGCGATATCCTGTTGTGATGGGAGCGTCGATCCGCGAGGACCTCGAGGCGCGCGAATACCAGATTCTGGCGCCGCAGGCCGCGAAGTCCCGCGATACGCGCGGACGCCTCCGGCCCGAGCAGGAAGACCCGATCCGTCCGGCGTTTCAGCGTGATCGCGACCGCATCATCCACTGCAAGGCCTTTCGTCGTCTCAAGCACAAGACGCAGGTCTTCTTCGCGCCGACCGGCGATCACTACCGCACACGCCTCACCCACACGCTCGAGGTCTCGCAGATCGCGCGCAGCATCGCAAAAGTGCTGCGCCTGAACGAAGAGCTCACCGAAGCGATCGCGCTCGGCCACGATTTGGGTCATACGCCGTTTGGACACGCGGGAGAGCGCGTGCTGCAGTCGCTCGTGCCAGGCGGGTTCGAGCACTACGAACAGAGCCTCCGGATCGTCGACGTCCTCGAGAACAACGGCGATGGCCTCAATCTCACGTGGGAAGTGCGCGATGGGATCGCGCGGCACTCGAAAGGCAAACACGGGGTGCCCGTCGGCGCGGATCCCGAACATCGCGCGAGCACGATCGAGGGGCAGATCGCCCGCGTCGCCGACATCATCGCGTACGTCAATCACGACATCGACGACTCGATTCGCGCGGGGCTGCTGCAGCCGAGCGACATCCCGCGCGATCTGATCGAGCGGCTCGGACGCACGTCATCGGAGCGCATCGGCCGTATGGTCACCGACGTGGTCATGCAGACGCTCGAGCGGAACCTCAGCGAAGTCTGGATGAGCGACGCCGTGCTCGAGGCGACGGTGGGGCTGCGCAGTTTCCTGTTCGACGCCGTCTACGAGAACGACATCGCGACCGCGGAGTTCAAGAAAGCGGCCGGCATCCTTGGTGGACTCTGGGAAAAAGTGCGCGAAAACCCGAACGAGTTCCTCGATCAGCGCGTGATCGACACTGAGGGCCTCGACGCCGCCGC
>DATJFQ010000021.1:0-5636 GCA_035495555.1 Vicinamibacterales bacterium
GATTTCCCGCCGCGCGGAGACGGCGGCCGAAGGCAGATACGGCGGCCGCGCGCCGCCGTCGCCGGTCCCACAGGCGGCGCTGGTCCTTCCACCTGGCAGGTGTCGCTGACGCGCATCCCTACTCGCCGTGGCATCGAGCGCGCGCAGGCTCGCGAGGGTACGAGGTGAGACGATTTCCCGCCGCGCGGAGACGGCGGCCGAAGGCAGATACGGCGGCCGCGCGCCGCCGTCGCCGGCCCCACCGCGGCCCTGGTCCTTCCACTGGCAGGTGTCGCTGACGCGCATCCCTACTCGCCGTGGCATCGAGCGCGCGCAGGCGCGCGGGTACGAGGTGAGACGATTTCCCGCCGCGCGGAGAACGGCGGCTGAAGGCAGATTCGCCGGCCGCGCGCCGCCGTCGCCGGCCCCACCGCGGCCCTGGTCTTCCACTGGCAGGTGTCGCTGACGCGCATCCCTACTCGCCGTGGCGTCGAGCGTGCGCCGCGCGCGAGGGTACGAGGTCAGACGATTTCCCGCCGCGCGGAAGACGGCGGCCGAAGGCAGATACGGCGGCCGCGCGCCGCCGTCGCCGGCGCCGGCGGCCGTGTGTGGTGCGGGCGGGCAGGCACAGGGAACGCACATTGAAGCAAGCAAGTGTGAACGCGACGCGCCTGAGCGCGTCAGGCGTCGCTATCGTGCGAGGCTTTTCGCAGTTTCCGCAGCGCGGTCGTGACACCGGCGGGGGAAAACCCCTGGCGCATGAGGTACTGATACACGCGCGAGTACGCGGCGGGGGAGTCGATGTTCTTGCCGCCGCGGAGCTTCTTCTCGATCGCACGCGCGATGAGCGCGCGTTCGTCGACGTCGCCGAAGATTTCGGCGAGCGCCTCCGCCGCGATGTCTTTGGGGATACCGCGCTCGTGAAGCTCGCGTTGGATGCGGAGGCGTCCGCGGCCCTTCACCTTCAGCGCTGTGCGCGCGTACGCCCGCGCCACACGCCCATCGTCCACGGAGCCTTCGTCACGAAGGCGGTCTATCGCGGCGTCGATTTCTTCCCGGTGGTGCTCGCGCTCGGCGAGGTGACCCCGGAGTTGCTGTTCGGACAGTTCGCGCCGCGCGAGGAGATAGAGCGCATCAACGTACGCCGATCGCGCGTCCGAACGTGAGCTCATAACGGGGATACGAAAACCGCGTGGATGATCGCGCGCCACGCGCAGCCAACGTCGGGCGCTATGATCTCAAGCTACAGCCGCGCACCGAGCCCCGCCACCGGGCACCCGCACCAGGCACAGCGCACGAAGCACCGAGCACCGCGCGAAGCGCCTAACCGCCGTAGCGCACCACGTCCGGGTTCGCTGGCTTGCCGCGCTGCTGTGCGGCGCGCAACATCTCGTCGCGCGCGCTCTCCGTGTTCGTCGAGATGCCGAGCACTTTCATCTTGAACTCGTCGACGTTCGACGCGGAGCGGAGCGCTTCCTCGTACGACACGAGGCCCTGCTGATACAGCCCGAAGATCGACTGGTCGAAGGTCTGCATGCCGTACTGCGACGTGCCGCCCGCGATCGCGCTGTGGATGAGCGCGGTCTTGTCCTTGTCGATGATGCAGTCGCGGATGAACGGCGTCGACACCATGACTTCGACCGCCGGCACGCGGCCCTTGCCGTCCGCACGCGGGAGCAGCCGCTGCGCGATCGCCGCCTTGAGGACGTTGGCGAGCTGAATGCGGACCTGGCGCTGCTGATGCGGCGGAAAGACCGCGATGATCCGGTTGATCGTCTCCGTTGCGTCGACCGTATGCAGCGTGGAGAAGACGAGGTGCCCTGTCTCCGCAGCGATGAGCGCGGTCTCGATCGTCTCCGAATCGCGCATTTCACCGACCATGATCACGTCGGGGTCCTGACGCAACGCGCCGCGGAGCGCCGCCGCGAACGAGTCGGTGTCGAGCTCGACTTCGCGCTGGCTGACGAGCGACAGGTGATCGCGATGGAGGTACTCGATCGGATCCTCGATCGTGATGACGTGCGTCGACCGCGTCGCGTTGATGTGGTCGACCATGGCCGCGAGCGTCGTGCTTTTGCCGCTGCCGGTCGTGCCCGTGACGAGCACCAGCCCGCGCGGCTCATCGGCAATCGACCGGAGGACCATCGGCAGGCCGAGCTCGTCGATGCTCTTGATGACGGTCGGGATGATGCGAAGCACGATCCCGACGGCCCCGCGCTGCTGGAAGACATTGCAGCGGAAACGCCCGAAGCCGGGCACGCTGTAGGCGAGATCGACTTCGGAATTCGCGCGGAATTTATCGGCGTGGTCGCGCGAGAACATCGACGCGGCCATCGCCTCGGTGTCGCTTCGCTCGAGCCGCTTTTCTTCTGAGGCGACGACGAGCGTGCCGTTGACGCGCATCATGGGATATGCGCCCACCTTCAGATGCAGGTCGGACGCACCGGCACTTACCGCCGTCTTCAGCAGGTCATCTATGGTCATGTGTGGGCACCCGTTGGCCGCGGGGAGCGGCGGCGTGCCCGTCCATGATAGCCCTAAGCTCGTCTAGACGCGAACAGTTTCCGACGCGGGAACAGCCGAATGCGGCTCGCCAGGATAGACATATTCGAGCCAGCCGTAGCGATCCGGGGTTCTTCCATTGATGAGGTCGAAGAACGCGGTCTGGACAGTCTCGGTGATGGGGCCGCGGCGTCCCTTACCGATCGTGATCTTGTCGACGGAGCGGATGGGCGTGATTTCCACGGCAGTTCCGGCGAAAAACGCCTCGTCTGCGATATAGAGGAGCTCGCGCGGCAGCATCTCCTCGCGCACCTTGATGCCGAGATCCTTGGCCATCGTGATTACAGAATTTCTCGTGATGCCCGGCAGGATTGAAGCGGTGAGCGGTGGTGTGTAGAGCATGTTGTCGCGGACGAGGAACAGATTCTGTCCGCTGCCCTCGCTCAGGTACCCGAAGGTGTCGAGCGCGATGCCCTCGCTGTAGCCTTCGGCCAGCGCCTCCATCTTGATGAGCGACGAATTCGCGTAATTGGCGGAGGTTTTCGCGAGCGTGGGAAACGTATTGGGCGCGGAGCGTGCCCAGGAGCTGATTCGCACGTCGACACCGTTGGTCAATGCGTCCTGGCCGAGATAGGCTCCCCACTCCCACACCAGAATCGCGGTATCGACGGGGCAGGGGAACGGGTTGACGCCAAGGGTGTGATAGCCCCGATAGACGATCGGACGGATGTAGCAGGCCTTCATCTCGTTGGCCTGGATCGTCTCCATCACAGCGTCGTGCAACTCCCCGTAGCTTTCCCGCGGTTCCATGCGGTAGATGCGCGCGGAATCGAACAGCCGGCGCAGGTGCGCGTCGAGGCGGAAACAGGCAGTGCCGCGCGGCGTGTTGTAGGCGCGCGCGCCTTCGAAGACGCCGCTGCCGTAGTGGACCACGTGCGACGCCACATGGATCTTCGCGTCCGCCCAGTCGACGAGCGAACCGTTCATCCAGATTTTTCCGGTGCCGGGGAACGCGGGTGAAGCCATAGGTCAGATGTTAATTGTCAAATGCCCAACCCGCAAATACCAAAAATGGTTGGCTACTGCTGCTCGCCGCAGAAGGGGCAGTTGTCGGTTCTGGCGTGCAGCGGCTTGCGGCAGTGCCAGCAGAACCGTGCGGCCGGCGTGTCCCTCGCGCGCAGCCTGGTCTGAATGCTTTGCGCGTCGTCTCGTCCGCCGCGTGCCGCCGGCGCGCGGGTAGAGGTCGGCGCGGCTGCCGGGGTCCGAAGCGCGTTGACCGCCTCCATGACGTCCTCGAGGAGATCAGACGCGCGTTGATAGCGCTGCGCGATGTCGGGCGCCATCGCCTTCATGATGATGTCGTTGATGGATTTCGGAATGGCGGGGTTCTTCAATCGCGGCGGCGAAACCAGTTCGCCCGACATGAGCTTGTCGAGGTCAGCCGGCGCCGGCGTCTCGTACGGCAGCACGCCGGTCAGCATCTGATACATCGTGACGCCGAGCGAATACAGGTCGGACGCGAACACGGCCTTCCCCTGGAACTGCTCCGGCGCCATGTACGGCGGGCTGCCGATGACGGTTGTCCCGTGCGCGGCGATCTCGAGGAAGCGCGACGTGCCGAAGTCGGCGACCTTCACCATGTTCTGCTCGGTCACCAGCACGTTGGCCGGGCGCAGATCCCTGTGGATCACACCCTGACGGTGGGCGTGGTCGACGGCGTTGCAGATCTGACACGTGTAGTCGAGCGCGCGGTTCAGATCGAGCATGCCTTTGGCGGCGATGAGGTTCTCGAGCGTCTCCCCGGGGACGTACTCCATCACGATGAAGAAGACGTTGTCCTGCTTCTCCGCGGTCGTGATCGAGACGATGTTGGGGTGGCTCACGGACGCGAGGAGCCGAGGCTCGTGGAGCAGTTCGCCGAAATCGAGGTTCTGGCGATGCGGGACCTTGATCGCGACCTTCTTGTCGATCCAGGTGTCCTGCGCGAGGTATACGGTACCGAACCCGCCGCTCCCGAGCTGCGAGATGATCTTGTATTTCCCGAGTTGCTGACCCCTGAAGAGCAAGTTGAACAAATTATAATCGCGCCCCGTGGCGCTTCCGCGGTTTCTTGCCGCTCACCTCGACGCGGTTTCGGGCTCGGCCACGCTCTCGGAAGAGGAGACGCACCATCTCACGAGCGTGCTGCGCCTGCGGTTCGGTGACGAAGTCGCGGTGTTCGACGGCAACGGCCGCGAATACCGCGCGCGAATCGAACGCGTGAGCCGCGAGGCCACGCAGTTGCGCCTGCTCGACGCGATCGCGCCTGCTCCCGAACCCGCCGTCCGCCTCACGCTCGCGCAGGCGGTGCTCAAAGGCCAGCGGATGGACGACGTCGTGAGAGATGCGACGATGATGGGGGTTGCGGCGATCGAGCCGATGGTCACCGCGCACACCGTTGCGCGCGGCGCGTTGCGTCAGGGCCGCGGGGCGGATCGCTGGCGACGCGTGGCGATCGCCTCCGCCAAGCAATGCCGCCGCGCCGTGGTGCCGGTCATCGGCGCCGGAACGCCGTTCCTTGACTGGATCGTTCAGGACAGCGCTGTGTTACGCGTCGTGCTCGTGGAACCGGAAGCATCTACATCTGGCCGTCCGCTGACCGTGTTGCGAGATGAGCCGACTCCGGGGTCTGCGACCATTGCCGTTGGCCCCGAGGGCGGGTGGAGCGAAACGGAGATCGAAGCCGCCACGCGCGCCGGCTGGCTCCCGATCACGATCGGCCGACGCACCCTGCGCGCCGACGCCGTTCCGATCGTGGCGATCGGCGTGCTGCAGGCGTTCTGGGGAGATTTATAGAACTCCCAACTCCCAACTCCCAAAATTCCGGTGACGGATTTTCGGGCGCAGCATTTTTATCGCCGTGAGCCGCCGAAAGTCTGCAGTCGATGTTGGAGTGGCGGCGGTTCCGGCGGGGCCCCTGCGCAGCCAGCCCCACGTCGTGCTCGGCGCGCGAAAAAACTGATCACGGGGGACGCGCCTGCGGCGCGCCCCGGCCGCGCCCCCACCGCGACGCCGCCGAGGCTAAGCGCTGAACTTGATCAAGCACCCGTCCGAGGCACGGAGCCCCCAGCACCCCGGCGTGCAGCGCCGGCGGCGGTTCCGGCGGGGCCCCTGCG
>DATJFQ010000022.1:0-161383 GCA_035495555.1 Vicinamibacterales bacterium
GTAACAATCCGCGCTTCGCGCGGGGTGCCAGGGGGCTGCGTGCCTCGGATGCGTGCCGGGCTTCCGCGCTTCGCGCGGGGTGCTGGGGGCTATAGCCCGGCCGATGGTGTAGCGCAGGCCTTCAGGCCTGCCTTCAGGCAGCCCTAAAGGGCTCGCTACGGTAGCGACAGCGGTCACGCGGTCAACGGCGAACGGCAAACCGCCAAGGGCGGCCACGGCCAACGGCACACGCGAGCGCCACACATGCTGCTATTCACGATTGTGTTGATGGCGGCGGCGGGTCAGGTCTATTCCCCGCCGGCGGTTCCCCAGACGCGTGACGTCCGGCAGCTTCCCGAAGCGGCCGGCACCGCGGTCGTCCGCGGACGGGTGGTCACATCCGACGGCCGTCCCGTCAAACGCGTCATCGTTTCGTTGACGCAGGCCATGGGCGGCGACAGCGGTATCTCCGACGCCAGTCGACCGGCAACCCGACCGGTCTCGCGCACAACGCTCAGCGACGCGCAGGGTCAGTTCTCGTTCGACGGTCTGCCGGCAGGCTTCTATCGGATCACTGCGAGGCCCGGTATGTACCAGGCCCGTTTCCTCGTCGGGGGCTACGGGCAGAAGAGGCCCAACGATCCGGGGCCGCCATTCGAACTCTCCGACGGCCAGGTCTTCACCGGCGCGACGATCGTCATGCCGGCCAGCGGGGTCATCACCGGACGTGTGACGGACGACGAAGGGGAACCTGTGACGCGGGTTCCGGTGTCCACCTACTTTTTTGCGCCAGGCTCGACAGTCCCCGCACGCGGGTTCGGCGCCAGCACAGACGACCGGGGGCAGTTTCGCATCTTCGGCCTTCAACCCGGCGATTACGAGATCTTCGCCGATGTGCGGGACGGAAACGTCCAAATCGATTCAGAAACCGACCCGACGGGTTTCGTACCCACCTACTTCCCCGGCGTGCCGACCGAAGCGGACGCGCAGCACGTGCAGGTGCGCGCGGGCGCCGAGACGTCGGGCGTCGATTTCCGGCTGATTCGGGGACGGCTCTTCACGATCTCGGGGATGGTGCTGAACTCGCAGGGACAGCCCGTGTTTCCCATCAGCGTCAGCGTGATGCAGAACACCGGGCAACCCGAACAGCGTGTCGTCAGCGGGTTTTCGACGGACTCTCAGGGGCATTTCACGATGCGCGGCGTCGCGCCGGGAGACTACACGCTCGCGATCCGTCCGCGGATTGCGCCGCAGGGCGCCATGGTGATCAACGGCCGGCGCATGCCCGATCTGGCGGAGTTCGCGACCCTCGACCTGCGGGTCGATTCGGACATCACGGATCTGGTGATCACGACCCGGCCGACGCTGAGCATTGCCGGCCGGGTGGTTTTCGTGGACGGCGTCCCGCCGATGGCGCCCGGCGCGCCCGATCCGCTTCGCAACATCCGGATCTCGGCCGCTGCCGCCCTTGGTACGATTCCGTTCTCGCCGTTCCCACCGGTGCAGCTCGCACCGGACTTTTCGTTCACGCTGAATGGGCTCTCGTCTGCGGTCGTGCTCCGCGTGAACGGTCTGCCGCCGAATTTCGTGGTCAAGCAGGTGCTGGTCGGCGCGGAGGACATCACTGATCGCGGACACGAGTTTGTCGACCGCGACTCGGGCCAGTTGCAGATCCTCGTCACCTCGCGCGTCGCAGGTCTCGAGGGCACCGTCGTGGACGCGGCGGGCAAGCCCGCCGTGGACTCGCTCGTGCTGTTGCTGCTGGAACCCGCAAACGGGCGCCACGCCGCACTGTACCGCAGCGGGGCCGTGGATCCGTACGGCCGCTTCAAGATGTCGTCGTTGCGGGCCGGTGAGTTTCTGGTTGTGGCCGTTCCGCGAGACCGGATGCCGAGGAACGGCGACACCGCCGCGTACGACGCAATCGCCAGGGACGCGCAGCCGATCACGCTCGGCGACGGCGAGTTCCGAGTGATGGATTTGAAGGTGAGCGGCGGCAAACAGGGCGCCCCATAAGGGCGCCCTGAAGGACCTGGTAACGTAACTGGTAACTGGTAACTGGTCACTGGCTACTGACTGCTGCCTTATTTCGGCAGCGGCAGCACCAGGAACGATACCGAGGGACCAATCGGCGTGAACTGATCTCCGTTCACTTTTCCGATCTGCGCCATGTAACGCGCCTGCGCAACCGGGGGTGCGAAGTTGCCGCGACCGAAGCCCCCGCCTCCCTGGTTGCCGCGGCCTGTGCCTTCGGGTGCCTCGCCGCGCAGATCCCACGCGATCCGGTGGACGCCTTCTTCCGCCTTGTCGCCAAGGCCGATTCGTCGCACCTGTTTGCCCGTGCTATCCGTGATGTTGATCGCGTACTTGCCGTTCGCGGAAGCCCCGAGGCTATACGTGAACAGCGCGCCATTCGGCGGATTCGGCGCCGACATATCGCCCCATGATGCTTCGACCTGGTTCAGCTCGTTGAACTGATAGGCGTCGCGCAATGGGAAGAGATGCGCTTCCTCCGCGAGGGTCTGCGGGGTCATCTCCCGGAGCGGCGTGTAGTCGTCCAGAATGAACACGCCGCGGCCGAACGAGCCCGCGACGAGATCGTCGTCGCGCTGCTGGAAGAGGATGTCGCGGACCTGGGTTGTCGGCAGGCCCCCCTTCAACTGCACCCAGTGGCTGCCGCCGTCGAGGGTGACATACATCCCGAATTCCATCCCGGCAAACAGCAGGTTCGCGTTCATCGGGTCCTGCAGCACGCTCCAGGCACCCGACCGCTCCGGCAGATCGCCAGTCACCGACGTCCACGTCCGGCCGCGATCGGTGCTCCTCATCACGTAGGGCTTGAAGTTGCCGCGGTTCCAGTCGTTGAAGGTCGCGAACACTTCGTTCACATCGCGGGGCGACGCCCTCACGTCGGTCACATACGTGTGTTCCGGAATGCCCTGGAACTGCTCGTATTTCTGCCACGTCTTGCCGCCGTCGCCGGTCACCTGGATCAGCCCATCGTCGGTGCCGGCGTAGATCAGACCTTCGAGCAGCGGCGACTCGTCGAGAGCAGTGACGACGCTGAGGCGCGTCGTCGCCTGGTTGAAGGCGACCGAGTCGGGCGGCCAGACCTTGCCCATGATCGGGATCTTCGTCGGGTCGAGATTGCGTGTCAGATCCGGGCTGATCGCCGTCCACGTGTCGCCGCGATCGTCGCTGCGATACACGCGATCGCCCGCGAAATAGAGGCGTCGTGCCGCGTGGGGGCTGATGATGAAGGGCGAATCCCAGTGCCAGCGGCCGAGCGTCTGCGGCGCATTGCCGCGGCCGCCCTGTCCGCCTCGCCCCCCGCGTCCTGCCGGCTGTGCCGCCGCGGGCGGACCTTCTTCCCCACCGCGTCCGCGCCGGACGGCCTCGAGTTCCGCCTCGATGTCTTCCTGCTTCATGCCCACGATGTTGTTCGTGCGCGGCCGGATGTTGACGCTCTGGCCCGTCCGGAGGTCGAGACGCGTGAGGTTCCCCTCCTGCGACTGCGCGTAGACGACGTTGGGATCCTCGGGGTCCACGCGGCCCTGGAAGCCGTCGCCGCCGCCGACGTTGTACCAGTCGCTCGTCCGGATGCCGGCGCGGTTCATCGTGCGCGATGGCCCGCAGACGGAGCCGTTGTCCTGCGCGCCGCCGCACACCTTGTAGAACGGCAGCGAGTTGTCGGTCGAGATGCGGTAGAACTGCGAGAGCGGCAGGTTGGTGAAGTGCCGCCAGGTCTTCATGCTGTCGTAGGTTTCGTACAAGCCGCCGTCGTTGCCGACGAGCATGTGACGATGATCGCTCGGATCCCACAGCACTTCATGGAAGTCGACGTGGACCCCGGGCATCGCGACCGCCCGCCATGTCTTGCCGCCGTCCTCGCTCCGCCACAGGTTCGTTTGCGGCGAGTAAATCACGTCAGGGTTCTGCGGATCGACGAAGATCTCGTTGTAGTACCCAGGGTCGCCGCCGCGATAACAGTCGTCGCGCCCCTCGGGCGCCTCCGCGGTGAGGGGACCGCAAGCGGCCGGCGGCTGCGCGGGCGCGGCCGCCGCGCCGCCGCGTCCGAATCCACCGCGGCCTTCATTGATCTCGCGTCCGATGCGCGTCCACGACGCGCCCGCGTCGTCTGACCGGTAGAAGCCGCCCTGCCCCTTCTGGGCCGTGACGAGCGCGTAGACCGTGTTGGGATTTTTGGGATTGATCCCGAGGCCGATGCGGCCCAACTCGACGGAGGGCAGCCCCTTCGTGAGCTTCGTGAACTTCTGCCCTCCGTCAGTGGACTTATATAACCCGCTGTCGGGACCGCCGCCAATCAACTGCCCCACCTGACGGCGCCGCTGCAGGATCGCGACATAGATCGTATCCGGCTTCTTTGGATCCATGACCATGTCGGTCGCGCCCGAGTCGTCGCTGACGTGGAGGACGTTCTTCCAGGTTTTCCCGCCGTCCGTCGTCTTGTAGAGGCCGCGGTCGCCGCCCGAGCGCCACAGCGGACCGATCGCGGTCACATAGACGGTGTTCGAGTTGCGCGGGTCGATGACGATGTTCTGAATATGCTCGGAGTTCTCGAGCCCCATGCGCGTCCACGTCTGGCCGGCGTCAGTCGATTTGTAGAGGCCGTCGCCGAACGACACGCTGCGCTGATTGTTGTTCTCGCCTGTCCCGAGCCAGACAACGTTCGAGTCTTTCGGATCGACGACGACGGCGCCGAGCGAGTACGACCCGCCTTCATCGAACACGGCTGCGAAGGTGTTGCCGCGGTTTTCCGTCTTGAACAGACCGCCCGAGGCGCTCGCGACGTACCAGACGTTGGGGTTTTTCGGATCGATATCGACATCCGAGATGCGGCCCGTGGTGATGAATGGACCGATGCTTCTAAACGAGAGCCCTTTCAGCGTGTCGGCGGTGATCGCGCCGCCGCCTCCCTGCTGCGCGCCGAGCGTCGCAGCGCCAAGGGCCACCGCACAGCCGAGGATGAAAGATGGTTTCATGGTCGCGCATTATATGGCAGGGCGCCGCCGATGCGTCCCCGCGCTCGACTCAGTACGGAATCCACACTTCCATTTCGCCGCGGCCGCGGTTGTTCCAGGCGTAGTACGGAACGGCCGTAACGGCGCGGTCGCCGGCCTTCACGGTGATCGTCTCGACCCCGTTGAGCAGGTCGGATCGAAACGCGTGCGTCGCGGATGCATCGAGCGGAACCGTGATTTCCTTCAGGGAGCCGCCGTTGTCGATGCCTTCGAGCGCGTAGACGACGGGTCCGCGCTGAAGCGCGAATTTGCCCGCATCTTCCTTCACGCGCGCGTCGGCGAGCACGCGGCGCACCGGCATCGGCAGCGTCAGGATGACGGTGTCCCCTTTCTGCCAGCGCCGCGTCACTTCGGCGTAGCCGTCCCGCAACGAGAGCGGTACCGTGCTGCCGTTGACCGAAACGGACGGCTGCGCCTGCAGCGGCTGCGCGTAGCGATACAGGGCGTTGGGCGTACCGGTGCCCGGCATCGCCCAATCGGGGATGCGGAGTGCGAGCGTCCCCGTCAGCGGCGCGTCAGGCGCCAGCGCGAACGTCACACGACCGTCCCACGGATAGTCCGTCTGCTGCGCCAGGTGCAGCTTGACGCCGTTCACGGTGACATCGACGTCGCTGCCGATGAACAGGTTCACGTAGATGCGCCGTCCCTGCTCGGCATAGATGAGCCCGGGCAGCTCCTCCATCAGGCGCGCGAGATTCGCGGGGCAGCACGCCACGTCGAAGTACTCGCTGCGCTGCTGCCGCCCGTCGGACACGAGCGGGTTCTGATAGAAGAAGGTGTTCCCCGCCAGCGAGACGCCCGAGAGATACCCGTTGTACAGCGTCCGCTCGAGCGCGTTGTACGCGGCGGACGTGCCGGTCCGCAGAAAGGTGCGGTGATACCAGAGAATGCCTCCGACCGACGCGCAGGTCTCGGCATAGGCACGATTGGGCAGCTCATAGGGCGCGCCGAATGCTTCCGTGCCGGCCACCGCCCCCAGCCCCCCCGTGACATACATCTTCCGCTCCGTCACGTCGTCGAACAGCGCGCCGAGCGTTTTGTCATACAGGCCGTCGAAGAACGTCGACAGGTCGGTCATCGCCGAGTAGAGATACGTCGCGCGCACCGCATGGCCAATCGCCGTGGCCTGCTCCTGGACGGGCGTCTGGTCCTGCCGGTACGCGGCGTCGTTGTACATGAAGAATCGGCTGCCGCGCTCGAACACCGGACGCTCGACGCCGTGCGGCTGCCCACGTTCGCCGACGAAAAATTTAGCGAGCTGCAGATATTTCTGATTGCCTGTGACGCGATAGAGCTTCACGAGTGCGAGTTCGATCTCCTCGTGACCGGGCACATCGCGCCGCTTCCCGGGTCCGAACGTGTCGACCATCAGATCCGCGCTCTTGATCGCGACCTCGAGGAAATTGTGCTTCCCCGTGGCCGAATAGTGCGCGACGGCGGCCTCAATCATGTGGCCCTGGTCGTACAACTCATGACTTGTGAGCAGCCATGACCAGCGCTCCGGGCCCGCGCCGGGCGCGGGGTCCTTCGGATCGACCGTCCGGGGGTTGTACAGATAGCCGTCCGGCTGTTGCGCAGCCGCGATGATCTCGATGAGATCGTCCAGATTCTTCGACAACTGCGGATCCGGATGATCGAGGAGCGACCACGACGCCGCTTCCATCACCTTGTAGATGTCCGTGTCGTTGTAGCGCTGGCCCTGGTATGGGCCCGTCTTCTTCCCCGCGGCCTTGAGAAAGTTGTCCACGCGCCCCGTGATCTCGTTCTCGTGCATGATGTGCGGAATCGTCACGGTGCGGTTGATCTCGGACTTCGGCGCCCAGAACCGATCGGTGATCCGCACGGACGTGAGCGGTACCGGGCGGATCGGGTAATCTTTCGGCGGCGACGCCGTCGTCCGGGGGAACGCGATGACCTGTGAGAGCGCGAACGCACTGGCGAGCACGAAGAAGGCACGCATGCAGACAATTCTTATACGAATCGCGTTGACGTTGGCCGCGGCGCTGGCGGCAGTCGGGGCCGGAGCGCAGCAGCCCGCCGCACCGCCTCAAGGCGATGTCGTGGTCAGAATCGAAACCCTGCTCGGCAGTATCGATGTGGTCGTCGATACGAAAGACGCTCCGATCACGGCAGCGAACTTCCTCAAATACGTCGACAACCATCTTTACGACGGCGGCCGTTTCCACCGCGCGACTCGGCCCGACAACTATACGCCCGCGCCGCCGAACCGGCCGCCGATGGAAATCGTTCAGGCCGGCATCAATCCGGCGAAGCGGTCCGAAGGTTTCGCCCCGATTCCGCTCGAACGAACCAGCGTGACCGGGCTGAAGCACCGTGTGGGCACGGTCTCGATGGCGCGCGCCGCGCAGGCCGACACGGCGACCTCCGATTTCTTCATCTGCCTCGATGATCAGCCGTCGCTCGACTTCGGAGGCAAACGCTTCGACGACGCGCAGGGCGCGGCCGCGTTCGGCCATGTACTGAAAGGAATGGACGTCGTCCGTCGTATTCAGCATCAGCCTGTCAAGGCCCAGAATCTCGATCCGCCGATCACTATCGTCCGCATGTTCCGCGTCGAGGAGTAACGATGAAGCCGTTGATCCGTACCGCCGCCGTCGCTGCCGTGATGGTGTCGTTTGTCGCTGCGTATCCGCGCGCCGTTGCCCGGCCGTCAGACCCCGCGCGCCATGAGCCAACGTTCGAACAGTTCACGACGCCGGCGTACCCCGTAGAACTCGCCGCCGCAAAGAAGGCCGACCGCATCGCGTGGATCGCCAACGACAAGGGGCGGCGCAACGTCTACACCGCCGCGGCTCCGCTCTTCCGTCCCGTTCGTCTCACGAGCTTCATGGACGACGACGGGGTCGACACGTCCCAGATCTCGATATCAGACGACGGCGCCGTCGTGACGTTTACGCGCGGCCACACGCCGAACCGCGAAGGGTGGATCGCGGATCCGGCTGCGCTGACACAGGGCGTCGAGCGCGCGATCTGGGCCGTTCACACCGCCGGCGGCGCGCCGGCGTGGCGCCTCGCCGAAGGCAGCAACGGCGCGCTGTCGCCCGACGGGCGCTGGATGGCGTTCTCGAAAGACGGTGAGATTTACCGGGTGCCGGTCGCGCCGGGGCCGCGGACGACCGACATCGACAAAGGACTGAAACCGTTCGTCAAAATCTGGGGGACGAACGGGAACCCCGTGTGGTCGCCCGACGGGCACAAGATGGCCTTTGTGAGCAGCCGGACGGACCACAGCTTCATCGCCGTCTACGACATGCTGTCGAAGAAGGTGATGTATCTGTCGCCAGGCGTCGATTGGGATCTCAGCCCCACGTGGTCTCCAGACAGCCGGAGAATCGCGTTCGTCCGGCGTCCCGGCACGCCCTTCGCCCAGCAGTCTCAGCCCGGAACCGGAGGCCTGGGCAATCCGCCAGGGCCGGCCTTCAATCCGCTGAATCCGAACGGCGGCCGCGGTGGGTTTGGCGGGCGTGGCGGGTTCGGCGGCGGCCGCGGGCAAGGGGTTCAGGGCCGCGGCGAAGGCGGAGAGCGCGGAGGGCCGCCGCCGCGTCCGGGACTCACGACCGCTGCTTTTGCCGGCGGTTACACGGTCGGTCTCTGGGTGGCCGATGTGTCAGCGGGACAGGGGCGCGAGTTCTGGCACAACGCCAAGGACGACAAGGTGTTCGCGAACATTCCGTCCATTCAGTGGGCGGGCGACCGCGTAATCTTCCAGATCGAGCCAGAGGAGTGGACGCGCATCTACTCGGTGGCGGTCGACGGCGGCGGTACGACCGAGCCCGTCTCGCTGACGCCGCAGGACGGGCACATTGAAACGAGTTCGCTCTCGCCGGACGGAAAATATCTGTACTACGGCACCAACGCGACGGACATCGAGCGGCGGCACATCTGGCGGGTCGCGACATCCGGCGGCGCTCCCGAGCGCGTCACGTTGGGCGAGGCGATCGAGCACGACCCGGTGATCGCCGGCGGCCGCACGCTCGCGGTGCTCAGCGCCGACTGGAATCGGCCGCAGTCAGTCGGCGTGTATGACATCTCCGCCGGGACGTCGCCGGGCGCCGGCAGGGAAAACACGATTTTCCCCGTTCTGACGAAGGACTTCCCCGCCGACGCGCACGTGAAACCTGAGCTGATCATGACGAAGGCGGCCGACGGGCTCGACATTCACAACCAGCTGTTCCTGCCGAAAGACATCGCGCCTGGCGAGAAACGGCCCGCGATCATCTTCGTGCACGGCGGGCCGATCCGTCAGATGCTGCTCGGCTATCACTACATGGAGGTGTACCACACGTTCTATGCGGTCAACGAGTGGCTCGCGAGTCAGGGCTATGTCGTGCTGTCGGTGAACTATCGCGGCGGCATCGGATACGGGAAGTCGTTCCGCATGGCGCCCAATACGAACGCGCGCGGCAACTCCGAGTATCAGGATGTTGTCGCCGGAGCGAAATACCTGCAGTCACGGCCCGACGTGGATCCGAAGCGCGTCGGGATCTGGGGCCTCTCGTACGGCGGGCTGCTCACGTCGGAGGCGCTCGCGCGCAATTCCGACATCTTCGTCGCGGGCGTGGACCTCGCCGGCGTGCATCTCTACGGCAACAACCTGGATCCCGACAACCTCGCGTACAAGTCGTCCGCGATCTCCGCGATCGACGGCTGGAAGTCGCCCGTGCTGCTGATCCAGGGCGACGACGACCGCAACGTGAATTTCGCGCAGAGCGTCGGGTTGGTCGAGTTGCTCCGTGCGCACGACGTCCCGTTCGAGCTGATGGTCCTCCCCGACGATGTCCACGAGACGCTGCTCTACAAACGGTGGATCGCAATTTTCGACCGTATGGAAGATTTCCTGAAGCGCAACCTGGCGAAAGAAGGATCGACCGCCACGCAGAGGTGATCGCCACCCTCGGAAGCTGAAACTCATGAGCGGTCCTGTCCGCGAACAGCCCCACCAATGCTCGGTGCGAAGAAAGGCAGTTGACGTGGAGGCGCCTCGCGATTGGCGGGGCGCCCCGTTCGCGGCCACCCGCAAGCGCATTCCAGTTTCCGCTCGTGCGATCGACAGGCAACAATCGGTTTTCGAATGAGTTCCAGACACCGGAAAGCCGACCACGCACCCGTCACGCCGCCGAAACGGTTTTCAATCAAGGCGCTCCTGATCGTCGCCGGCGCGATCGAGGTGTCGGTGATGCTGGCGATCTGGCTGCTTCGGCCGCACGCGTTTGCGATCGTGCCATCGGCCGACCGGAACGTCCTGCTCGTCACGATCGACACGCTGCGCGCGGACGCGCTCGGCTCGTACGGCGGCAGAGCGACCACTCCAAACCTCGATGCGCTGGCACGGCACGGCGCGCGCTTCGACTTCGCGCACTCGCACGCCGTCGTCACGCTCGTCTCGCACGCGAGCATCCTCACCGGCCTGTATCCGTACCAGCATGGGATCCGCGACAACATCGGGTATCGGCTGGCGCCGACCGTCCCGACCGCGGCGACGCTGCTCAAGGCGCGAGGTTTCACGACGGGCGCCTTCGTCGGCGGATTTCCGCTGGATCGGCGGTTCGGCCTCTCGAACGGCTTCGACGTCTACGACGACCACCTGAGTGCGCCGGCCGATGAGGACACCGGCGAACGGGAACGCCGCGCAGACGCGGTCGTCAGTTCGGCGCTCGACTGGATCTCCTCGCGGCAGGGAAAGTGGTTCGCGTGGGTCCACGTCTACGATCCTCACGCGCCATATCAGCCGCCGGGCGAGTGGGCGGCGAAGTTCGCGTCGGATCCGTATCTCGGGGAGGTGTCGTGGACCGACTCCGCGCTCGGCTCCCTTTTCGATCGGATTGACGCGTCCCAGCAGCGTCCGACTCTGGTCGTCGTCACGGGCGACCACGGCGAAAGCCTCGGCGAGCACGGCGAGTTGACGCACAGCATCTTTGCCTATGAGGCGACGCTCCACGTTCCCCTCATCGTGAGCGAACTGCCGGGGAACGGAACGCGGTCGAAGAGCCGCGGAGAGGCAATCAGCACGCCGGTTCGTCACGTCGACATCGTTCCGACGATTCTCGATGCGGTCGGGGCGCCGCCTGACGCGACGCTTCCCGGGACATCGCTTCGTCCCATCATTGCGGACGGACGAGGACAGGAGCGGCCGTCGTATTTCGAAGCGATGAGCGCGGCGGTTGCGCGCGGCTGGGCGCCGCTCCGCGGCGTGCTCCTCGGGCGCGAAAAGTACATCGACCTGCCGATCGTCGAGCTGTACGACCTCGCGTCGGACCCGCAGGAGAAGACGAACCTCGCGCCGCGTCAACCCGATCGGACCCGCGTGCTCTTCGCCACGCTTCGGCAATTCAACGTCGCGCCGCCATCCCGTGCGAACGCGGAGACGCCCGAGACCATCGAGCGGCTGCGATCGCTCGGCTATATCAGCGGCGGGACGGCCGCGGTGCGGGAAAAGTACACGGACGCAGACGACCCCAAGAACCTGATCGTGATCGAACAGATGCTCGCGCAGGCCGGAGAGGCGACGCGCGCCGGCAAACGCGACGATGCCGTCGCGCTGTACTCGAGGGTGATCGCCGAGCGGCCGGACACGGAGGACGCCTACCGGAAGCTCGCGCTGCTCTACTGGCGCGAAGGGCGCGCCAGCGACGCGGTGGCGACGCTCGAAGCCGCACTGCGCGCGGGCGTCACGCAGAGCGAAGTGCGGATCAAGCTCGCGCAGTATCTTGCGGAATCGGGGCAGCCCGACCGTGCGATCGCGCTGATGGAGCGCGACGCCGGCGACGACCCGGATGCGCTGGTGGCGCTCGGGAACGCGTATCTCGTGTCTGGGCGCACCGACGACGCGCTCAGGACGTTCAGGCATCTGCTCGCCGTCGATCCGACGAGCGCGCTTGCCTACCAGAACATCGGGACCGCGCAGCTGCAGTCCCGCGACTTTGCGGGTGCCGAGACCTCGCTTCGCAAGGCCGTGCAGATGGACCCGCAGCTCTCCGGCGCATGGACGGCGCTGGGTGTGGCGCTTGCGAGCGTGCGCCGCCGCGCGGATGCCATCGACGCCTGGAAGCGCGCCGTCGCGCTCGACGGGTCGGACTTCAACGCGCTGTTCAATCTCACCGTCAACCTCGCGCAGGAGGGCCGCGGCGCCGAGGCTCGGGCGTACGGCGAGCGGTTCATCCAGACCGCGCCTGCAGACTTGAAGCGCGACGTGGAGGAGATCCGCCGCCTGATCGGACAATCGCGCCACTGAGGTTTCGCGCCGAGGCGCCCAGCCCCCAGCACGCCGCGCGGAGCGCGGATACGCAGCACCCGTCCGAGGCGCCCAGCCCCAAGCACCCCGCGCGGAGCGCGGATACGCGCTAAGATTTCCGAACCCGGCGCCGGCCGGCCGCACGATCGAATCGGAGCGAAAGAATGATGCTGACATCTCGCGCGGTCGCTGCAATCATCGGTGCCCTGCTGTTGGCCGCCAGTCCGGGAGCCGACGCGCAGGGGCAACCCGGCGGATCGGGTAATCAGCAGCGCCCCACTTTCCGGTCATCCGCCCAGCTCGTCGAAGTCGACGCGATCGTGCTCGACAAGAGGGGCAACTTCATCACGGGTTTGAAGCCCGAGGATTTGACCATCACCGAGAACGGTAAGCGGCAGACGATCCAGCAGTTCTATCTCGTCACTTACGATCCCGGCCGAGCGGCGGGGCCCGAAGGGGGGACCATCGTCAGCCCCTACGCCGACCAGGCGGACTACCGCGGTCATCGCGTATTCGTGATCCTCTTCGACGAGGGCTCGCTCAGCACCGACGGCCTGATGCGGATGAAGATGGGCGCGGAGGCATTTATCCACGACCAGATGGGCGCCGAAGACGCCGCGGGCGTCATGGTCAACGGGGAACTGTTCAAGGGAAAGCTGACGAACGACAAGGGGCTGCTCCTCTCCGCGATTCGTGCCGCGAGGCCGGCACTCGACACCCGCGACAGCCTGCTCGCGCCGTTCCGCGAATGGCCGCGCATCAATACGGAAACGGAGGCCCAGCGGATTTCGGAAGGCGCGCGCGAGGAGACGGCCGCGCTCGCCGCGGCCGCGTGCAGGGAAGATCCGGGGCAATGCCAGGGCGTCGGCGGCCAGGGCGATGTGGAGAACCGCATTCAGCAGAAGGCGCGCCAGTACGTCAGCCAGGCGCGGCAGTTGACGGAGCAGACGCTGCAAAGCATCCAGCTCGTGTCGCGCAGCCTCGAAGGGATCGCCGGTCGCAAGACGCTGATCCTGCTGACGGAGGGTTTCTACGTCGAAGACTTCCGAAACATCCTCAGCAAGGTCGCCGCACAGGCGGCGCGCGCGGGCGTGACGATCTACTCGATTGACGGCCGAGGGCGGGTGAATACCCTCTCGATCAACCCTGACGTCCTCCATCAGTCACGCGCACGCTCGACGGCGTTCGACACCGGAGACGACGGTCCCAATATGCTGACCGCGGGAACGGGGGGATTCATGGTCCACGGCATCGACGACATGTCGCTCGGCTTCGGCCGGATCGTCAACGACACGAGCACGTACTACGTGATGGCGTATCAGCCGGCGAACACGAACTGGGACGGGAAGATTCGCAAGATCGAGGTCCACGCCAACGTGGCCGGCGCGACGGTCCGGGCGCGCAAGAGCTACGCGGCAACGAAACTGCCGCCGCAGCAGGCGATCTGGAGCGTCTCCAAATAGCACACCGGCCCAGAGCGCAACGCTGAGCAGCATCCTCGTGGGAGTCATGCAGGATCTGCATTCAGCCTCGGCATGAACGTGGGCGTACATGGAAAAGGGGCTCGGCCTTCGGCCGAACCCCTTTTCGACTTCTGACTTCTGACTTCTGACTTCTAGAAGTTCACCGCCAGTCCAAGCCTGAACACCCGCGGCGCCACGATCGTCGTCGGCTGCGTGTATCCGATCTTCGTGATGTTCGGGCTGCCGTAAGCCAGCACGGTGTTGTCATTGAACATGTTAAACCCGTCCAGCATCACCTTCACGCGGTTCTTTCCCCCGCGGAACTCGAAGGCTTTGGCGAGGCTGAGGTCCAGCAGCTTCACCGGATCGTACCTGACACTATCCGCCGGCTCGAACCGCAGCGTGTTTCGATTCGAGCTGTTGAAGTCGTATCGAATGGTCCCGGACGTGCCACCGTAAACGCTCCCCGGCCCCGGGATGATCAAAGTACGTGTATCACCCTGGTTCATGTTGAAGTTCGCGGCGGCCGTGATGTTCCACTTGAAGGTGTAGCTCCCCTGCGCCTTGAATACATAACTCGCGAGCGTGCTGATCCCGTCCGTATAGTCGAGACCAGTGGGGTTGGTCGTGTACACCGTGTGCGGCACAAGCTTCTGCAGCGTGAGCGCAACCTGCATCTGCCACTGGTTGCTGTAGCGTTTCGTCGCAGTGATGTCGACGCCGTTATATACGGAGTAGTTCGGGTTCGTGACCGCGATGCTGCCGCCGCTCGGCCGTCTGCAGCCCTGGCACACGGTGTAGTAGGTCGCCGACTTGCCCGAAATCGGATCCGTCCATGTCTGGGGCACGTACAGTGCCGAGAGCGGCGCGTTGGGTCCGCCCGGCTGATAGCCGATCGGATATGTCGCGGTACCGCGATCGTACTTGCGGTAGATGTAGTCCACGCCTACGGCAAAGTTCGGGATCAGTTCATGCTGGATGCCGGTGACCGCCTCACGCGTCCGGCCGAGCTGCGCGCTCGGATCGACGATGTTGCCGGCGGGCGCCAGCACACCGTTGACAAACCGCGTGCTCGCCGATGTTCCCTGTCCGATCAACTCGGTCGGCTGAATCACCAGGTCATGATTGGCGTCGTTCCAGCAGCTCGTCGGAGTGCTCTCGCAATCCTGCCAGTAGACGACCGTCTGGGTGAACAGCCCGGTCAGTGCGTTGGCGAGCGTGATCTTCGTGTCGTAGTAGTACGATCCGCTGGCGTGGATCTGGGTCTTGCCGTTGCCAAACAGGTCGTATGTGGCCGAAACACGCGGTGACCAGTTGCTGAACGACTGCAGCTTCTTGCCGCTGACGGGATCCGTTTCGGTCGCCGATTCGCACTGCGCCGGCAGCGAGATCGGATCGAGCTGGTTCGAGGGCACACAGCCGCCGAGCAGCTTCGACTGCTGCCAGTCATAGCGCACGCCGCCGTTCAGGCGCAGCCGACCGTGGCTGTAGCTGTCCTGGAGGTATCCGTTGTAGGACCACCAGCTGTTGTTGCGGAGCTGGTCGCGATAGAGGTCCGCCTCGAGCGGGATCAAGCCTGCCGCCGAACCGGGAGCGACACCCTGGCCGTTGCCGCACAACGCCGGGTCGCCGTCGATGCACTGCACGACCGCCTGTGCGCCGCCGCTGTAGTGCGAGAAGCTCAGGATGGGATTCTTGCGGTAACCCAGACCGAACTTCAGCGAATGATCGCCGCCGAGCACGTGGGTGAGGAAGTACGTACCGTCGGTCTTGATGTCCCACGAGTGCCGAACGGTCTGATACGTGGACGACGCGGAGCGGCCGTTGACACCGGTCGTATCGTTCAGCAGCGACTGCGTGTTCCACATGCAGCTTGCGTCAGCGCGCGTACCCACCTGGTAGTCCTTGAACGACTCGCCGCCGAGATATCGGCTCTGAAGGCAGTTGCCCTGCGGTGGCACGTCCTGATAATCGAGGAAGAACCCGCCGCCGACGTAGGTGAACATGTTGTTGAACACCAGTTTGTCGGAGAGGATCAGCGTGTGCAGGAGCTGGTGCGTCGGAAGCGGCAGCTTCCAGGGCGCGTCGCTGGTCTGCTGATAAGTGGTCTCGGTCGGATGCGTGGAGTCTGCGCCGCGATGGTTGCGGTACTTGTTATCGCTGACGAACGAGTACTGGAACCGGTTCTTGGTGTTCAACTGATAGTTGATCTTCCACTGCAGGTCCTTGATGACCGTCTTGTCGTTCGCGAGGCACTTCTGAACAGCGCCCAGGTTGTCATACGTGATCGCGGAGCTCAGCGTACCGGCTTTCTGGGCGGCGACCAGATCGCCGCAGAGCGATCCGTTGTTCGGATCGAAGAAGTTGGTAATGCCGACGTTGATGTCCTGCTTGTCGGCCGCGCCCCAGAACCACAGACGGTTCTTCAGGATTGGGCCGCCGTAGTCGATGTCGTAGACGGAGATCCGCTTGATCGGATTGCCTGACAGGAACCCGTTCGCGCCCGCCTTGAACAAGTCCTGGCTGACGTTGTTGCCCTGCATCGAGTCGTTTTCGAACGTCGTGTGAGCGGACCCTTTGAAGACGTTGCTGCCGCTCTTTGTTACCAGGTTGATCGAGAGGCCGCTCGACTGGACGGAGACGTCGCCGCCGCCGTTGGTCACCTGGATTTCCTGGAACGCGTCGAAGTTGAAGTACGACGGCGATGAGTTCGACGAGAGGTCGGTGATCGCGCCGCCTTCGAGGTTCCACTGCACGTTGGCGCCTGTGCCGCGCGATGCCAGAGAGACCTGCTGGCCCGATGACGATCCGCCGACGTTCAGGCCGGCCTGCACGCCGGGCGTCATGTTGATGATCTGCCACGGGTCACGCGCCGACGGAATGTTCTCCAGCACCTGCGCCGTGAACGTCGCACCGGTGGTGGTCTTCTTCACGTCGACGACCGGCGCCTCCGCCGAAATCGTGACTTCTTCCGACAACTGGCCAATTTCCAGTTTCTGATCGACGCCGGCATTGAACCCGGTCGAGATCACCACATTCGGTCGCACGGCCTTCTTGAACCCGGCCAGCTCGAAAGCGACGGTGTAAGTGCCGATAGGAACGGTGGTGAACTGATACGTGCCGCTCGTGCTGGTCACCGCGGTCAGAGGCTGCTGAAGGCTTGGTCCCGTAACCGTAACAGTGACCCCAGGTAACACGCCGCCGGATGGATCCGTGACTTTCCCGAAGATTGATCCTGATGCCTGTGCATGGGCAGGAAGCGCCCAGACCGCGAGCATGACTGCGCACAGCAGTCCTGCTCGAATACCCCGTGTTCTCATCTCTCCTCCTCCTCTACCCCGAGTTGATGAGCGACGACGCGGATTGCCGAGCCCGAAAGATGGCGAGATGCTATCGCCGGGTACAATGCAGGTCAAGCGCTATCCGAAACGCGCAATTTCGTGAGCGAACCACGCGTGACACCCCGGCCGCCGGATGCGGGCACCGCGATCGTCCCGCGGCGGCTGTTGCTGCTGCTGGCCGCTGTATTTGCCGTCAAGCTCGTTGTCCTCTTCCAGTTGAAGGACCACCCGCTGCTCCAGGCGGACTCCGGTCTCGATACAACCGCTTACGCCACGCTGGCCGGCTCCGTCCTCGCCGGAAACCTCCTGCTATCGCCGGACCTTTACTACGTATCCCCGCTCTACATCTACGTTCTGGCGGCGGGACTGGCGGTTTTCAAGTCGTATACCGCTGTTCGCGTCTGTCAGCTCGCGCTCGGCACGGCGGCCGTCGGATTCATCTTCGGCGCCGCGCGCGTGTGGTTCGGCGACCGTGCCGCATGGGTTGCTGCAGTCCTGGCGGGCCTCACGGGTCTGTTCACCTTCTATGAGGTGCTGATCCTGCAGTCGTCAATCGATGTCTTCCTGACGTCCGCGGCGCTCTATCTGCTCGCGATCGGCCTCGAGGCGTCTCCAGGCCGGGGCAAACACCTGCCCCTGCTGGCGGCGGGCGTCGTGTTCGGCGTGCAGACATTGAATCGTCCGAACGTCCTGATTGCCGCGGCGGCCGTCATCCTCGTGCTGGCGATGGACCGGCGCCGCATCCGTCCCGCGGTCTGGATGGTGGCGGGGGTCGTTGTGGGCCTCGCTCCGGTTGCGATCCGCAACGTCGCCGTCACCGGCGAGTGGACGCTTGTCTCATCCCACGGCGGGTTGAATTTCTACATCGGCAACAACCCGAACGCGACCGGGTTCTACGCGCTCGTGCCGGGCGTAACGCCGAGCATCGAAGGACAGGAGCGCGACGTTCGCGCGGTGGCGGGCCAGGCGCTGGGGCATTCGGTCACGGCTGCCGAGGCGTCCGACTACTTTTTCGGGCTCAGTAGATCCTGGATCGTGTCGAACCCCGGACAGGCGCTCTTGCTGTTCCTGAAGAAGATGGGGTACGTGTTCAGTTCGGCGCACGCCCCGCTCCCCCACAGCTATCCCTTCTATGCCAGCGACATGCGGACTGCCCTGCGCTTTCTCCTGGTCGGGCCGTGGCTTCTGATTCCGCTCGGCCTCGCTGGCCTGATTATTGGCCTGGGTTCGGCGCGGTCGGACGCGTTCGCGGCATGGGCGGTGTTCGTGCCGGCCTACGCCGCCGCGGTTGCCGTGTTCTTCGTCGCCGAACGGTACCGGCTTCCAATGCTCGTAGCGCTTTGTGTGTGCTCGGGCGCGCCAGTCGAGCATGCCGCTCGTGCCTTTCTCACGCGCCGCACGTCGACGCTCGCCGTTCCCGTGGCGGGGGTCGCCCTTCTATTCGCGGCCGTGAACTGGCCTCTGCATCTGGACGACGGTCGATGGATGGAGGGCCTGCGGCTGACGCAGGCGCTGGCGCTTCACCATCGCTACGACGAGGCGGAGCGCTGGGCGGAACGTCTGGACGCAGCGAATCCGCCGCGCCCCGGAGCCGCGCGCCACGGCCTCGGTGAACAACTGCTCCAGATGGACGAGCCAGCCCGCGCGCTCCCTTCTCTACAGGCCGCAGTGCAGGCGGATCCGCAAAACGCCAGGGCGGAGTACGAGGAAGGGCAGGCGTTGTTGAAAACCGGTCGCACGGCGGAGTCCATCCCGCACCTGCGGCACGCGTTCGATGCCGGCATTGAGCTGCCCGGCGGCGGCGTGGATCTGGCGGTGGCGTACCAGTCCGCCGGCAATCTGCCCGCAGCGGTCGACACGGTCAAGCGCATCCATCCGGACCCGCAGGACGCGGAGGCGTTTCTTCGTCTCGGCCGGCTTGCCGCCGAAGCACACGCGCCGGAGGTCGCGGCGCCGCTCTTCGAGCACGCGGTCACCGTGCGCCCCGACGATGCGTCCGCGCGGCTGCAGTACGGCCTGGACCTGCTCGTGCTGGGCCGTGATGCCGACGCGGTCCGGGAGCTCACCGTCGCCGTGCAGCGCGATCCACGTGACGCCCAGTCGCTCTCACACCTCGCCTACGCCGAAGCCAGGCTCCAGCGCTTCGACGCGGCTCGGATGCACGCGCAGGCAGCGCTCGCCGTCGATGCCGCCGATCCGCTCGCACGCCAGCTCCTTGCCGCCTTGCGCTGATCTGTCGCCCCGCGTTGACGCTGGCCTTCCGGCGAGCGAAACGCCGCGCGTATATACTCCCGCACCGGGAGGTTGCTCATGAGGGTCCGAACGCTGTGCAGTTGCGTGATGCTCGCCGCGGCCGCCGGGCTGCTGTATGCGCCGCTTGGCGCGTACATCGCGGACGGCGTGCAGAAGTCGCTCTTCGTGTCCGTGACGGACAAGGCCGGGAACGTGGTGAAGGACATGGCGGCAGATGATTTCCATATCCGCGAGGACGGGACGGACCGGCAGGTCGTTGCGGTCAAGCACGCGAGCCAGCCGATTCGGGTCGAGGTGCTCGTCGACACCGCGCAGGCCGCGTCCGGAAAGACCGATTACCTGCAGGAGATGCGCACGGCCGTCGCGAACTTCGGGAAGAAGCTGCTTCGGCAGAGTCCGGACGCGAAAGTGGCGCTGATGGAATTCGGACAAGCCGCGGTGCCGGTCGTGAGGCTGACGACCGACCCGGTGGCGTTCGACAAAGGCGTGAACCAACTGGTGATCAAACCGGGAACGGCGCCGGTGCTGCTCGAAGCGTTGGTCGCGGCCAACGAACAGCTCGCGCTGGAGACCGACAGCACCCGGCGGGCAATCGTTTCCATCAACATCGAGCCGAGCAACGAGCAGAGCACGCAGGAACCCAAGGCCGTCGTCGCGACATTCAAGAAGTCGGGCGCGCAGCTCTGGGCGGCGTCGGTGCAGAGCGGCGATCTGAAGAACAGCAAGCGCGACATCGTGCTCAACGACTTCACGAAGGCGACAGGTGGACAGCGCGACATGCTGCTGGATATGTCGGCGCTGGACGCCGTGCTGCAGCGGTATGCGGACGCGCTCACGTTCCAGTACGAGATCGTGTACGACCGCCCGGAAGGCAAGAAGCCGCCGCAGCAGGTGCAGGTGGGCAATTCACGGCCGGGCGGCCCATTCGTGTTGCACGCCAGCGGCTTCGCCCCGCAATGAGACGCGCTGAATTCTGAATTGAGAGCAGCGAATTCAGAATTTCAGTTGCTGGAGGGCGCGGCGGGCGGGTTCGTAGTCCGGGTTGACCGCGAGGGCGGCCTCGAGGTGCTGGCGCGCCTCTTCCCTTCTGCCCTGGCGGGCGAGCAGGATCGCGAGGTTCAGGTGGGCGCTCGGCAGGTCTGGCCGTAGCCGCAGCGCCTCCGTCAGTTCGGTCATCGCGGCTGAATCCTGCCCGAGCAGCGTCAGCGCGGCGCCCAGTCCGCTGCGCGCCTCGCCGAGCGACGGCTCCGCCTGGAGCGCCTGCCGGTAATGCGCGACCGCAGCCGCCGGCTGCCCGGTACTGATCAGCGCAGCGGCAAGCCCCACATGTGCGTCGGTGAACAACGGGTCGAGCCGGAGCGCTGCGGTGTAGTGTTCGATTGCTTCGCGATACCGTCCCTCGCCTGCCAGCGCGTTCGCGCAATTGTTCTGGGCCTCCGCAAAACCGGGATTGAGGCGCACGGCCTCGCTGAACGATCGCGACGCGTCTTCGAGCTTTCCCTGATCGATCAGGACCAGCCCGAGGCTGTTGAGCGTGATCGCGCGGTCGCCGACATCGGTCGGGGCGGTTATGCCGAGGGCCGTGCGATACAGTTTCTCGGCCCGCGCGACATCGCCGCGCTCGCGGACGGCGTCGCCGAGCTTTTCGTACGCGATGCTGTTCGGCGGCGTTGCAGCGATCGCGTGCTCCCACAGCGTCGTGCTGTTCGCCCAGGCGTACACCTGCACGCGCGCAGCCGCGGCGCACGCCAGGACCACGGCAATCGCCGCGATCCACTTCGGCGCGGCTGCCAGGCGCACGGTGCTGATGCCCCACGCCGCGATGATCAGCAGACCGATGAGTGGGATGTACATGAACCGATCCGCTAACCCTTGTTGGCCGGCCTGTATGAGTCCCGCAACTGGCGCAATGGTGACGAGGTACCAAAGCCAGCCGGTGAGCACGTAGGGATGGCTGGTGCGGAGCCGCCACGCGAGCCATGTCGCGGAGGCGAGAAGCGCGGCGGCGGCGGCCACGAGCCACGCCGCATGCAGGCGCAGCGGATAGAAAGCCGCGAGGTGTGTCGGCCAGATCGCCTTCCCGATGTACGCGACTCCGCTGACGGTCGCGTTTGCGAGCCGGACGCGAACCGGGAGCGCTGAGAGCGCCGCCACCGCGCCGACGTGTTGCTGCACGACCACCGTCGCCACGGCCGTCGCTGCCGCCAGAGCGAAGAGCGGCAGTTTTTCGACCACGAGGAATCCCGCAGAGCCGCGTCGCAAGCGGTGCAACGGCCAGAAGTCGAGCAGCAACAAGACGACGGGGAGGGTGACGACCATCGGCTTGGACATCAACGCGAGCGCGTAACCCGCCGCAACGAGCCCGTATTGCGAAGGGGACGGCCGCTGGACGTAGCGGAGATAGGCAGCGATCGTCAGGAGCAGGAAGAACGCGCTCAGCACGTCCTTTCGCTCTGCGAGCCAGGCGACCGACTCGACGTGCAGTGGATGGACCCCGAACACCGCCGCGACGAACAGGGCCGGTCGCGCGGCGGCCGTCATCCGCCGCAGCAGATAAAACACGAGCAGCGTGTTGGCGAGGTGCAGGATCAGGTTCGTGACATGGTGCGCTCCCGGATCCATCCCAAACACCGTCACGTCGAGCATGTGCGACAGCCAGGTCATCGGGTGCCAGTAGGGCGTGTGGGCCGTCGTGATGGCCCAGACCACGTTCGCCCATGTGAGCCCCTGCTGCACGTGCGGGTTGCCGGTCAGATACGACGGGTCGTCCCAGTTCACGAAATCGAACCGGCGGACGGGCAGGTACACGATGAGGGTGAGCGCCGCGACCGCGAAGCAGGCGGCGGCCAGCCACCGGCGGGACCACTCGGCCCCGTCGGAATCGTCCCGCTGACTGCGGGGCGGCCGCTGGCGCCGGTCGCGGACTCGCTTCGACACGGTGCCTATAATCATCGGCGCACCCACCGCGGAGCAAGCGGTGTGAGATCCTGAAAGAGTTGGCCTCCCGGAAATCTCGTCCCGCACCGCCGCCGCCGCGGGTTGCCCGGCGGACGCCTTGGTACGCCGTTGCTGCGACGGTCGCGGTCCTCCTTGCCGGCATCAGTGCTGCGCTGTGGTGGACGCATGCCGCCGCGTTGACCTTGGAGCCGGATGCGGACCAGAACGTCCTGCTCGTCACAATCGACACCTTGCGGGCGGACGCGCTCTCCGCGTACGGAGGTCCCGCGGCCACGCCGAACATCGATGCGCTCGCGGCCGCCGGCGCGCGCTTCACGTTCGCGCACGCGCATACGGTGGTCACGCTGCCGTCGCACACGACGATCCTGACGGGCCACCTTCCCTACGAACACGGTATCCGTGACAACAGCGGGTTCCGTGTTCCACCCGGCACGGCGACGCTCGCGACGCGACTCAAACCGCTCGGCTTCGCGACCGGCGCATTCGTTGGCGGGTTTCCGTTGACCAAGCGGTTCGGGCTGACGCCAGGCTTCGACGTGTACGACGATCAAATGCCGGAGATGCACGGCGCCATCGAATCGTCGATGCCCGAACGCCGCGCCGACGTCGTCGTGTCTCGCGCGGTCGAGTGGATTGGACGGCAGCAGGGGAAGTTCTTTGCGTGGGTGCACGTCTACGATCCGCACTCGCCCTATCGCCCGCCGGATCCGTTTGCCGCGGAGTACCGCTCGCAGCCGTACTACGGCGAAGTCGCGTTCGTGGACTCGGCGCTCGGACCGCTGTTCAATCGATTGTCAACGCTGCAGCGTCCGACCCTCGTCGTCCTGACCGCGGACCACGGCGAAAGTCTCGGTGAGCACGGTGAGGCGACCCACGGCATGTTCGCCTACGAATCGACATTGCGCGTGCCGCTGATTGTTGCGCGCGTGGTGCCCGACCGTCGGAAGCCGGCGCGTGGCCGGGTGGTCGACAGCCCGGTGCGCCACATCGATATCGCTCCGACGGTCCTCGCTGCCGTCGGTGCGCCGCCCGATTCGTCGCTCCCAGGCTCATCGCTCCTCGACGTGATCCGCACGGGTGCATCGCCGCAGCGGCCGACGTATTTCGAGGCGATGACGTACAACCTCGTTCGCGGATGGGCACCCCTCCGCGGTGTGATCCAGGCGCGAACCAAGTACGTCGATTTGCCGATCCCGGAGCTATACGATCTCGCAACCGACCGGACGGAGTCTGTGAACCTTGCGACCGCTCAGCGCGATCGTCTCGAGACGCTGAACCATCTTCTCCGCACGTACAACGTCGCCCCGCCCAACCGTCCGGGTCTCGAGGCACCCGAAGCTGCGGCCGCCCTGCGGTCCCTCGGATATATTTCAGGAAGCGCTCCTGCGCGGTCCGTCTATACGGAAGCAGACGACCCGAAGCGCCTGGTGGCGATCGATCAGAACCTGCACACCGCGACGGATCTCTTCGAGAGCGGACGTACGGAGGAAGGCATCGCGCTGGTGCAGTCCGTCATCGCACGGCGGCCCGATACCGCCGACGCGTACATCACGCTTGCGTATGCCTATTGGGAATCCGGCCGGCCGCAGTCGGCCATCGCAACGCTCGAGCGTGCCCTGAAGAGCGGCGCTCCAGACCGCGACGTCCGGATACGGCTCGGAATCTATCTCGCAGAGAGCCACACCGACACGGCAAAGGCGATCGCCTTGCTCGAAGGGATGCCGGTCGAAGACGTCGAAGCGCTCAATGGCCTCGGCGTGGCGTACGGAGATGCAGGCCGGAGCGCGGATGCGCTGCGCACGTTCCGTCGCGTCCTCGCACTCGATCCAACCAATGGGCTCGCGTACCAGAATCTCGGTTCCATCGAACTGCGTCAGGCGCTCGAAACGGCAGACGCGGCGGGCAGGCGTGCACTCATGCGCCAGGCCGAATCCGACACACGCCAGGCGATTGACATCGACCCGCAGCTCGCCGACGCCTACACGACGCTCGGAGTCCTCCTCTCCTCCACCAGCCGCAAAGGAGAGGCAATCGACGTCTGGAAGAAAGCGGTCGCACTCGACGCCGGTCAGTTCAATGCGCTGTACAACCTCTGGTTCGAACTGGCGCAGGCTGGCCGCCGATCGGAAGCCTCGGTATACGGGCGCCAGTTCGTCGCGTCAGCCCCGCCGGCATTTTTCGCGCGCGACATCGCCGAGGTGCAGGCGTACCTCAAATGACTTGTCAGTGGCCAGTTACCAGTGGCCACTTACTGCTTGCCAGTTACCGGTTGGCAGTCGCCAGTTGCGGCGGCGGCGAGCGCCGGCGAAGCCCCCGCCCAAAAAGGGGACAGCCGACACAGTGCGACTCGAGCGCGCACGAACTGGCTGTCCCCTTTTTTTGCGAAAAATGGCGGTTGTCCCCTTTTTCCCGCGACGGCCGGCGGGGATAGTTGGTACTTGTGAAGCTGAGTAGTTGCGGAGTTGACAGCGGCAGCTCACTTGACCGCCCCCGAATTCAATGAAATCTCCACCACGTCGCGGTAGCTCTGGACCTTCCCGTCGTGAACCGCGCCAAGCAGCTCCGAAATCGGGTTGAGGAGCGTGAGCGACCGCGGCCCGTACGCGGGCTGCGGTGGTGACGGCAGCGGGTATGGCGCCGGGGTGACGATGTAGGCGCGCATGCCGATGTTGTTGAACACGGCGCGGATGAACGTACTCGACGGCGTGAGCGGCATCGCGCCCACGTTCGCGTAAAACCGCTCCCACTCGTTGTCGCGGAAGAGATACTGCTCCACGTTGGAGGTATAGAAGGCGGTCACGGTCGCGCGGTGCGATCGCAGGTAGGCGCCGACGGATCGAAGGGCCTTTGGGCCCGCGAAGTCACCGACGATCGGCACGATCAGATTGTGCGTCTCGAGATCGCGCAGCGCGCGGTAATTCGGTTCGTTGGCAAGATAGCTCTGATTGACGCCCGCGCCGTCCCGCTCCGTCATCAGATCGCGGTAGCTGGGAAACGGCAGCCAGCCAGGTCCGCGGCCGAACGAATAGCGGATGTCCGGCCCGGCATCGCAGAACGCGCGGTAGACGTATTCCAGGGACGACAGGTCGTCGCGCGAGAGACGGAAGCGATGCTTGACGGTGAGCCGCTGCTCGATGGCGCTCAGCGTGGCATCGCAGGCGTGCGGGTCCGGTGTCGGCGCGTCGACCAGGGCGAACAGCTGCTCGGGGGTTTCCGTCGTGCTTGGCTTGACGGCGTCGCCACGCGCGAAGAGTCGCGACAGAAACTCCGATCGCGTCGGCGACATCTCGATGAGCGTCTTGTACATCAAGTGCAGCAGCAGGTTCTGGCGCCGGACGTCGACGATGAACGCGATGCGCGGCTTCAGCGCGGCGAGGTACGTGAAGTTCTGATCCGGCCCGACCCCGACGTAGGCGCTCGCCGGCATGTGTTCGGCCTTGAGCGCAGGAACGACGTGCTGGAACTCGGTTTCGTTCGAGACGAGGTTGTCGGACCGGAAATAGCCGTTGGGCTCGGAGAATTCCGTCACCAGCGACCAGAAGGCGCGATCGTCCAGCGCGTTGGGCAGCGCCGCTTCCGCGACGCGCGCGGTCGGCGTTCCGCACAACAGCACGAACGAGGCAACGATGGCAATCACGCCCAGACGGCGGTCTCGCACCGTCCGATGATAGCTCCGGTCAGAGGACGACGGAAGTGGGACGCACAGTTCCGCGCGTGGTATCGTCGATCCAGCCCTGCCACGGAGTTCGTCACATGAAGCACATCCTCGCCGCGTCGCTCGCCGCCGCGCTCGTCTCTGCAACCGTCCTCGCCCAGAGCGGCCAGGAAGAAGGACGCCGCAAGGTACCGAAGGACTCGGTCGAGGTGACGGTGACGGGCTGCCTGAAAGGACGCGTGCTGCAGGTGTCGGAAGCCAAGCGGACCGACGTGCAGAGCGGCCCGCCGATCCGCCAGCGGTCGGTCCGTCTTGCCGGCAAGAAAGACGTGATGAAAGACATCAAGGCAGACGACGGGCACTTCGTCGAACTCATCGGCCTGATGAAGAAGGCGGATCTCGTCGAGCCCGGAATCCGCTTCAAGGGCGGCCGTGTCGTCATCGGCGGCGGGACGGGATCACCGGGATCGATCCCGAGCCCGGTGGAGAACGTCGCGGTGTTCGACGTCAGCTCTGTGACGACAGTTGGCGGGGACTGTCGATAGGCAGCGCCTGATTAACTCCCAATTCCCAAATTGTTCCCCTTGGGAGTTGGGAGTTGGGAGTTTGCAGCGAAGGCACCTAATGCGTCATTGAGTAGATGACGTAGTTGACGCCGAGCTTGTACGCTTCGTTCGAGAGATCGATCGGGACGAAGCCCGTGTCCGAGTATTCCCAGTATTGCGACACGTCGTTGTTGAAGTTCGCAATGACCTGCAGCGGCTTCTTCGGGTCGTTATTTTCCATCAGCCCGAAGAACTGCGGAATCCCGTGGTCGTACGCCTGGTGGAACTCCAGCGTCTTGATATCGAAGAACGAGTGGAAGATCGCGTGCGACACGTCGAGCGGCACGAAGTGCTCTCCGGGCAGCACGCGCGACATGGTCTGCTCGAAGTTCATCCAGTCGTAGTCGCCGCGAAAGTCGTCGAAGATGACGAAGCCGCCCTTGCGGATGTAATCGCCGAAGTTCTTGGCCTCGGCATCGCTCAACATCATGAAGCCGGGCTCGGTCGCATACACGACGGGATACTTGAAGAGATCCGGTGAACCGACGTCGACGACCGCGGTCGCGTCGATGTGCGGCTGCAGGTCGGAAATGCTCTGGAGAATCTTGACGAGATTCCGCTCGGCACGGCTGCCCTGGTCGAGAGAGATGTAGCCGTGCGCCCAGGCCGGCAGACCACCGAAGTAGTATCCGCCCGGCCCCGTCGGGAATTTCAGCCGCGCAAACGTGAACTTGCCGTCGTACTTCGGCGCGGGGTCGACCGGGACGTCGAACCCGGGACCATTGAACCAGCGCCCGCGGCGCTGGGCTTCCACAGAGAGGCCGGCTACGGCCACGATCAACGCGCATGCGAGAACTCTGGATCGCATAGGGCCTCGCGCCGATTCTAGCAGACCGCATCTTGCGTAGCTGGCGATTGGAAGTTGTGTCGTTATCAGCGAGAGCTTATATTGGCGACCCATGAAAGCGTTTGCAGCCATCGTCCTGCTGGGCGGAGTCGTCATGACCGCGTTTGCCCGCCAATACTGGACCGCAACGAAGGTGACGGACAAGGTCGTCCCCAAAGCCGTGCCGTTCGCGCTCGAAGAAGTGCGCCTGCTCGACGGTCCCTACCGCGACGCGATGATTCGCGACCAGCAGTACCTGCTGAGCCTCGATCGGGACCGGCTGCTGCACAATTTCCGCGTCACGGCGGGGCTCCCCTCCACCGCGCAGCCGCTCGGCGGCTGGGAATCTCCCGATACCGAACTGCGAGGCCACGCGGTCGGCCATTACCTCTCGGCCGTGTCGATCATGTATGCGAGCACCGGCGACGAGCGGTTCAAAGCGCGGGCCGATGACCTCGTCCGCGAGTTCGCGAAAGTGCAGGACGCGGAAGGCCGCAAGTTTCACCCCGGGTATCTGTCGGCCTTTCCAGAAGAGTTCTTCGACCGTGTCGAGGCGCGACAGCGCGTCTGGGCCCCCTATTACACGATCCACAAGATCATGGCCGGGCTGCTCGACGCATACACGCTCACGCGCAACACGCAGGCGCTGCAGGTTCTGAAGAAACAGGCCGACTGGGTGTACGCCCGCAATGTCCGGCTCACCGACGACCAGCGCCAGGCGATGCTCCAGACGGAGCAGGGAGGCATGGTCGAGGTCCTCGCGAATCTGTACGCCGTCACCGGCGACGACCGGTATCTGCAGGCGGCGCACATGTTCGAGCACAAGCAGATCCTCGATCCCCTCGCACAAGGCGTGGACCCGCTGGACAAAGTCCACGCGAACACACAGATCCCCAAGATCATCGGCAGCGCGCGCGAGTACGAGCTGACGGGCGACAGGCGGGACTACGACATCGCCACCTTCTTCTGGGACCGCGTCGTCCATCACCGCACGTTCGTAATGGGGGGCAACAGCGATGACGAGGCGTTCTTCCCGGAAGACGAGACGTCGCGTCATCTCGGTGCGGCGGGTCCTGAGACCTGCAACACCTACAACATGCTGAAGCTGACCCGTCACCTGTTCGCATGGAATCCGACCGCCGAGTCGATGGATTTCTACGAGCGCGCGCTGCTCAATCACATTCTCGGATCGCAGGATCCGAACACCGGCGGCGTGCTCTATTACTGCCCGCTCAAACCGGGCGCCTTCAAGACGTTCTCGACGGCCGACAACTCGTTCTGGTGCTGCGTCGGCACCGGGATGGAAAACCACGCGAAATACAACGACACGATTTACTTCCACAGTCCTGACGGAACGCCGCCCACGCTGTATGTGAATCTCTTCATTCCGTCGGAGCTGGCGTGGAAGGCGCAGGGGCTGAACGTCCGGCAACTGACGCATTTCCCTGAAACAGACTCGACCTCGTTGTCCTTCACCGCTGCGCGGGCGGTGAAAGTGGCCGTCAAAGTACGCTATCCGTCCTGGGCGACCTCGGGGATGTCCATCGCGATTAACGGGCAGGCACAAAGAGTGGATGCGAAGCGGGGGTCGTATGTGACGCTCGAACGCGAGTGGAAGACCGGGGACACGGTGGAGGTCAGGCTCCCGATGACGCTCCACATGGAAGGTCTTCCAGACGACCCGCACTTCAAGGCCCTGATGTTCGGACCGGTCGTGCTCGCTGGTGATCTTGGCACTGCCGGCCTCGAGAAGGTGAATCGCTCCGGCCCGAGCGCTCCGCCCGTCGGGCGCGTGCCGCCGATCAGCATTCCGTCGTTCGTCGCCGATTCGCCGCAGCAGGTGCTCGCGCACGTCAAGCCGGTCTCCGGCAAACCGCTCACGTTCGAGACCAGCGGCCTCGGACAGCCCAACGAGGTGACGCTCATTCCGCTGTACAAGACCTTTGAGCCGCGGTACACGGTGTATTGGACGGTGTACAACGCGGACGAATACAAGAAGGTCAAAGCGGATGCGGCGGCCGTCGCTGCGCGTCGCAAGGACATCGAAGGTCGCACGATCGATATGGTCGACGTCAGCAGCGACGCGAGCGAACAGGCGCACGGGTTTGCGAGCGAAGGCGCCGGTCAGGGATTCGTCGAAGGCCGTCGCTGGCGGGACACGCGCAGTGGCTTCATCAGCTACGCGCTCAAAATCGAGCCGGACAAGCCGCTTACGCTCGTCTGCACGTTCCGCGGCAGCGAAGGCCAGCGCCGCGCCTTCGATATTCTGGTCGACGGGCAGAAGATCGCCGCCGAAAACCTCGAATACCATCCGACGGAGCTGCTCGACAAGGAATACGCGGTTCCCGAAGCGCTGACGCGCGGCAAGAACCAGATCACCGTACGGCTCGTGCCTCACGCCGACGCCCGGACGGGCGGAGTCGTCGAGATTCGCACGATCCAGCCGGGGCGCTGACGCGATGCAGTATCGCGCGCTGGGACGGACGGGGATGCACGTTTCGTCCATCAGCTTCGGCGCGTGGGCGATTGGCGGATCGTGGGGTGCCGTGGACGATGCGGACTCCATGCGCGCGCTGCACGCGGCCGTGGACGCCGGCGTGAATTTCATCGACACGGCGGATGTGTATGGTGACGGCCGCAGCGAACGCCTGGTCGCGCGGCTGCGGCGCGAACGCCCGGGCGCGCCGCTTTACGTCGCGACGAAGGCCGGACGCCGGCTGCCGGCGCAGAGTCCCGAGGGGTACACCCGCGAGAACCTCACGTCCTGGATCGATCGCAGCCTCACGAATCTGGAGGTCGACGCGATCGATCTGCTGCAGCTGCACTGCCCTCCCACGGCCGTTTTCGCAGACGAGGAGGTGTACGGCGTGCTCGATGATCAGACACGCGCCGGCAAGCTGCGGCACTACGGGGTCAGCGTGGAGCGCGTGGACGAGGCGCTCGAGGCGATTCGTCATCCCGGCGTCGAGGCCGTGCAGATCATCTTCAACATGCTCCGCCTCAAGCCGGCGGAAGAATTCTTTGGCGCGGCGACGGCAGCCAACGTCGGCGTCCTCGCGCGCGTGCCGCTGGCGAGCGGGCTGCTGACCGGGAAATTGACGCGGACGTCCGCGTTTGCGGCGGACGATCACCGCGCGTTCAACCGCCATGGCGAGGCGTTCGACAAGGGGGAGACCTTTTCAGGCGTCCCCTACGAGGTCGGGCTCGATGCGGTCGAGGAGCTGAAACGGCTCGTGCCGCAGGGTACGACGCTGGCGCAATTCGCGCTGCGCTGGATCCTGATGTTCGATGCCGTGTCGTGCGCGATCCCCGGCGCGCGGACACCCGAGCAGGCGCGTGCGAACGCGGCGGCCGCGGATCTGCCGCCGCTGGATGAGCAGACGATGGCCGCAGTACGCACTATTTACGACAGGGACATCCGCGCGTCCGTACATCAGCACTGGTAACGCCGCAAATGTGTGTAAAGCGGCGACCGGGGTCTGACCCCGTCCGCGTCGATGGTGTGTAAACCGACGACCGGGGTCTGACCCCGGAAGCGCGGCGGCCGGGGTCTGACCCCGTTTTAGAGGCGCAGCGTCAGCGGATCGCCGACGAACCGCCCACGTCCGCTCTCCGGACGACCCGCCAGACGCAGCGTGAAGTCCCGCGCCGCCGCCGGTCGACGGCTGCCGGGTGTCAGTTTGACGCTGAGCCGGCGCGCGGCGTCGTTCCACGTCATCGATAACCCCGTCCACGCCCCGCGCGTGTAGTCGAACGATCGGCCGTCGTCTTCGTAGAGGTCGAACGTGCCATCCGCCCCGGGATAGACCGTGAGCGTCAACGGCGGATTCGAGATCTCATCCGTCCACTGCATCACCGGCCCCATCGGCACGATCGCGCCCGCGCGAACGTACAGCGGCATCGTTTCGAGATCGACGGCGCGGGTGACTTCTGCCCCGCCGGCAACGGCTTCCTCGGTCCAGAAGTCGTACCAGCGGCCGTGCGGCAGATACACTCGCCGGCTCGTTGCTCCTTTCTCCGTCACGGGCGCGACGAGGATGTCCCGACCCCAGAGAAATTCGTCGCCGCGCTGCACCGCGGCGGTATCGTCGGGATAATGCAGCCACAGCGCGCGCATGACCGGCATGCCCGTGAGCGCCGTCTCGCGCACGGCGGAATACGTGTACGGCATGAGGCGATACCGCAGGTCGAGATACTTGCGGCAGATGGGTTCCACCTGCGCATTGTGCAGCTCGGAGTCGGGAGGGCGCGCGGCGCCTGAATACGTCGACGTCTCGTCGGGCCCGATGTCGCCGGTGTTCCAGCCCCACGGTAGGCGCAGGTGCCACGTGCGCCCGTGGGACCGGAAGAGCGTGCAGAACGCGCCGAACTGGAACCAGCGGACGTACAACTCGCCCGTGAACTCCGGTGTGGGCACGAAGCCGCCGATGTCCGTTCCCCAGTACGGGATGCCGCTGAGGCCCGTGTTGATGGCGTCCGGCACGTGCGTGCGAAGCGTCTCCCACGTCGAGTACACGTCTCCCGACCAGAGGAACGCACCGTAGCGCGCCATGCCCGCGTAGCCGTTGCGATGCAGCGCGTACGGTCGTTCGTTGGGGCGCCACAGCTTCGAGCCTTCCCAATACATGCGGATCCGGTTCAGGCGCGAGGGCGCATCGAGCCCGTCACCCTGATCGGGCCACCAGCCGTCGATCCCGAGATCGAACACGCCTTTGTGATACGGCCAGTAGCAGCCGACACTGCGCTCGTCCGGCCATTTGCCGTCTGGCGTGCGGCCGCTCGGCTCCGGCGTCTTGCATCCGTCCGTCACCGACCCCGTCAGTTGCTTGCCTTCGATGACGACGTGCAGGACCACCTTGTAGTGAAGGTCGTGGAGTGTTTCGATCGCCGCCTTCGGATCCGGAAAGTTGGCAGGGTTCCAGGTGAACTCGCCGTTGTGGGTGTTCCATCCTGATGGCGTGAAATCCGTGCCGAGATAGATCAGGGCGTCGCACGGCAGCTGCTTCTCGCGCATCGTCTGCGCGACCCACATGATTTCGTCCGGTCCGGCCAGCGTGCGATGCGACTGCTGATACCCGAGCGTCCACCTGGCGGGCATCTCGGGGAGACCGGTAACGCGCGCATACTCGCGCATGATGATGCGCGGGTCGCGTGACGCGACGAGATAGATGCCGTAGACGGGTGGTGAGCTTGCTTGGGGTCTGAGCACCCCGCGTGCACCCGAGAGATCGAACTGGCCGAGCGGCTGATGGACGTACATCCCCCAACCCGCGGTGCTGATCAGCCACTGAATCGGTACACGACCGCCGTGGGTTCGGAGTTGGTAGCCACCCTGCCCGCTCCGCATCGCATCCTTGATGCCCCTGCGATCGAACTGCGGTCCGCCCTCGCCGAACCCAAGCACCGGGTTGTCGCCCACCGTGAAGTCCAGCGTGCCGGTCTCGGCGTCAATGTGGATCCGCTGCACTTCCCGGCCACGATCGTCCGCGACGATGAACGTGAGCGGGTCGTCCCCCAGGCGCACGATGAGGTTCCCCGATTTCACCGGTTGACGCAGGGCATGGAGCGGGCGGGAGGTGTAGTTGACGAGGGCGCCGTCCGTATTGGTGATTCCGTCGGCGTCTGCGTCGGACAGCGTAATACTCAGCATCCAGTCGCTGACGCTCTCGATACGAAGATCCATCGGGCGCCCCGCTACTCGTAGGGGCCGACCTTGCGCGTCGACGCGCGTGCGCAGCAGCAGGGTGCCGGCACCGACGGCGATACCGCGCAGCGCGTCGCGGCGCGTAATGCCGCGCGCGCTCGTGGGTGACTCGGGTATGCTCTCAGCCATCGGCCTCCTTCTCCGCGCGGGCGCGGCAGGCCGCTCATTGTAAGCGCTTACGTTCCAGCGATCGAGGCCTCCCGGCATGAACAGACGCGAACTGCTGAAGACCCTTGGCGCCGTCGGCGCCGGCTCGCTCGTGCATCCCGACGTACTCCGCGCGGAGGCGCCCACGCTCGCGGCGCCGAATCAGGCAGCGGCACCCGGAACCGTCCTGCCGCTCGTCTCGACCTCCGGCGTGTTCATCCCCCCGCGCGGGCGATCGTTCATGAAGTTCAGCTACGACTTCCCCGAGCCGTCGGTGCAGGTCGGCGCCTACCAGATCGGTTTTCTCGTGTTCACCTACGAGAACACCTACGGCCTGTCACGCGAGTCGATGAGCGTCCGCGCAGACGGCAACCGCGTGGAGTTGACGTGCGACGAATTCGTCTGGGCTGGCGGCCAACAGAAAGCGCAGGGCCGGCTGCACGCGACCTTTTCGACTGACGGCACCGGCGTGCAGTGGGAGACGACGGCATCGATGGCGCAGCCGGTCAAGAGCGTGACGGCGGTGATCCGGGGTATTCCGCGCGGCCGCGTGTCGGCCGCCGGCGGTGCGCCGTCGGACCCGCGCGACAGCGAGTTGCTGTTCGGTTACCCGTTTTCCGCCGGCGATCTGAACACGGCCGCGGGCCTGACGACGCCGTTTGTCGCGGTCGTGCAGGAGGACGGCGGCTGCACGTACATCTCGTCGCGCGACGATCGCGTCCGCGCGAAGCGGGTCTATATGCAACCCGGCGAGACCGGCTATCGCGTTGAAGCTGTCTTCGAATCCGAAGGATGGACGAGGCAAAACGAGGTCCGGGTGCCGATGTGGCGCGTTGGACAGGCGGGCCAACTCGAGACGGCCGTCAGCGATCACTACGCGTACGTCGAGCGCGCCTATCGCATTCAGAAGATGGAGGCGCGCCCGGACGCACCGCCATGGATGCGCGGCATGGCGCTTGCGCTGACGCTGCACGGGATGCACTACACGGGCTACATCTTCAACGACTACGCAAAGATGCTCGACGTCCTGAAGTGGGTCGGCGAGCGGATCCCCGCCGGGCGCGTGCTCGCCTTCATTGCCGCGTGGGACGGCCGGTATTACTGGAACTATCCGCTGTATCGCGCCGACGATCGCATGGGGGGCGAAGCCGGGTTCAAGCGGCTCATCCAGGAAGGGCGGCGCCTCGGGTTCCACATGATGCCGATGTTCGGCACCAACGCCGCGAACACGAAGCTGCCCGAGTATCGGCAGATTGCGAACGCGTCAACCGAGAAGATCGATGGCGACGCAATGCCGCTGAACTGGGTGGACTGGGACAACGATCGACACATGGACGGCTGGCTCGCCTACATGAACCTCGGCGTCGACTCCTGGCGGACCTGGTTGTACGGCCGCATCAGCGATGTCATCCAGCGCTACGAACCCGACGCTTACTTCCTCGACATCGTAGGTGGCTGGACGAACAACACGAAGGCCGACATGCACGAAGGGACGCGCCGGCTGATTCTGGACCTCCGCACCAAATACCCCCAGGTCGCCGTCGTCGGCGAGATGCACTACGACGCGCTCCTGGAAGTCATCCCGATGTATCACGCAGGCCCGGGCGCACCGATCGTCGCCGAGTACGCGCGCTTCTTCCAGCACCTGAGTCACCCCGCCCCGGGACGCGGCAGCTCCGGCGTCCACGAATCAGGCTTCGGCCGTTGGAACCCGCAGACGCTGTCGCTCTCCCCTAATCAGATCCCGACGTTGAACATCGTGGATGATACGTTCACGGACCATCGCGCCGAGATGGCAGCAGTCATAGCAGAGGCGCGGCGCCGCGCGAACATTTAGCGCCGCCGCGCCTTGTCAACTACACAACTTCGCAACTACCAACTACTCAAGTTGGCCAGTTCGACGCTGGGCTTTTGCGTAGTTGTGTAGTTGGCGGTGGTGTAGTTATCACCGCGCACTGAATCGAAAGATGGTGCGCGATTCGTATGTGTCGCCCGGCCGCAGGATCGTGCTCGGGAAATTCGCGTGATTGGGCGAGTCAGGAAAATGCTGAGTCTCGAGGCACAGAGCGGTGCGCTTGCCGTAGACGTGCCCGCCCTTGCCTGTGATGGTGCCGTCCAGGAAATTACCTGAATAGAACTGCAGGCCGGGCTCGGTCGTCCGGATCTCCATCGTGCGCCCGCTCTTCGGATCCGTGAGTCGCGCGGCGAGAACCATGTTCGAGCCGCTCCCCGCGCTCCCCCCTCCGCTCCCCGCGCCCCCCGCCACGCCTTCCGCACTTCCGGCCGCACCTCCCACGCCTTTCGCACTTCCAGCCGCACCTCCCGCCTCCCGGCTCCCTCCTCGATCCAGCACCCAGTTGTGATCGTACCCAGGGCCCTTTTTGATCTGCGGGTCGTCGGCGTTGATGCGTGCACCGATGGCCGTCGCCTTGCGAAAGTCGAACGGAGTCCCCTGTACCGGTGCGAGTTGCCCTGTCGGAATCAGCGTGTCGTCGACCGGCGTGTAGCGGTCCGCGTTGATCATCAGCTCGTGCGACAGGATGTCGCCGCTGCCTTCACCCGCGAGATTGAAATAACTGTGCTGGGTCAAGTTGACCGGCGTCGCTTTGTCCGTCGTCGCGTGGTAGTCGACCACGAGATCGTTGCTGTCGGTCAGCGTGTACGTCACGCTCACCTGCAGGTTGCCGGGATAGCCTTCCTCGCCATCAGGGCTCAGGCGCGAGAACACGACCGACGCGCCGTCGGCCGTGTGCCGTGTTTCGGCGTTCCACATCCGCTTGTCGAACCCCCGGTTCCCGCCATGCAGCGAGTTCGGACCGTTGTTCTTGGCGAGCGTGTACGTGTGGCCGTCGAGCGTGAACGTCCCGTTGGCGATTCGATTGCCGTACCGGCCGATGATGGCCCCGAAATACGGCGGCGGCGGATCCGACAGGTATCGCCGGGGCGTGTCGAAACCAAGGACGACGTCGGCGACGCGGCCCGCGCGATCGGGGACCTTCAGCACGCGGATGATGCCGCCGTAAGTGATCGCGCGCACCTCCATGCCGCGGTTGTTCGTCAGCGTGTATTCCTCGATTTGCTTCCCCTCGAACGTCACGCCGGTTCCGGCGTGAGTGACGGCAGGCGCTTTCTGGGTGGCTGGCGTCGCCTGTGGAGACAGATGAGCGACGAGGCCGAAGCCGGCCAGCAGCAGCAACGAGCGGGCGAGCATCATTGTGCGGATTGTAAACGATTACCGCGAATGCGGACGATCACGTAAGATTCTGCGGCAGCCCGATGGACACGGTCGACGGACTCGAGTTCCGGAACGTGACGAAGTCGTTCGGCGCCGTCAAGGCGCTGCGCGGCGTGTCGTTGACCGTCCTCCCGGGCGAGGCGCACGCGCTCGTTGGCGAAAACGGCGCCGGCAAGTCCACGCTCCTGAAGATCCTCGCCGGCATCGTCCAGCCCGACGCCGGCGACATCCGCTGGAGCGGCGAACGTCTGCATCTCGGCAGCCCGCGTGAGGCGCTCGAACGCGGGATCGGCATGGTGTATCAGGAGATGCTGTCCTTCCCGAACCTCACGGTCGCGGGCAACATTTTCGCCGGCCGCGAACTGACGACGCGGGGCGGATGGCTGCGCGGCAACGACATGCGCTCGCGGACGAAAGCGCTGCTCGACGAGCTGCACCTGCCGATTGATCCCGCGGCCCAGGCCGAATCGCTCTCGGCTGCACACCGGCAGCTCCTGCAGGTCGCGCGAGCGCTGGCATTCGATTGCCGTATCCTCGTGCTCGACGAGCCGACAACCTCGCTGACCGATGCGGAGGCCGACCATCTGTTCGGCGTCCTCGAAAAGCTGAAGGCGCGCGGTGTCACCTTGCTTTACGTGTCGCACCGGATGCCCGAGGTGTTCCGGCTGTGCGATCGGATCAGCGTACTGCGCGACGGCGTTCACGTCGAGACGGTCGAACGCCGCAGCATCACGCCGGAGCACGTCGTCCGGGCGATGGTCGGACGCGAGCTGCCGCCGCGCTCGTCGCGCGAAACGCGGGCCGACGCGGGGCTGCGGCTCGAGATCACGGGCCTGACGCGGCGCCCGTGTTTCCGCGACGTGTCGCTGACGGTTCGAGAGGGGGAAATCGTCGGGCTGTTCGGACTCGTCGGCGCGGGCCGTTCGGAGCTGCTCGAAACGATCTTCGGTCTCTACCCTCCCGACGCCGGCGAGATCGGGATCGACGGGACGCCCGTCGCGCCCCGGTCGCCTTATCACGCGGCGAAAGCGGGGATCGCGCTTGTGCCCGAGGAGCGGCAGCGCCAGGGCCTCTTCTTCAACTTGACGATCCGTCACAATCTCGTGCTGCCGGACCGCACCATCCGCGGCGACACGCTCGTTCGAACGGAGCGCGAACGGCAGGAGGCGCAGGATCTCGTCGCGCGCTGGCGGATCAAGACCGCCGGCGTCGAGGTGCTGCCCGATCATCTGTCGGGCGGCAACCAGCAGAAGGTCGTCCTGGCGAAATGGCTGGCGACGTCACCCCGCGTGCTGCTGCTCGACGAACCGACGAAAGGCGTGGACGTCGGGGCCAAGTTCGAGATTCACGAAATCATCCGCCGCGAGGCGGCGCGAGGCCTGGCGTGTCTCGTCGCGTCCAGCGATCTGCCGGAAGTGCTGTCGCTGGCCGATCGCATCGTCGTCATGCGCGAGGGGCGTGTCCAGGGAGAGATCGCCGCCGCAAAGGCCTCGGAGGAGGCGGTGATGCACCTGGCCACGTCGCTGGAGCGCGCGTCGTGAAACGACTCTGGCAGATTCGCGAACTCAGCACCGTCGCCATCCTCATTCTGGAAATCGCGTTCTTCACCTGGTGGCTCTGGCCGGACGGCGGCCGCACCCACCCGTTCCTGAACTGGGACAACGCCCTTCTCATCCTGAAGTACTCGTCGATCTACGCCATCGCAGCCGTCGGCGCCGCGATCGTCATCATCTCCGGCGGAATCGATCTCGCGCCCGGCGCCGTGATGGCGCTGACCGGCGTCGTCGGATCCGATCTGTTCGTCACGCATGGCTGGTCGCTCCCGGCGAGCATGCTGGCGGGAATCGGGGTCGGCCTGGCGTCCGGGGTCGTCAGCGCCATCCTGATCGTCGCCGCCCGGCTCCCGCCGTTCATCGCGACGCTCGGGATGATGGGCATCGCGCGCGGCGCGGCGTTCATCATCACCGAAGGGCAGTACTTCGACGTATCCAGCCGGTTGATCGGCGGGTGGCGCCCGTTCGGCTTGCCGGCCGACTGGGTCGCGCCCCTCGTCATGATCGTGCTCGCACTGATCTTTCAGGTGCTGATGACGGGGTTTCAGTGGGGCCGTGCGGTGTTTTCGGTCGGCGGCAACGAAACGGCGGCGCTCTTCTCGGGCATCGCGGTGAACCGCGTCAAGCTCTCCGTCTATGCCATCGCCGGCCTGACGGCTGGCATCTCGGGTGTCGTGCTGGTGCTGGTGCAGGGCCAGGGCAAGGCCGACCTCGCCAACGGCTACGAACTCGATATCATCGCCTCTGCCGTCGTTGGCGGCGCGAGCCTCTCGGGCGGCCGAGGGTCGGTCATCGGTGCCGTGCTCGGCACTCTGATTTTCGGGGTGCTGCGCAACGCGCTGCCGCAAATCCCCGGGGCGACGTTCTACGATCGCCTGATCGTCGGGGTCGTCGTGATCGCGATCGTCGTCATGGATCAACTGCTGTTGAAGAAACGCGGGTAACCCGGAGGTTCTTGATGCGCAGGGTCGTCGTACTCGTCGCCGCGATCGCGATCGCGGCCTGCAGCGGAGGCAGCAGGAACCAGGCCTCGGGCACGCAGCGGCTTCGATTCGCGGTCATCCCGAAATCTCTCGACATTCCGGTGTTCAACTACGCCAAGGTCGGCGCCGAGCGGAAGGCGCGCGAACTCGGGGACGTGGACATTCTCTGGAACGCGCCAACCAATGCGGACCAGTTGAAGCAGAAGGAGATCCTCGAGTCCTACATTACGCAGCGCGTGGACGGCATTGCGATCTCGGCCCTCAACGGCGACTTCCTGACAGACACCATCAACCGCGCAATCGACGCAGGCATTCCGGTGGTCACCTGGGATTCGGATGCGCCCAATTCGAAGCGGATTGCGTTCTACGGGGTCGACGACCTCGCGTCAGGCCGCATCATGGGCGAGCAGACGATCAAGCTGCTGAACGGCAAAGGCAAGGTGGCCATCATCACCAGCGTTGGCGCGACGAACCTGCAGCGGCGCCTCGACGGCGCGAAGGAGGCGCTGGCGAAAGCACCCGGGATTCAGATCGTGGAGGTCTTCGACATCAAAGAGGACATCGTCCGCACGGCGGAGATCATGGCAACCGGCACGCGGCGTTATCCCGATCTGGGCGCGTGGCTCTCCGTCGGCGGCTGGCCGGTGTTCACGAGGAATGCCACGGCCACGATCGACCCGTCGAAGACGAAGGTGATCTCGTTCGACACGATCCAGCCCGCGCTCGATCTGCTGCGCGAGGGAAAGGTCACGGTCCTGCTCGGCCAGAAGTATTTCGGCTGGGGCAGCGAGCCCGTGCAGATCCTGTACGACTACAAACACGGCAAGAAGCCGGCGTCCACTATCATCGATTCCGGCGTCGACGTCGTCACGAAAGACAACGTCGATGCCTACGAAACGCAGTTCAAGAAAATGGAGAGCGGCGGCTAGGCCGGCCATGAACATCGGTGCGATTGCGAGGCGGGCGAAAGTATCGACCGCGACCGTTTCGCGGACCTTGAACCGCAACGGCGCCGTCCGGCCCGAAACGGCGAAGCGTGTCTGGCGCGCCGCCGAGGAATTGAACTATTTCCCGAACAGTCACGCCCGGGCGCTGGTTTCGGGGCGAAGCCGCCTGCTCGGGTTGATCGTGTCGGACATCACCAATCCGTTCTTCCCGGAACTGGTGCGGCAGTTCGAATCACTGGCGCAGCAGCATCAGTACGATCTGATCCTCACGAGCACGGATTACCAGACGGACCGGATGACGGCCTGCCTGCGCCGGATGCTCGAGCGCAAGGTCGATGGTGTGGCGCTCATGACGTCGGAGATGGACGAGGGTTTGATCGAGGAGCTCTCCCGCCGCGGGGTCCCGCTCGTCTTCATGGACGTCGGTCAGGTAGGGCCGCGGATGAGCCACGTCGCGATGGATTATGCGAACGGCATCCGCCAGGCCGTCGATCACGTCGTCGGACTCGGTCATCGCCGGATTGCCTTCGTCAGCGGCCCTCTTTCTCTGCACTCCGCGCGTGTCCGCCGCGACGCCTTCGTCGACGGGCTGCGCCGGCGTGGGATCACTCCCGACAAAAAGCTCATCCTCGAGAGCACGCACACTGCCGAAGGCGGTCAGCACGCCACGGAGGCGCTGCTCCGCGCGCGGCCCCGGCCGACCGCCATCGTGTGCTCGAACGACTGGACGGCGATCGGCGCATTGCACGCGATCGACGCGGCGGGTCTTCGCGTGCCGGAGGACATCTCGCTCGTCGGATTCGACGATACGCCGATCGCCAGCTACTCCAGGCCGCCGCTCACCACGGTCCGCATGTCGGCCGCCGACATCGGCGCGACCGCGTGCAAGGCGCTCTTCAACCTCATCGAAGACAAGAAGCACGAAGGCGCGCTGCTCAGGATCCCCACAGAACTCGTGGTCCGCGGGTCGACGGCACGGGCTCGACGAGCCAAGTGAGGAATCAGCGAACTGCTGATCCAGTCACCCGCTGCGCGCGAGCAGTGAGTCGAACGCGTTCGGTTCCAGGTCTTCGAGGGACCGCACGGTCATTTCCGCAGCGAGCGTTCCATTGCGGCGAACGCCGATGCTGCGCATTCCGGCACGGCGCGCAGCCTCGACACCTGCGGCGGCATCTTCCACGACGATGCAGCGCGACGCGGGCACACCCAGACGAGCAGCGGCCGTCAGGAACACCTCGGGGTCCGGCTTCCCTCTCGTCACGTCTTCCGACGACACAACCGCATCGAAGTAATGTTCGAGCTTCAACGCGCGCAGCATCACGTCGACGTTGAGCCGCGGCGCAGACGAGGCGATCGCCTGCTTCCAGCCCGTGGCCTGCAGCCGTACGAGCCACTCGGCTGCGCCTGGCAAGGGCGTCAGCCCGCGCTCCTGCGCGAGCCGCCGGTACTCGACTTCCTTGGCGTCGGCAACGCGATCCATCCGCTCGAGCGTGGCGTCGTCGCCAAGCCACCCGCGAAGGATGGTCTCGTTCCGCTGCCCGAACGTCTGCGTGAACTGGTCGTGGGTGATGGCCGTCCCATCGAGCGCCATCGCGTGCTGCCACGATTGCCAGTGGTAGTCCTCGGAGTCGACGAGCGTGCCGTCCAGGTCCCACAGAACGGCGCGCGTCATTTCTGCCCGTAATATGCTGTCGGCCCGTGCTTGCGGGAATAGTGTTTGTCCACGAGGTAGGAGTCAGGCGGCGCGGCATCCGGATCGAGCGCACGCACGCGCCACTCGACCCGTGCCAGGAACTCGAGCACCTGCGCATGCTCGATTGCGGCGGCGGCGTCACGGCCCCAGACGAACGGCCCATGGTGCGCCACGAGTACGGCCTGCATGTGCGACGGATCGATCCCGAGCTGCCGGAACGTCTCGACGATGACGAGGCCGGTGTTGCGCTCGTAGTCCCGTTCGACTTCTTCGCGCGTCATCGACCTCGTGCAGGGAATATCCCCGGGAAAATAGTCTGCGTGTGTTGTCCCCATGCACCGCACGCACGCGCGTGCGTGCGCAAACGTCGTGGCGTACTCCGAGTGCGTATGGACGATGCCGCCGCACGACTCGAACGCTCGATACAGTTCCAGGTGCGTCGGAGTATCAGACGATGGGCGCCACGGCCCTTCCAGCACGCCGCCGGTCTCCAGTGAGACCAGCACCATGTGTTCGGGCGTGAGCCGGTCGTATGGCACTCCGCTCGGCTTGATCGCAAACACGCCGGCGGCGCGGTCCACCTGCGAGACGTTCCCGAACGTGCCCATCACCAGGCCGCTGGCCGCGAGGTCGCGGTTTGCACGGAGCACGGTTTCTCGAAGCCCTGCGGCAATCACGCGGTCACCTCCACGGCGCGCTCCTTGATCTCGAGCAGCCGCTTCATCACGGACGCAAGGTCCGGCCGCTCGGCCGCGACCCCGCCGAAGGCGTCGTGCAGCTCGCGGTAGATGCCAAACAGCTGGTCGTACACGGCGTGGGCGTCGGGGCGAGGCTCGAACCGCTTCGATTTGATCGACGTCATGCGGCGTTGGGCTTCGGCCCAGTCATCATAGCCGCCGGCGGCGCTGCCAGCCGTGACGGCGGCAGCTACGGCAGATCCGAGCGCGGGCGTCTGCAGCGACCCCGCGATCAGCATCGGCTGGCCCAGCACGTCGGCGTAGATCTGCATGAAGAGATCGTTCTTCTCCGCGATGCCGCCGCAGCAGACCACGCGATCGATCACGACACCGTATTCGCGCATGCGGTCGATGATGGCCCTGGCCCCGTAGGCCGTCGCCTCGATGAGCGCCCGGTAGATCTCCGCGCGCGTCGTGTGCAGCGTCTGTCCGAGGAGCAGTCCGGTCAGCCGCGTGTCGACCAGAATGGTCCGATTGCCGTTGTTCCAGTCGAGGGCCACGAGCCCCGATTCTCCGGGCGCGAGCCTGGACGCCTCGGTGGACAGCGATGCGTGGAGCGCGTCGCCGCCGCCACAGACGACCTCGACCCACCACTTCAGCAAATCGCCGACGGCAGACTGCCCCGCCTCGATCCCGAAATAACCCGGCATGATCGAGCCGTCGACGATGCCGCAGATGCCCGGGATATCGGCGATGCGGTCTGCCGTCGGGGCGACGGCACAATCGCATGTCGAGGTGCCGATGATCTTTACGAGCGTGCCCGTGGTCACGCCCGAACCGACCGCGCCGTAGTGGGCGTCGAATCCTCCCATCGCAATTGGAATGCCGGCGCGCAGGCCAAGTTCAGCCGCCCAGTGCTCCGCGAGGTGTCCCGCGGGCCGGCCCGGCGGCCACGCCTCGTCATACAGACGATCGCGGAGCGCCGCGAGCCTCGGGTCCAGCCGTGTGAGGAACGCCTTCGGCGGAAGACCGCCCCACGCCGCCGAGTACATTGCCTTGTGTCCCGCGGCGCAGATGCACCGGATGATCTCCCGTGGACTCGACGCACCGGCGAGAACCGCGGGCACGAAGTCGGCGAGTTCGACCCAGCTGGCGGCGGCATCGAAGACCTCCGGCGCGACATTCAGGCAGTGCCAAATTTTCGACCACCACCATTCGGAGGAATACGTGCCGCCGATCGGCGCGAGCAGGTCGGGGTTATGCTCGCGCGCGATCTCGGTGATGCGGGCAGCTTCGCGCGCGGAGGTATGGTCCTTCCAGAGCCACGCCTGCGCCGCCAGATTGTTCGAGAACCTGGGATCGATCGCGAGCGGCTGCGCATGCGCATCGATGGGCAGCGGCGTCGAGCCGGTGGTGTCCACGCCGATCCCGATGACGTGCTCGCGCGCGAACCCCGGCTCCGCCTCGGCCGCCGTCAGCGCGCCGCGCACCGACGCGCGAAGTCCCGCGATGTAGTCCGCCGGGTTCTGACGGGCCAGGTGCGGCTGTTTGGCATCCAGCAGAATCCCCTGGTCGCCACTCGGATATGCGAATACATGCGTACCGACCATCCTGCCGTCCGCGCAATCGACAACCACGGCGCGAACTGAATTGGTACCGTAGTCCAGGCCGATGCTGAAGGCTCTCTCCATGTCCTGCGACTCTGTTCTCCTTGACTAGTTGGTAGTTGCGTAATTGTGTACTTGATCTATCCGACGATGATTGGAGAGACCACGTCCAGTACGTCAGGCCCGGTTCCGGCGGCGCGCGCCTGGTCGAGCGCGGGCTGATTCGCCAGCACCCGCACCGCCTTGAGACACAGGTTCGCGAAGTTGATCATGCTGCGTTCGATCGCGCGCGTCGGATCTTCGCGGTACGTGAACTGGTCCTGGCTGTACCAGCCCTGATAATTGCGGAGAAACGTCGTATAGAGGTATTCGATCGATTCGGGGATCGACAGCGTTCCGAACATGCAGTCCTGATCATTCCGTCCCTGGCGGGCGTCGTTGATGTCGAACTTGTGCACGGGCACGCCGGCGAAATCCGCCAGATCGCAGGCGGTCGAGGCGGTCGTGGCTTCCATCTTCTGGTGCCCGTAGTCGATCGTCAGGCCGCAGTTGTTGCCGCCGCACGCCTGATTGACGTGCTGCGCCACGATCATCGCGGACGCCGCCGTGGGTACGATCATGTACAGCTCGCGCGGTTCGTACGGTTTGGGCTCGATCGCGAGCTTGATGCCGTGGGCCAGGCACCGCCGGTTCACCGCAATCAGCGCTTCCGTGAACCACTCGAGCGATTGGCGGTAGTCGATCTGAAAATGATAGTCGGCGCCGTCCGACCCGGGCCACACGCTGAGCACCGGGATGTTCAGCATCCGGCAGATCTCCACGCCCTTGAAGATCTCGTCGAGCGCGGCCCGCCGCAGCGCGGAATCCGGATTGCACGGCCCCCCCAGCCGGAACTTCGGGTTCGTCCACGTGTTGATGTTGCACGCCGGAATCGTCATCCCGAGCTCCGCGAGAAAGCCGTCCCGCGCACGCTCCGCAGCTTTCGCATCGAGGTCGCCGTTCATCGATTGCTCGAAGACGCTCTGGTGGATCTCGATCGCGTCGACGCCCGCGGCTTTGGTGCGGCGGCACTGTCCTTCGAACGTGTTCTGGAACGCCGGATCGTCTGAGTGGTATCCCGGCGGCGCAAAGCGATCGCAGAAGTCGCCGGCCGACCAGTGCCCGACGCTCATCCGGATGTTCATCGTCTTCAGGAAATCGATCGACTCGTCGCGGCCCATATATCGCTGTTTCGCAGCGGAGAACGCGAGTTGATCGTCAGTGAACCGAGCCATGCTGCCTCCGGATCCATGCACGCGGCCGTTACGGCCGCAGCTTCAACGTAAGAATCGTAAGCGAGTGAGCGGGAAACGTGTAGCGGACCGCGCCCGGCGCCGGCTCGAGCGTCGCCGCGGATGTCTTCGGGCGCACGCGCTGTGGATCGGCGAACGTGTTGGCCGCTTTCAGGTCCGTATCGTTGATCTGCCAGACCTGCGCCGACGGCTCCCACGCACCGGAGGCCGATTCGATCGCGGTGGTGAGGTCGCGATCACGGCTGCGATTGAGCACGTTGACGTCGACCTCGCGAGTGCCCGGATCATAGGTCGCTGAGACATCGAGATACGGCAGTTCCTGCGGCCGGTTCGCCACGCGATATCCCGGTGCCGACACCCAGACGTCGAGCGATGTGTGCCCTCGCTGCCGCCCGTATTCGACGATGGGAAAGTAGATCGATTGGAGCAGCAGCCCGCGATCGCTGGTCACGATGGGCGCGATGACGTTGACCATCTGCGCGAGGTTCGCCATCCGGACGACATCGGCGTGGCGGAAGAAGGCGTTGAAGAACACGCCCATCGCAACCGCGTCTTCGACGTTGAACACCTCTTCGAGCTTCTCGCGGTTTCCGGTGCGGTACCACACATTCCACTCGTCGTACGCAATGTAGATCGGCCTGGGCGAGGGCCCCGTCTGCACTTCACGAATCAATGCGGCAGTGGTGCTGATGTAGCGCTCGACGTTCAGCGCAGCCGTTCCGAGGTAGCGCTCGAAGTCGTTGTCGCGGTTGTTGATGTAGGTGTGAAGGGCGATGTAGTCGACCGTGTTCCGAAGCGTCTGCAGCACGGCGCGGTTCCAGCCAATCCAGTCCGCGCCGTAGTTGCTGGAGCCGCTGGCGACGAGGCGGATGGACGGATCGATGCCTCGCATCGCCTTTGCCGTCTCGAGCGCGAACGCGGCGTAGGCGTCCGCGTCCTTGTGCCCGAGTTGCCACGGCCCGTCGATCTCGTTGCCGAGCGCCCAGTACTTCACCCCATACGGCTGGTCGTGGCCGTTCTTCCGCCGCAGATCGGCCCAGTAGGTGTGCTGTGCGCCGTTGGTGTACTCGACCCAGTCGCGTGCGTCGCCGATCGTCCCGAGCCCCAGGTTGACGCAGATGTACGGTTCCGCGCCGATGGTTTGTGTGTACCGGAGGAATTCATCGGTACCGAACCGATTCGTTTCGATGTCGTTCCATGCGAGCTCGGGCCGCACGGGGCGTTGCCCTTTCGGACCGATGCCGTCCTTCCAGTCGTACCCTGACGCGAAGTTGCCGCCAGGCCACCGCAGAATCGACACACCCAGCCCTTTCACGGCGTCGACGACGTCGCGGCGGAAGCCGAACGCGTCCGACAGCGGGCTCTTCTCGTCGTAGATGCCGCCGTAAATCATCCGTCCCAGGTGTTCGGCGAAGTTGCCGAACAGCAGCGGGTCGACGCGGCCGATCGTCCGGTCGATGTCGATTTTGATCCGGGCGCCCGGCGAGGCGGTCGACTGGGGAGGCGCCGCCGCGACGACCACGGTTGCGATGCCGATGAGGCTGACGGACGCGAGGTGATGGAGGGACGGACGGCGCACGGGCGGCTCCTGTTCAGGCACGCGGCTGAGCCGGCGGCCTCGACGGCGGTATCAAGACTATTGCTTTTCGCGGATGTAAGCGTTGCCATCGCGCGCTGATTTGTTTACGCGCTTACACGCGGCGCCGTCCGTTAGCTGGGGCGACTGGACAGATGGCTCTACGCAGTTCACCCTGCGCGACCTCAATTCCAGCTGCGCGCCTCTCGTGGTTCATGGGAAATTGAGCGTTCGAATTGGGCGTCGGGAATTGGGCCTGTCGGCGAATGACCCTGATCCCGAACACCGCCGCGATGTCGCTGCCGCCGGTGGCCTGGAATCGCACCGTCACCGTCGGCTTGCCGCCGCCGGCGCTCGCCGGCAGCGGATACTCTCGATCGAAAAACCGGTCGTCGCTCGAGACATCGAATCTCTCCTCCGCGATAGGTTGACCGTCGACGAGGATCTCGAACGTCCGCGGCCGGCGGCTGTCGGCGTGATACGTGACGACGAGCACGTTTGCCTGCGACGGATCCACCGGGAGGTCGAACGAGAACCAGCCGCGTCCGCCCCGGCCCGCGCGCTGATCGACGAGCGCGACGTTCGTGTTCTCTCCCTGCTGATTGAAGTCGTGCTCGCGCTGCGGGCTGCCCGGCTCGAGATACCCAACGGTGGCGGCGTCGAGCTGCCGCTGCCGCTCGCGTTGCGCGGCGTCCTCCGCGGTTTTCTTCTCCCAGTCGGCTGGCGTGTACAGGTCCACGTACCCCATATAGACTCGCCGGTGCAGCCTGTAGAACGGCGCCAGTAGGAAGTCCTTGTCACGGCCGACGCCGTCGGTCTGGAACTCTCCCGGCTTGCCGGGAATCGGCTTCAGCCAGTCGGCGGGATTCCGGGAAGACGACACGATGACCGGTAGGTCGACGGCAGGCGCCGTTCCTCTCCCTCTCCCCTCCCCGCGCGGCGGCTCGGGACCGAGGTCGCCCGCAAGCATCAGCGGTCCCCACATGATCGCGGTCCGCCGCGGGTTATCGACCAGCGGCTCGAGACGGAGCGTCTTCGGCAGCGTCAGTGCGACCGTGTCCCCGGCCCTCCAGGTGCGCTTCAACGCGACATAGCCGCCGTCCGCGAGCGTGTCCTGGGCGGCGCCGTTCACCGTGACCGTGAATCCGTCGCCGGCCCACCGCGGCCGTCGCAACAGCAATGTCATCGGCCGGGCCGGCGCTGCCTCGATTCTCATCGTCGCGTCGTCACCCTCCGGAAACGACGTATCCATGGAGAGCCGGACACCGCCGGCATCCCACGACGCGGTGGAAGGGGCGTAGACATTCACCCATAGCTTGTCCGCAGCGGTGAAATAGAGGCCGAGACCGTGCAGCGCGTGGTTCTCCATGCCGGTCCCGACGCAGCAGGTGAAGCTCTGCGCCATGTTCTGGTATTCCTTCCGCACGCCCCGCCCGACGGGGACCATGTAGCACATCGCGAAGTCGTCGGGATCCATCGATCCGAGCGCGTGGTTGAAGAGGGCGCGCTCCTGAAACTCGGCGTAGTCCACGTCGGGTCTGAGCGCGAACAGCGCGCGCGTCAGCTTCAGCATGTTGTAGACGTTGCACGATTCCGCGGTGCGTCCTTCGGTGATGCGGCTGAGATGATCCGGTTCGCGGAAGTACTCATCTTTTCCGTCCCCGCCGCTCGCGAACGTATGGTGATGCACGACGCGATCCCAGAAGAACGAGCCGGCGAAGCCGTCGTTGAGATCACCGGTGTAGATGAAACGCGCGACCGACCCGATCGCTTTCGGGATGGTGGCGTTGCCGTGCAGACCGTTGAGATCGTCCTCGAAGTGTTTCCACGGATCGACCACCGCGCGGTACTCGAAGTGATACGACAGATCCAGCCAGCGCTTGTCACCGGTGTCTGCGTACAGATCCGCCAGTACTTCGTTCATGCCGCCGAACTCGGTCCCTAGCATCTTCTGGGTCTGCGCGTCGTCCAGACGCGACAGGATGCCTTCGGCCCATGCGGCAAAACGGGTTTCGACCTCGAGCGCCATCCGGTTGCCTGTATGTCGATACGCGTCGCGCAGGCCCGCAAACGTCTTGTGAAGCGTGTACCACGGCGACCAGAGGCCGTTCAGGTCGAACGCGGCTGACCGGATGTTGCCTTTCGCCAGCTCGTCGAACGCTTTTTCGCCCCCCATGATTGCGCCGGCGTAGCCGTTCTGGTGCGCGTCCTGCACGACTTTCAGCTCGCCGACGATGTAGTCGGCGCGCTGTTTGAAGCGCGTATCGCCGGTTGCGGCGAACATGTAGCTCACCGCGGAGAGATGATGGCCCGTGATGTGGCCGGTGAGCTGCCGGCCTTCGCCGTCCCATCCGCCGTACGGCTCCGCCTTCTTCGGCAGCCCGGCCCGGGTGCGGTAGAACGACAGGATCCGATCGGGATCGAGGTCCAGCAGGTACTGCGCATCGCGTTCCTGCGCGCGTTTCAGAGGACCACCGGTCAGGCGAACGGCCGTCAGCGGCAATGGCGTCGCAACGGCATGCACTTTCGGCGCGACTCTGGTGGCTGGAGCCGCTGCGGCGGCTGCCATCTCCCTCGGTTCGAATGCGGCGCTCACGGCAGCGGCCGACGGCGCGATCACGATGGCGGCAACGAACGATCGACGATCCATGGTTGACCCCTTACTGACGCTGAATCCTGATGCTGACGGCGGCGCTGTTGATCGGCAGCTCGACCCGATTCACGCCCGGCTCGTGAACGGTCTGCACCTCGTGTCCGTTCGTCAGAAGGCGTGATACCATGCGGCCGCCCGATGTAAGCGCTTACAGCCATCGTTGTCAAGGAGATTTGGATGATGCGAGTCCGGCGCGCCGCACCGCTGCTCCTGCTGTCGTTCACCGTCGCCGTTCCTGCCGCCCGCGCCCAGGGCACCGCCGGCGATTACCAGCGCGCGATGACCCTGCGCGACAAGTACCAGCCGCTCGCGCTGAACGTCGTCGATCAGGTCAACTGGATCGAGTCATCGCACCGGTTCTGGTATCGCCGGACCGTGGAAGGCGGCAACGAGTTCATCCTCGTCGACGCGGCAACGCTTGCGAAGAAGCCCGCATTCGATCATGGGAAGCTCGCCGCGGCGATCTCGTCTGCCGCGGGTGGCAAATACACGGCAGTCACCCTTCCCTTCTCCACCTTCAGCTTCACCGACGATGGAAACGCGATCGAGTTCACGCTGAACGGCGCCGCTGGCCGCGGAGCCGCAGCCGGGACCGGACGCCCTCCGGCGTGGCGCTGCAGCCTGCAGACCTATCGATGCGAGCAGCCGCCCGCGCGCGAAGGTCGGGGGGGCCGCGGCGGAGGTGGTCTCGGGGGCCCCGTCCGCGCGCCATTCGACGTCAACGCAGTAGCGGCGAAGAAGTCGCCCGACGGCAAGCTGGAGGCACTCGTTCGCAATTACAACGTCGCGATTCGCGAAGTCGGGAAGCGCGACGTGAAGCTCCTGAGCACGGATGGCTCCGAAGGCAATTACTACGATCCCGAGACGCTGGTCTGGTCTCCGGACTCCACGAAGGTGGCCGTCTTCAAGGTGACGCCAGGCTTCCGCCGCTACGTCCACTACGTGGAATCCTCGCCCGAGGACCAGCTGCAGCCGAAGGATTCGGTCATGCAGTACGCCAAACCAGGCGACGTGCTCGACACCGAGCGCCCCGTGCTCTTCCATGTCGCCGACGGCAAGCAGATCGTCGTCGACAACGCGCTCTTCCCGAACGCCTACGATATGACCCGGCCGGAGTGGCGCAAGAGCGGCGCATCGCTGACCTTCGAGTACAACCAGCGTGGCCATCAGGTATATCGCGTCATCGACGTCGATGGGGAAACCGGCCACGCGCGCGCGGTTATCAGCGAAGAGCCGAAGACGTTCTTCTGCTATTCGGGCAAGAAATACCGCCACGACATCGACGACGGCCGCGAAATCATCTGGATGTCGGAGCGCGACGGCTGGAACCATCTGTATCTCTACGACGGCGTGACCGGAACGGTGAAGAACCAGATCACGAAAGGCGACTGGGTCGTCCGCAGCGTGATCAGCGTCGACGACGCCAGGCGGCAGATCCTCTTCACCGCGAGCGGGATGTATCCGGGCAAGGATCCGTATTTCGTCAACTACTACCGGATCAACTTCGACGGAACCGGTTTGGCGACGCTGACGACGGCGGACGCGAACCATCGGGTCACGGTCTCTCCGGATCGCCGCTACTTCGTCGACCTGTACTCGCGCGTGGACATGGCGCCCGTGTTCGAACTGCACGGAGGCGACGATGGCAAGCTGCTGGCGACGCTGGAGAAAGCCGATATCTCCCGGTTGACCGCGGCGGGATGGAAGCCGCCGGAGGTCTTCGTGGCGAAAGGGCGTGACGGGGTGACGGACATCTACGGCGTCATCTACCGTCCGACCGACTTCGATCCCTCGAAGAAATATCCGGTCATCGAAAACATCTACGCGGGTCCGCAGGACTCCTTCGTCCCCAAGTCGTTCCAGGCCTACAACCAGATGCAGTCGCAGGCGGAGATCGGGTTCATCGTCGTCCAGATCGACGGCATGGGCACGAGCAACCGGTCGAAGGCGTTTCACGACGTCGCCTGGAAGGACCTGAAAGATGCGGGGTTCCCCGATCGCATCCTGTGGCACAAGGCGGTCGCCGCGAAATACCCGTACTACGACATCACGCGTGTCGGGTTGTACGGCACGTCCGCCGGCGGGCAGAACTCACTCGGCGGATTGCTGTTCTTCCCCGAGTTCTACAAAGTCGCCGTCTCGGCCGCGGGGTGCCACGACAACCGGATGGACAAGATCTGGTGGAACGAGCAGTGGATGGGATGGCCGATCGGCGAGCAGTATGCCGAGTCGTCCAACGTCGACAACGCGTGGCGGCTCCAGGGGAAGGTCCTGCTCGTCGTCGGCGAGATGGATCACAACGTCGATCCGTCGTCCACGATGCAGGTGGTCAATCAGTTGATCAAACACAACAAGGACTTCGAACTCCTGGTGGTCCCAGGCATGGATCACGGATCTGGCGGCGCCTACGGAGAGCACAAGCGCTACGACTTCTTCGCGCGCAATCTGCTCGACGTGAATCCGCCGCAGTGGAAGGCGCTCGAGGATCTACTGAAACGGAATGCGCGGACGACCACGACGCAGCGCTGACGCGACGGGGCCCCAGCTCGGACACCCCACTTCGTGCTCAGCGGCCGGAAAGACGCGTCACGGGGAGCCGCTTCCGCGCGAAGCGGGGCGGCCCCGTCCTCGCCCCGATCGGTCGATCGCGTCAACGCTGACGCGATGGGGCCCCAGCTCGGACACCACTTCGCGCTACCCTTTCTGCATCGAGCCGAGGAAATCGGCGTTCGACTTCGACTTGCTCATTTTGTCGAGCAGCAGTTCCATCGCCTCGGTCGGCGAGAGCGGCGCGAGCACCTTGCGGAGGACCCAGACGCGGTTGAGGTCCTCCTTCGGCATGAGCAGCTCCTCCTTGCGCGTGCCGCTCTTCTGCATGTCGATCGCCGGGAACACCCGCTTATCGGACAGCTTGCGATCCAGGTGGATTTCCATGTTGCCGGTGCCCTTGAACTCCTCGAAGATGACGTCGTCCATGCGCGAGCCGGTGTCGATGAGCGCGGTCGCGATGATCGTGAGCGATCCGCCCTCTTCGATGTTGCGCGCCGCGCCGAAGAAGCGCTTCGGCTTCTGCAGCGCGTTCGAGTCCAGACCGCCGGAGAGCACCTTTCCTGACGGCGGGATGACGGCGTTGTAGGCGCGCGCGAGGCGCGTGATCGAGTCGAGCAGGATCAGCACGTCCTTCTTGTGCTCCACGAGCCGCTTCGCCTTCTCGATGACCATTTCCGCGACCTGAACGTGCCGCTGCGCGGGCTCGTCGAACGTCGACGAAATCACTTCGCCATGCACCGACCGCTGCATGTCGGTGACTTCTTCCGGCCGCTCATCGATCAGCAGGACGATGAGGTATACCTCCGGATGGTTGCTGGCGACCGACTGCGCGATGCTCTGCAGCAGCATCGTCTTGCCCGTGCGCGGCGGCGCGACGATCAGGCCCCGCTGCCCGCGGCCGATCGGCGTCATCAGGTCCATGACGCGGCCGCTCAGATTGTCGGGCGTCGTCTCGAGCGTGAAGCGCTGATCCGGATACAGCGGCGTCAGATTTTCGAAGAACAGTTTGTCGCGCGCCTGCTCGGGCGCTTCGAAGTTGACGGCTTCGACCTTGATCAGCGCGAAGTACCGCTCGCCTTCTTTCGGCGGGCGGATCTGCCCCGAGACCGTATCGCCGGTTTGCAGATCGAACTTGCGGATCTGCGACGGTGACACGTAGATGTCGTCCGGACCCGGCAGGTAGTTGTAATCCGGCGCGCGCAGGAACCCGAAGCCGTCCGGCAGCACTTCGAGGACGCCTTCCGAGAAGATGAAGCCGCTCTGCTCCGTCTGCGCTTTCAGGATCTGGAAGATCAGCTCCTGCTTGCGCATGCCCGTCGCGCCCGTGACGTTGAGGTCCTTCGCGATTTGCGTGAGCTGCTGGATGCTCTTGTCCTTGAGGTCGGTGATGTTGAGGCCGCGGCGGCCTTCTCGTTGCTGTTGCTGGGCAGAGCGCTGTGCACCGGCCGCGGCGGGTGCGGGCGGCGCGGAAGGCGAGGGCGGCTGCGGCACGGTGGCCGCCGAAGCGGATGGCGCTGCCTCCCCATCCGCGGCCGGCGGCGGCGGCTGCGGCTTCGCCTCAGCGGCGGGAGCGTCCTGGGCCGATTCCGGCGCGACGGCCGGACTTGCGGCGGCCTGCCGCGCGCTGCTGCGCTTCTGAGTGGGCATGTGATTGTCCGGATGGGTCGTGCTGATTCGACAGGAGGGCTTTCGCGGAGTATAGGCACCGTTCGCGCGGAGTGTCAAATCGTTTGGCCGCGATCGGTCGGCCGCGTTCGCGTCGGCCGTTTTCTCGTGGCGTGTTGCGCGTTCGGCGTGCTCGACGGCGCACGGCCAGCGGCCGAAATGCCGACGTCGCTATGGGCGTTCGCCGATGCCGACGATGCTGCAGGCGATCACCGGCTGAAGCCCGAGCTCGCGCGCGCGGGCCACGACGTCGGGCTCGTCAGCCCCGGGGTTGAGCCAGACCTCCTGTATGCCCTTTTTCGCGATGTCCTCGAGCACGCGGACGCCGATCGCCGGCGGGACATACACGGTCGCCATGTCGATCGGCTCCGGCACGTCGAGCACCGATGCGAACGTGCGATGACCTTCGACCTCGACTTCGTTGGGGTTGATCGGGATCACCCGATAGCCCTGACGTTCATACGCGCGGAGCGCCTTGTTTCCGTACTTCGCGCGATTGGATGAGGCGCCGATAATCGCGACGGTCTTCATGTCTCCATTTGAGCACGGTGGCGGCAGGTTTGCACTTCGCAGGCACGGAGGCTTCCGTGATGTTTACTGATGTGGCGCCCGGCGTCGGCTTCATGCGATGCGCGATGGTCAACGTGGCGGCGCTCGGCGACCGCTCGCGCTGGATGCTCGTCGACGCGGCTCTGCCGGGCTACGCCTCGGCGATCCGGCGCGCGGCGGAATCGAGATTCGGCGCCGCCACCCGACCGGCAGCGATTCTCCTCACGCACGGTCATTTCGATCACGTCGGCTCTCTGCAGGAGTTGCTCGATGCGTGGGACGTCCCCGTGTTCGCCCATCACCTCGAGCTGCCGTATCTGACCGGTCGTTCCTCGTATCCGCCTCCCGACCCGCTCGTCGGCGGGGGCGCGATGTCGCTGCTGTCGCGCCTGTACCCTCGCGGCCCGATTGACATCACGAACCGCATCGAACGGCTGCCGTCCGATGGATCCGTGCCCGATCTCCTGGGCTGGCGGTGGATCCATACGCCAGGCCACACGCCGGGGCACGTGTCGCTCTTCCGAGAGGACGACCGGTGTCTCGTCTCGGGCGATGCCGTCATCACGACGAAGCAGGAATCGCTCAACGCGGTGTTGACACAACGACGTGAAATGCATGGACCGCCCGCTTACTTCACACAGGACTGGAGCAGTTCGCGGGACTCCGTGCGGCGCCTGGCGGCGCTCGCGCCCGACACGCTCGTCGCCGGCCACGGACAGCCGATGCGCGGGGAGCCGATGCGCCAGGATCTCTATGCCCTTGCCGAGCATTTCGACGAAACGGAACGCCCTCGCTACGGCCGCTACACGTCGCAGGCGGCGGTGGCAGACGACAGCGGGACGGTGATTCTGCCGCCGGATCCGCTCCCGAAAGTCCTGGCCGGGCTCGGCGCCGCTGCCGCGGCGCTCGGAGTCGTGTGGATCGCCACGGCGGCACGACGCCGCCTGCGTACGACATGATGCACCATGACCACCCTCGCCGACGTCCTCGAAGCGCGCACGTCCGTCGCCGCGCCTGAACTCGTCGAAGCGATCTCGAACAAGCGCCTTCGGTGCTACGCGTGCGGACACGAATGCCCCATCCCTGACGGCGCGGTCGGCGTGTGCAAGGTGCGCTTCAACCGCGGCGGCACGCTCTACGTGCCGTGGGGATACGTGGGTGGGATTCAGTGCGATCCGATCGAGAAGAAACCCTTTTTCCACGCCCATCCGGGAGCACTGGCATACAGCTTCGGGATGCTGGGATGCGACCTGCACTGCTCGTACTGCCAGAACTGGGTCACCTCCCAGGCGCTCCGTGATCCCTCCGCGATTTCACCGCCCATCGATACGTCGCCGAACCGCATTGCGGACGACGCGAAGCGCCTCGGCGCGAGGGTGGTCGTATCGACCTACAACGAGCCGCTGATCACGAGCGAGTGGGCCGTCGAGATCTTCCGCGACGCGCGCGCGTCGGGGCTGCTCACGGCGTACGTGTCGAACGGGAACGGCACACCGCGCGTGCTCGACTACATCCGGCCGTGGGTGGATCTCTACAAAGTCGACCTCAAGAGCTTCGACGATCGCCACTACCGTCAGTTGGGCGGCCGGCTCGAGCCGATCCTCTTCACGATTCGGCGGCTGCACGAGATGGGCATCTGGCTCGAGATCGTCACGCTGCTGATTCCCGGCTTCAACAGCGGAGACGACGAAATCAAGCGGCTGACCGGGTTCCTCGCGTCCGTGTCGCCGTTCGTCCCGTGGCACGTGACGGCGTTTCACAAGGACTACCGCATGTGCGATCCGGAGAACACGACGCCGGAGATGCTCGTCCACGCCGCCGAGATCGCGACAGCGGCAGGATTGAAGTACGTATACGCCGGGAACATCCCCGGGGGCGTCGGCGATCTCGAGAATACGCGCTGCCACAACTGTCACGAGTTGCTGATCGAACGCTTCGGCTACTTCATCCAGCAGTACCGCCTGACGCCTGACGGCGCGTGTCCACAGTGCGGCACGGCGATTCCGGGACGATGGGGACGGCAATTCGAGGGACAGCTGACATCGACACCGTTCCTGCCGGGCGGCCGGCGGTTCCGGGTGATCTGACACGACGGATCTCGCCGAGGGCGGACAGAGGGCGCAGACGCTGAAACGGTTCCGCGACGCCGAAGACCGCGGTCTACGGTGCGGGTTCTCCAAATATCTTGCCCGGGTTCAGTATTCCCTCTGGATCGAACGCTTTCTTGATCCGCTGCATCAGCGCGATCTCGGGTTGATCGAGCTGCATCGAGAGGTATTCCATCTTCGAGAGCCCGATGCCGTGTTCGCCGGTGATGGAGCCTTCGAGGGCCAGCACGCCTTCGAAGAGTGCGTGGACCGTGTCGCGGGCGCGCGAGCGGTCTGCCTCGGAATCCCCCACCATCACGTTGACGTGAATATTGCCGTCGCCGGCGTGGCCGAAGCAGGCGATTCGCACGCCGTACGCAGTCCGCAAGCGGGCGATCAGGCCGAAGAGCTCAGGAATGCGGCCTTTCGGCACGACGATGTCGTTGTTGAATTTCACTGGCGCCAGCGTGCGCAGCGCGGGGGAAAGCTCGCGGCGGACGGTCCACAGGTCCGCGCGTTCGCGATCATCGCGTGCCCGCAACAACTCCGTGGCGCCGGCGGCCCTGCAGGCGCGCTGCACGCGTTCCGCGTCCTCTGCCGCGGCCTGCGGGGTGCCGTCAACTTCGATCAGGACGAGAGCGGCGGTGTCTGCAGGCGCGAGCGGACGGCCGCCGACGTGGCGGGAAATCGCATCGAGCGAGTCGGCGTCGATCAGTTCGAGCGAGGCGGGGACGACGCGCTCCTCGACGATGCGGTCCACCGCGTTCGCGGCGTCGGCGACGGTGGAGAACGTGGCGCGGAGCGTGATGCGAGCCGCGGGGAGCGGGATCAGCCGCAGCGTGACGCGGGTGATGATGGCCAGCGTACCTTCGGATCCGACGAGCAGTTGCGTGAGGTCGTAGCCGGCGACGTTCTTCACCACCTTGCCGCCGGTCTCGATGATCTCGCCTGTCGGGAGGACGGCCTGGAGACCAAGCACGTACGCTTTCGTGGTGCCGTACTTGAACGCGCGTGGACCGCCGGCGTTCTCGGCGACGTTGCCGCCGATCGAGCACGTGCGCAGCGATGACGGATCGGGTGGATAGAACAGCCCCACCCGTTCGACGGCGTCCTGCAGATCGCCCGTGATCACGTTCGGCTCGACGAGGGCGATGAGATTCGACTCGTCGATGTCGAGGATGCGGTTCATGCGCTCGAGCGACAGCACGACGCCACCCATGATGGGAACGGCGCCGCCTGAATAGCCGGTGCCCGCGCCGCGCGGAACGATCGGGACGCCTGCGCGTGCGCAGACGCGGACGGCGGCGGACACCTGGTCCGCGCCGTCGGGAAAGACCACGAGATCCGGCGGGTGGTGGAAAGAGGTGCCGTCCGACGCGTAGGTCTCGCGCGCGTCGTCGTCGGCGCGCACGTGGGCGGCGCCGGCGATCGATTCCAGTTCAGCGAGGAGAGCCGCGGACGACGCGTTCAATGGTCAAATACGAGCCGGCTGCAGCGAATCGAGATACTGCAGGATCCGCTTCGAGCCGCGTTCGAGTTCCGTGAGGGAGGCCGCGTACGACAACCGCAGGAACCCGGGCGCATCGAAGGCTTCACCGGGCGTGACGGCGACCTGAACGTTGTCGAGGAGCGCCGTCGCGAGCTCGGCCGACGTCCGGATGGCGTCGGGCGAGAGGAACTCCGACACGTCAGGAAACATGTAGAACGCCCCGGCGGGTTTGACGAGGCGGATACGCGGGTCGGCGGACAGCCATTCGAAGAGCCGATCTCGGCGGCGGCGGTATTCGTCGAGCATCTCCGTCACGCATTCCTGCGGACCCCGCAGCGCGGCTTCGGCCGCTTTCTGGCTGATGGAGCAGACGTTCGATGTCGAGTGACTCTGGAGCGCGTTCGCTGCGCCGATGAGCGCCGATGGCGCCATCGCCCAGCCGCAGCGCCAGCCGGTCATGGCGTACGCCTTGGACGCCGAACAGCACAACACTGATTTGTCGCGGAGTTCGCGCGCCAGCACGCCGGGGAGGTTGTGCGGGACGGCGTCGTAGATCAATCGCTCGTAGCAGAGATCGACCAGGATCCAGATTCCACGCGTCGCGCACTCCCGGGCAATCGCCGTCAGATCGTCTTCCGTGATCAGCGCGCCGGTGGGGTTCGTCGGTGAGTTCAGGATGATCCCGCGCGTTCGCGGTGTGATCGCCGAGAGGAACGACTCGGCATGCAGCGCGAATCCATCCTCTTCGTGCGCACGGACAATGACCGGCGTCGCGTCGGCGAGCTTGATCTGTTCCACCAGGGTCGGCCAGCCAGGTGAATGCGTGATCACTTCATCGCCCGGACCGAAGAGGACCATCACCGCGTTGTACAGCGCCTGTTTCCCGCCGGCGGTCACGATCACTTCCGACGTGGTGTATTCGACGCCGTAATCCGCCCGGTATCGTTCGACGACGGCGCGTTTCAGGTCGTCGGTACCGGAGTTGTTCGTGTATTTCGTGAAATGGGCGTCGATCGCCCGCTTCGCCGCGTTGCCGATGTGTTCCGGTGTCGGGAAATCCGGTTCGCCGGCGCCGAGATCGACGACGTCGACGCCCTGCGCCTTCAGCCGCATGGCGTCAGCGGCCACTTTCATCGTCGGGGAGACCGCTACGCGGCGGGTTCGTGCCGAAAACTGCATGTCAGGCCCTCAGGGTTGCGCGCGCGAGGCGCTTCTCGCGCAGGCGGGTTTCGACGATTTCCGGGACCAGCCCGTGCACGGCGCCGCCGAGCGCGACGACTTCCTTCACGAGGCGCGAGCTGACGTACGTATAGGGCTCTGCCGGCATCATGAACACCGTCTCGACGTGTGGATTCAGGTGCCGGTTCATGAGCGCCATCTGCATCTCGTACTCGAAATCCGAGATCGCGCGGAGTCCTCGGACGATGACCGACGCGCCTTTGCGACGAGCGTACTCCACGAGGAGGCCGTCGAAGGTGTCCACTTCGACATTGGAGGCGCCGGCGAAGACTTCGCGGGCGATGTCGACCCGCTCGGCCACGGTGAACAGCGGGGATTTGTCGAGATTCTGCAGGATGCCGACGACAATCCGATCGAAGACCCGCGAGCCGCGCCGGATGATGTCAACGTGGCCGTTGGTCAGCGGGTCGAACGAGCCCGGATAGATCGCGATGGTATCAGCCGGCACCTCAGCCCCTCTCGTAGAACGACAGCGCGCTGTCCCCCGCCGTGACCGTTCGCGTGAGCGTGAAGGCGGCGTGGCGTGCCGGCGGCGTATAGCGCTTCGCGTGCTCGACTACGACCCGCAGGCGCTCCCCCGGCAATGTCGCGGCCGAGTCGAGCGCCCGCGCAGCGGCATCTTCGGCATATGGCGGATCGAACACCGCCACGTCGACGGCATCGCTGCCGCAGGCGGCCGCGGTGCTCGTCACATCCGCGCGGATAATAGCATAGCGTCCGTCACCCCCAAGCGTGCGAAGGTTGGCTTCGATCAGCCGCACGGCGCGGGGATCGCGCTCGACGAAACACACCCACCCGGCGCCGCGGCTGAGCGCCTCGATGCCGATTGCGCCGGTGCCGGCGTAAGCGTCGATGATCCGAGCTCCCTTGATGGACGGCCCCAGGATATTGAAGAGCGTTTCGCGGAGCCGATCGGACGTCGGCCGCAGCCCTTCCCATGTTGGTGATCTCAGTGATCGTCCCCGCCATTCGCCGGCCACGATTCGCATTTACCCTTTCGTCCGCGTCGCCCCTGAACTTCTGCGGTCGCACTTCTAGCCGATGCCCACCAGTCCGAAACGCTTTTCCCAACTCGTGTTGACCAGCGCGGCGAGCGCATCCGTCTGCGATGGATCGTCGAGCGCGGCGACCGCCTCGCGGCGCGCTTCCTCCATCAAGGAATGATCGCGGAGCAGGTCGCCGACGCGCAGCGTTGGGAGGCCCGACTGACGCGTGCCGAAGAAATCGCCGGGGCCTCTGAGCTGCAGGTCCCGCTCGGCGATTTCGAAGCCGTCGGTGGTCGACGTCAACGCCTTGAGGCGCTCGCGTCCCTGGTCGGTCAACGGATACTGGAACAATAGAATGCAATACGACTTGTGGGCGCCCCGGCCGACGCGGCCGCGCAGCTGGTGCAGTTGCGATAATCCGAAGCGCTCCGCGTGTTCTACGAGCATCACCGTCGCGTTGGGCACGTCGATGCCGACCTCGATTACGGTCGTCGAGACGAGGATGTCGAACTCCTTCCGTGAGAATGCGCCCATGACGCGGTCCTTCGCGTCCTGCTTCATCCGGCCGTGCAGCAGGCCGACGCGCAGGTCCGGGAAGACGTCCTGCGACAGGTGGTCGGCCATTTCCGTCGCCGCTTTGAGGTCCACCTTTTCGGATTCCTCGACGAGCGGGTAGATGACGTACGCCTGACGTCCTTCCTCGATCTGCCTGCGGATGAACGCGTACACGTCGTCGCGGCGGGATTCGGGGCGGGCGGTTGTCGCAATCGGCTGCCGGCCGGGCGGCATTTCGCGCATGATCGAAACGTCGAGGTCCCCGTAGGTCGTGAGCGCGAGCGTGCGCGGGATCGGCGTCGCCGTCATGACGAGCACGTCGGGATGCAGGCCCTTGGCGCGCAGCGTCGCGCGCTGCAACACGCCGAAGCGGTGCTGTTCGTCGATGATCGCGAGCCCCAGCTCGCGGAACGCGACGTCCTCCTGCACGAGGGCATGCGTGCCGATCACCATGTGCAGCGATCCGCCGGAGAGTTCCGCCAGGATTTCGCGGCGCTTCTTCGCAGGCGTTGCGCCGGTCAGCAGGGTGATGCGGAACCGCGAGTGTTCCAGCAGCCGCCGGATGTTGAAGAAGTGCTGCTCGGCGAGGATCTCCGTCGGCGCCATGAACGCGACCTGAAGCCCGTTTTCCATCGCGACGAGCGAGGCCATGAGCGCGACAATCGTCTTCCCCGATCCGACGTCTCCCTGCAGCAGCCGGTTCATCGGTTGCGGCCGTTGCATGTCCGTGACGATTTCGCGGATGACCGTCTTCTGATCGCCGGTCAGCCGGAACGGCAGGACCTTGCGCACGGCCTCGCGCACCGCGTCGGTCACGATGACGGGCCGGGATTTTCGTTCGCCTTCGGCGCGCCGCTTCCGGAGGACGATCCCGAGCTGGAAGAGGAAGAACTCTTCGAAGATCAATCGCCGATGCGCCGCCGATCGAAAGGCGTTGAGTGCCTCGATCGATGCGTCTGACGACGGAAAGTGGACGCCCTCGATGGCCGCGCGGCGGCTGACGAGTCCCAGCCGGTCACGGAGCGACGGAGGCAGCGGGTCCGGCAGGTCATCGGGCAGGTGCTCGAGCGCCTGGTGCACCAGCGCGCGCTGCACTTTCGCCGTGAGCTGCCCGGTCTTCTCGTAGATGGGAACGATCCGTCCTGTGTGTACCGTCTGCGGTAACTCCCCCTCGTCTGGCGCTTCGGCGGCCGGTTCGTCGTCTGGGAGGATTTCGTACTGCGGGCTCTGCATCTGCAGCCCGTGTGACGTGAGTTCGAGCTTTCCGTACAGGATGACGCGCTGATGCGGATGAAAAATGTCGTTGAGGAACGGCTGATTGAACCAGATCGCCCGCAGGCTCCCGGTCGCATCCCGCACGAGCATTTCGAAGATGCGGAAGCGCGGACGCCGGGTTGGCCGAATCCCGCACGAAAGGACCTCGCCGGTGATCGTGGCGGCGACACCCGGCTTCAGCGTATCGATCGTTTGAAAATGTCCCCGGTCTTCATAGCGGATCGGGAACCGATACAGCAGGTCTTCGACGGTTTCGAGGCCGACGCGCCGGAGGTCGGCCGCGCGGCGCGGGCCGACGCCCTTCAAATACTGCAGCGAACCCTGCAGCGGATGGACATCGGTCTGCGTCAGGTCCGCACCCCTACTGCAGGACGGTCGCCGTGCCCGTGCCGACGCGGATTTCCTTGATGCGCGCGGGCAGTTGAAACGGCGCATCCATATCGATGCCGTTGGGAGCCTCAGGCGTGCGCGAATAATAGCTGAGTAATTCCTGCAGGACGAACTTCGGGACGGTTACCCCCGAGAGTTCAGCGGATTCGAGCTGGAACCGGCCGGTCCCATTCGACGTCGTCAGCGTGCCCGCGGCGGTGACCGGGACCTTGCCCGACAGGTACCCGATCGGGTCCATCCAGCCGCGCTGCTTCTGCCGCCGCACGGCATCGAGGTCGACGATGGCGCGGCCCGCCACCCTCCCGTTCCCGAGCGCGTTCAGCGTCGGTTCCGTGATCCCGACAGGCACCTGCGCTCCGGCCATATAGCGAAGATATGAGTTCACTTCCGTGTCGCTGAGTTCGATGGACTGCCCCCGCGAGGCGTGCGTGGTCGCCGCCGCAAACGCTTCGATCCTGGCGAGCTTCGCCCCGAAACGAGCGGCGTCCTGCTGCGTCAGCCGCGGCTGCGCGCCGAGCGCGATAACGGAAATCAGGACGAGGAAAGCAGCAACTCGAGCCTGCACGCTTCTATTTTAGAACCTTCCGCGCACCGGCTTGGGACTTGGGAATTGGGACTTGGGAGTTGGGACTTGGGAGTTGGGAATTGGGAGTTGGGAGTTGGGAGGAGTTAACTTTGATACTCCTACTTCGCCCGCCCCTGCCGTGCGTTCTGACGGGCTTTCATCAAAAGCTCGAGTTTCCGCGCTTCCATCCGTTCTTCGAACAACCGGAACCGCGCCTGCTGCTGCACGTCGAGCACGCCGTCGACCTCGTCGGCAGCTTTCCGAATCTCCCCGGCGGCCCGATCGTCTTCGTCCCGCAGCGCCCTCAGCTTGTCGCGAAGCGACACGTCGGCCGGTGACGACCCGTTCAGGGTGCGGCGGAGATCCGCCAGCAACTGCGTGCGCGCGACCTGATGACGCCGCCGCGTGTCCTGAAGCGCCTTCAGCTTCGCGACGAATTTCCCGTATTGCGCGTCCGAGAGGCTCAACGCGTCCTGCGCCTGCACGATCGTCCATGCGTCGAACATGCGCTGGACTTCCGCGGGCGTGATCGGCGCGGCGTCGTCGGTGGCGGCCGGCGCTTGCCGACGCTCCGCACGCTGAGCCGCGGCGGCGGGCATCGCCATGAGCAACGACACGATGATGACGAACACGCGCATGTCAGTTCCCGGGCCTCTTCATCTCGTCCTCGAGCAGCCGGCGCAGTTCCCGTCGTTCCGCGGCCGACAGGTTCACGACGGCGCGATCGACCTCCGACGGGCGGACGGTGAGCGGTGCCGCCTGCGGATCCTGCTGCTCGACGCTCGACGCGACTTCCGTCAACAGATTCCACGCCGGATCATCGGTGGGGGCAGGCGCTGCAGGTCCGATCGCCGAAGGCGCCACGACGACGGGCGGCGACACCCGCGCGTCGCGCCCGCCGATCAGCACGGCCGCGACGACGGCGACGGAACAGGCGATCGCCCATGCAGGATGCCGCCACCAGGCCACCGGGTCTGGTCTGCTGTTCCGCACGGCGTCGCTGACGCGAACGGAAAAATGATCCCAGAAGAGCGGCGACGGTTCGGGCACGTCTGTCTCGTGCGCTTCACGGAGTGTGTCGCGCACGATTCTTGCCTGCTCCGCGCAGGCGCGGCAGGCGTCCAGATGCGTGCGGCGTCGGTCGGGCAGACGTCCTTCGACATCGTCGACGAACTCGGCCGCGGAAAGATGCTTCATGCCTCGGTCATCAGCTTCCTGAGATTGTTGAGCGCGTGAAAGAAGTTTGCCTTCACCGCGCCCACGGAACTGCCGAGAATCCGCGCAATCTCTTCGTGCGGCAACTCGTGATACACGCGCAGAATCAACGTCGCGCGCTGCCGTGGCGGCAGGTTGCGGATCGCCGCACGCACGTGTTTCGCCCGCTCGCTGCGCAGCACCGCGTCGACCGGTGCTTCGTCCGTTGAACGAAGATCATCGAGGACCACGGGCGCGAGCGGTTCCAGAGTCTTCTTCGACGCCGCGTGGTTGAGACACACGTTGATCGCGATTCGATACAGCCACGTCGCGAGCGATGCCTGCCCTTTGAAGGAACGCAGTCCTTTGTATGCGCGCACGAAGGCATCCTGCGCGAGATCGCTCGCGTCTTCGTGCGTGCCCGTGAACCGGTAGCACACGCGATACACCACCCGCTGGTGCCGTTCGACAATCGTGTCGAACGCGTGCCGGTCTCCATCGAGACAGGCCTGCACCAGGTCGGCATCCGTCGGGTTCGTCAGGGTCACGGTCGCGTCGAGCGCGACAAGCTTCTCCGGGTGCCGGGTTCGCGGCCACACACGCGTCAGCATGCCTCACCTATTTAGACCGAAGCCGGGGTGAAAAGTTACCTCGACCGTTGACTTTCGCTTTTCCTTTGCGTATAGTCCCCGCATGCTGCCATTGACGAAGCGTCAACGGGAAATCCTCGATTACCTGAACGACTTCATCGCCCGTCACGGCTACGCGCCCAGCCTGGAAGAGATCGGCCGCCGGTTCGGCCTCTCGTCGCTCGCGACCGTTCATAAACATCTCACCAACCTTCAGGAAAAGGGCTTCATCAAGCGCGCGTGGAACCGCAGCCGATCCGTCGAGCTCGTCTCGGCGCCCGTCGGCGGGCGGGCCGTCGAACTTCCGCTTCTGGGATACGTCGCGGCCGGCGCTCCGATCGAGGCCGTTGTCGGGAACGAAACGATCGTCGTACCCGAGGACCTGGTCGGCAAACGGGACACATACGTGCTGCGCGTCAAAGGCGATTCGATGATCGACGAGCAGATCCGCGACGGCGACTTCGTCATCGTGGAGGACCGCCATACCGCCGACAACGGCGAGATGGTGATCGCGATGCTGCACGCGGGGGACGTCACGCTCAAGAAGTTCTACCGGGAATACGGTCACATCCGCCTCCAGCCCGCCAACCCGGCCATGCAGCCGATCCTCGTGCATCCTGACCAGGTGCAGATTCAGGGCGTCGTCGTGGGGGTCATGCGCCGATATTGATCCGTGCCCTCAGGCATACTAGGCGCATGAACGAACGCAAACAGATCAATTTCACGATCGTGCCCGACGATGAAAACGATTCACCGCGCACGTATGCGAACTTCTGCGCGATCTCCCATACGCCGTTCGACTTCACGCTGTCGTTCTGCGAAGTGCAACCGTTGTCGCAGCGCGACATCGAGAACGCCGAATCCGATCACGTCGTCCGCGCGCCGGTCCGTGCGCGCGTCGTGCTGCCGCTGCAGGTCGTGCCCAACCTGATTGCCGCCCTCCAGGAGCACATGCGCGTCTTCGCGGATTCGACGGGCACCGCCGCGTGGAACAAGGACCCGGTGCACTGAGCCGCGGGCAGGAGTGACCGCGATGAAGTCAGCGGCCGAAACGCGCGCGATCATGAGGAAACTGCGCGCGCAGCATCCCAACGCGGACACCGAGCTGCATTTCCGCAACGCGTACGAACTGCTCGTTGCGACGATCCTCTCGGCACAGTGCACCGACGAGCGGGTCAATCAGGTCACGCCGGCGCTCTTTGAACGCTACCCCGAGCCAACCGTGCTCGCCAGGGCGACGACGGCGGAATTGGAACCGCAGATTCAGTCCACCGGCTTCTTTCGCATGAAGTCGAAGTCGCTGGTCGGTATGGCCACGGCCGTCGTCAAGGATTTCGGCGGTACCATCCCCGCGAGGATGGAGGACCTGACGTCGCTGCCGGGTGTCGGCCGAAAGACGGCGAACGTGGTCCTGGGCCACGCGCTCGGAGTGCCGGGGCTGCCCGTCGACCGGCATGTCCTGCGTGTCTCCAACCGGATTGGAATCGCCGAGGGCGACGATCCGGAACTCGTCGAAGAACAGTTGTGCACGGCGATGCCCCGAGCGGAATGGACGCGCACGTCGGACACCCTCATCCTGCACGGCCGCCGCATCTGCAAGCCGCGGCCGCTCTGCGAGCGGTGCGCCGTCCGCAACGAGTGCGACTACTACCGCACGACGCTCGGTGCCACGGGAAAGCACCGATCGCCCAAGAGTTCCAGCCGCTCTGCGTTCTCAGGCAAGGCTCGGAAGCCGCAGTCCGGCCGCCGCGCGAGGCCGAAGTCGTGACCAGGGAGAGGTTCTCAGAACTTGTAGAGGAAGCGCTTGGCGACATCCCGGAACGCTTCCGGGAAGCCATGCAGAACGTGGCACTCGTCGTCGAGGACGAGCCCTCCCCCGCCTTGTTGCGCGATCTGGGGATGCACCGGGGCGAAACGCTGCTCGGTCTCTACCACGGCACCCCGCTGCCCCAGCGATCGTGGGATTACGGAAACACCCTGCCGGATCGCATCTCTATTTATCAACGCCCGATCGAGCACGAGTGCGGCGACGAGGAGGATGCGATTCGCGACTGCATCGCGGAAACGGTCATCCACGAGTTCGGGCACTACTTCGGGCTGAGCGAAGAAGAGATCCAGGACATCGAAGAGCGGTTCTGGCGCGGCGACTCCGTGCAGGACGCATGAAGCCGCGGCCGCGAAAGCGCTTCGGACAGCACTTTCTCGAGCCCGCCTGGGCGGATCGCGTAGTCGACGCGATTGACCCGCAGCCGTCGGACCGCTTCCTGGAGATAGGCCCCGGACCCGGGGTGTTGACGCGGCGGCTCGCACCGCGCGTCTCCCACCTCACCGCGATCGAAGTCGACCGGGACCTCGCGGCCGCACTCGCGCATGAGGCCCTCCCGAACGTCGACGTCGTCGCAGGCGACGTCCTCGAGATCGATCCGGGTCCGGTCGTCGGCGGCGAGCCCCTGCGAATTGCGGGAAATCTTCCGTACAACATCTCATCGCCCATTCTCTTCCGGCTGCTGGACTGGGGCCGGCGTTTCAGGAAGATTGCGGACGCCACGCTGATGGTGCAGCAGGAGTTCGCCGACCGCCTCGTGGCGGCGGTGGGGACCAAAGACTATGGCGTGCTGACGATCTTTACGACGATGGCCGCGGAGGTCCGGCGGCTGTTCGACCTGCCGCCGGGTGCTTTCCGGCCGGTGCCGAGAGTGCGATCCTCGGTGGTCCGCCTGCGGTTCAGACCGGCCGGAGTGGCCGTGCGCTCGGAAACGACGTTTACCGAGGTGGTGCGGTCCGTGTTCACGCAGCGAAGAAAAACCATGGCCAATGCCACCCGGACCGTCGCCGAAAGCCGCCGCGTCACCGCCGCCGCCGCCCTCGCGGATGCGGGCATCGATCCCCGCCGACGGCCCGAGACCCTCACCATCGAAGAGTTCGCGCGTCTGGCGAACGTCTTGTCGCGCGACGTTCCGCCGGCCTAGTTCCGCTGCCGCGGCGTTCTCGGCGGCCCGCGCTCTCCCACATCGCTTCCGCGCGTAACTCTTTTCTGCTGAGCAGCTTTCGCAACCTGTGCTATAGTGCATCGCGTTCTGCTTCACTGTCCCAGCGGTGTGGCGGAAAGGGACATGCCTGCCTATGCGGCGCCAGCCGCGGCCTGTCCATGCGGCCTGACCTTGTCCTCTGACTGGGACTCGATTTGACATACGGTTCGGAAACCGCCGGTGCGTCCGGCACGCCACCACTCGACCCGCTCGAGATTATCCCGCTCGGCGGGCTGGGTGAATTCGGGATGAACATGATGGTTGTCGCGTGCGGCGACACCGCCATCCTCATTGACGCTGGTGTGATGTTCCCCGAGCCGGAACTGCTCGGGGTCGATCTGATCATCCCCGACCTGCGCCAGCTCCAGCAGTATCGGCTGAAGGCGCTGGTGTTGACGCATGGGCACGAGGATCACATCGGCGCCGTCCCCTACGTGCTGCCGTATATCGACGGTCCGATCTACGGGACTCCGCTCACCCTCGCCCTTGTCGAGCCCAAGCTGCAGGAGCACGGGGAGGACGTCCGCGATCGGCTCGTCACGGTGCAGCCGCGCGAACGGGTCCGCATCGGCGACTTCACCATCGAATTCATCCGCGTGACGCACAGCATGCCGGATTGCGTGGCGCTGGCCATCACGACGCCGGCGGGCATCGTGGTCCACACGGGCGACTTCAAGATCGATCAAACGCCGCTCGACGGCGAGCACGTCGACTTCCACCGGCTGGCGGAACTGGGCGCCGCTGGTGTGCGCGTGCTGCTCGCCGACAGCACCAACATCGAGCGGAAGGGCGTCAGCGGGTCCGAGCGCGACGTCATCGACGCCTTCGAGGAGATCTTCACCAGCGCGCAGGGCCGTATCGTCGTCGCGGCGTTCGCGTCGAGCATCTACCGGATGCAGGTGCTGCTCGACCTCGCACGCCAGTTCGACCGCAAGGTGGCGTTCGTCGGCCGCGGGGTAAACGAGAACTCCCAAATCGCAGAACGTCTTGGATATCTCCGCATCCCGCCCGGCGTGCAGATTCGCGACAGCGACGTCCGCAGCTACCCGGCCCAGGACGTGGTCTGCATCTGCACAGGCTCTCAAGGAGAGCCGCAGGCAGCGCTCCCCCGGATTGCCATCGACGACCATCGCCACGTGAAGCTCGACCGGGACGACGTCGTCGTCTTTTCCGCCAGGGAGATTCCCGGCAACGAGAAGGCCATCGGCCGCGTGATGAACCACATCGCCAGGCGCGGCGCCGAGGTGGTCCACGAGGGGATCAAGCACGTCCACGTTTCCGGCCACGGATCCGAAGAAGAGCTGAAACTGATGCTTTCCCTCATACGGCCGGAGTTCTTCGTGCCGATACACGGGGAGTACCGGCAGCTCGCGCGGCACGCACGGGTCGCCGCCCGCGTCTCCCCCAGAACGCGGGTCGTGCTGGCGGAGAACGGAGACGTGATTCGCGTGGATGCCGAGGGAGCCCGGATCGCCGACAAGGTGCCGGCGGGACGGATCCTGATCGACGGCACCCACACCGGCGAGGTCGGAGACGAGGTGCTTCGCGACCGGAGGCATCTCGCCAACGACGGACTCGTGGTGCCGGTGGTGGCCATCGGCAGCAAGTCCGGCGCCGTCGAGGACCAGCCCGACGTCATCACCCGCGGCTTCGTCGTCGACGCGCGCACGGAAGCGCTGCTCAAGGAAGTGCCGGCGCTCGTCAACGCAGCCGTCGAGAGCGCCAGCCTCGAGGAGCGCACGGATCCGGGACTCATCAAGGAGAAGATTCGAGTGGACCTCCAGCGGTTCTTCCGCAAACGTTCGGGCCTCCGGCCGCTCGTGCTGCCCGTGGTGATGGAGATCTGAGGTTGTCGACGAGCGCCCTCTCCCGGCGGCTGAGCGAGTTCGCAGGTGTCGCGCTGTTTGCCGCCGCGCTCATCTGGTTCATTTCGCTCGCCAGCTACAGTGCGTCCGACCCGGTGTGGTTCTTCAACACCGGCTCCGATCTCGCGCCGGCCAACTTCGCGGGCCGCGTCGGCGCGTTCCTCGCGGAGCTGTCGTTTCAGGTGTTCGGCTACGCGGCGTACCTGATTCCCGCGATTATGGCGGTCATCGGCTGGCATTATTTCTGGTGCCGCGTCGTGGATGCGGCTTACACGAAAATCCTCGGCGCCATTCTGCTCTTCAGTTGCGCTGCGGCGTTCCTGGCGCTGGCCTTTGGCGCCGCCGGCGCGGGCGGCAAGGATTTCCGGCCCGGCGGGGTCGTGGGCGATCGCCTCGCCAGCCTGTTGTCGGCATACCTGAACCGCACCGGATCGATCATCCTGATCCTGACGCTGCTGTTCCTCGCCGTGATTCTGTCGACGCAGTTCTCCTTCGGCAGGCTCTTCGGCGCCCTGTTCCAGCTCGCCCACGATCGCTGGACGACGATCCTGGCCGCGATGCGGGAACGGCGGGAAGAGAAGCGCCGCGACAAGCAGCGCCAGGAAGTGCTCAGGAAGCACCTCGGCAAAGACGGCAAGGATCCGAAGCCGGGCAAAGACACCAGGGAGCCGCAGATCGAACGCGCCGCGCGGGAGAAGGCGATCGCGGTGGCCAATGTCGAGAGCGCTCCCCGCGCGGCTCGCGAAGCGGAAGAATCGACGGCTGAGCCGCCGAGGAAAGCGTCGAAGACGGCTGCCATGGTCAACGCGGCTGCCGCGGCGTTGAAAGCCGCGTCGTCGAGGCCGACGCCTCCGCCGCCCATCAAGCGGCCGCCACCCGTCGCCGCGGCTCCGACGCTGCCGCTCTCCGAGCCCGAGAAGGCGCCCATCGAACGGCGGAAGGGCGCGTTCACGCTGCCGCCGCTGGCGCTCCTCGATGCCGCCAAGGGGGAGCGCAAGATCGACGAGCGCGAACTGATGGAGGGCGCCCGTCTCCTCGAGGAGAAGTGCCGCGAGTTCTCCGTCGAGGGCACCGTCGTCCAGATCCACCCGGGTCCGGTGGTGACGACCTACGAATTCAAGCCCGACGCGGGCGTGAAGTACAGCAAGATCACGGGCCTTGCCGACGATCTCTGTCTGGCGATGCAGGCGGAGTCCGTCATCATCGACCGCATACCCGGCAAATCGACGGTGGGCATTCAGATTCCGAATCCCCATCGTGAAGCGATTTCGCTGCGCGAGCTGCTCGAGTCGGACGCCTACAAGCGCTCGCATTCGAAGCTGACGATCGCGCTCGGGAAAACGATCCACGGCGAACCGTTCGTCAGCGATCTCGCGACGATGCCGCACCTGCTCATCGCGGGCTCAACGGGCGCGGGCAAGTCGGTCAGCGTCAACGCGATGATCACGAGCATCCTGATGCGCGCGACGCCGGACGACGTGCGATTCATCATGGTCGATCCCAAGCGCCTGGAGCTGGGGATGTACGAAGACATCCCGCACCTCCTCACGCCCGTGGTGATGGACCCGAAGCTGGCGTCGAACGCGCTGCGGTGGGCCGTCCGCGAGATGGAAGAGCGCTACAAGATCCTCGCCGCGTTCGGCGTCCGCAACATCGAGCAGTACAACCGCAACGTCCGGGCGATGCAGGAGGAGAAGAAAGGCGAGCCGCTCCTCGACGACAAAGGCAACGAGATCAAGCCGCTCCCGTTCATCGTCGTGCTGATCGACGAGCTGGCGGACCTGATGATGGTGGCCGGCAACGAAGTCGAAGAGTCGATCGCGCGACTGGCCCAGATGGCGCGCGCGATCGGCATTCATCTCGTGCTCGCCACGCAGCGTCCGTCGGTCGACGTCATCACCGGCCTGATCAAAGCGAACCTCCCCGCCCGCATCTCGTTTCGGGTCTCGTCGAAGATCGATTCCCGCACGATCCTCGACGGCAACGGCGCCGAGCAACTGCTTGGCAAGGGGGACATGCTGTATCTGCCGCCCGCGTCCTCCCGCTTCCTGCGGCTGCACGGCCCGTACATCTCGGAACAGGAAAGCGCCCGGCTCGCGAGCTTTCTGCGGAAGCAGGCCAAACCCTCGTACGACACCACGATCACGGCGGACGAGAAGGGCGGGCAGGAAGCGATGCAGTTCGAGAAGGACGACTTGTACGACGAAGCCGCCCGGATCGTCGTGTCGAGCGGACAGGCATCGATCTCGTATCTGCAGCGGCGCCTCCGGATTGGATTCAGCCGCGCCGCGCGGCTGGTCGACATGATGGAAATGGACGGCCTCGTGTCCCCCGCCGCGGGCGGGAAGGCCCGCGAGGTCCTCGTGAAGAAGGACTATTTCGACGAAGTCGACGCCCAGCTTCGATAGGCGGTCCCTATGAAACACTCGATTCTGACTCTCGCGCTCGCGTTCGGCCTGCTTGCCGCGCCTCCGGCATTTGCCGCGAACAGCGCGCGCGACATGTACAACCGCGCGCAAGGTGAGGAGCACGCCGTTCGATCGGCGTCCAGCCCGTCACAAGCGGCGGTGCGGCGTGTGGTCGCCGCGTACGAACGCATCGTCCTGAAATATCCGGCGAGCGGGTACAGCGATAACGCACTCTGGCAGGCCGCCAATCTGTCCCTGCTCGCCTATCAGCGTTTCGGCGATGAGGCGGACCGGGACAAAGCGCACAAGCTGTTTGCGGCGCTCAGGTCGCAGTACCCGTCGAGTAAGTTCGCGAAGAGCGCGAGAGCCGCCGATGCGGCCGCCGTTGGGGATGCGGACTCGACCCCCGCGTCCCCTGCGGACGCGGAATCCACGGATGCCGATCGGACGGCGGCGCCGGCCATCGGCGCCGCGCAGACATCAGCCGATACGAAGGGCGCTACCGCCACTACAGGGAAGAAGGAATCCCGGCCGGTCCCTGGCACCGTCCTGCTCAAGGACATTCACCGCACGCTCATGCCCGATGGCGTCCGGATCACGATCGATCTCGGGAGCGAAGTGTCCTACCACCAGGAAGAAGTGGACAACCCGAAGCGCGTGTTCTTCGATCTGAAGGGCGTCAGCGCCGCGAGTTCGCTGCAGGACACAGCGCTGAAGTTCGACGACGACGTCGTGCGCGAGATTCGGCTGGGCCGCCATCCCCAGAACACAACCCGGGTCGTCATGGATCTCGAAGGCATCGACGCCTACAACGTGTATCCGATGTACGCGCCATACCGGCTCGTCATCGACTTCAAGCGATCCGCGACGGCGAAGGCGACGGGGACGGTCCCGCCGCCGCTCGTGGCATCGCTCCCCGCTCCGCAGCCGCCGACCGAATCGAACCCGGCCCCGCTGGCCGCGCCCGCCGCGCCGCCGGCGCCCAAGCCCGACGTGAAGGCCGCAAAAACGGATGCCAGGGCCACCCTGCCGTCGAAACCGGCAGCCAGCGTCGCGGTCGCGCCTCCCGCCGCGAACTCGAACGGCAAGTTCTCGCTCTCGCGGCAGCTCGGCCTCGGTGTTTCGCGCATTGTCATCGACGCCGGCCACGGTGGCCACGATCCCGGCGCACAGGGTAACGGCATCAACGAATCGGAGCTGACGCTCGACATCGCGCAGCGGCTGGAGAAGCTGCTCGACAAGCAGCCAGGCGTCGATGTGGTGATGACGCGCGATACCGACGTCTTTATCCCGCTCCAGGAACGCACCGCGATCGCGAACCGCGAAGGCGCCGATTTGTTCCTGTCCATTCACGCGAACGCCAGCCGCAGTCCGGCCGCGCGCGGCATCGAGACGTACTTCCTGAACTTCGCGACGAATCCGGAAGCCGAAGCCGTCGCGGCGCGCGAGAACGCGGGTTCCGCCCAGTCGATGCACAACCTGCCGGACATCGTGAAAGCGATCGCGCTCAACAACAAGATCAACGAGTCGCGCGACTTCGCCGAGACGGTTCAGAAGTCGATGGTGCGCCGGCTGAAAACGAAAAACAAGACGCTGCGGGACCTCGGCGTGAAGCAGGCGCCGTTCGTCGTGCTCATCGGCGCCGGGATGCCCAGCGTGCTCGCCGAGATGTCGTTCCTGACGAACAAGCAGGAAGGTGCGCTGCTCAAGACCGGCGCGTACCGGCAGCAGATTGCTCAGGCGTTGTTCGACGCCGTGGTGTCGTACCAACAGGCATTGAAGAAGCAGACGACCGTGACGGCGAAGAAAGCCACTGAGTTCTAAATTCCGGCTCAATCACCAATCACCAATCATCAATCTACAATGGTGAGGTGCTCCAGCAACACGGCCCGATCATCGTTCAGGTCGTCGAACAGCCGGTCAAGCAAACCTCTTACGGCGACGTCATCCTTGGCGCCATCGGGGTTGTGGGCGTCGGCCTGGTGCTGGCCGCGGTGCTCGGCGCGATCCTCGGCGGGATTCTGATCCTCATCAAGCGCTGGCGCGCGCAGCACGGCTACGAGCCGGATCCAGTCGCCGAGAACCCCTACCGTATCTCGCCGTTCTGAAGCCCGCCCGACCGGCTGCGTTTCATTTCATTCTGAACGCGAGCTCCGCGAGCGTTCGGACGGCCACGCCGGTTGCGCCTTTCGGCTGGTACGGCTTCCCGTCTTCGGCCCACGCCGTGCCAGCGATGTCGAGATGACACCAGGGCCGATCACCGGCGAACTCCTTCAGGAAGATCGCGGCGGTGCACGCGCCGGCCGGCCGGCCGCCCGAGTTCATCATGTCGGCGACCTCGCTCCGGATTTGATCGCTGTACTCCTCGTAGAGCGGCAGCGGCCACGCGCGGTCGCCTGCGACTGCCGCCGCGTCGCCCACCGTATCGCGCCACGCGTCCGGCGTGCCGAACAGCCCTGACGCCGCTTTTCCAAGCGCCACCACGCATGCGCCGGTAAGCGTGGCGACGTCGACCAGATGCGTCGCGCCGCGCTGCTGCGCGTACCACAGGCCGTCGCCCAGAATCAGGCGTCCTTCCGCGTCGGTATTGATCACTTCCACGGTTTTGCCGCTCGCGCCCGTCAGCACGTCGCCAGGCTTGATCGCCCGCCCGCCCGGCATGTTCTCCGTCGTCGGGACGACGGCAACGACGCGGATGGGCGCACGGAGGAGAGCAATCGCGCGCATCGCACAGATGACCGCGGCACCCCCTGCCATGTCGTCTTTCATCCGTTCCATGCCGTCGGCGGGTTTGATCGAGATGCCGCCCGTGTCGAAGGTGATGCCCTTTCCCACGAGCCCGAGCACCGGCGCGGCCGGCGCGCCGGGCGGCTCGTGACGCAGCACGATCAGCCGCGGCGGCTCGGCGCTGCCGCGAGCCACGCCGAGGAGCAGCCCCATTTTCAGGCCCGCGATCGCGTGCTCGTCGAGGATCTCCACGCCAAGCCCGGCGGCGCGCGCGATCTGCGCCGCGCGATCCGCGAACACGCGCGGCGTGAGCACGTTCGAAGGCTCGTCGCAGAGGCGCTTGGCGATGTTGACCGATTCGCCCATCACCGTGCCGCGCTCGACGGCGGCGACCAGCGCGCTCGAATGCGGCGCCGGCACCACGACGACAATCTCTGTCGGCGGGGCGCCACCGCGGTCGCCCGTCTTGTACAACCCGGCTTCGTAGGCGCCGGTCATGAGCCCTTCCGCCGCGGCCTGTGCGGCCTGCGCGTCGGTAATCCCCGACACCTCCTCCGCGTGCCGCACGAGGAACGCAATGCGGGTCAGCCTGCGCTGGCGCGCTGCGAGCGCTGCGGTCGCGGCGATGCGACGGAGGCGCTCGAGGTCGAACGACGCGGGCTTGCCCGCGCCGACGATTGCGATGCGGCGCGCCTTCCAGTCGCGCACGAGCGGGGTGACAAACAATTCGTACGGGCGCCCGGCGAGTTCGCCCGATTGCAGCGCCCGTGTGATCTCCCCGCCGGCCGCGACATCGAGTCCGTCAACGGGGGCGCGCGCCTCCCCTTCGAATATCGGAATGACGAACAACTCGGTTTCAATCGCCGGCGGCGCATCGACACTCAGCCGTACTAGAGACGCAGACACAGGAACGGACATGAGGCGAAATTATAGTCTGCTAAGATGGCAGGAGCCCGTCTCCTGGGGAACGCCATGAAGAAGTACTCTCTGCCGCTCGTGATCGCCTTCACACTCTCCGCGGCTGCGGTGGTGTCCGCTGGCGCCGACAAGAATTCCGACAAGGCCAAGAAACCCTCGCTCAAGGTGAAGGCCTCTCCCGCGATTGCGTTCTCTCCCGCCAGGGTCGTCCTGACAGGCGATCTGAGCGGCGGGAACAGCGACAACGAACAGTTGTACTGTGCGGCCATCGAGTGGCAGTGGGGCGACGGCACCAAGTCGGATCAGAAAGCCGACTGCGATCCGTACGTCGCCGGCAAGAGCGAGGTCAAGCGCCACTTCGTCGTCGATCGGGTGTTCGACACGTCGGGCGATTATCACGTGACGCTGACCTTGAAGCAGAAGGACAAGGTCGTGGCGATCGGCAGCACGCTCGTCAAGATCAGACCCGGTCTGCGGGACGGCGGCGGGATTTAGAGGGATCAAGAAAACTCCCAATTCCCAACTCCCAATTAAGTCTCAATGCGCGTTGGGAATTGGGAGTTGGGAATTGGGAGTTGACGTCGCCAGCGTCAGACCTCTATCACCATTGCCGTTCCCATCCCGCCGCCGATGCAGAGCGATGCGGCGCCCCGGCCGCCGCCACGGGCGAGCAGGGTGTGGACCAGCGTGACCAGCACGCGGGCACCGCTCGCGCCGATCGGGTGGCCGAGCGCGATCGCGCCGCCGTGGGCATTGACCTTCGAGGGATCCAGCTTCAACTCACGGACGACCGCGAGCGATTGCGACGCGAACGCCTCGTTCAGCTCGATCGCGTCGAGCGCCTCGAGCGTCACCTGTGCGCGCTCGGCGGCGCGGCGAAGCGCTTCGACCGGGCCCATCCCCATAATCATCGGGTCGATCCCGACGGTGCAGTACGACAGAATCCGCGCAAGCGGCGTTCGGCCGTTCTTCGTCGCCCACGATTCCGTCGACACGACGAGCGCGGCCGCGCCGTCGTTGATCCCCGATGCGTTCCCGGCGGTGACGCTACCCTCCTTCGTGAATGCCGGCTTCAGGACCGCCAGCTTCGCGGCGGTCGTTCCGGGACGCGGATATTCGTCTCTGGTCACCTTCAGCGTCGGGCCTTTGCGCTGAGGGACCTCGACCGGCACGATCTCCGTGTCGAACACGCCTGAATTGACGGCGCGTTCGGCGCGCGCCTGACTTTCCGCCGCGAACGCGTCCTGATCGGTCCGCGAGACGTTGTAGCGTTTCGCCACTTCCTCCGCTGTCATCCCCATATGGCACCGGTTCAGCGCACACGTCAGCCCTTCGCTGAGCATCGAGTCGATGACCTCGCCATTGCCCATCCGGTACCCCCAACGCGCGCCCCTCAGCACGTACGGCGCGTTGCTCATCGACTCGGTTCCCCCCGCGAGCATCAGGTCGATGTAGCCAGCCTTCACGGCTTCCACCGCGTGCACGACGGCCTGCAAGCCGGATCCGCATACGCGATTGACGGTCTCGCCCGGGACTTCCACCGGGACCCCGGCCGTGATCGCGGCCTGGCGCGCGACGTTCATGCCGGCGCCGGCCTGCAGCACGCAGCCCATCACGACGTCGCCGATATCAGCCGCCTTGACGTCCGCGCGCGCGATCGCTTCGCGAATGACGACGGCGCCGAGATCCACCGCGGTCAGGTCCTTGAACACGCCGCCGAACGAGCCAATCGGCGTGCGGCAGGCAGAGAGAATGACGGCATTTTCCATATCAGGTCGAAAGCTCCGGTCTGTGGCTGAATTGTTCGAGCGCTTCCGGGTTGGCCAGCGCTTCCCTGTTCTTCACCTCGCGTCCGTGGACGACGTCGCGCACGGCCAGCTCGACGATCTTGCCGCTCCGGGTCCGCGGAATGTCCGTGACCTGCACGATGCGCGCCGGCACATGACGCGGCGTGGTATTCGCGCGGATGTGCCTTCGGATGCGCTCACGGAACTCATCGTCCAGTGATGCGTCCCCCCGCAGGCGGACGAACAGGACAATGCGCTCGTCGCCGTGCCATTGCTGCCCGATCGCCAGGCTCTCGACGATCTCCGGAAGCTGTTCGACCTGCCGGTAGATCTCGGCGGTGCCGATCCGGACGCCGCCGGGATTGAGGACGGCGTCGGAGCGGCCGTAGATGATCACGCCGTTGTGCGCGGTCAGCTCGACGTAGTCGCCGTGCGTCCAGACGCCCCGGAACCGGTCGAAATACGCGGCGTGATACTTCCGGCCGTCAGGGTCGTTCCAGAATTCGACCGGCATCGAGGGGAACGGCTGCGTGCACACGAGCTCCCCTTTCCGCCCGCGCACCGGCTGTCCGTGCTCGTCGTACACCTGGACGTTCATGCCGAGCGCTCTCGCCTGGATCTCGCCGCGCCAGACCGGCGCCGCGGGATTGCCGCCCACGAAGCAACTGATGATGTCCGTGCCTCCCGAAATGGACGCGAGGTGGATGTCGTGCTTGATGCCGCTGTAGACGAAATCGAACGCGTCGGGTGCCAGCGGCGATCCCGTCGACGTCATGGTTCGGAGCGACGCCAGCGAATGCGTCCGGATCGGGCGCATGCCCGCCTTTGCGACGGCATCGATGAATTTCGCGGATGTGCCGAACAGCGTCATGTGCGTCTGATCCGCCACATCGAACAGGACCGCGCCGTCGCGGTGCATCGGCGATCCGTCGTACAGCACGATGGCCGCAGACGAGGCGAGCACCGACACCAGCCAGTTCCACATCATCCAGCCGCACGTCGTGAAGTAGAACACGCGGTCGTCCCGCTTGACGTCGCAGTGGAGCTGATGCTCCTTGAGGTGCTGGATCAGGGTGCCGCCCGCCCCGTGCACGATGCACTTGGGCACACCGGTCGTGCCGGAGGAATAAAGGATATAAAGCGGGTGGTTGAACGGCAGCGGCTCGCATTCCAGGGGGGCACCCCTGTGCGGCGCGACAAAGGCCTCCCACGACGTCGCTCCCGCGACATCCATGCCGCTGCCGCAGTCTGCGGCATCCGCGTGCGGGATGACGATGACGCGTCGCAGTGACGGGAGTGCCGGGACGATCGCGCGCGTCCGGTCAGTGCACGTGAACGGCCGGCCGCCGTAGTAATAGCCGTTCGCGCACACCAGAAGGCGGGGTTCGATTTGCCCGAACCGGTCGAGCACGCCCTGCACGCCGAAGTCGGGTGAGCACGACGACCAGACCGCCCCCACGGCGGCGGCGCCCAGCGCCGCGATCACCGTTTCGGCGATATTGGGAACGAAGCCCGCGACGCGATCGCCGCGGCCGATGCCGCACGTCCGGAGCGCCCGTGCGAACGCCGCGGTTTCGCGGCGCAGCTCGGCCCAGGACCACGTGTGGAACGTCCCGCGTTCGTCCGTTGCGATGATCGCCGCCGCATCGTCCGTTCGCACGAGCGCGTTTTCCGCGAAGTTGAGTGTCGCGTCCGGAAAGAAGTGCGCGCCCGGCCGCATCTCGAAGGGCCGATCGGCGACGCGCGCGGTCCGCGTGCCGCGAATGCCAAAGAACTCCCAGCTCTCGGACCAGAAGCGTTCCGGGTCGCGCAGGCTCCAGTGGTAGAGATCTTCGTAGCCACCGAGATCCCGGATACCGGCGGCCTCCAGGTGCTCGCGGAATCGCGTCATCGTTGCGGCGGCAATTCGCTGCGGAGAGGGCACCCAGAGCGGCTGGCCGCTCATTGCTCGCCTCGCGCCCGCAGCAGCGCCTCGCGCCAGCGGCGGGCGGACGCGAACGTGGACTCGATCACCGCGCCATCTGATAGTCCATCGCGCAAGTGCTCCAGCGCTCTGATCAGTTCGTCGAGCGCGCCGCGCAGCGCGTCCTCGTTCGTCGCGGCAATGTCCCTCCAGATCCCCGGCGGACTGCTGGCAAGACGAGTGCTGTCCGCCAGTCCCGGGCCGGCCAGTTCGAGCGCCATGTCCCCGCCCGTCTTCCCCACGACGTGCATGAGCGCGCTCGACGCGAACTGCGGGAGATGACTGATGATGGCGAGATAGCGGTCGTGCAGGTCAGGCGTCATGACGTGCGGCGTGCTGCCGAGGCCTCGGACGAACCATTCCAGGCGCTCGAGCTGCGGCGCGTGGTCGGCGCGCGGCGTCAGGATCCAGGAATGGCCGTCGAAGAGATCGGCCCGCGCGTAGCGGCAGCCCGAGTGGACCGCGCCGGCAATCGGGTGGCCACCGATGAAGGGAACGGGCGCCGCTTCCGCCGCAGCGACGATCGCCCGTTTGGTGCTCGCGACGTCGGTCACGAGCGCGTCGGCGCGCAGCACCGGCGGCAGCAGCGGCAGGAACTTGATGCTGGCGAGGACGGGCGCTGCCAGCACCACGAGGTCCGCGTCATTCAAGAGTTCGAGGTGCTCGCCGGCGCGATCGGTCAGCCCGGCTTCCGCCGCGTGCCTCGCGACGGCGCCATGATCGACCGCGACGATCTTGATCTTCGGCCAGCGCCGCCGCGCCGCCAGCGCAATGGATCCGCCGATCAGTCCGAATCCGACGATTCCGATCCGGCGAAACGGGGCGTCCGCATTCGTCATTCGGCAGTCAGTATATTCAGACGCCCCATCCCCTCCGCGCGACGGGCTCGAGGCAGATGCTGCGCCCGATCGCAGGGGCGATGATTCGCAGTTCCGCCATCAGCCGATCGAACTGGGACGGAAACATCGACTGCGCGCCGTCGCTCAGCGCGTGGTCGGGGTCGCAGTGCACCTCGATGAGCAGGCCGTCGGCGCCCGCGGCCACCGCCGCGCGCGCCATCGGAGCGACCTTGTCGCGGATCCCGGTGCCATGGCTCGGATCGACGAACACCGGCAGGTGGCTGAGTTTCTTGACGACCGGAATAGCGGAAATGTCGAGCGTGTTGCGCGTGTAGCTTTCGAAGGTCCGGATCCCGCGCTCGCACAGAATCACGTTCATGTTCCCGCCGGCGAGAATGTACTCGGCCGAGAGCAGCCACTCCTCGATCGTGGCTGAAATGCCGCGCTTCAGCAGGACGGGTTTGCGCGCGCGCCCGAGTTCCCGCAGCAGGGTGAAATTCTGCATGTTGCGCGCGCCGACCTGCAGGATGTCGACGTAGCGCTCTTCCAGCTCGAGCTGGCTGATGTCCATGATCTCCGACACGAGCTTGAGGTTGTGCCGGTCCGCCGCGGCCCGCAGCAGCCGCAACCCTTCTTCCCCGAGGCCCTGAAAGCTATAGGGGCTGCTGCGGGGCTTGAACGCGCCGCCGCGCAGCGCCTTGGCGCCCGCCCGCTTCACGGCCGCCGCGGTCGCCTCGACCTGCTCTTCGCTTTCGGCGCTGCACGGGCCCGCCATCACGATCACCTCGTCGCCGCCTATCCGGAGATCGTCCATCGTGATCACCGTGTCGTGCTGCTTGAACGTGCGGCTCGCCAGCTTGTACGGCTCGGTAATGCGATGGACTTCCTGGACGCCGTCGAGCACTTCGACGAGCCGCGTGTCGAACTGCCGCGTGCCGCCAACCGCGCCGAGCACGGTGCGCAGCGCGCCCGTCGAGCGGTGGACGTCGAATCCCATCTCCACGAGCTTTGCGATGACTTTCTGGACCTGCTCGTCGGAGGCCCGTTCCTGCATGACTACGACCATGGTTGTCCTTCTCTATTCTACTGACGCACGCCTAACGGCCTGCGCTTCGGTCTTCGGCAATGCGCTCCAGGTGGCGAGCCTCGTCGATCACGCGCTCGAACAGCCGCCGCATCGCGGGCTGATCGAGCGGCCCGTTGTTGTACCGCTGCACGTTGTCGAGTACCTGCGCCTCGCGCTCCGGCTGATAGATGGGAATGCCGCGCTCGCGCTTGATCCGCCCGATTTCGAGCGCGCACGCCGCCCGCGCATTGAGCAGCCGGACGAGCGTTTCGTCCAGCAGGTCGATGCGATCCCGCAGTTCCTCGATGGTGTGACTCACGCTCGACCTTCCTTCAGCCACCGTACGAACCTCCCGGCCTGCGACGCGACGTCCGCCGCGGCGCCGTGTTCAGCGATCACATTTACCAGCGCGCTGCCGACGACGGCGGCGTCGGCCCAGCGGCAGACTTGCGCGACGTGCTCGGGACGGGAAATCCCGAATCCGACCGCCAACGGCAGCGTGGAATGCGCGCGCACGCGCCGCGCCAGCCCTTCTGCCTCCGCCGAGACGTGATCCCGCGCGCCCGTGACCCCCAGGCGCGAAATGAGATACAGGAACCCGCGACCCATGTCGGCCGATGCCTCGATCCGTACATCGGTTGTGGTGGGGCTCAGCAGAAAAATGGGATCGATCGATGCCGGGATCAGCGTCGAGCGCAGCGGCCCTGCTTCCTCCACCGGCAGATCCAGCAGGAGAACGCCGTCAACGCCCGCGGCCGCGGCGGCGGATACGAACGCGTCTTCGCCAAACCGCAGAATCGGATTGACGTACGTAAAGAGCACGATCGGCGCCTCGATCCGCGATCGCGACCGGGCGATCATGTCGAGCGTCCTGCGCAGCGTCGCGCCGCCCGCGAGCGCGCGTTCCGACGCACGCTGAATCACCGGGCCGTCCGCCAGCGGATCAGAGAACGGGACGCCCACCTCGAGCACGTCGGCCCCGCTGTCGGAGAGCGCCGTCAGAATGTCCGCCGTCCGATCGATCGTCGGATCTCCCGCGGTGACATACGCGACCAGCCCCGGACCGCCGCTGCGTCGCAGACGTTCGAAGGCGTTCGAGATGCGCGACATCAGCGCATCCCCTCCATGGCCGCCTGCACGCTGAGCACGTCCTTGTCGCCGCGCCCGGACAGATTCACGAGCACGATGTCGTGCGGCGACATCGTCCCGGCGAGTTCGCACGCATAGGCGATCGCATGCGACGACTCGAGCGCCGGCAGGATCCCCTCTTCGCGCGCAAGCCGCTGGAATGCGGCCAGCGCGCGGTCGTCGTCGCACCACGTATATTCCGCTCGGCCGCGCTCTCGCAGCCACGCGTGCTCGGGACCAACCGACGCGTAGTCGAGCCCCGCGGAAATCGAGTGGGTCAGCTCGACGTTGCCGTCCGCGTCCTGCAGCACGTAGCTCCTGGTGCCCTGCAGCACACCAGGGGTGCCGCCCGCGAATCGAGCCGCGTGCTGCCCGGGTTCGAGACTGCGGCCGCCGGCCTCGACCCCAACGAGGCGCACCGATTGGTCGTCCACGAATGCGTCGAAAATGCCCATCGCATTGCTGCCGCCGCCCACGCAGGCCACCACCGCGTCGGGGAGCCTGCCGAGTTGCTCGAGCGATTGTGCGCGTGCCTCGCGTCCGATGACCGATTGAAATTCGCGCACCATCAGCGGGTACGGATGCGGCCCCAGGACCGAGCCGAGCAGGTAGTACGTGTCGTTCACGTTGGCCACCCAGTCGCGCATCGCCTCGTTGATGGCGTCTTTCAACGTGCGGCTGCCGCCGCTCACTTCCACGACGTCGGCACCCAGCAGCCGCATGCGAAAGACGTTCAGCGACTGGCGCGCCATGTCGTCCGACCCCATGTAGACTCGACACTCGAGGCCGAGCAGCGCGCAGGCGGTCGCACTGGCAACCCCATGCTGGCCGGCGCCCGTTTCCGCGACGATGCGGCGCTTGCCCATGCGTGAGGCCAGCAGTGCCTGGCCGAGCGCGTTGTTGATTTTGTGGGCGCCGGTATGTGCCAGGTCTTCACGCTTGAGGACGATCCGGGCGCCGCCGCTCGAAGCGCTCAGGCGCGCCGCCTCATACAGCGGCGTCGGGCGTCCCACGTAATTGCGGAGCAGCGTTCCGAGTTGTTGACGGAAGTCCGGGTCGTCGCGGGTGCGGAAGTACGCGGCCGTGAGTTCCTCGACGGGCGCCACGAGCGTCTCCGGCACGAAACGGCCGCCAAACGCTCCGTAGTAGCCACGCGCGTCAGGATCGCGGGCGCCGAACACGGGAATCGAGATCTCGGTCATAGCTCACGGACTGCGGCAAACAGCGCGCGCAGTCTGGCTGGATCCTTTCTGCCGGGCGCGTATTCGACGCCCGACGATACGTCCACGGCATACGGGCGCACGGCCCGGATCGCTTCGGCGACATTGCCGGCGTGGAGCCCCCCGGAGAGCACGATCGGGCGCACGGCGGCCACGCGCGCCGCAAGCATCCAGTCGATCGTTCGTCCGGTGCCGCCGCGCTTCACGGGATCATGAGCATCGAGCAGCGGAAGCACCGGCGATGGCAGCGCGCGGGCTGTCTCGACGTCCGCCTCTTCGCCGATCGCGATGGCCTTCATCACCTTGCATCCGTCGATTGGGTACGCGTGCACGTCCTCGTCGCCGTGCAACTGCACCGCCGCGAGGCCGACGGCCTGCGCGACGTCCCGGACGGCGTCGGGCGTTTCATCGACGAAGACGCCGACGGGATCAACTCCGCGCGGCAGGGCCGCGACGACCGCTCGCGCTGTATCGATGCTCACGTTCCGTGGGCTCCCCTTCCAGAAAATCATCCCGACGGCGAACGCGCCCAGTTCCGCAGCGAGCCGCGCGTCGTCCGGGGTCGTGACCCCGCAGATCTTGATCCGCGTCATCATTTCAGTCGCATCAATCGCGGGCTACGCCCGCGTTCCGCGCTCCGTGCAATGGGGCCCCTGCTCGGACAGCCCCCCTTCGTGCTCGGCGGCCCAAAAGACGGGTCGACGGGGCGCCGCCTCCGCGCGAAGCGGGGCACCCCGTCCTCGCCCCATCGCGGCTGAACCGTCCGGCCCCGCCCTCCGCACGCCGCCTCCGCGTTTCTTCCGCTACGTGTTCGCTCGCTGTCACGCGATCCCTCGAAGGCGCCGAAGCGCTGCTCCCGGATCCGGTTCGGTGATCAGACGCTCACCGACGAGAAACGCGCGGTAGCCGCAGTTCTCGAGTCGATCGAGATCGTCACGGGACCTGAGTCCACTCTCCGCGATCGCGATCACGCCTGACGGAAGCTCGCGCGCCAGGCGCTCGTGGATCGCGGGATCGACGTCCAGCGTCCGCAGATTGCGGCTGTTGACGCCCACAATCGCAGCGCCTGCATCGAGCGCTCGTGCGAGTTCCGCCTGATCGTGGACTTCGACGAGCGCGGCGAGCCCGATCTCGCTCGCTGCAGCCAGCAGCTCGTGCAGCTCCGCGTCGCTCAGCGCACCGACGATCAGCAGAGCCGCGTCGGCGCCCGACGCCGCGGCCTCGAGGAGCTGGTATCGCGAGACGATGAAGTCCTTCCGCAGGAGCGGCACATCAACGGTCGCGCGGACGCTCCGCAGGTGCGCGAGCGAACCGTCAAAAAACGTCGGTTCGCTGAGGACCGAGATCGCGGCTGCGCCAGCCGCCGCATACGCTCGCGCATGTGCCGGCGGATCGTAGTCCTGCCGCAGGATGCCGCGTGAGGGCGACCGCCGTTTGCACTCGGCGATGATGCGCGGCGACGCGCTCGTCGACACGGCCGCGGCGAACGCGGCTCCGCGCGGCGGACGCTGCGCTGCCTCGCGCTCGAGCAGCCGCTCAGGCGCGTGTGCGTGGCGCACGTCCGTGATGCGCCGGGCCGCCGCCACGATCGCCGCGAGCAGGTCCGGCGCGCTCGTCGTCATGCGACGACCTCGACATTCGACGCTCGCACCAAGTGATGGAGTGTGGCCGCCGCCCGCCCTTCGTCGATCGCGGCCGCCGCGATTGCGATCCCCTCTGGAATCGAGGCGACCCGGCCGGCGATGAGCAGCGATGCTCCGGCATTCAGCAACACCACGTCGCGTGCGGCACCTGACGCCCCGCTCAGCACCGCCCGGACGACGCCGGCGTTCTGTGCGGCGTCGCCGCCTTTGAGTGCCTCCGGGGCAGCTTTCGAGAGACCGACGTCCGCCGGGTGCAGGTAGAAGGTGTTGACCGCGCCATCCCGGCACTCCGAGATTTTCGTGTAGCCGGTCGTGGAAATCTCGTCGATCCCATCGGCGCCGTGGACGACCCAGGCCCGTTCCGATCCGAGCAGCGCGAGCGATTTCGCCACGAGTTCGGTCAGCTCCGGCTGCGGCACGCCGACGAGCTGCCGCTTCGCGCCTGCCGGATTCGTGAGCGGTCCGAGCAGGTTGAAGGCAGTCCGGATGCCGAGCGAACGCCGTGTCGGCGCCGCGTGTTTCATCGCGGGATGGAACGTCTGGGCGAAGAGGAACGCGATGCCGGCTTCGTCGAGGCAGCGCATCGCGACGCCGGGCGCCGCCGCCACGTTCACGCCGAGCGCTTCGAGCACATCGGCCGTCCCGCATCGGCTCGACACGCTGCGGTTGCCATGTTTCGCGACGCGCACGCCGCACGCCGCGACGACGATCGCCGCCATCGTCGAGATGTTGATCGTGTGTGCACGATCGCCGCCGGTACCGCACGTGTCGAACACGCTGCCCGCCGGCGCCGGCAGCTTGACCGCGCGCTCGCGCATGGTTCGCGCAAGGCCCACGATTTCGTCGGGGCGCTCGCCCTTCATGACGAGGCCGACAAGAAAGCCGGCAATTTCCGCCGGCGAGGCGGACCCGTCCATGATCGCCGCCATCGCGGACGCCGCCTCCCCTTCTGTCAAGTCCACCCGCCGCCGGAGTTTCTCGATGAGATCAGGGAACATCACAGCTCCAGGAAGTTGCGCAGGATCTTCTTGCCCTCACCCGTCAGCACGGACTCGGGATGGAACTGGACGCCGTGGATCGGATACTCGCGATGCCTGACCCCCATGACGATGCCGTCAGCGGTTCTGGCGCTCACCTCCAGGACATCAGGCACCGGCTCCGAAACGACCAACGAATGGTACCGGCCGGCGACGAACGGCTGTGTGACGCCCGCGAACACGCCGCGGCCGTCGTGTTCGAGCGACGAGGTCTTCCCGTGCATCAGGCTCGGCGCGCGGCAGATGGTGCCGCCGAATGCATAGCCGATCGCCTGGTGTCCCAGGCACACGCCGAGCAGCGGGACGCGGTCCCCGAAGGTGCGAATCGTGTCGACGCTCACGCCCGCGTCTTCCGGGCGCCCTGGACCCGGCGAAATGACGATGCGCTCCGGGTGGAGCGATTCGATGTCGCCAACCGTGATTTCGTCGTTCCGCCGCACTACAGGCGGGGCCCCGAGCTCGCCGAGGTACTGGGCCAGGTTGAACGTGAACGAATCGTAGTTGTCGAGGAGGAGAATCACAGTTCGACTTCCGCCATCGTGATCGCCTGCAGGAGTGCCCGCGCCTTGTCGCGCGTCTCCTCGTATTCCGCGGCGGGATTCGAGTCCGCCACGATGCCGGCGCCCGCTTGTATTCGCGCGACGCCATCGCGAATCGTGATCGTGCGAATCGCGATGCAGGTGTCGAGGTTGCCGGCGAAATCGATATAGCCCACGGCGCCGGCGTAAAGATCACGCCGCGTCGGCTCCAGCCCCGCGAGAATCTGCATCGCGCGGATCTTGGGTGCGCCCGAGACGGTCCCCGCTGGAAAGCACGCGACGAGGGCATCGAGATGGTCGTTCGCTTCCGACAGGCGGCCTTCGACGGTCGATACCAGGTGCATGACGTGCGAGTAGCGCTCGAGCGCCATGTATTGCGGCACGCGGACCGTGCCGATCTCCGCCACGCGGCCCACGTCGTTGCGTCCAAGATCCACGAGCATGACGTGCTCGGCGCGCTCCTTCTCGTTGCGTTTCAGCTCTTCGGCGAGACGCAGATCTTCGTCCTCGCTGCGGCCGCGCGGCCGCGTGCCGGCGATCGGATGCGTCTCCACTCGACGCCCTTCCACTCGTACCAGCATTTCCGGTGACGACCCGACAATCGTCAGTCCGCCCATGCGGATGTAATACATATACGGTGACGGGTTCACGTGCCTGAGCGCCCGGTACACCGTGAATGGTTCCGCGTTGACCCGCACTTCGAACCGCTGTGACAGGACGGCCTGATAGATGTCTCCGGCCGCGATGCGTTCCTTGATCGCGCGCACTCCGGATTCGAACGCTTCCCGCGTGACGTTCGAGGCGACGTCTGGCACAGGCCGATCGCCCCGTGCCGCGTAGGACAGCCCGCGTTCGAGCTCGCGCTCGAGGAACTGGATCTTCGCGCAGGCGAACTGATAAAGCGCCGACAGGTCCTCGTCGGCGGTGACGCGCGCGTTGGCGATCACCAGGATCCGATGCTTGACGTGGTCGAACGCGAGCACGGTGTCGAACAGCATGAACCCCGCGTCGTCCTCTTCTTTCCGGCTGTGAGCCCAGGCCGCCTGCTCCCACGCGGAACGCAGGGCGGGCTCGAATTCGATGCTGGCGTCATAGCCGATGAACCCGACGGCGCCGCCCGTGAAGCGCGGTAGATCCGGTACGAACGGCGCGCGGAACTCCGCCATCAGCCGGCGCAGCGTCGGCACGAACGGTTCCGCAGACGACGTCGTCACGCCGGATCGGTCGATGATCGTCTGCCCGTCGCGGGACCGCAGCACGAGGAAGGGGTCTTTGCCGAGGAACGAATAGCGGGCGACCTGCTCCCCGCCTTCGACGCTCTCGAACAGGAAGGCGTAGTCCGAGTGTTCGGCGATCTTGAGAAAGGCAGACACCGGCGTCAGCAGGTCCGCCATGATTTCCTTCACGACCGGCACGAACGTCCCGCGCCGCGCGAGTTCCACGAATTCTCCGTACGTCGTCTGTCTCATGTTTGTCGTAATTCCCGGGCACGCCGCGCCGCCGCGGCGAAAAGGCCGTTCGGCGGCCGCTGCCCCGTCCAGATCTCGAACTGACGTTCGGCTTGCGCGATGAGCATGTCGAGGCCGCCGATCACCTGACAGCCGGACTCTTCGGCGCGGCTGATCAACTCGGTCCGCTCCGGGTCGTACACGAGGTCATAGACGAGGCTGCCATCCAGCGGATGCTCGATCGGCAGGCCCGGAGTTCCGCGGCTTCCAACCGGCGTTGCGTTGATCAAGAGGTCCCACGATCCCGGCGGCGGAGGCCACGTGCAGGACTCCACACCCACCGCCTGTGCCGCCTCGTCTCCCGCGGCCGCGCGGCGTGCGCTCATCGCGACGCGCGCACCTTGCGCCCGGAGTGCCACGGCCGCCGCCCGTGCCGCGCCGCCCGCGCCAAGGATCACTGCACGCGCGCCGAGCAGCGGAACATTCCGACGCTGCAGCGGCTCGAGGAATCCCTCGGCGTCGGTATTCATTCCGATCCACCGGCCATCGCGAATGGCGATGGTGTTGACCGCCCCGGCTGCGGCGGCACTCGGCGCCAGATCGTCGAGCGCCGCCATCACCGTCTGCTTGAAAGGGATGGTGACGCTGAAGCCGCGGACGTTCAGCGACGACGCCACGTCGCGAAGTCCCTGCAGATCGCCGGTGTCGAACGGCACGTAGGCGGCATTGAGACCGAGCGCGGCAAAACCGGCGTTGTGCATGGCGGGCGACAACGATCGGGAAACGGGACGCCCGAGGACACCGTAAACGGCGGCGTCGCCGCGAATCCGCCGGAAGCGGAATTCCTGCAGGAGCCGCGCTGCAGACAGCTGTCCCGGCGCGACCTCGTCGCCCGCATACGTCCATCGCGAGTGGAAACGCCCTGCAAGCACACGCGTGGCAAGGCCCGCGTCGCCCATGCCGATGACGATTGACGGCGGGTCGTACGTCGCCGCCTGCGTCAGCCGGGTGAGCTCCGAGATCGAATCGACGGTCATGGCGAGCTTCGCGACCTCGGCGCCGGAGGTTCGCAACCCCCGTATCAACTCGCCCGGATCGGCGGAGGACTTCTCGAAGCAGTGACGCGAGACGATGACGCCTCGGCCCCGGCGCGCGCGGATCAGTTCCACCGAATCCGCGTCCCACTCGACGTCGACGTATTCGGCGCCCCGCGCGAAAGCGTCGCGCAGAATTCCGAGCCGTTCGGATTCCGGGCCGGCGAACCGGCCGCCTTCGCGGACAGGACGGCACGTCACGATCACCGGCTTGCGGCGCCCTTCGAGCGCCGCGGCGGCATCGGGGCGCGACACGAAGTCCAGCCGGAGCTCCACCAGGTCGGCGTCCGCTTCAGCGGTTTCGCGCGCGCGGCGGAGCGCCTCGGTCGTGGCGCCGGTGACCGTCACACAAAGTTCGGGCTCGGACATAAAACGCAAAAGCCCCCTCAACCGCTGGGATTGAGGGGGCTTTGGAATGCCGTTGGTGTCGTTGCTCGCGGCCGCAGCTAGCCGTTTGCCCCCTCGTGGGACGTAAACCACCACCAATACGCATACGGCGCGCAGACGGAACGGCGGTTGACGGCGGGCATGCTGCTCACGAGAGGTTCACGATATCACACGACAGCCGGGGATGAAACCGCGGCTTCACGACCGTTTTCAACGGGTCGCTCCGGCCGAATCGACCAGAATGTCGGCGGCGAGCGCCCATTCGACCGTGAGCTCCGTCTGCGCGCGCCCACCGCCGCAAAACGTGCTATAAAGGGCTGATACACAAGGACATTTCTGTTTGCTGATTCGTCACTCAGCACTCCGAAATCTCAGCTTCAATTCACCGTATGAGAATCCGGGTTCTGCTCGCAGCCGCCGCGATCGCGGCCGGACTTGTCACTTCTCTGCCCGCGTCCACCGCCCTGATGCCGATCGACGAGGTGCGTCCCGGAATGGACGGCGTCGGGCGGACGGTGTTCCAGGGCGCCGACCCCCAGGACTTCACCGTCCACATCATCGGCGTGCTGAAAAACGTGCAGGCGCCGCAGCGGGACCTGATTCTCGCCAGGCTCGAAGGCGGTCCGCTCGCCGCGACGGGCGTCATTGCGGGCATGAGCGGCAGCCCCGTCTACATCGATGGACGACTCGTGGGCGCCATCTCGTACTCAATCGGATCGTTCTCGAAGGAACCGATCGCGGGCATCACGCCGATCGGTGAAATGATCGATGCCACGGCGACGGCATCCACCCGGCGCGCGAACGCGCCGGCGGCGTCCCGCATTCCGCTGCCGATCACGCCGCAGAACCTCGCGTCGGCGATCCGAAGCGCGTACGCGCAGGTCGCGGCGTTCGCCGACCGGCCCGCCGACGTGCAGTCGATCGGGATGCCCGCTGCGTCCGGCGCGCAGATCGGTGCGATGCTCAGGCCGATCGCCACTCCGCTCGTGCTGAGCGGCTTCGACGCGCGTACGGCGGATCTCGTCACGTCCATGTTCGGCGGCGCGGGGTTCACGCCGATGCTGGGCGGCGCGGCGGGAACCCCGGATGACACGAAGCCGGCCCCGCTGCGGCCGGGCGATCCCGTAGGCGTCCAGCTGCTCAGCGGCGATGGCGAAATGGGCGCCACCGGAACCGTCACACACGTCGACGGCACCCGCGTCTACGCATTCGGGCACCCGTTCTTCAACGTCGGGCCGGCGGAATTCCCCATGACGCGCGCGCGCGTTTACACGACGCTCCCGAGCCTGCAGTCCTCGTTCAAGATCGCGACGATGGGCGACGTGATCGGCTCTGTGCAGCAGGATCGGGCAACGGCGATCGCGGGAACGCTCGGCGCAGGGCCCCGGCTGATTCCGATCCACGTGTCGTTGACGTCGGACCGCGGCCCTGAACACACCTTCACCTTCAACATCGTCAACGACCAGTTGTTCACGCCGCTGCTCGCCTACGTGTCGCTGTTCAACACGCTCGGGAGCTACGAGCGGCAGTTCGGCGCGGCGACGTTCAGCGTCAAGGGCAGCGCGCAGTTCGCGGATCACGCGAGCCTCGACTTCGACGACATTTTCACCGGCGATGGCCCGATCGCCGGCGCCTCGGCGTACGTGGCGGGACCGCTGACGATGCTGCTCGCGAACGATCTCGAACGTGTCGACTTGAAATCCCTGGACCTGAAAATCGCGGCGTCCGAAGAGTCGCGCAGCGCAACCATCGAACGGGTGTGGATCGACGAAGTGCGTCCGCGCGCGGGCCAGACTGTCCCGCTCAAGGTGCTCACGCGCAACTATCGCGGGGCCGAAACGATTTCGACGATCCCGATCGACATCCCGTCGAACGCGAGCGGGCAGCTCACCGTGCTCGTGACCGACGGCAAGCAGCTCAATCAGCTCGAGGCGCACGAGCTTCGCCGCGAGCTCGAGCCGCAGAGCGTCGCGCAGATGATCCGCGTGCTGAACGAAACCCATCGCAACAACCGCATCTACGTGCGGCTGCTGACGGGAAGCCCGGGCGCCGTCATCAACGGCGAGGCGATGACCTCGCTTCCCCCGTCGGTGCTGGCCGTCCTCGACGGTGACCGCAGCAGCGGCGACTTCACCCCGATCCGGAGCGCCGCGATCGGCGAATGGGAACTGCCGATGACGTCAGCCGTGTCGGGGACGCGCGCGCTCACCATCGACGTTCGTTGATCGGACGCACGAGCCACATGCCACCACGTCTTTTCCGTTTCGGGCGGGCCCTCGTGTGGCCGCTCGCTGGCATCGCCCTGACCGTCACGCTTGGCGCCGCGGCGCCGACGTTCTGGACCGTGTCGACGCAAAGCGACTTTCTCAAAGGCGACGTCGAGAACCTCTCGATTGATGCCGACGGCCGCGTGTCACTGGGGCCGGAGACCAGGCGCCTCGCCGATACGTCCGCGCCATTCATCTGGTCCGTTGTCGCCGCGAGCGATGGCGCCCTGTGGGCCGGGACCGGCAACGAGGGGCAGGTCCTCCGCGTGGCGAAGGACGGCAAAGCGACGACCATTTTCGACGCGACGGAGATCGAAGTGCACGCGCTCGCGCCCGCGCCAGACGGCGGCATGTATGTCGGAACGTCTCCTGACGGAAAGATCTATCGCGTCGCGGCCGATGGCAAGTCGACGACGTTTTTCGACCCCGACGATAAATACATCTGGGCTCTCGCGGTCGCGTCCGACGGCACCGTCTACGCGGGCACTGGCGAGAAGGGCGTCATCTATCGCATCGGCGCAGACGGCAAAGGCTCGGTGTTCTACAAGACGAACTCGACAAACGTCGTGTCGCTCGCCATCGACCACGAGGGCAACGTCATCGCCGGCACCGAATCGCCCGGCCGGATCTTCCGCATCGATAAAACGGGCAAGGCTTTCGTGCTGCTCGATTCGCCGTTCAAAGAGATCCACGCGGTGCGCGTGGCGGACGACGGGAGGATCTACGCGGCCGCGTTCAGCGGAACGCCGGGCGGCGAAGACCGGCCGTCGGTTCCGGTGTCCTCGGCGCCGTCCGAGCCGTCCACGGCGAGTGCGTCCGTTCCGAACGTGACGGCGGAAGTAACGTCGATCACCGTCGTCGACGCCGGGGCGTCCACCGGAGCCGGACCGACGACGCGCGAGTCGCGAGCGCACAACGCGAAGGGGGCGATTTATCGCATCCGTACCGACGGCCTGTGGGACACCGTCTGGGAACCGACGGACGACTGGCCGTTCGATCTCCTGATCGAGAACGACGGATCGCTGCTCGTCGGCACGGGGAAGGAAGGCAAGCTGTTCCGCATCGCAGGCGAGCCCGCGCGTGCCACGTTGATTGGGCGCGCCGGCGCGCGGCAGATCACGTCGCTCGTCCGCGACGGCTCCGGCCGCGTCGTCGCCGCGACCAGCAATCCCGGTCGGTTGTTCGCGGTCGCGAGCACCCGCGCCCCGACGGGCAAGTACGACTCAGACGTCCGCGACGCGGGCACGGTTGCGACGTGGGGCGCGATCCGCTGGCGCGCATCGGGGAATCCGGCGGACGTGCAGCTCTTCACGCGCTCGGGAAATACCGCGACGCCGGACGATACCTGGAGTGCGTGGTCGCAGGCGTATACGAGGGCCGGCGGCGAATCCATTACGAGCCCGAATGCGCGATACCTGCAGTGGCGCGCGGTACTCTCGGCAACCCCGAGCGGGGGCGCCGGACCCGTGCTCACCTCCGTGACGACGGCGTACCTGCCGCGCAATCTGCCGCCCGCCGTTTCAAGTATCACGGTGCATCCGCCGGGCACGGTCTTTCAACGGCCCTTCTCGACCGGCGAACTGGAGATTGCCGGATTCGACGACAACACCTCCGACGGCCGCGTGCAGGCGCAGCAGGCCTCGCAATCCTCGAGCGCCGTTCCGACGCTGCCGTCCCCGGCACTCGGACGGAAGGTCTATCAGAAGGGGCTGCAGACATTCGTCTGGAAGGCGGACGACGACAACGACGATCGGCTGCAGTACGACGTGTACTATCGCCGCGAGGGGGAAACCGCGTGGCGACCGCTGAAGCGCGGCTTGTGGGATCCAATCTTCGTCTGGGACACCACGTCGGTGCCCGACGGCACGTACTACATCAAGGTGACGGCGTCCGATGCGCCGTCCAACTCACCGGCGACCGCGCTGACGGGTGAGCTCGAGAGCACGAGCTTCGACGTCGACAACACAGCGCCTCATATCGAGGTCCTCTCCGCGGTGCGCAACGGGAGCAAGGCTGTTATCACGTTCGTGGTGCGGGACGACCAGACCGCCGTCCAGCGGGTCGAGTATTCGTTGGATGCGAGCCGCTGGCAGGTGGCGTATCCGGTCGACGGGATTGCCGACTCACGGGAGGAGAAATACCAGGTCACGATAGACGGCAGCGAGGCCGTCCGCAGCGTGATCATCCGGGCGTCGGACGCGATGAATAACGTCTCTACGGCCGTAGCGGAGGTGAAGCGGCCATAGCGACTGACCGATAGCCAGTGGCCAGTTCCCGGTGGCCAGTAGGCAGTTCCGAGTAGCCAGTTCCCAGTGGCCAGTTTCCAGTTCCCAGTAGGCGGTTCCCAGTAGCCAGCTCCCGATAGCTAGTTCGCAGGTACAGCTGGAGACTGGCAACTGGGAACTGGCTACTGGCTACTGGCTACTGGCTACTGGCTACTGGCTACTGGTTCAGCCGCGCTTCCCTTTTCCGGTCACGGTCATGTGCTCGACGAGCCAGACCATGTTGACCGCGACGGGATCGCCGCCGTCGCGGGCAGGTTCGAGTTGCGCGCCGGTCAGCCCGCGCAGCAGCGCCTGATGACGACGGTCGCGGTCGTTCGCGAGCACCTGCAGGCCTGAGATCCGTCCTTCACGGGTCACGATCGCCGCGAGCGCCACGCTCAAGTCGCCTTCCGAGCCGGACCGCTCCAGGGCCGCGCTGACGATCCCGTCTTCCGGCACGGTGGGCGCCTGAATCCATCCGTCGAGGCTCGCCGGATTCAGGTCCGATCCGGACGGCGCGGCCACTGCCGCGATCATCGCGGCCAGCGAATCGTCGCGTTCCGGCGAGGCGAAATGCAGCATGCCGAACACGATCACCCCGCAGAGAATCGTGCCGGCGGTCGCCGCCAGACCGATCCACACGAGGTGCATGTCATCGAACATGCGGGCGACACGCGCCGTGAGCGATTCGTACGCTTCGGCGCGCATGCGGCTGATGACGCCGGGACGAAGCCCCGTCCAGTCGTCGGCCGGCCCCGGGGCTGCGCCTATCCGCATGGCGCTTCCCAGATCGAAGAACTCCTGGAGAGCCGTCGCGCAGCGCGGGCAGCCCCCAAGATGGTTCTGCACCGAAATCCGCTGCTGGATCGGCAGTTCGTCGTCGTAAAACGCGGCGAGGTGTTTCCGCACCGCCGCGCAGGTCAGTACGGTCATGCGTCCCTCAACTGTCCGCGAAGGCTCTCACGGGCGCGGGCCAGGCGGGATTTCACCGTGCCAACCGCAATCCCGAGCGAGTAGCCGATTTCTTCATAACTGAGGCCGTCGAGTTCCCGGAGGACCAGCGCCGTTTTCTGGTCGAACGGCAGCCGATCGAGGGCCGTCCGAATCCGCTCCGCCAGGAGCTTTTGACCGAGCAGCCGGTCCGGCGATGCACCTTGCGCGGGCTCGGGCACGTCGCCGTGGTCCTGAATGTGCTGATCGAGCGACACCTGCTGCGCCCGGTGCCGCCGCCGCCACCACCTCTGCCTGTTCCGCGCCTGATTGACGACGATCCGGTAGATCCAGGTCCGGAGGCTGGAGTGCCCGCGGAACGTGTGAATGGTCCGGAACACCCGGAGAAAGACCTCTTGGGAGAGGTCGAGCGCTTCGTTGTGGTCGTTGAGGAGGTTCAGGGAGAGCTGATACACCATGCGCTGGTGCTCGCTCACGAGCTGGGCGCACGCGTCCTCGTCGCGCGCAGCACAGCGCTGGATGAGGGCGGCTTCCTTGCCGCCGACATCCGACCATGTAATGGCTCGGACCTGTTTCACCGACAGCTCTTCCGCCATTGTACTCCGCCTGAAACGTTAGATCCCGGTTTCGGGGGAAAGTTCCGGCGCCTTCGCAGGTTCCTGTTACGATCCACGCCGTGAAACGCCTGATCGCCGGCATCACCCTGCTCCTGCTGACGGCGGGCGGGGTGTACGGGTACATGGTCAGCCGGCGCGAGCGGACCTATGCGCGCTGGGTGGCGCAGGGAGAGGCCGACCTGGCGTCCGGAAATCTGTCTGCCGCGGTAGAGGCGTTCAGCGGCGCGATCGTGCTGAAACCGGAGGCGATGCTCGGGCACCTGCGGCGGGGGGAGGCCTATCGCCGCCGGAACGAGCTGGACGCGGCCGAACGGGATCTCCTGGAAGCCGCCGCCCTCGATCCAACCGCGACGCGGCCGCAGGAGGAACTCGGGGACGTCGCCGTCGCGCAGCAGCGGTTCGCGGCAGCCGCCGATCGTTACCGCGCCTACGTTCGGATCGACGATCGCGCGCCGCGCGTGCTGTACAAGCTCGCCTATGCCGAGTACAACGCGGGCCGGCCGGCCGCCGCCATCGAACCCCTTCGCAAGGCGCTCGCAATGGACGATCGTCTCGCGGAAGCGGCGTACCTGCTCGGCCTGTGCCAGCGCGCGCTGCAACAGACGGAACCCGCGCGGGTCGCGTTCGAGCGGGCCCTGACGATACAGCCGACGCTCTTCCGCGCACGCGAGGAGCTCGCGGATCTCTACGGCGCGCAGGGAAAGACGGAGAAGCGTCTCGATCAGCTCGAGGCGCTCGCCGCCCTGGATCCCGGCCCCGCTCGCGCGATCGCGCTCGGATTGGCGTATGCCGGGGCCGGGCAGACGGACCGGGCCGTCCTGACGCTCGCGCGCGCGTGCGAGCGCTATCCCGATCAGCAGGCCACCTATCTCGCGCTCGGCCGCGTCTGGCTGCAGGCCGCCCAGGATCGGAAGGACCACGTCGCGCTCAGTAAGGCCATGGGCGCGCTCGAGGGCGCGATGGCGGGCGACAACAGCGATGCGATGACGCTCTTCGGCCGTGCGTTGCTGCTCGCGCAGGATCCGCAGTCGGCCGAACGCATGCTCGAGGACGCCACGCGTCGCCTGCCGGTGGATCCGGCCGCCTACCTTGCGCTGGCCGAGGCCGCCGAACAGTCGGGTGACTACAACGTCGCGCGGGACGCCCTCCTCGATTACCAGGCGATCTCGCTGGAAGATGACGCCCGGCATGTGGCGGCCGAGGATGCGCGGCTCGCCAATCTCTCGCTCCGGCTGAAAGACACGACGGCCGCGGTGAAGTACTTCCTCGCCGCCGCGGACGCAGCCAACGACGCCGCGTACCTCGTCGATGCGGCCGCAACACAGTGGCGCGCCGGTGCGGCCGACGCCGCCCACCGGACCCTGCAGCGCGCGCTGGAGCGCGATCCGCACTATCCGGCTGCCATCGCTCTGAAGCAACGGATCGAACGAACAAAATGAACCCCAACTTCTTGGAAATTGGGAATTGGGAATTGGGATTGGGAGTTTTCTTCATTCACCCAATCCCAAGCCGCTTCAGCATCTTGTCCAGTCCCTGACGGCTGACCCCGAGCTGCGCGGCCGCGATCCCCTTGCGTCCCGCCGCCCGCGCAAGAGCGGCCTGAACGAACCGGCGCTCGAATTCCACGCGTGCTTCATCGAACCCGACCGGCGACCGTCCGGCGGTCTCGGCAATCCGTGGCGGCAGAAGAGACGAGGGCACACGGCCGCGCGGCGGGGCGTGCACGGCAAGCGCCGCGAGCACGTTCTGCAGTTCGCGTACGTTTCCCGGCCACGAATACCTGGCGAGCCCGTGCACGAGATCCGGCGCGAGCGTCGCCCGAGTGCCGACACGCGCCGCGGCATCACGCCAGATGCGCTCCGCCAGCGCCGGGATCTCGTCGGCGCGCTCCCTGAGCGGAGGGACGACGATGCGGATCACGTCGAGGCGGAAGCGGAGGTCCTGCCGGAATCGGCCGCCTTCGACCTCTCGTTCGAGCGGACGGTTGGTGGCGGCCACGATCCGGACGTCGACGCGTCGCGGCAGGTTTTCGCCAACCCGCCGCACCTCGCCTTCCTGCAGCACCCGCAGCAGCTTGGCCTGGGCGCGCGCCGACAATTCGGCGGCTTCGTCGAGGAACAACGTGCCCTGATCCGCATCCTCGAACAGCCCGGCGCGTTCGGACGCCGCGCCCGTGAACGCGCCGCGCGCGTGGCCGAACAGCTCCGCCTCGAGCAGATCATCGGTAATGGCCGCGCAGTTCAGCGCGCAGAAGCGCCGGCCGCGGCGCCCGCTGCGGGCATGGATGGCTCGCGCGACCAGTTCCTTGCCGCTGCCGCTCTCGCCTTCAATCAGCACCGGAAACGGAGCGCCCGCTGCGCGGGCAATCAGTGCCCGCAGCCGCTCCGCTGCCGGCCCGGCGCCAAGAAGCGCGTCAGGTGAATCCGTGCGGAGAACGACGGTTGGCCGGGGTGCATTCAGCGCCGCGATCGCCGGCGCGACGGCGGCAGCGGCCACGCGCAGCACGGCACGCGCACGCGCTTCGGCCGGCGCCTTCCCAGCCGTCCACCTCGCGCCTATGCAGCCGATGGTCCGTCCGCCGGCCCGCACCGGCTCGGCGGCTTCCGTGATGACACCCGGCGTAAACGCGCACGCCCCCGAATTGACGACGAGCCGCACGAGCGCGGCGCCGGGCCACGCGCGTCCGTGTGCAGCCACCTGGCGGGCTTCTTCTGCAGTCCACGCAGCGGTCGACGTCGCCCCCAGCCGTTCGTGCACGTCACAGACGACGGCCAGCACCGCGCTTTCGTCGTCTGGCGCCGCTTCGGTTAACCCGAGCAATGTCTCGAGCACGTCTGCCTCAATCCTGGCGACGGGCCGGCCGTGGTCCGCAGACGCGAGTATGGCGCGCAGATCGCCGGCACATGCCGCAGGCAGGCTCGACGCGGTCGCCACCAGCCGCTGCCGGCGTGCCGTGTTCCGCGGAGACACGGGGTCGGCGGCGACGCGGACGGCCCACGCGAGCCACTGCAGCGCGCGATCCCGCGCCGTCCTCGCCGCCCTCATCCCTTGCCTGGCTTCCTCGGTCGCCCCACTGCGCTCCCCCATCGCGAGCTGGATGCGCGCGAGGACGAGGTGCGCCTCGCACGCCACATCTGGCGCGAGACCCGGTGTGAGCGCGTCGCGTGCGCAGGCTGCGGCGCTTCCGAGGTTCCCGGCACGCAGATGGATTCGCGCCAGGACGAGGGCGCCGAGCGGCGTTCGCTCCGCGCCATGTTCGCGCAGCAGTTCTTCCGCGCGGTCGTCGCTTTCGGCCCGCACCAGCACGTCGGCGAGCCGCGCGGCGCCTTCCCGTCGCAGGGCGTCGTCTTCGTGACCGAGCACGGCGCGAAACGCCGCCTCCGCGTCGGCCTTCGACCCGTTCAGCGCGTGCGCCCGGCCAATCGACAGCAGCAGCCGAGGCTCGAAGTCAGCCGCCTGCAAATCGCGGGCACGCTCGTACGCGCGCAACGCCGCGTCCGGCTCGCCTCGCCGGAGCAACAGATCGCCAAGGACGATCGATCCCTCGGCGGCCCGCGCTGTCGCGCCGCGTGCGACGAGCGCGTCGACGCAGCGTCGCAGCAGACGTAACGCACGGCTGTGCCGCCCACGACCCGCGACGTGCTCCGCGGCGCGCAGCACTCTCATCAGCCGGCGCACACCTGCATCCGCGCGCCGGTCGCTGTGCGGATCGACATCCGGGCGCAAGGACGATGCGGAAACCGCGTACCGCGGGGACGCCTCGTGCACCATCAGCACCGTCGGAGCCGGGTGTTCCGTTGCGAGCCTTTGAATGAATGACCCGGGCAGGCCTTGCGACTGCCGGATCGCGGCGCGGACGTCGGATTCTTCCGGACCGTGTTCGGGATCTCGATACAGCATGGTCGTCATCTCCACTGGAGAAAGCGGGTCGAGCGGGATCGCGCAGGTTCCGCGCACAGGTTCGCGGGAGAACCGCAGCCACAGATGGCGGGCTGTGCCAGCCGTCGCGGCATGTGCGAGCAGCGTGGGGAGGACGTGGCCGCCCGGCAGCCAGTCGAACACGCAACAGTGACGCTCGCGCAGGTGCGGGAGCACGAAGGGAAACCGGCTGTCGACCACCACGAATCCGCACAGCCGCGCGGCTCGCGCCAGGAGCACGCGCGCGGTGCGCAGGCCGCAGCCAACCGCGCCCGAAAGCGTGACGCACGTCACGCCGGGCGGTCCGCCGCTCTCCATCGTCACGCGGACGGCATCGACGGCGGCGCGCCACGCCAGGCGCCATCCGATCGGGGTCGGCGACGCCGTCGAGCCTTTCTCGATCGCGGGGCGCACGTGCCGTGCGCACATCGAGGCGGAAATCTCGAGACCGTGAGCGCGAAGGAACCGCACGAGATGCAGCGCCAACCGACGCGACCCCATTGCTCCGGTCTTCAACGGCGGCCGGAGCGCGTGCGCCTCAAACCACGTGTCCTCCGTCGTCCCGTAATCGAGGAGCGGCACGAGCAGCGGATGACGAAGCGTTGCGGCGACGTCGCAGAAGTGCGTGCGCTCGGCGATCGTACGCGCAGCGGGATACCGTTCGATCGTCAGCCGCACGAGTTCACCGGTCGCGAGATCCACCGCCTCGCCATCGTCCAGCAGAAATCGATCGCCAAACACGCGCATGGGGAATGCGGCTGCACATTGCAAGACGGTCGCCCGGATGAAAACCATCGGATTCACGAAGGATCGGAATGGCGCCGCTCCAAAAGCGCGCAGAAACTTCGTATACAATTTCGCGTCGATGCTGCGTTTTCTCACCGCGGGGGAATCGCACGGCCGCGCGCTCGTGGTGATCGTCGAAGGACTTCCCGCAGGCCTGTCGATCGATTTCGACGCGATCACGCGCGAGCTGCGACGGCGCCAGGGGGGCTACGGGCGCGGCCGGCGGATGGCGATCGAGTCGGATCGCGCCGAGATTCTCAGCGGCGTACGTGCCGGCCAGACGCTTGGCGGCCCGATCGCGATGCTGATCGAGAACCGCGACTGGCCCAACTGGCAATACACGATGCGTCAGACGGTCGAGGCGCCCCCGGGTGCGGGCGGCGCACGGCGTACACCCGTGACCCGGCCGCGTCCAGGCCACGCCGATCTGGCTGGCGGAGCGAAGTACGAACGCGACGATCTTCGCGACGTGCTCGAACGTGCCAGCGCGCGCGAGACCGCGGCGCGGGTGGCGGCGGGTGCGCTGGCACGTCAGCTCCTCGCCGCCGCGTCAATCCGCATCGCAAGTCACGTCTTCCGGATCGGCTCCGTCGGCTTCGGCGATCCGCTCGCGGTGACGTTCGCTCAAGCGGCGGCGCTGGATCCGGAAGGGCCCATCCGGTGCGCCGACGCGTCGCTCGAATCATCGATGATTGCAGAAATCGATCGGGCGCGCGAAGCTGGCGATACCCTGGGCGGCGCGTTCGAGGTGATCGCGACGGGGGTTCCCGTCGGGCTCGGCAGCTACGTGCAGTGGGACCGCAAACTCGACGGCCGTCTCGCGCAGGCGATGATGTCGATTCCTGCAATCAAGGCGGTCGGCATCGGCGCGGGACCGCTCGTGGCGGAGCGGCCCGGATCCGCAGTGCACGACGAAATGGTACCGGCCGGCGACGACAGCCGCGCGACGGGTATCGCGCGGCCGACCAACAACGCCGGCGGGCTCGAGGGCGGCGTCACCAACGGTGAAGACGTGCGTGTCTCGGCCTTCATGAAGCCGATCTCCACTTTGATGAAACCGCTGCGGTCGGTGGATGTCACCACCATGGAACCGGCGGCAGCGGCGATCGAGCGAAGCGACGTCTGCGCGGTCCCTGCCGCTGCCGTCGTCGGCGAAGCGATGCTCGCGCTGGTGCTCGCGGACGCCCTGCTCGAGCGATTCGGCGGCGACTCCGTTCCGGCGCTCACCCGCGCGATGCAGGCCACCGACGAACAGCTCCGCCGCCGGTTTGCGCCGTCACCGTCCCGATGATCCGGCCGATTCTGCGCTACGGCGACCGGCTGCTTCATCAGCGGGCCGCCGCGGTCACCGTCTTCGATGATCGCCTCCAGCGCCTGATCGATGACATGATCGAGACGATGTACGCGGCGCCGGGGATTGGGCTCGCCGCAACGCAGGTGGGCGAACCCGTGCGCGTCTGCGTGATCGATCTGTCGGTCGGCCGCAACGCTGCGGATTTGATCGTGCTCATCAATCCCGAGTTCGTCGAGCGCGATGGCACGCAGTTCGAAGACGAGGGCTGCCTCAGCGCTCCCGGCTTCAACGCCACGGTCGTCCGCCCTGCTCGAGTCGTGGTGAAGGCGCTGGATCGTCACGGGGAGCCGTTCACGAAAGAGGGCACGGGCCTGCTCGCCCGCGCGTTCCAGCACGAGATCGACCACCTCGACGGCGTCGTCTTCATCGATCTGCTCCGCGGGATTAAACGCGATCTCATCGTCCGACGAATCAACAAGCTGCGAAAGACCGGCAAGTGGTAGGAAATCAGCCGCTGCGGATCGTCTATTTCGGAACGCCGGCTTTCGCCGTGCCATCGCTCGAGGCGCTGATCCGTTCACATCATCAGGTCGTCGCACTTGTGTCACAGCCGGACCGCCCACGCGGACGGGGGCAGCAACTGCAGGCGACGCCGACGCGACAGGTGGCGCTGGCACACGCGATTCCGGTCCTCCAGCCTTTGAAGATCCGGGACGAAGGATTTCTTGGCGAAGTCCGCGCGTACGAGCCCGATCTTGGCGTCGTGGCCGCGTTCGGCCGGATTCTGCCGGATGCGCTGCTCGCGATCCCGCGGCTCGGGATGATCAACGTGCACGCATCGCGGCTGCCGAAATATCGCGGTGCGGCGCCCATTCAGCGCGCGGTTCTGGCCGGCGAGCGAGAGACCGGCGTCTCCATCATGCGAGTGGTGACCGAACTGGATGCGGGCCCGACGTTCGCGATTGCCGGCATGCCGATCGGGCCGGACGAAACCAGTGGCGACGTCGAGGCGCGGCTTGCGATCGTCGGCGCCGAGGCGCTGATCCCGGTGGTCGACGATCTTGCGGCTGGCCGCGCGATCGAAACGCCGCAGGACGCGTCGCAGGCGACCTTCGCGCCGAAGGTAACGAAGGAAGAGAGCGAGATCGTCTGGACGGAGCGCGCGGGCGTCATCCACAACAAGGTCCGTGGGCTGCAGCCGTGGCCGCTCGCGTCCACCCACCTGGCGGGCGCCCGCCACGTCATCCGCCGCACCGAGTGTGTAATCGAGCGACCGGGGTCTGACCCCATTCAGCGGGAGTGTGTAACTGAGCGACCGGGGTCTGACCCCGGAGACGTCGTGCGCGCGGGGGGGGACCACCTGGTGGTCGCCTGTGGCGAGGGTACGGCGCTCAGAATCCTCGAGATCCAGCCCGAAGGGCGCCGCACGATGACCGCACGCGAGTTCCTGGCAGGCAGACGCCTGACAGCGGGCGACCGGTTCGGGACGTGATCGCGCCCGCACGCCTCGCGGCGTATGCAGTGCTCCTGGAACTCGAGCGCACGCCAATGCACCTCGGCTCTGCGCTCGAGCGCGCGCGGAGAAATCTGCCAGACGAGCGGGACCGCGCACTCGCTGGCGAGATCGCGGCCGGTACGCTGCGATGGCGTGCCGCGTTCGACCACGTGATCGCAGTTTTTGCGAAGCGCCCGGTCGCGCGCCTCGATCTCGAGGTCCTCACGATCCTTCGCCTCAGCCTCTTTCAACTGCTCCACCTCGATCGCGTGCCCGCGGCTGCGATTGTCGACGACGCGGTGGAGATGACGAGAAAGGTTTCCAGGAAGAGCGCGGCGCCGTTTGTGAACGCGCTGCTCCGCCGCGCCTCGCGGGAACGGCACAAGCTGCCGCTGCCTCCTCGTCCGCACGACGACGGGACTGACGACGCCTGGATCGCGTACCTCTCGACGACGCGCTCCCATCCCCGGTGGCTGATCGAGCGCTGGCTGGCGCGCTGGGGGCGCGGCGAAACCGAAGCCTGGGCGACCTTCAACAACTCGGCTGCGCCGCTGACGATCCGAGCGAACACCTTGAAGACGACGCGGGAGGCGCTCGCGTCCGAGCTTGCCCGCTGTGGTGTCGAGACCGACCCGTGCACACACGCGCGCGACGGATTGATCGTGCGGAGCGGAAATCCGCTTGCCACTCCGCTGGCGCACACCGGCGCGTTCGTGGTGCAGGACGAAGCCTCGCAGCTCGTCGCGCAGTTCGCCGATGCCCGGCCGGGCGAGCGCGTGCTCGACGCCTGTGCCGCTCCTGGGGGCAAGACGACGGCGATGGCGTCGTCGATGCGGGACGAAGGGATCGTCGTCGCGTGCGATGTTCGGGAACGCCGCGTCAGTCTGCTGTTGCGCACCGTGCGTGAATCGGGCGCGCGCGTCATCCGCGTCGCGAGGCTCGACGCGTCACGCCCGCTTCCCTTCGGTCCGGTGTTCGATCTGGTGCTGATCGATGCGCCGTGCTCCGGGCTGGGAACGGTCCGCCGTGATCCAGACATCAAATGGCGCCGGTCACCCGCCGATCTGCGGGAACTCGTCGAGCGGCAGCTTCGGATGCTCTCCTCGGCCGCAGCCGTCGTCCGCCCCGGCGGGCGCGTGATCTATTCGACGTGCTCGAGCGAGCCGGAGGAGAACGAGGAGGCGATCGAGCAATTCCTGTCTGTGACCTCAGCGTTCTACGCCGACGGCGAGCCGTTGCGAACGCTTCCCTTCCGCGACGGCCTGGAGGCCTTCTACGCGTGCCGTCTGATTCGGGTAAACTGTTGAATTCATGGCCCTATCGCCGCGCCTCTGGGGAGCGGGCAGGCGTCTGCTCATCGCCGGCGGCCTGCTCGTGACCTATCTCGTGTTCGCTGCCGCGTCGATGCGGGTCGCGCTGCGTTCGCGCGACGTGATCGTGCCCTCCCTCAGCGGGAAGACCGTGAACGATGCGAGCGCGGTGCTCCTCAACAGCGGTTTGAACCTGAAAGTCGAGGACGCGCGTCGTCCCGATCCGACGGTGCCGGCAGGGCGCGTCATCAGCCAGGACCCGAGCGCCGGCACGCGCACGCGTCGTCAGCGCAGCGTCAAGGTGTGGGTCAGCGCGGGGCCGCGGGTCAAACAGGTGCCTCTTCTCGTGGGGGAATCAGAGCGCACGGCACAGCTCCGCGCGCAGCAGGACGGACTGACGCTTCTGCCCGAATCAGAAATCCGTTCGGCCGACTATCCGGTGGGCGCCGTCATCGCGCAGAATCCGCCGCAGAAGACGAACGCCGATCAGGTGGCACTGCTCGTCAACCGCGGCGAACGCAGCACGACGTATGTCATGCCGGATCTGATTGGCGTCAACGGCGATCGCGCCGCCGACGTGCTGCGGGCCAGCGGCTTCCGCGTTTCCGTGGTCGGCGACCATCCCTATCCTGGCGTGCCCGCCGGGATCGTACTGCGACAGAGTCCACAGGGCGGATTCCAGGTCAGTCCCGGAGAGGCCATCTCGCTCGAGGTGAGCCGCTGATGAAACCGGCCGGGCATCTCCAGATTGCACCCTCGCTGCTGTCGGCAGACTTTGCGGCGCTGGGGGACGCCATCGCGCGCGTGGAGGCGGGCGGCGCGGACCTGATCCACGTGGACGTCATGGACGGCCACTTCGTGCCGAACATCACGCTCGGGCCGCCCATCGTCAAGGCCATTCGCAAGCGTGCCCATGTGCCGCTCGACGTGCATTTGATGATCGAGTCTCCGGACCTGTTCGTCGAGGCGTTCGTCGAGGCAGGCGCCGCGAGCCTGACGGTTCACGCCGAAGCGGTCGTGCACCTCAACCGCACCGTGAATTTCATCAAGAGCTTCGGCGTGCGGGCCGGCGTGGCGTTGAACCCCGCGACCCCGGTCGTCGCCCTCGAAGATATCGCGTGCGATGTAGATTACGTGCTGGTCATGACCGTGAATCCCGGGTTCGGAGGTCAGACTTTCATCCCCCGGTCGGAGTCCAAAGTACGTCAGGTGCGCGAACTGCTCCGCCGGGAAGGCAGCACGGCGCCAATCGAGGTCGATGGCGGAATTGACATCCATACGGCGCCGCGGATCGTGGCGGCCGGCGCCGACATTCTGGTCGCGGGAAACTCCATCTTCAACACGCCGGACCCGACGGCGGCTACGCGCGCGCTGCGCGCGGCCGTGCTGGAGTCCGCCTCCTGATGCCCACCTCGGTCACTCGGCTTCGGGTGCGGTACGCCGAAACCGATAAGATGGGCGTCGTTTACTACGCGAATTACTTCGTCTGGTTCGAGGTGGGGCGGACGGATCTGCTCCGCGAACTGGGGTGGTCGTACCGGGAGATGGAACACGCAGGCGTGTCGTTGCCGGTCATCGATGCGCGCTGCGAGTACAAGCGGCCGGCGAAGTACGACGATGAAATCGAAGTGAGGACGGCAGGCCGCATGCTCTCTCCGATCAGGATGCAGTTCGACTACGACGTCGTCCGCCTCGACGATGGCAGCGTTGCCGCAGCAGGCCACACCGTACACGCGGCGCTCGATCCACGGGGCCGTCCCTGCCGCCTGCCGAAACGAATCATCGAGGTGTTCGCGTGAGAGCGTTAGTGACCGGCTGCGCCGGCTTCATCGGCTCGCATTTGACGGGAGTGCTCCTCGACCAGGGGGCGACGGTCGTCGGTATCGACTGCTTCACGGACTATTACCCCCGATCGATCAAGGAATCGAATCTCGCCGCGAACAGCGGCCGGACGGGATTCAGTTTCGTCGAGGATCGCATTCAGGATGCCGATCCCGGGCGGCTGCTCGACGGCGTGTCGCATATCTTTCATCTCGCCGCGCAGGCGGGCGTTCGAAAGAGCTGGGGTCGCGACTTCCGCGCGTACACCGAAAACAACATCGAGGCGACGCAGATCCTGCTCGAAGCCTGCGTGGGACGGCCGATCGAGCGGTTCGTCCACGCCTCGAGCTCCTCGGTCTATGGCGACAACGCGTCGATCCCGATGCGCGAGGATGCGATGCCGCGTCCGGTCTCGCCATACGGCGTCACCAAGCTCTCCGCCGAGCAGCTCGGCTATCTGTATTTCGTCAATCACCGCGTGCCGACCGTGGCCATGCGGTACTTCACCGTGTACGGACCGCGACAGCGGCCCGACATGGCGTTTCATCGCTTTATCAGGGCGGCGCTGCGCGACGAGGAGCTGTCGCTCTACGGCGACGGCGAGCAGACGCGCGATTTCACGTTCGTCGCCGACGCGGTCGCGGCGACGGTTGCCGCGGCAACCCGCGGGGTGCCCGGGCGCTCGTACAACATCGGCGGCGGCTCCCGCGTGTCGATGAACGAGGTGATCGCCCTCATCGGGCGCATCGCCGGCCGTCCGCTGCGCGTCACGCGCGAAGCGACGCAGAAGGGTGACATGCGGGACACCTATGCGGATACATCGCTCGCGCGACACGACCTGGGATTTGCACCCTCGGTTTCGCTCGAGGAAGGCATCAAGGCGGAATATCAATGGTTGTCTTCGACCCCGGCGCTCGTATGACGCCACGGCCCGTACGGATGCGCGCACTCGCCGTCATCGCCCTCGCACTGGTGGTCGGCGCGTGCGCGACGGGTGGAGCGCGAAAGCCGCCGACTGGCACGCCGGATCCGGACAAGTTCCTCTTCGACCGCGGCACGGACGCGCTCAACAAGAAGCACTGGGTCGTTGCGCGCGAGTACTTCCGGCAGCTCGTGGACACGTACCCGCAGAGTCCTTATCGAGCCGACGCGAAGCTGGGCCTCGGGGACAGCTACCTTGGCGAGAGCACCGCGGAAAATTTCGTGCTGGCCGTCAACGAATATCGCGAGTTCCTCAGCTTCTATCCGACGAACCCGCGCGCAGACTACGCGCAGTTCAAGCTCGCGATGGCGCACTACTATCAGATGCGCAAGCCCGAGCGCGACCAGTCGGAAACGAGAGAAGCCATTGCCGCGCTCCAGACGTTCGTCGATCGCTACCCCCGGTCGGCGCTCGCTGAGGAAGGACGCCAGCGGCTGCGCGAGGCGAAGGACCGCCTGGACGATTCCGACTTCCGTGTGGGCCTCTTCTACTACCGCGCCAAGTGGTATCCGGGTGCCATCGATCGGCTCAAGCCGCTGCTGGACCGCGACCCGGAGTACACCCGCCGCGACGCGGTCTATTACTACCTCGCCGAATCGTACGTCGAGGTGAAGAAGGAAGCGGAGGCGCTCCCGCTGTTCGAACGGCTGGTCAAGGAATTCGAGCAGAGCGAGTTCCTGGAGCCGTCGAAGAAACGGATCGACGAGCTGAAGACGTCGCTCGCGGCCAAGAAGTAGGAATCCGTTCGGCTCCGACCCGCAGGCGCGGTGCTCGTCGGTGGACGACGCGCGGGTTCACATCTTGACCACGTGGTTGAACTTCCGGTAGTAGTCGAATCCGGACACCAGGGCGGTGATCATCGCGAGCCAGAGCGCGAGCGTGCCCAGGACGAACAACGGATTGCGCCCTTGATCGCTGGCGAGAATCAGCGCCAGAATCGCCACCACCTCCGCAACCATCTTGATCTTTCCGAGCGGTGACGCCGCGATGATGACGCCGCGCGTCTGGGCCAGACTGCGCAGGACGGTCACGGCGAATTCGCGCCCCACGATCAGGACGGCGATCCACGCCGGCACCAGTTCCATTGCGACGAGCGAAAACAGCGCCGCGGTGATGAGCAGCTTGTCCGCGAGCGGATCCATCAGCTGCCCCACCGTCGTGATCTGCTTGCGGCGTCTGGCGAGATAGCCGTCGAGGAAGTCGGTCAGTGACGCGAGGCCGAAGATGCCGGCGCCGACGAGTTCCTTGCGCACGCCCAGAATCAGGCGTCCCTCGAATTTCGTCAGCAGCACGACGACGAGCAGCGGGATGAGGAAGATGCGGCCGATCGTCAGCGCATTCGGGAGGTTCACCGCGCGCAGATTCTATCAAAAGCGAATAAAATGGCGGATTGACATGAAGGCCATTCTCCTTGCCGGTGGCAAGGGCACGCGGCTGAGGCCCTTGACGGTTCACACGCCCAAGCCGATCGTCCCCATCCTCAGCCGTGCGTTCCTCTATTACCAGATCGATCTCCTCAAGCAGGTTCCGGAAATCGATGAAGTGATCCTCAGCCTGAACTATCAGCCCCGCCGGATCGAGGAGATGTTCGGCGAAGGCGAAGGCCTCGGCGTGCGGATTCGCTACGTCGTCGAGCCGATGCCGCTCGGCACGGGCGGCGCGGTACGCTACGCGGGAGATTCGTTGACCGAATCCGTTGTCGTGTTCAACGGCGACGTGCTGACGCAGGTCGATCTCGCCGCCGTGCTGCGGCTGCACCGCGAGCGGAAAGCCAAAGCGACGATCGTCCTCACGCCGGTCGAAAATCCGCGCGCGTACGGACTGGTCGAGACCGACGCGCAGGGCAACATCCAGCGGTTTCTCGAGAAACCCGGCGACAGCGAGATCACCTGCAACACGATCAACGCCGGGATCTACGTGCTCGAACCGGACACGTTCGATCGCATTCCAAAGGACACGGCGTGGTCGATCGAGCGGAGCTTTTTCCCGTCGCTCATCGAGCGCGGAGAAACCTTCGTCGCCTACGTCTACGACGGGTACTGGATCGACATCGGCACGCCGGCGAAGTACTTGCAGGTGCATCGCGACATCATGGACGGGAGCTACTCGGCGCCGCCGTTCAACGGCGCGCCGCTCGCCTGGATTTCGCCCGACGCGCGGATCGAGCCGGGCGCGGAGGTGCACGGGCCCTGCTTCATCGACGACGGGGTGGTCGTGAAAAACGGGGCGAAGGTCCTGCCCTACTCCGTCATCGGCCGTCAGACGCACATCGAGGAAGGCGCGCACGTCGAAGGCGCGATCGTCTGGCCCAATGGCTGGATCGGGCCCGACGCGTCGATCCGCGGGGCGATCCTCGGGCGCAACTGCCACGTGGGCCGAAGCGCCGTCGTGGAATCGTCGGCCGTACTGGGCGACAAGACCGTCCTCACGGATTACAGCCGGCTCTGAGAGAACGCATGTCGATCAATCCTTCCATTTTCAAAGCGTATGACGTGCGCGGGCTCTACCCGCAGGAGATCGACGAGGATGCGGCACGGCAGATCGGCCGGGGCTTCGTCGCCTATGTGCAGGCCAGGAGCATAGCGGTGTCACGCGACATGCGGTTGTCGTCGCCCTCGCTCGCGGCGGCGTTCATCGAGGGTGCGCGCATGCAGGGCTGCGACGTCGTCGATTACGGGATGATGGGCACCGACATGCTCTACTTCGCCGTCGCGCGCGACGGCCACGACGGCGGCGCGCAGATCACGGCGTCGCACAATCCGAAGGAGTACAACGGCATCAAGCTGGTGCGCCGTGAAGCGTTCCCCCTCTCCGGCGAGGCGGGCCTCGTGGACATTCGGGACATGATCGCGAACGATCATCTGCCGCCGGCGGCGGCGCAGGAGGGCTCGCTCTCGAGCAAGGACGTGATCGGCGAGTACGTGAAACACGTGATGTCGTTCATCGATCCGTCAATCATCAAGCCGTTCAACGTCGTGCTGGATGCCGGTAACGGGATTGCCGGCATGGTCGCGCCGAAGCTGTTCGAGAAGCTGCCGTGCCGGACGACCGAGCTGTGCTTCGAGGTGGACGGCACCTTCCCGAACCACGAAGCGAATCCGCTCATCGAGGAAAACCGCCGCGACATCGTCGAACGCGTGATCCGGGACAAAGCGGACATCGGCATCGCGTGGGATGGCGATGCGGATCGCTGCTTCTTCATCGACGGCGCGGGCGAGTTCATTGCCGGGGACTTCATCACGGCGCTGCTGGCCGAAGCCTTTCTGATCAAGCATCCCGGAGCGAAAATCGTCTACGACGTCCGCGCGAGCTATGCGGTGAAGGACACGGCGGCGCGCTACGGCGCACCGGCGCTGATGAACCGCGTCGGCCACGCGTTCTTCAAGCGGCGGATGCGCGAAGAGAATGCGATTTTCGGCGGCGAGGTGACCGGTCACTACTACTTCCGCGACAACTTCTACGCCGACAACGGCTTCATCCCGGCGCTCCTGATCCTCGAGCTGATGTCGAAGAAGAACATGACGCTGCGCGATCTGCTCGCACCGCTGCGCGAGAAGTACTTCATCTCCGGTGAGATCAATACGAAGGTCAGCGACATGCACACCGTGCAGCGCAAGCTCGACGGGCTGAGTGCGAAATACGACGCCGGGCAGGTCTACACGCTCGACGGCGTCTCGGCGGAGTTTCCCGACTGGCACTTCAACGTCCGCGCATCGAACACGGAGCCGATGCTTCGCCTGAACCTCGAAGCAACGACCCAGGCCGAAATGGAGCGCAGGCGCGACGAGGTGCTCGCGTTCATCAGGAGCTGAGGTGCGCAATCCGGGCACGGCGGCGGTCCTCAGCGCGATCATCCCCGGCATCGGCCAGTTCTACAACGGCGACTTTCTGCGCGGGATCTTCTGGCTGATCGTCACGCCAGGCATGTGGATCGGCACCGGCGGCATGCTCGGGTGGGTGTGTCACGTGATCGCCGCGTTCACGGCTCATCGTCGCGCGAAGGTCAGGAACCGCGCCGCAATATAAGCGCCGGTATAATCATCCGATGTCGGACCCTTCGGATCGTGCGCCGCGGATCACCGTCCGACGGTACGAGTCCGCCGCCGATGCCGACCGCGACGATCTGGCCTACTGGCAGACGATCCCATCCACCGAACGTGTGCTTCAGGTCTGGCGTCTGAGTCGGGAACTCTGGCAGCTCCGAGGCGATCGCATCGATGAACCTGGACTTTGTTGATCTATTGTGAGCGTTCGTCGCCGCTGACGTCAGGTTCCTCGTCGTGGGTGCCTATGCGCTCGCGCTGCACGGCCGGCCACGAGCCACCGGCGATCTCGACCTCTGGGTCGACGCGACGCCGGACAACGCCGCGCGCATCATGACGGCCCTGCGTGCATTCGGCGTTCCGCTGGCGGAAGTCACCCAATCCGATTTCGAGGCGCCCGGCGTCGTCTATCAGATCGGTGTCCCGCCCGGACGAATCGACGTGCTGACGGATCTGACGGGGCTCACGTTCGCCGAGGCGTGGAGCGGACGCGTCCGCCATCCGTTCGACGACGTGGACGTGGACTTTATCGGCCTGGACGCCTTCGTACGGAACAAGCGCGCAACCGGACGTCCGAAAGATCTCGGCGATATCGAGGGGATGTCCTGATGGTAAAATCGCTTGTCGTGCGGGCTTAGCATAGTGGTAATGCCCTGGCTTCCCAAGCCAGTTAGACGGGTTCGATCCCCGTAGCCCGCTATCCGGTCTTGATCTGGGGGCGTCGCCCCCAGACCCCCCTGCACGCTCACTCGCGGAGACCCGTACACCGCTCTGCGTGCGGGCTCCCCGCGTGCGAAGCGCGGTCAGTTGGTCACTCTGATCGCCACCAGGCGCTGCGCGTTCTGGTTGGGTTCGGTCGTCGTCAGCGACACGACGTAGTCGCCGGGGCCGAGCGGCGCCAGCGTCACGTCCGCGGTGAGCCATCGCTGCCCTGTCGCGGCGTCGGCGCGCTCGCCGACCGTGACGGGAACGACCGTCGGCTTGCCGGTGCGATCGAGCAGCGCGCCCGACCAGGTGATCCCGGCGCCCGGCGCTTCGAGCTCGAAGTGCAGCCGATCGGCGCGCGGGAAGATGTGCGTGGTCGACGGTTCGAGTTTGTTCCCCGTGCTCGGCCCGCGATGGAAGACGAGCGGCTCGTCCCCGCGCCGGCGCTTCGACGCCGCACCACGCGCGTCCGCATCGAGCGATCCAAGTGCGCGCGTCAACGCGGCCTTTTCATCGGACACCGGCGCATTGGCTGCGGCGCGCGCCGCATCCACTTCGGCCTGAGTGGCCGCTCGGTACCCGCGGCGTGAACGAAGATCGATGCCAGGCTGCTTCGACACAACCTTGATCTGCCGGTACTTGCCGTCAAGCTTCGTGTTGCTCGAGTAATAGCCGATCAGGTAATACGACGTCAGATCGTCGGACACACGCCGCACCATCCCCTTGAGATCGTTGCTGCCAAGCAGCGCGAGGCCATCCGTGTTGACCGCAAGCGTTCGCAGGCTGTCGCCGCGCTGACGCAGCATCGCGAGATCCTGGGCCAGCGGCAGCGGCGGCTCGGGCCCGATGTCACTGTCGAACGTCGCCATACCCCGCGGATCGATCGGATAGAAGCTCACGTCGGCGCGATTGGCTTCGCCCATGATGTCGCGGAACTTTTGGGCGTCGTCCATCATCGCGAGGTCCATCCGGTCGCGATCACACTGATACTTCAGCCCCTCGTACGAGTTGTCTTTCGTTGCGGTCGTCAATCCACCCGTCGGGCCGAGGCCGCCGATGGGAGGCATCCCGGGAATCGGCTCCTGCCTGCCGCTCGGATCCGACTGCAGCGTCGTCAACGACTGATCCGGTGTGTAGAGCGGCCAGCCAGGGGTAATCGTGATCACGGCCGTGCGCCCTTCCCGCGCGGCTCCCATGTAGCGGACCAGTTCCTCGAGACCGTCCATCACGACGCGTTCGCGGCGGCGCGCGATCATCGTCGATGCCGTGGGCGACCACGATGAGCGGTCGCCGGGCCGGGGCGGGAAACACTGGGTGTAGCGCTGCTCGGTCTCGTCGAGTTGCAGCGAACTCGCTCTCCCCCAGTTCCAATGCTTCGCGAGTTCCTCTTCAATGACGCTCGTGCGGCGTGCGAAGGTCATCTGCATCGGATTCATGTCGGCCGTCATGATCGCGAAGAGATCGTCGTCCCCGATCACGCGGGTGAGGAGATCCACCAGCGGCTGCCGGATATCGTGCGAGCCAGCGACGCTGACATTCCCCGTGTCGAGATAGATGACGAAGACGCGGCGATGCGGGTCCTCGATCAACTGCCGTGATTCGCGCACGGAATTCGGCTCTATGCGTTCGTCGGTGGGGCCGGCCGGCTGCACGAGAACGTGTTCGAAGGATTCGATCGTCTGGTGGACGCCGTCTTCGAACAGCTCGAAATCCGTTTTCGTGAGGTCCTGGACCGGGGTGCCGCCGCGCGTCGCAAAGACGTCGACGCGAACGAGGTTCGCCCCGCCGCGAAATCGCGGGAGCTGTTCCTGCTGCCTGACGGGTTGTTGTGCGTTGAAGACGAACGGGCACGCGAGCAGGAGCGCGGCGACGACGCCGCCGGTACGAAGCGTCACGGGCACTGGGGGCCTCCTCCTGCGCTGGCGGGATCAGTATACGTTCTCCAGGTTCTCGGGTTCTCGGGTTCTCGGGTTCTCCGGTTCTCGGGTTCTGGGGTTCTCGGGTTGGGTTCTGGGGTTCTCCGGTTCTGCGAGGCTACTGGAGCTTGGGGGACGGGCCGATAAGCGGGTATCCACACCAGCAGCATCTGCGGACGGTTCGTTCGGACCGCGGGTTCGTGTATCGGCCGGCTACGGCAGCGTACGGATTAAGTCCGGTGCGCGGCGGCTCTTGACGATCCGGGGCCGGATTTGGCGCGGCAGCCGCTGGCGCTGGATTTGTAGGACGCGCTCTGCTCCTTTTCGACAGGTCACCAGGAATGGCGATGATGCGGACGCTGAGGAAAACTGACGATTTGACTATCGAGCGGTGGCGGACAGAACCGCGCCTCGTCGGACTGGAATTCAGTGAGTCCATCCGCGAAAGTTCACCGCCTCTCTGGAAGGATCTCGCGCTGGCCGCAGTAGTTCTGGCGATTGCCCTGATCGCCGTGGCCGCGTTCGTGCGCGTCTAGGCCGTCTCTCGCTCGGAAACGTCGTGCCATCCCTGGGCCCGTAAGCGCTCCGCGTAGGCACGCGCCCAGTTCATCGCCATCCACTCCTCTTCGAAGAACTCGCTGACCACGACGTCGCGATCGTGGACGATCTGCACTTCGACCGGCACCCGCCCCGACACCAGACATCGCACGTCGACGATGCGGCGGCGAAGACACCACACGACACGCGCGCCAGGCTGCAGTGCGAAGCTGGACACGAGGACCTGCCTTAAAATTCGGGGAGCGGCCAGTCTATGACTAAATGGCAAAGGCGGCAAGCTGAACCTCGCGTGCCGTGCATATGTGTGCGGGTCCCCGAGGGAGTTGTTCGCCGCGCTGGCCATCGCCGGCAGTCGTCCCACCTGCGGTATAATTAGAGGTTCCGCCAACTGATTTTCGCCGCGGAGAGCCTCCATCCCATGATTGCAGTCACTGGTGTGTCGATGCGGTACGGTTCGAAGATCCTCTTCGAGGACGTCACCGCCACGTTTTCGCCCGGGCGTCGCTACGGTCTCACCGGCCCGAACGGCGCCGGGAAATCCACGTTCATGAAGCTCCTCACCGGCGAGCTGCCGCCGCAGAAAGGCGCGGTCTCACGGCCGCCGAAGATCGGCGTGCTCCGGCAGGATCAGTTCGCCTTCGACGAGTTCCGCGTGATCGATACCGTGATCATGGGCAACCAGCGCCTCTGGCAGGCCCTCGAAGAGCGCGAGCGCCTCTATGAGAAGACGGATCTCACCGACGCCGAGGGCATGCGGCTCGCCGAACTGGAAGGCATCGTCGGCGAAGAGGACGGCTACACCGCCGAGAGCGACGCCGCGGTGCTGCTCGACGGCCTCGACATTCCGGAAGCGCTCCACGAGCGCCGGATGTCGGAACTGCAAGGCGGCCAGAAGGTCCGCGTGCTGCTCGCGCAGGCGCTCTTCGGACATCCGCAGGCGCTGCTGCTCGACGAGCCCACCAATCATTTGGACCTCGACTCGATCCACTGGCTGTGCGATTTTCTGACCCGGTATGAGGGCACGCTGATCGTCATCTCGCACGATCGTCATTTCCTGAACGCGGTCTGCACGCACATCGCCGACATCGATTACGAGACGATCATCGCGTATACCGGCGGATACGACGACATGGTGCTCGCGAAGATGCAGATCCGCTCGCGCGTCGAATCGCAGAACGCGCAGCGCGAAAAGAAAATCGCGCAGCTCCAGGATTTCATCGCGCGGTTCTCCGCCGGGACGCGTTCGAGCCAGGTGCAGTCCCGCCGGAAGGAAGTCGAGCGGCTGCAGACGACCGAGCTCGCCCGCTCGAACATCCAGCGTCCGTATATCAATTTCAAGATGAACCGGCCGTCGGGCCGCATGGCGATGGAGATCAAGGGCATCTCGAAATCGTTCGAAAACCACGACGTGATCGACGGCTTCGGCGCGATCGTCAACCGCGGGGAGAAGATCGTGATCGTCGGCCGCAACGGCGTCGGCAAGACGACGCTGCTGAAAGCGCTGCTCGCGGACGCGCCGGGGGCCGAAGGGTCACCGCACGATCGGGACGACGGATCGGTCCGCTGGGGACATGAAGTCTCGGTCGGGTATTTCCCGCAGGATCAGACAGGCGTGATTCAGAAGGGCATGACCGCTGTCGAATGGCTGCATCAGTTCGACCCGGAAGCCGCGCGGCAGGACATCCACGGCCTGCTCGGGCAGATGCTCTTCAGCGGCGAGGAAGGACTCAAACCGACCGAGGCGCTCTCGGGAGGCGAAACGGCGCGGCTGCTCTTCTGCCGCATCATGCTCCAGAAGCCGAACGTGCTCGTGTTCGACGAACCGACGAACCATCTCGACCTGGAATCCATCAACGCGCTCAACGTGGCGCTCCAGAAGTTCGAAGGGACGGTGCTGCTCGTCACGCACGATCAGGATCTGATCGAGGAGGTCGGCACGCGCGTATGGCACTTCGACGGTGACGCGATCACCGACTTCAAGGGCACGTACGAGGAATACGCCGCCACGCTGGCCTGACCGACACGCGAGTGAGCGACAACGCACAGGCGGGCGCCGCCGGATCGTCATCGGCCGCCGGGCACAGCGAACGGCCGGCGGCTCGCCGGATGACTCGCGAGCAGGCGGCTCTCGGCATTCTCGGGGCGCTCAGCATCTGTCATCTGTTGAACGACATGATGCAGTCGCTCCTGCCTGCGATCTACCCGATCCTGAAGACCACGTTCGGCCTCGACTTCGGCCAGGTCGGGCTCATCACGCTCACCAATCAGCTCACGGCGTCGCTGCTGCAGCCGATCATCGGCACCTACACGGACAAGCGCCCACTCGCCTATTCGCTGGCGACCGGCATGTCCTTCACCCTGATGGGACTGTTGCTGCTCGCCGGCGCCGCCCATTATGCGATGATTCTCGCGGCTGCGGCGCTCGTCGGGCTGGGGTCGTCGATCTTCCACCCCGAGTCGTCCCGCATCGCGCGCCTGGCGTCGGGCGGCCGCCACGGGTTCGCTCAAGCGCTCTTTCAGGTCGGCGGTAACGCCGGTTCGGCCGTCGGGCCGCTCCTTGCCGCGTTCATCGTGCTGCCGCACGGTCAGGGCAGCATCGCGTGGTTCTCGATCGCCGCGCTGATTGCCATCGTGGTGCTCGTCCGCGTGGGCACATGGTACAAGGGCACGGGACGGCGGATTGCCCGGCACCACGACGCGATCGCGACGCCGGTCGGGTTGACCCGCGCGCGCGTCGGCATGGCGATCACGATCCTGCTGCTGCTCACCTTCTCGAAGTACATTTATCTCGCGAGCCTGTCGAGCTACTTCACCTTCTACCTGATCGCGCGCTTCCACCTGTCCGTTCAGAGTGCCCAGCTCCACCTGTTCCTGTTTCTCGCGGCCGTCGCCGCGGGGACGATGATCGGCGGACCTGTAGGCGACCGCATCGGGCGCCGCTACGTCATCCTCTGGTCGATCCTCGGCGTTCTCCCGTTCAGCCTTGCTCTGCCGTTCGCGAACCTGTTCTGGACGCGCATTCTCAGCGTCATCATCGGCCTCGTCCTCGCCTCCGCGTTCTCGGCCATCATCGTCTACGGACAGGAATTGCTGCCGGGGCGCGTCGGGATGGTCGCGGGGCTGTTCTTCGGCGTCGCCTTCGGCGTCGGCGGGCTCGGCGCGGCGGTCCTCGGCGAACTGGCGGATCACTCCGGGATCGTGTTCGTGTACCGCGTGTGCTCGTTGCTGCCCGCGATCGGCGCGCTGGCCATCTGGCTCCCGCGGCTCGAGGCGGCTGAACGCGCCGGCTGAGCGGCAGCGGGAACGATCGCGGTTCCCGGTGCATCTAATCCCCTGAGATGCCGAAGCCCGCCGCGCAACAGAAACCCTCGCTCAGCGATTTCGAGTCGCTGATGCGCCGGTACAACACCCGGCTCTTCCGTGTGGCGCGTGCGATTCTCCGCGACGACGCGGAGGCAGAGGACGCGGTGCAGGACGCCTACCTCCAGGCGTATCGCAAGCTCCACGAGTTCCGTGGCGACTCGCAGGTGTCGACGTGGTTGACGCGGGTCGTCGTCAATGCTGCGCTGATGCGCGTGCGGAAACAGAAGCGCGGCGTCGTCGTGCAGCTGCAGAGGCCGGCGGCCCAGGGTTCGGAGACGCCGATGGATGTGGAGGATCGGCGCGCGGCATCGCCTTCCGAGGTGACGTTTCGCGCTGAAGTGCGGCGCATTCTCGAGCGCCGGATCGATGAACTGCCGCTGGCGTTTCGCACGGTGTTCGTGATGCGCGACGTCCAGGACATGTCGGTGCAGGAGACCGCCGACGCGCTGGGAATCCCCGAAGCCACCGTGCGAACGCGCCTGTTCCGCGCGCGCGGGATGCTCCGCGAGGCCCTGCAGCGCGAGATCGACGACGCGTCGATCGACGTCTTCTCGTTCGCCGGCGACCGCTGCGATCGCATCGTCGCGTCGGTGGTTCGACAGATCAACGGCTAGGCTGCCCCGTTTTGGGGGCGGCGGGGAACATCAACACGCAGGGCGCTCTGTAACGGGCGCCGGGAGGAACCAGGATGAAGGGTGTAATCGTGTTTGCTGCAGGAATGACGCTGGCGCTCGCGGGCAGCGCTCGCGCGCAGGCGCCGACCGATCCGCAGATCGCCGCAATCGTCGTCACGGCCAATCAGGTCGATATCGATGCCGGCAAGCTGGCGGCGTCGAAATCGTCGAACCCTGAGGTCAAGAAGTTCGGCCAGCAGATGGTCACGGACCACACCGGTGTGAACAAGCAGGCGAAGGAGCTCGTGACGAAGCTGAAGGTCACGCCGGAAGACAATCCGACGGCGCAGAGCCTGAAGAAAGGCGGCGAGGAGAACCTCGCGCATCTCAAGACCCTCAGCGGAAAGGCGTTCGACAAGGCGTATATCGACCACGAGGTCGAATATCACCAGCAGGTGCTCGACGCGCTCGACAAGACGCTGATTCCAAGCGCACAGAACGCCGAGCTCAAGTCGCTGCTCGTGAAAGTCCGCCCGGCGTTCGAGGCGCATCTCGAGCACGCCAAGCACCTTCAGGCGTCGCTCGGTTCGTAGTCCCGCTTCGGACGTTCTCTCCGCGCGCCCTGGTTCTGCCCGCTGCCCGCGGCAGGCCAGGGCTTCGTGGCCAACAGCGAGTTGACACATTCTCATCTCTCCGTCGCCTGCTTCGCGACCTCCCGGATATCGGCAGCGGGGAGCATCACGGGCACCATACCGAGCGCCTGCAACATACCGCCCTGCATCCCGTTCAGCGCGTTGTGGCGCGAGTCCGAAGAGGGTCTCAAGGTGAGGACGCCGGCGAACTGCCCTTTCGTATTGAAAATCGACGCACCGAGCGCGCCAGACGTCATCGGCAGCGCGATGAGGTAAAAGCGGCGCGGCTTGTCGACGACGGCTTCGATGCTGCCGAGCGCAGTGGCGGTTCCCCACCCCGTCAACTCCTGCAGACGCTGGACAGCGACGATCGGGTCAACCACGTTGAACACGGGCGAGACCGAGTCGACGCACGTGAGCGGCCTGGCTGGCGGCGCAACCGGCCGAACGAACATGAGATCGAGGTCGCTGTCGCGCAGGACGATCTTCGCCGGCAGTTCAGTCGCGTCCGCGAGACGCAGCTTGACGTCGGTCAGCTCGGTTTCGATGCTCACCTTCGCGGCGGCAAACGCCGGATTCTTGCCGAGCAGCGTCCCCGGATCGATCGCCGAGAGCGCGACGACGGTGAGCCCCTGCGGATCGAGTACGGTCGCCGACGCCTGGACTGCCTGGTCCGGGGCGGGCTGATCGCGTCCGGCGCGGCTCATGCGGGCTTTGAGGGTGCCCATGACGGTAATCACCGCATCACCGTGACGACTGGCGACGTCGCGCGCCGCCTGCCGCTCCTCGACCGACTGGCCGGCCGCGGTGGTCGCGACTGCCAGCGCGGCGATCGCGGCCGCGGCGCATCTCGTCTTGATCACGTCTCCTCCCGCATCAGTGTGGCCATGCCGGCTCGATCTCGACGAACAGCGTGCGAACGCCCCGGCGAACGCGGAGCACGACCGCTTTTGCCCGCGCGTCGCGCGACGTCTTCAGCCGCGCCGCGACCGCGTCGACGGCGCGCATCGCCTGGCCGTCGATCTCGAGGATCACGTCGCCGGTCGCCAGCTGCGCCAGGGCGGCCCACCCGCCGGGCTCGACGGCATCGACGATCACCCCTTTGGGCGCATCCTTCAATCGCGGATCGTCGAGGTCGCGTTCAGACATCTCGCGGACCCGGAATCCGAAATCCGCGTCATCATACCGTCGCATCTCGCTCTCGCGAGGCCACGCGGTACGGACCGGGACCGTGACGCTCTGCTCGGCGCCGTCTCTGACGATGGTGAGCGGAACGGAGGCGCCGGGGCGATATTGGCGCAGCATCGCGCTGAACGTCTCCTCGTCGCCGGGTTCGCTGGCGCGCACGGGCCGGCCCTCGACGGCGACAATGAGGTCGCCGACGTGCAGCGGCAGGGCCGAATCGATGACTCGCGTGACGCGAACGCCGGTGCGCCCGCGCACGTGGAGGTGCTCCGCCAGCGCCGGGGTCAGCACCTGGAATCCGATCGCCAGCCACGCCTTGCGCGCCTCCAGCGGTGGGTCGTCTGTGTGCGGCGTGCGAAGGTCCACGATCGCCAGACGGTGCTCGGATCGACGGTCAACGGAAACCAGCACGCTCGCCGAGCCGTTCACGAGCGCTGCCGCTGTTCTCTTGCGCAGGTCTTCGGCGGATTGAACCGGGTTGTCGTCCATGGCGACGATGACGTCGTCTGGCGCGAGCGGCGGTTTTGCCTGCTGCGCGGCGCCCCCGGCGCGGACGCTGAGCAACCGCACGCCGTCCGATGATGTGCGGCCAAGATCCCGTGCGGACGTCGCCGTGAGGTTCGACGCCACCATCCCCCACTCCGGCAATTCCACCGGCTCTCCGCGGGCCGCGGAGCGCTCACGCGGGGTAACGGTGATCTTGCGCAGCGAGCCATTGCGCAGCAGCTGGATCGTTGCTGGACGGCCCGGCGTGAGCGCTGCCATTGCCTGATTCACGAGCGGGACCTGCTCGTCGAACGCGACGTCGACGCGTGCGCCGCCGATCGCCGTAATGATGTCGCCGCTGGTGATGCCGGCTGCCGCTGCGGGAGAATCCTCCTCCACCGACGCGACCAGTGCGCCGTGCTCCGTCTGGGTCGTCAACCGCGGCTGCACGTCGAGACCAATCCAGCCGCGGGTCACGTGACCGCGATCGATCAGCTCCTTCACGACGCTCTTTACGAGGTCGCCCGGAATTGCGGCGCTCAGGCCGTAGCTCAATTCGTTGACGCCGACGATCCGCCCGTGCAGGTCGACGAGCGGCCCTCCCGAGTTGCCCGGGAAAATCGCGGCGTCGTGCGCAATCCAGCGCACGATGCTGCCCACGTCTTCCCCGTCGAGGCTGACACCGGACGTCATCGCGCGCGGCAGCACCATTTCGGTGTTGCTGACGATCCCGAGCGTCACCGATTGCGAGATGGCCAGCGGGCTGCCGAGCGCGAGCACCGCCTCGCCTCTCGCGAGAGACGCCGAATTGCCGAACGCGGCAGCCGAAAAGGCGCGCGGCTTCTCGGGACGCAGTTTCAGCACCGTGATGTCCGACAAGGGATCGGTGCCGACGACGTCTGCCGGAATCTCTTCGTTCGTCGAGAGCGAACACCGGACGCGTCGCGCGTGCCCGGCCACATGGTGGTTGGTGACGACGTAGCCGTCAGCCGACACGATCGTTCCGCTGCCGAACACCTCGGTGCGCCACTCTTTGCCGGCATTGAACGCCGCCGTGACGACTTCGATGCGCACGACGCTCGGGTAAATCGCCGACAGCGCGGCATCGATCTGCTCGCGCGACGCCGATTGCGCAGACGCCGCTGAGGCCGTGAGGAGGACAACGGCGAAAGGGATGAGCCGGTGCACGGGCGCATCTTCTGCCGTTGGAGCCGTCGCGGTCAAGCTCCCTTACGGCAGATCCTCGCCACGCCTGTCAGCGCCGATTCAGTTCATCGAGCGCGCGTTTCAGCTCTTCGAGCTTCTGCCCGGCTTCGGCGAGCCGGCCTTCGGCGGTCAGCCGCTGGTAATCCGCCAGCGCCGCGGCGGCGCGCGCAATCAGCGCCCGCTCGTCGGGCCGCGGAGCCGCGGCAGACTGAGGCGATACCGACTGGGCTGGCGCCGCGGTGCCCGTCGCCGTTGCCGGAACGGAGATGCCGGCCGACGTGCCGTTGCCGAACAGCGCGGCGAGCGCCTCGTCGAAGGTCGGTGCGTACGCCAGCTTGTCCTGCATGGCGAGCACGATCAGCCGGAGTTCCGGCATCGGACTGCGTTCGGCCTGCAGATAGATCGATTCCACGTAAAGCAGCGCGCGCCCAATCGGGATGACGAGCAGTGACCCGCGCCGGACGTGGGAGCCCTGTTGATTCCACAGGGACAGCTGCCCCGAGAGTTGCGGGTTCTGATCGATCCGCGCCTCCACCTGCAGCGGGCCGTCCACGAGCCGTGTCTTTGGAAAGTCGTAGACGATGCCCTCGCCGTAGTGCTCGCCGTCGCTCCGGCCGGCAATCCAGCCGATCAGATTGTTCCGATTCGCCGGGGAAAACGGCAGCATCTCGACGAACTCGGCGTTGGTCTCTCCCGGGAGCTTCATCACGATGAAGTTCGGCTCCGTCGCGGCGCTCGAGGACGTCGACTGCTGGGCCGTCGCCGCGTCGGTTGCAACCGTCCAGAGATCCTCGCGGTTGTAGAACACCTCCGGATCGGTCATGTGGTAGAGGCCGTAGACGTCGGCCTGAAGCGACAGGAGGAGCTCCGGGTACCGCACGTGCGCCCGCAAGTCCGGAGGCATGCTGGCGGCGTCCTTGAACAGCGTCGGAAACATCGTCCGGTACGCGGAAATAATCGGGTCGGTCCCATCGAACACGTAGAACGTCGTCGATCCGTCGTACGCATCGATCACCGCCTTGACGCTGTTGCGGACGTAGTTGACCTGTTCTCCGTCGACCCGATACACCGTCGAGTACGGGTAGCGGTCCGACATCGTGAAGGCGTCGATCATCCACGCGAGCCGTCCGTCCTGCCTCACGACGATGTAGGGATCGTCGTCGAACCGGAGGAACGGCGCGAGCGCCTGGACGCGCTCGCTCACGTTGCGCCGCATCAGGAGACGGCTGTCCGCGGTCACGTCGTCGCTGAACGGGAGCTTGGCCACGTCGCCGCGCTCCATCGCGATGAGCAGTTTGCGTAGTGTGCCGCCGACGCGGATCCCGCTGTCAGCAGCGTACGACGTGAGGCTGTTGGACTGCCCTTGCGGATAGTTGAATTCCTGCTGCCGCGTTTTGACGTAGACGTCCGTGTTCGTCGTCTCGCCAAAGTAGATTTCGGGCCGCGTGACCATGAGGCTCGGCACCTTGCTCAGCACGGGCATGTCCTTCAGCAGGAGGTCCGGCAGCCCCTCTGGAGTGAACCCGTTGACGTAGTTCATCGTGATGCCGTAGCCGTGGGTATAGATCAACCGCTCGTTGATCCAGTTGCGGCTGCTCACGGGAAGCTTTTCGACGTTCAGCTCCCTCGCGGCGAGCATGACCTGGCGCGGCTTGCCGTCGATCGGGTAACGGTCGATGTCGATGTCCGGGAAATCGTAGTAGGTGCGGATCTCCTGCAGTTGCCGCAGCGTGTCCTGCAGCACGCGCCAGTCCCACAGGCGAATGTTCTGGATCGTCGCCTGATTGTTCGCCGGGTCGGCGGCCTCGACGGACATCTCGGCGGGAAACGGCTGCTGAATCAGGCGATTCAGGCCGTACGCCTGCCGCGTGAGCGCGATGTTGTGCTCGATGAACGGACGTTCCTTCACGAGCTCGTTCGGCTTGACGATGAAGCTGCTGACATACGCGGCAGTGAGGCCGATCGCGACATACGCGAGGACGGCCGGGATACTCGCGAACACCAGCCAGCGGAACGTGCGGCGTGTCGCGGCGCCGACGAGTGCGACGAGTCCGCCAACGAGGAGCAGCGCGGCGATGAGCGTCATGCCGCCGATCGCGATGTGCGCGTCGGTGTAGCCGGCCCCGGTGAAGATGGTGTGCTCGTCGAACAACAGGTCGAACCGATTGAGCCACACGCGCACTGCCAGCGCGATCATGCCGAACGACCACGTGAACGCGACCCCGCGCGGCGCCTCGGCCGACCTGCGCCGTCGCGCAACGCGCGCAGCGACGCGCGCCGTTCCCGAGACGGCAGCAGCCAGCAGGGCCATCACGATCAGCACGATGGCGAGCGTGATGAGCCAGCCGGAGATCGCCTGCCAGGCTGGCAGGGAGAACAGATAAAACGTGATGGGACGTCCGAAGATCGGGTCGACGCTGCGATCGGCAGCCGATACGAACATCGAAGCCGTCGGGCGGCCGTACCACCAGAGCGCGAAGGTCGGCCAATCCGCCGCCATGCTGGCAGCGGTGGCGAGCGCGATAGCCGCGGAGAACGCGCCAGCGAGGAACCGCAGGACCGGGCCGACCGGAATGCGCACGGGCCGGCCGTTCACCATGATGAAGCCGCCGCTGCCGGTGGCGGCCAGTTCCGGCGGTTCGAGCAGGAGGAAGCCGCCAAACAAAATGGCAAAGGTCAGAATGCCGAATGCGAGAAAGACGGTTGCCTCCAGCGAAAGCGTCTTCCAGAACACCTGGCCGTAGCCGAGCGAGTCGAACCAGAGCGCATCGACGTAGAACGAGAGCAGCGTGCCGCCGGCGAAGAACAGCACCAGGAGTGCGATGACCAGCCAGAGAAGCGGCCGCCTCCGGCGCGGCACCGGGTGCATGGGAGGCGTGTCGATGATGTCTGCGGGATGCATGAACCCGCGTTACCAGGGCGGCAGCGTCATGTAGAGAAACTCCTTCAGGTAGGCGTCCTGCGATTCGAGCAGGTCCGCCGCCGTGCCCTCGAACAGTATCCGCGCGTCGTGCAGCACCATGAAATGCGCGGTGCCCGTCTTGTCGGCATCCGCCTCGAGGATTTCGACCGAGCCGTCAGGCCGGCGGTGCGCCTCGTGGGTGGCGACGTAGTGGGCATCGCGGATCTGGTGCGTGACGATGATGGAAGTCACCCGCTCGAGATCGCGCAGCTTCACGATCTCGTCGTTGACGCTCGAGGCGGTGATCGGATCCAGCCCTGTCGTGGGATCGTCCACGAGGAGCAGACTCGGACGCGAGGCCATGGCGCGCGCGAGCGCGACGCGCCGGCGCTGGCCGCCAGAGAGCTCGGACGGCATGCGATCGGGATAATCGGCGAGTCCGACGAACCCAAGCACCTCCATCACGCGCGCATGGACCTCGTCGAGCGGCATCTTCGTCTCTTCGTAGAGCCGGTACCCGACGTTCTCGGCAACCGTCAACGAGTCGAACAGCGCGTTCTCCTGGAAGGACATGCCGATGTCCGCCCTGACCCGCATGAGGTCGCGCTCCGGCATGCCGTCCACCCGGTGCCCGTTGACGAAAATGCGCCCGGAATCCGGGCGGATCAGCCCCAGAATCAGCTTCAGCATGATCGACTTGCCGCTGCCGCTGGCGCCGAGCACGATCCACATGGCGCCGGTCGGCACGCTGAAGCTGATGTTCTGGAGGATCACGTGTTCGTCGAACGCAAACGAGACGCGGTCGAAGACGACGGCGGGGGCCGGCGGAGTGTCCTGCGACATCGATCCCTGAAATTATCCCCCATCCGCCGCCGCTGTTATCGCCGCGGGATGGGATCCCCGGTTTTGTGCTCCTTGATCTGATAGGCCAGGAACTGGTGAATCGCCGCAACCGCCTCCGCGCTGTCCGTTCGAATCACCAGCCGGCCGCCGCCCGCCGTTTCTTGGTAGCTGTAGTGGATATCCGTTTTGAGCCGCGCCATTTCTCTAACCCCTGGCGGCACCACGCCGTGCGTGGCAAACGGGCTCGAGAAGTCGCCGCGTGCGAAGTCCTCTTCGATCATCTTCAGGTGCTCGCGGATTGACGTCCGCGTCGCGTCGTCGTTTGTGTCCCTTGCATCGAGACTGATCGTGCCGCCCCCCGTCTCGATCAGGAAATGATGTACCGCAGCCATCTGGTCGAAGTGCATGCCCGGCTGCATCTGGTGCTGCTGGCCTGTCAGCAGGGTTGCCGCTATCACGAGTGCGCAAATCAGCATGTGCCCTCCTGTGCCCATGCTCCACCCTGGAGCGGTTCCAGGGTCAACGGACCAGCGCTTTGCGCCTGGAATCATTCCAGGGTTTACCATGTTGAGCATGGAGCCCACGACCTTCACGATCAAAGAAGCGGCGGCGCGCGCCGGCGTCAGCGCAGACACGATCCGGCATTACGAGCGAATCGGTGCGCTGCCGCGGGCGCCGCGCACCGCCAGTGGATACCGGCGGTACTCGGACGCGTCACTCGCTCAGGTCGCCGTCGTGCGGAATGCGGTCCGCCTCGGTTTCCCGCTGAAGGATCTCGCGGCCTTTTTCGACGCGCGGGCGCAAGGCCGCCCGCCATGCCGATCCGTCCGTGCCGCAGGCCAGCGCCTGCTGGATGGACTCGACCGGCAACTGACCGAGCTGGCCGAAGCACGCGCGGCACTCGCACGAATGCTCACCCAATGGGACGCGGCGCTTGCCAGGACGCCCGAGGGGTGTGCGGCGCACCTGCTCTCGTCCCTGGCGGACCTTCCGGTGCAGCCCGCCCGGCGGCGTCGCACGGTCAGAGCGTCCGCTTGAACAACCGCGTCGAGCGTCGTGCTCTGAACCGACAACGCGCCGACGCCGACGCCGGCCTCCGACGCGACGTCCAGCAGCGCGCGCGTGGTCGCGGGCCCGTTCGACGTATGGATCCGCACGATCGCGCCGTCGCCTGACACCGTGTCGACGAACGGCAGCGCCTTCAGGCGCTCGTTCCAGGCAGGCGTCGTGTTATTGAAGCTGACCTCCAGCGTGTTCTTGTCAGGCACCGACATCTTGAGCCGCAGCGGTGAATCGAGCGCCTTCAGTTCACCGTGGTCCACGATCGCGATTCGATCGCACAGTTTGTCCGCTTCGTCCATGTAGTGCGTCGTCAGCAGCACGATCAGGTCGCGCGCGGCCTTGATCGAACGCAGCATTTCCCAGACGGCCGAGCGTGAGACGGGGTCGAGGCCGGTCGTCGGCTCGTCGAGAAAGAAGATGCGGGGCTCGTGGACCAGCCCGCGAGCGATTTCGACCCGACGGCGCATGCCGCCGGAGAGATTCTTCACCGGGGCGCTGCGCCACTCCGATAATTCGACGGCCTTCAGCAGTTCGTCAATCAGCCGCTTCCGCTTCGCACTCGGCACCCCGTACAGCTTCGCAAAGATGATCAGGTTTTCCTCGACGCTCAGCTCGAGGTCGCTGGTCAGCGCCTGCGGAATCACGCCGATCGATCGGCGCACATCGTCGGCTTGCCGGACGACGTCGTAGCCGTTGACACGGGCCGCGCCGCTCGTGGGCGGCAGCAGCGTGGTCAGCATTCGGATCAGGGTCGACTTGCCCGCGCCGTTCGGGCCGAGCAGCCCGAAGATCTCCCCCTGCGCCACCGAGAACGTGATGCCCTTGACCGCGGTGAAGGTGCCGAACTGCTTGACGATGTGGTCGACGTCGATGGCCGGTGTCATTTCAGCGGCAGGGTGACGTAGGCGGTCATCCCGACCGCCAGGCGCCGGTCGGCGTTGTCGACGCGCAACCGGACCTCGAAGGTCTTGATGTCGCGCTTCGTGCGGCTCACGTCGCGCTGCGTGGCGAATCCCGCGTCCGCGCTGCGATAGAACACGGTCCCCTTGCGTTCGGCGCCTGACGGGAGCCGAACGGCCAGCGCGTCGCCGATTCTGATCCGGTCGATGTACGTCTCCTCCACGTCCACACGGACCCAGAGGTCGTCCGGATTGATGAGCGTGAGAATCGGCTGGCCCGGGGTGACGTATTCGCCGGCTCTCGCGACGCGGGTGTCGACGAAGCCGCTGATCGGTGCGTGAATTTCCGTGTACTGCAGGCGGACGGCGGCTTTCTCGTGCTGCGCCGCAGCCGCCGCCTGCATGTGTTCGCTGGCTTCGAGCGCGCTCCGCCGTGCGGTCACCTGCTGCGCGTTCGCACGCGCGAGGTCGACAGCCGACCGCTGCGCGTCGACCTGCTTCACGAGCGAATCGACCTTTGCCTGGGCGGCATCGCGGGCCGTTCTCGCTGCGTCCGCTTCCTGTGACGAGGCGATCTTCTGCTGCGCGAGCCGCGAGGTGCGCGTGAACGTCAGCTGCGCGTTCTCGAGATCCGCGCGGGCCGCTGCCAACTGCGCTTCGGTCGCCGCCAGCGTCGCCTGGGCCTGCCTGATCTGCCCCGCCGTCTGCTGTTCCTCGAGCCGCAGCGCCGCCGCGGATTCACGAACCTGCGACGAGAGCCCGGCGGCGTTCTGCGCGTAATACGATGTGTCGGCCGCGAGCTCTTCCGGCGCGATCACCGCCGTCAACTGATTGGCTTTGACCTCATCGCCTTCCTTCGCGAGCAACTGACTGATTTGCCCCGCCACCTGCGAGCTGACGATGACGTCGTTGGTCGTCACGATGCCTGTCAAGGTGAGCGAAGATGGCGTCCGCGTGGCGTAAGCGTAGACCGAGCTCCAATCGATACTCGGAAAGGAACGCGATATGCGGTGAGCAGTGGCAGGTCTGCCCAACCGAACGCCTTGGCGGACCTCCACGTCATTCCCGCGTCGTCCGCTAATCATCCGGACTCTAGAGCGGCTTGTCGAGCTTGAATTTCTCGATGCGGTAACGGATCTGATCGCGGTTGAGCCCCAGCAGCGACGCGGCGCGGGTCTGGTTCCAGCCGCTCCGGTGCAGCGCCTGGACGACGAGTGAGCGCTCGAGCTGATCGAGATCGATGCCGCCGGCCGGCAGTGGCACGGACTCGTTGAGATCGGCACCGCGCTTCTCGAGGATTGGGAAGTGGTCGAGCGTGAACTCGCTGCCGTCGGCCAGCAGCATCGCCCGTTCGACGGCGTTCCGCAGCTCGCGGACGTTGCCCGGCCACGGATACGTCTTGAGCCGGTCCATCGCAGACGGCGCGACACGGCTGATGTGCTTTCGGAATTCGCTGTTGAACGCGTCCACGTAATACGCGATCAGCCGTGGGATATCGTCCGGTCGCTGCCGCAGCGGCGGCATGACGACAGGCATGACGTTGAGGCGGTAGTACAGATCCTCGCGGAAGCGGCCGCGCTTGACCTCCTCCTCGAGATGGCGATTCGTCGCCGCGATCACGCGCACCTGGACGCGAATGTCGCTGGCCCCACCGACGCGCTTGAACGCGCGCTCTTCGAGGAACCGCAGCAGCTTCGCCTGCAGCATCGGTTGCATCTCGCCGATTTCATCGAGGAACACCGTGCCGCCGTCGGCCGACTCCAGCAGGCCGCGCTTCTGCCGGTCGGCGCCGGTGAACGCGCCGCGCTCGTGTCCGAACAACTCGCTCTCGAGGAGCGCCTCTGGGAGCGCCGAGCACGTAATGTTCATGAACGGTCTCGTCGCGCGGTCGCTCGCGTAGTGGATGACCTTCGCGGCAAGATCCTTCCCGGTTCCGCTTTCACCCGTCAGCAGGACGGTCGACGCCGGGCTCACCGCGACTTTCCGCAGGAGGTTCCGGACGGCCACCATCGCGTCGCTCTCCCCGACCAGCCGATCGATGCCATACGGCTGCGCCTGGTTCGCGCGGAGCATCCGCACCTCGCGCCGGAGGCTCGTCGTTTCGAGCGCCTTCTGCACGAGCAGCGCGATTTCATCCAGATTGAAGGGCTTGTTCGCGTAGTGATACGCGCCGCGCTTCATCGCCTCGACGGCCATGTCGATCGTCGAGTGAGCGGTGAGCAGGATCACGAGCGTATCGGGATCGCGGTCCTTGATCTGCGAGAGGACCGACAGGCCGTCGCCGTCCGGCAGCTTGTAATCGAGCAGCACGAGATCGGTGCGGCCTTCAGCGTGCCGCGCGAGCGCGTCTGCTGCCGTTGCGGCTTCGATGATGCGATACCCCTCGTCGGTCAGGCGGCTCGCCAGCGACCATCGAATGAGTTCCTCGTCGTCGACAACCAGGATCGTCGGCGCTTCCATTCACTCTGAGTATAAGTCGGCCTCAGGCGCAGAGGCGCCCCACGGGAAAGCGTAATAGCGCAGTCGCCACAGCACAACGATCATCAGAACGACCACGAACGACAGAACGAATGCGTTCGGAGTCACCACCACTCCTGGTTGTATGCCGCCTGCGCGGCAGCGCTGGACGCGGATCGCCGCTCGATCTCGCGCCGCAAGCCGTCGATCATCTGCCCCGAGTCGCGGTTGAGCAGCCGCTTGAGCAGGAACTCCGGTACATCGAAGGCGGGACGCGCGGTCAGGTCGTAGACGATGTCCGTGCCGCCCGATACCTCCGAGAGCTGCCACGCACCCTCGTACCGCGCGAAACTCTGGCCACATAGATCGCGGAACCGAAGCGAATCGGACGCCTCCTCGATTTCGAGCACCAGACGAACCCGCTTCTTGAACATCATCAGGCGCGAGGTCGCTTCCTGCTCGACGATCGCCCGCCCGGGCGCACGCTCGATGACGACACTGGTCTCCACGCCGGGCATGAACCGGGGAATGCGTTCGTAGTCCGTCAGCACCGCCAGCGCGACCTCTGGAGGCCGGGCGACGTGAAAACGCGCGACCACGGAGTACACGCCCTGCGACTCGCGGACGACGATGGCTGGATTCGCGATCGCGGGATCGGCAGCACGGAGCGGCGTCGCGATCGAGGCGATCGCCGTCACTATCGTTGCCGTGAGTGTTCCAGTGCGCATCGTCGTCCGCTTTCCTGTATACGTGCAGGGCAATGGTCGTACCGGCGCCGGACGCGGGTTGCGACGAAGGTATTGCGGGGATAACGACATATCCAGTCCCGCCCGCCGGGGAAAACTGTGCGGCGAAGGGCCTTATTGCCTTCGACCGTCGCGGCGGTGCGTGCTCATCACGATCAAGCTGACGCGGTGCGCGCGCGTGTAGTCGAGGATCGTCTCCGCCGGCCATTGCTCGTCACCGTTGAGAACCGCACGCGGAGACGTGAAAAGCTGGCGGCCGGCGCCGCCAGCTTTTCGTTCGAACGACCGCCGTCGTCAGAAGGCGATCGTTCCCTCGGCCATGAGCCCGTTGAACTTGCCGCCGTTCTTGATGTTGTTCGCGGGGTAGCCGAAGTACTTCTGGTTCACGTATTCGAGCTTCGCCAGGACATTGGCCGTAATGAACCAGCCACCGGAGAATTGCCACCGGTTCGCGCCGACGTTGTCGGCGATGCCCGGCAGTTGACCGTACGCTTTGTTGAAGCGCGCGCCGACGAACAGCGACTCATCCGGCATGAACCGGTAGACGGTGTCGAGCGCGTACTGGTGCCACAGTCGATTCGACGGTTCGGTGTTCGCCGATCCCTTCGACCGCTCGACGACGCCGAACAGCTCCACACCCCGATACTTCACGAACGGGTTCATCTGGAACGCCGTCACGCGGTTCGTGAATCCGGGCTGCAGCATGCCCGAGTCCTTCTGCGCAGATTCGGTGGCCTGCGTGTTCTCGAGGACGAAGTAATAGCGCGAGCCGGCGCGGTCGCCGGTGTAAAGCGTGTCGCTCATCGCGCGGTTCGTCTTGTACATCGACCCCGTCAAGCGGACGCGCAGGTCCTTGTTGACGTGACGATCGAAGCCGAGCTTCCCGATCATTACGGGACCGCGTTTTTCGGGCGTCTGAACGGTGCCGCGCAATTCGCCCGCGGTGAGCGCCGCCATCGCGATGAGACTGCCCGGCTTGAGGTACACCTCCCCGCCGATCTGGGTCGTGAAGGCATCCATGATGTAGTTGCCGATGAATGGGTTGTACATCGCGTTCCCGTTGTCGCTGCGGCGAAAATGCGCGTCTCCGTAGTTGATCTCGAAGTCGCCGACCCGCACGGTGGCGATTTCCATCAGCATCTTCAGCGGCGCGATGTCGAGCGGCGACTGGTCAATCTGGATGTAGCCGTCCTTCACCCAGGTCTCGTTGTGGTGCCTCGCCGAGAGATAGCTGGTCAGCGCCACGCGGATGCCAGGGGCGAGCTGCGCGTGCAGGTTCAGGTTCGCCGTCGGATTGTTGAACCCGAATCCGATGTCGGCGAGCTGATTGGTGTTCACGCCGTTGACGACGTTGGCCAGCGCGCCGCTGCTGTGCGAGAGATCCTGCATCTGCGACGTGAACGCCGCGCCGAAGTCGACCTTGAATCCGGTGAACGCGACGCCGGGATCCTTCGTGGTCTCGAACGTGTTGATCCCGCGCTTGTCCTGCGGTCGGAAGTACTGCATCGTGATCGGCCGCCCCTTCTTCCATGAGTCCTCTGCCGCTTTCGCGGCCTCCTCGTCTGCCTTCGCGGGATCTGAGGCCAGCGTCGCGGCCGGCGCGGTGCTGGCCGGCGTGGCGGGCGGGGTCGTGCTCGCCGGCTTCGCCGTCGTCGTCGATGTGGTGCCGTTGGACGGGCCGCTGCCGTCGGAAGGTTGCTGCGCCAGCGCGGCCGGCCCCGTCAGTACTGCCGCAAGCAGCACGGTCGAGAGCGTCACTGTTGATCTCATGGTCGTGTCCTTTTGCACAATCGGGTCAATGGTCGAGGGGATCGATGCGCGTTCAGGAGAGCGGCATCGCCAGCACGGTTTCGAACGTAACGGTGACCTTCGGGTCGGTCTTGAGCATGCCCATCATCGCGGTGGGCGGTTTGATGCCGAAATCGGTCATCAGCAGATCGAGCGTGCCCTGCACGTCGAGCTTTTCGCCGTCCACTCTGGTGGCGATGTCGATGGCAACCTCACGCTCGGTGCCGGCGATCGTGAGCACGCCAACGGCCTTCGCCGCGCCGGCGGTCTTGCCGGTGAGATCCAGCCGCGAGAGGCGGAAGGTGATCTCCGGGAACTGCTCGACCTTGAGCGCCTTGTACATGTTCTTGTCGAGCGCGTCGCCCTTCGGCGACTTCAGCGTGCCGGCCGCAACGGAGATCTCGAATCCCTCCACCGCTCCGGGCTTCAACGCGTTGTCGCAGAAGTGGCCGTCGATCGCCGCCCCGAGCTGCGCGCGGGTGACGCGCACCTTCGTGGTCGATGCGGTGTACTCGTGGATGTTCGACGTGCCGGCGATCGTCACCTTCGCGCTGTCGAACGCGAGCGGGGTGTCGGCCATCGCCGCCGGCCGCGCCGCGAGCGACAGGCTCATCGCGAGCATTGCGGCCGCAGACCAACCGAGAAGGAATCGTCGTTTCATATAACGCCTCACTGATGGATGCGGTCCGTGTGGCCGCGCGTCCTCCAAGGGCAACCTGCGTGCCGACGGGGATTCGGCGCGTTCCGGCGGATTTCCGCAGTTCTTGCGGTTCAACGGGGGGACGGCCGCGGAGTTTTTCGCGTGGCGCGGGGAATTCCCCACCGCTCGCCGGCGGTTGCCGCGCGCTGTCGGCCATGCGTGATGGCACGCGGCGTGCGACTCCGTCGCGTCAGAGGTTCATATGAAAGCGGGCATCTTCTACGCAACACGGGAGGGACAGACAGGCAAGATCGCAGAGCGGATCGCGCGAAGGCTCCGGACTTTTGGCGTGGACGCCGATCTGTGCGATGTCCGGACATCGCGCGCACCGGTCGAGTGGTCGCGATACGCTATGGCATGGCTCGCTGGGTCCGTCCACGCCGGACATCACGAGCGGGAGTTGATCCGGTTCGTGCGGCGCCATCACGCAGAACTCGAGCGTCTTCACGCCGTCTTCGTGTCCGTGACGTTGTCGGAGGCGGGCGCCGAGGATCCCGACGCTTCGGCCGAACGACGGCAGCAGTCGGCGCGCGACGCGCGCCGCATGATCGACGTGTTCGTGAAGGAGACGGGATGGAAGCCCGCGTGGAGCTTTCCCGTGGCCGGGGCGCTCGCCTACACGCGCTACAACTGGCTGATTCGAAAAATGATGGCGCGGATCGCGCGCCAGCAGGGGGCGCCCACGGATACCTCCATGGACCACGAATTCACGAACTGGCCGCTCCTCGATCGATACGTCGCCGACGTCGTCGCGGTCACACGTGCTTCTCGAGCGTGAACTTCTCGATCTCTTCAACTCCCAATCCCAATCCCGGGTATTCCTGTGGTTTTCCTCGGATTGGGGCTTGGGCTTTGGGCTTTGGGCTTTGGACGTTGGGCTTTGGACGTTGTCGCCTGTGTTTTCAACAGCGTCCAGATCAGCTCAGTCCGCCCGCGCGGGACGCATTTGCCACCAGCGCGGTGATGTCGCTCATCTCGATCGGTTTCGCCAGGACGCGAAACGCACCGAGGTCGATCGCTCCTTGAACGATCTCCGGCGTGCCGTACGCCGTCATGAGGATGACCTGCGTTCGAGGCGCCACGCGCCGCACCCTGGCCAGCAGTTCGAGATCTTTGGAATCCGGCAGCCGCAGATCGAGAAGGGCGACGTCGAACGGCCGGGGCGACTCCAGCACGGTCCTGATGGCGCTGGCGGCATCCATCGCCTCCGCCGTCTCATGACCGGAATCGTTCAGCGTCTGCACGAGCGACCACCGGATCAACGCTTCGTCGTCCACGACGAGCACGCGGAGCGCTGGGACTTTTTGCGTTGCCTCGGGGACTTTCTCGCGGCTGCTGATGATGTTCACGATGAATTCCCTTTGTTTGGTGCGAAATAACGAATGTCAGCCTCGGGAACATCAAGAAGCGAGCCACGTTGACGTGCGCATCACTGTGAGCATTGTTCTCCGCCGCGACGTCCGTCCCGCGAGCTGACGTCTGTCGCCGGTCACGCGGCAGCACTGCTTTCGCCCTTCCGCGCAACCCCGGTCCGTCGTGGCCGCATCCGATTCCAGAAGAGCGGCCTCGCCAGCAGCCGCAACGCGCGTCTCCACGCTTCGTACCTGTAGAACCCCAGGTTCCGCTCCGCGAGCATCGCCGCATCGTCGGGATTCACGACGAGGCTGACTTCGATATTCGGAGCGACCCCAATCGGGATGCGGTGTCGGCGGCACGCGTCATAGACGGCGCTCATCACGCGACGCATGTCGTCATATGAGGGCGGCGGCCAGTCCTCCATATCTGAGCCGACCGTAGGCCGAAACACGCAGACGGTGGGAAACGCGCCGGAGGACGTGATGCGCTCGATCGCTGCGATGGTCATGTCCGGAGGCTCCAGGCCGGCGATCATCTCGCCGGATACTGCTCCGCGCGGCAGGCGCGCCGCGCAATAATCCATGGCGCGCAGGAACCGGTCCTGGCCGATCATGCGCGCTTTGCCTGGGCACACGCGCTCGAACCACTCGGGATCGAACAACTCGAGACAGAACGAGAAATGATCGACGCCAAGATCGATCAGGCGATCGTAAATCGACAGATCATGGTGCGGCGTCAACTGGACGCCGACCAGCAGGCCGACGTCCTCTTTGATGGCACGAATGAACGGCTCGGCCGCCGCGAGTGCTTTGGATCCCTGAAACCCGCCGTTCAGGTGTACGAAGGTGATACCGGACTCCTCGCGCGCCGCCCAGCACGTCTCGATGACGTCCTCGAGGGCTTTCACCGCCACCTCGCCTTCGCCGACGTTCTTGCCCGTTGTACAAAACCGGCAGTTCAGCGCTGGCTTGTAGTTCCAGAACGCGCAGATCGGATTGATATAAATCCCGAGATAGGTGCCCTGAAGCACGCCGATGCGCGACATCTGCACCCCGCGCGACGTTTGCCGTCCATACCACGCGGGTGCCTGCGGAATACGGATCGGATACGCGTGCTGGAGGCGTTCCTCGACGATGGAGTAGTTCCCGGGGGAGCCCGTCAGGACGTACGGCGACGTGCGCGCGAACGTCTCGACCACCGGCACGTTGGCGTAGATCTCCCGCTTCAACCAGCTCGACGCCTCAATGGCCACTTCGAGACCTGAGCCCAGTCCGGCACGAGTACGCGACACGTTGCGCGCTCCGTCGAGGGACACGTCGTCGGGAACGCGCATCCCTCGGCAGAAGAGGTCGATCTCGAGTTCACAGGCGTTGAGCGGCATGCGGTCCACCTCGTTGGATTCAGCCGGTGATGGCAAGCGCGGTGCCGCCTGAGAGAGACACGGATCTTGCTGGAGTTCGGGCAACGGCGGTGACATGGACGCCCGCGGCCGGCGTGGAGGTGGGGACTTTCCCGCGATAGCCGCGCATTATTCCGCATCGCATCCCGGAATTCTCGATCCATTATCTGAGCATGCCTGCAGGTGTAGAGCCGGCGGCGCCCGAGCGGCGTGATGATCGGCAACTGGTGATGGTCGCTGTCGTCCTGACGGTCGCCATCTTCCTGCTCGACGCGTACCTGCCGCTGGGCATCGCAATTTCAGCGCTCTATGGCGTTGTCATCCTGCTCGGTCTCTTCGTACGAATCCGCAGGTTCGCCATCTCGGCGGCTGCCGCCACTACGATCCTGACGGCCGTCGGCGCATGGATCTCCCCTCCGGGCGGTCCGGTCCTCTACGCCATCGTGAATCGCGCGCTGACCCTGGCGGGTATGTGGATCACCGCGTGGCTCGTCACCAGGTACGGCAATGTCGGCCGGGCGCTCGAACGCTCTGTCAAGGATCTGCGTGACACGAAATTCGCACTCGATCAGGCAGCGATCATCGCCACGACTGACGTCAAGGGGCGCATTACTTATGTCAACGATCGGTTCGTCGAGATTTCGAAGTACTCACGCGGCGAGCTCCTCGGCCAGGACCACCGCCTGATCAATTCGGGATACCATTCGAAAGAGTTCATGCGCGATCTCTGGCACACGATCGCGAATGGACGGATCTGGCGCGGGGAGATTCGCAATCGCGCGAAGGACGGCTCGTACTACTGGGTCGACACGACGATCGTTCCATTCCTCGACGATCGCCGCAGGCCGTATCAATACATGGCCATTCGCTATGAAATCACCGACCGCAAACAATCGGAGGCGAAGCTGCGCGAGCAGGCGGCGCTCGCGCGGCTGGGCGAGATGGCGGCGGTCGTCGCCCACGAAGTCAAGAACCCGATCGCCGGCATCCGCGGCGCCCTGCAGGTGATCGGCGGCCGCCTTCCCGACGCGAGCCGCGACAAGGCGATCATCGGCGACATTGTGGCCAGGCTCGACTCGCTCAACGACATCGTTCAAGACCTGCTCGTGTTCGCGCGCCCGCGCGAGCCGCAGCTTGGGCCCGTCGCTCTCAGCACGCTGATCGCTGACACGGTCGCTCTCCTGCGGCGCGACCCTGCACAACAGCGGCTGGGGGTGGAGGTCACCGGACAGGACCCGGTCGTGCAGGCCGATGCCGACCAGCTCCGGACCGTCTTCCTGAACCTACTGCTCAATGCCGCCCAGGCCCAGGGATCGGTGGGAACGGTCCGCCTGAACGTATCGGTTGCCGACGGATGCGCCGCCGTCGCAATCGCGGATCAGGGGCTGGGCATTCCGTCGGACATCCGCGAAAGAGTGTTCGAGCCCTTCTTCACGACCAAGCACCGCGGCAGCGGTCTGGGACTGCCGACGGCGAAACGGGTCATCGAGCGGCACCACGGCACATTGAATCTGGAATGCCCGCCGAGCGGCGGCACTGTGGTGACGGTGACGCTGCCGCTTCGCTGATGCATACTGCGGTGGCATCGTGAGCATCACGCGGGCAGGTGTGCCGCGACCCGTTCTGCGACCGCCTGAGCATCGCTGATGCAGTCCGGACGTCCAACGCCCCTGAAACCCGCGGCACTGATGAACAGACCGGGTGTCGACGCGAGCCGTGCGGAAGTCGTTCGCGACAATCTCGCCGACGCCGTGGATCCACAACCCTTCAGGTGGCCGCGACCGCCTCCAGGGCCCGCCGGTCGAGAATCACGAATCCGTTCTTCTCCGTGCGGACGAGATCCTCTTTCCTCCAGCGGCTCATGATGCGGATGGACGTCTCGATCGTGGTCCCGATCGTGTCGATGGGCGGTCATGCCGGCGGTATGATGGACGTCATACCACTCGTGTCCCGGGTCGGTGATGATGGCCTCGATCGTGGCGACAATTCCTTTCAATCCCGCGCACCCGGAGCGCATCTGCTGGGGCTGCGACAAGTTTTGCGCGGCAGACGATCTTCGCTGCGGGAACGGTACCGTTCGAACGATGCATCCATGCGAGCTGTTCGGCCCTGACTGGCTCGAGTGGTCGGAAGGCGAAGAAGGGCTGAACCCATACAGCCAGCAGAATGACGCAATGAATCACGATGAACCCGGGCGGACGGAATAGTTCGGGCCCGAGCCGCGCTCGAGTCATGGACCCTCTTCACGGATCCGCCTGGAGCACGCCCGAGATGGTGGCCGGGTTCGCGAAATCGTCGCCGAACGAGACGCTCATGGCATTCGCCGGCCACCTTCTGATGGCCGGCGGACGCGTGGCAATAGACATCGGGTGTGGAGCAGGGCGGAATCTGGTCCCGCTCGCGCAGCAGGGGTGGAGCATCGCAGGCGTCGACCTCTCGAAACCGATGATCGAGCGCGCGGCCGCCCGGATTCGCGACGAGAGCGTGCAGCACGGGGCTAGTGTGGCGCTGGCCGCAATGGATGCCCTGCCCTTCCGCGACGCGGTCGCGGATCTCGTCATCGCACACGGCATCTGGAACCTCGCGCGATCGAGCACGCAGTTCAGGCGCGCGGTGCGCGAGGCCGCCCGGGTCACCCGCGACGGCGGATCGCTGTTCCTCTTCACGTTTTCACGGCACACTGTTGCCGGGTCAGCGTCCCCCGTTCCGGGCGAGCCGTTCGTGTTCACGGAATTCTCGGGCGAGCCCCAGTGCTTTCTGACCCGCGAGCAGCTCATCGACGAACTGCGGGCGGTGGAGTTCGAGCCCGACTCGGCGGTGCCGCTGACCGAACACAACCTTCCGCGCCCGGGCGCCGTGATGACCCAACGGGTACCGGTCATCTGGGAGGCGACGTTCAGGTGGCAGGGACGCCGGATCGCGTCATAAGCGGGCACGCGTAATCGCGTGCTACGGCTGCGCGGCCCGTCGAGTCGCGGCGCGAAGCCCCTGACTGACGAGGCCGATGAACGTCAACGTCCAGGCCGCCACCGCAATGTAGATGAACACGCGCGGGATAACCATCAGGTGCGGAATCTGCAGCGCCTGTGAGAGCCGCACGGTGCACACCGTATACATCCCGAGCGGGAACACGGCGCCCCAGTAGAGCGGATCGTAGCGCAGCGGGAACCGGCAGTACACGTGGCGCCACAGGCCGAGGATGACGAGCATCGGAATCCACCACGTCGCGGTCGCCCAGAACATGAGCGTCAGGCCCTTCACGAACGGCAGCAGGTCCTGAATGACGCTCCACGACGGCGCGGCGAGGACGAGGAGGGCGCCGGCAAGCGTCGAGATCGCAACGGCCCCCATGTTGATCCAGTACGGCGGCGCGAGGTCCGACGGCTGCATCGGAAAGAACGTGTAGCGATAAAAGATCAGCGAGACGATCCAGATGTAGAGCATCCCGCCGCCGAGCCAGAGCACGAGCGAAATCGACAGGATCTGGGGTGCGTGCTCGCCAAAGCCCGGCGCGAGCTGGGTGCCCAGCACCGACACCGCCTGTGCCGCAACGACGGCAACGAGCCAGCCACCGTTGATTCCTTCCGCGAGCGATGGCTTCTCGGCCTTTACCGTGAGCACCGTCAGGATGCCATAGGTGATCACCGCCCACGCCGCGCCGCCGATGTACCACAGGACCCGCGCCGGTCCCCAGGCGTCCGCCACGATCAGCGACTGGCTACCGACGACGCATATCGCTGCCGGCAGTGTGAAGAACCCGACCGCGCGGCCGTGATGCAGAATGTCCGCTCGCACCCGGTCGGGGAACCACATCACCCGCAAAAGCGTCAGCACGCAGAGCGCCGCGAAGAAGACCACGTTGGCCGCGAGCAGGCCGCCCGCGAGCGCGGGCATGCCGAGTAGCCTGGCGCCGATGGAGACGATCCCCGTCGCCATCACGAACGCAAAATACGCCGGATGGAGCGAGGCCAGCCCCGCCTTCATCGGGGTTGTCGTTCGATGTGGTAGAGATATCGCAGCAGGCCGGTATTGAGGACGAGGCAGATGAAGCTCGCCGCCGCAGCGGGCCAGACGAGCGAGCTGTCGCCGCCCAGATACGCGTGCATCGTCGCGGAGAGCAGCCAGAGCTGCAGCACGTCGATCACGAATACGAACGCCAGCATTCCGTTGACGATGGTGGCCCGCTGCTCGCGCGTGAACGGACGGCGGATCACGCGAGGCCTCCCTGCACGCCCGTGGCATAGATGTCTCGGCCGCGCACCTCGAGCAGGATGCGCGCAAGCGGCCGCTGCGGCGGCCCGGCGATGGGCCGCCCTGACGCCATATCGAACACGCCCTCGTGGCACGGGCAGCGAATCACCCCTTCGTCCACTTTCGGAATGACCGCGCACGACAGGTGCGTGCACTTCTGGTTATAGGCCAGGAGGACGTTCTCGGCGGGACGGATCAGCACACAGGGGTCGTGTCCGGTTGGATACGTGAAGAGCTTGACGGAGCCGACAGCGAGTTCGTCGAGCGACGTGATCCGCGCGATCTCCGGTGTGCCCTGCCGGCGCCGCCACCAGTTCTGGCCGGCGATCCAGAACTGGCCGACCGTGAACGCGAGGCTCGTGAGCACCATGAACTTCATGAACTCGCGGCGCTCGACGTAATGGTCCTGCGGCCAGTCGATCGGGAAATCCTGCCGCCACGCCGGCTGCACGTCCATGGGACGGCCGTCGGGCGGCTGCGTGTACTGCTCGCGATCGCGCAGCGGAAGAAATACGTTCGCCGGCGCGGTGCCGGTCAACCCTTCGCGCGCGGGGTCATTGATGTTCGGGTCGATCGCCGTTTCGCGATCCTCACGCACGCTACACCTCCACCCCGGCGAACGGATCGTCGACCGGCGTCAGCGTGATGGCGCGGGCGCGCGGCGTATCGTCCATTGCGGCCGTCACGTCGACCAGCGGCGGCCTCACGAACGGACCGCGGGGAACCATCATGAGGACTTGTGTCGTGATCCGCTGGTTGCCGAACTGGAACTGATTCACCGGCATCGACATCGGACGCAGCCGCTCCATCTCCTCGCGCGTGCCGTAGTAGAGCGCCTGGCTGGGGCAGACGGTCGCGCACATGGGCTTCTTCCCCACGCTCGAGCGGTCGTAGCACATGTCGCACTTCATCATGATCTGCCGATCCTCGTACACTTCCGGTACGCCGAACGGACACGCCATGACGCAGTTGCCGCACGCGATGCAGCGCGGCTTGCGCGCCGACTGGACAACCCCGTCTCCCGTGCGCTTGATCGCGTCTGCGGGGCACACCTCCGCACACGTCGGCTGGTCGCAGTGCATGCAGATGACGGGGACGGTCTGCGTGCTCTCCGGCCGATCGATGAACTCGAGGTGAATCATCGAGTCGCCGCGATGCGTGTCGCACTCCGTGCACGCCTGCACGCACGCCTGGCATCCGATGCAGCGGTTCGGATCGACGAAGAAGAAGTAATAGTCCGGTTTCGGCATCCCTACTGCTGCGGTTCCCTCTGCGATTCGTACGCCGGCTCGCCAGCCGCCTTCCGGACCTGGCAGCCGCAGACCTTGTACTGCGGGATCTTGCTGATCGGATCCTGCGCCGACACGGTCAACTGATTCGGGCTCTTCGGACCACCCCAGTGATACGGGATGAACACCGTATCAGGCCGAATCGTCGTCACGACCATCGCGCGGAGCGTCGCCTCTCCCCTTCGCGTGGACACCGTCGTCCAATCGCCCGTGGCAATTCCCAGCTTCTGTGCGAGCCGCGGATGCATCTCGACCTTCGGTTCGGGATATTGCCTGACCAGCGGACCGATGCGCCGCGTCTGCGTGCCGGACAGGAACTGACTGACGACGCGGCCGGTTGTCAGAAAAATCGGATAGTCCTCGCTCGCGTCATCGACGGGCGTGCGGTAGTCGGCGACGTTGAAGCGCGCCTTGCCGTCGGGAAAGTAAAACGGGCCGGCGCCGCGCGCAATGATGTTGTAGCTGCCGGGCTCGAAGAGCCGCGGCGTGCCCGGGTGTTCGATCGGCTGACCGGTCCGGGGGTCTTCGCTGTAGCAGGGCCAGAAAATACCGTAGTTCGCTTCCACCTTCTCGTACGTGATGCCCGAATAGTCCGAGATGCCTCCCTTGCTGGCCCGCCGCAGCTCGTCGAAGATCGCGCGCGGGCTCTCGAACGTGAACCCGTGCGGCCGGCCGAGCGCGTGCGCGATGTCCTGGATGATGCGCCAGTCCTGCTTCGCCTCTCCGGGAGGATCGACGGCTTTGTTGATCTTGATGACGCGGGCTTCCACCTGCGTGACCGTCCCTTCGTCTTCCTCCTGGAGGCTGCCTGGCAGCACGACGTCCGCGTGCCGCGCCGTCTCGCTGAGGAAGAAGTCGATCGCGACGTAGAACTCGAGTTTTTCGAGCGCGCGGCGGATGAACGAATTGTCGGGCAGCGACACGCGCGGGTTGAAACAGATCGAGAGCAGTCCCTTGATCTCCCCCGCGTCGATCTTGCGGAAGAGTTCGTAGGCGTCCACGCCGGGGCCAGGGATGTCTTTCTCGTCGACGCCCCAGACGCCTGCAATGTATGCGCGGTGCTCCGGATTGGAGATGTCGCGCAGGCCCGGCAACTGATCGCACTTCTGCCCGTGCTCCCGGCCGCCCTGGCCGTTCGCCTGGCCGGTAATCGTGCCGTAGCCGCTCTTCGGCTTGCCGAGTCTGCCGCTTGCGAGCACCAGATTGATCGTGCCGAGCGCGTTCTGCACGCCGTTCGAATGGTGCTCGATGCCGCGCGCGTGGAAGAGGAAGCTCGATTTGGCCGTGCCCCACCACTCGGCGGCCCGCCGGATGGAAGACTCGGGCACGCCGGTCACGTCCGCCGTCTGCGACGGGGTCCACTGGCGGCAGTACTCGGCGACGGCATCGAAGCCGACCGTGGTCGTCTCGATGAACTGCCGATCGATCCAGTCGTGCTCGATCATCAGATTCAGCACGCCGGCAAACAGTGCAGCGTCGCGCCCGGGGCGCACCGGGAGGTACAGATCGCACGTCCGCGCGATCGGCGTGATGCGCGGGTCCTGCACGATGATGCGCGCCCCCTGCTCGCGTGCCTGCCAGACGTAATTCGTGGTAATCGGCGAGCACTCGGCGACGTTGGAGCCCGCAATCCAGATTACGTCGGTGCCGACCATGTCGGACCACGGGTTCGTGGTCCGATCGATCCCGAACGCTTTCTTGTTCGCCGCGCCCGCGCTGACCATGCAGAGCCGGCCGTTGTAGTCGATGTAGGGGGTGCGCAGGCACACGCGCGCAAACTTCCCCATGAGATACGTCTTCTCGGTCGTGAGGCTCGCGCCGCTGAGCAGGGCGAAGGCGCTGTTGCCATGGGCCTTCTGGATGCGGTCGATCTCGCCAGCGACGCGCGCGATGGCGTCGCCGTAGGGCATCGCGCTGAAGCCGCCCGGCGCCGACTCGTCGCGTCTGAATGCGGTGAGCAGCCGGTCGGGATGGGCTCCCTGCAGGTATCGCTTCACGCCCTTCGGACAGAGCATCCCGCGATTGAACGGAAACTCCTCCCACGGTTCGAATCCGATGACTTCGTTGTCGCGTACCTTGAGCTGGACGCCGCACTGCTGGCCGCAGAAACAGCAATGCGTTTTCACGAGCCGCTCGGGTTCGACGCTCGTGGACCTCCGCATGCCGTCCACGGTCGAGAGGTGCGGCCCGAAGTGCTTGATGACGTCCAGTTCGTCGACAGGGACGGTGGCCACGTCTACTTTGCCCCGAGCCGTTCGTTCAATCGCTCACTCCACTCGCGCCCCTGGGCGAGCCCGAAGAGCGAGCGCCGGCAACGCGGACAGATCTGCTGGTAATGGGCGACGCGGCTGCCCGTCATGTCGTACGAGAAGCCGAGTTCGCGTTCGACGGCCATGAGATCGCGAACCATGATCTGAGAGGCATACGGGCGGCCGCAGCGGCCGCAGGCAGCCTGCGCCCCGCTCGCACCGGCATCCTTGTAAAAGCTGACGCCGATCTGGGCCGGCCTCTGAAAGATGTGGAACAGCTTCCCGAACGGCAGATACAGCAGCGTGAAAATGACGGTGATCGCGTGCAGGATCGCGAGGAACTCGTACGCGTACCCGTGCATCCACGTGTAGCTCGCCGTGAGCATGAGCCCCGTGACGCTCACGGCAAACAGCAGCACCAGCGGCATGACGTCCTGCACGAACTGCTGCACCGACACGGCCGCGTGATCGACCATCCGCCGGCGGAAGGCGATCATGACACCGGCGATGACGAGGAACGCGGACCACACCAGCCCATGGAAAATCAGGAACGCGAACAGCGATTGGACGTGGAAGTCCTGCACGGGCACGCCGAAAACGAACGTGCGGTACATGTCGAGGCTGCCGGGGACGGTCTCGAAGTGGATCCAGCCCCACACGAGCGGGAACGTGATCGCCGCCGCGAGGATGCAGCCCCACATGATGAGCCAGTGCGCCACGCCGCGCAGCCGGCTGCGCCGGAAGATGAACCGGTTTGCGGCGAACGCCAGGAAGAAGCGGCGCAGCGCTTCGACAACGTTCTGGCCGATGTAGCGCGGAGTCAGGAATACCGACCAGCCGCGGCGCCAATACATGCGCGTGGGCGGCCGCCGCAGCCACATGGCGTACCGATACGTGATGCCGAAAGCCGCAAAAAGCGTCGCGAACGTATAGCCGACGAGGGCGGCGTCGAAGTGATTGAGCGTCCTCGAACCGAGGACGATCAGGACGCCGAGGACGAGGACGGCCGCGACTCCCCACGCGGCGGCGGCGACCTTCTCAGGTGGAAGTTTCGCCATCCGTCCAGCCAGCGTAGTCCAGACGATGCAGCCTGCGCAAGGGCGTGTCCTGATTCATTCACCGTCGCGCATATGACTTCGTCGCGCCGGTGCGCGGATTGGTGATCGCAAACGTGCCGTCCGGATTCGCCGTCAGCAGCAGCCAGTGGCTCGTCGTCGTATCGACGTTGGCGATGCGATCGGCGTCGACATCCTGCGCGCCGGGCAACAGCGAATGGTGCAGCTGCCACGTATCGATGTCGGCGTGCTTCCGAAGTTCAACGAGCAGATTCGGCGCGCCGCCTTTCATCGGCCCGTTGATGATGATCGCGGCGTTCGGTCGAAGCGCGTCGAACATCGCCGGATCCGCGGCATCGGCGCCGCCGTGATGCGCGACCCGATACACGTCGACGTGACCGATGAGATTCTTCGGGCACGTGAGCGCGAAGAGCGGTTCACCCGTCAGATCGCCGGGGTCGAGGTATCGGAACTGTCCGAGTTGCAGCACCACGGCCACGGAGCGTGGATTCTCGGTCGGCTCCTGTGGTGGCGTCGCAGCGGTACACTCCGGATTCGCCTCGCCGGCGCCAGGCAGCGGTGCCGAAATCGTTCTCCCTGCCGCGCTGACGACCGTGACGTCGGCGCCTTTCAGCGGCACCCGGTCGCCCGGCTTCGCAACAATGTGCTTCCCCTTTGCGCGAACGGCCTCGTACCACTTGAAGGCGTCAAGGGTGCCGGCAACCGCGTCGGCGTTCGGCAGCGGCCCGCCGTTGTCCACGAAGGTGTCGATTGGCATCAACGCGGCGAGTTCCGTCACGCCGCCGATGTGATCGGCGTGCGCATGGCTGACGACGAGCACGTTGATCCGCGAGACGCCGGCATCGCGCGCCGCCGCGGCGATGCGGTTCGCGTCGCGCGCCTGGCTCGGATCGCCTGGTTTCGACGAGAACTTGCCGTCCCCCGGAAAGCCGGTGTCGATCAGCATCGACTGCCCTGCCGGAGTCACGACGAGCGTCGATTGCCCGCCTTCGGTGTCGATGAAATAAATCCTCAGCGCCTGCGCCGCGACGGCGGGACCGATCGCGAGACACACCGCAACGAGAACACCAGCGACGGCACAACGGGGCTTCATCACGCTGCGAATCTTATCCCACCGGATCCACAACGCAACTGCCAGCCTCCCCATCCGCAGGACGGCCCGCCGCCCGCGCTTGGTAGTTGCGGCCGTCTGTCGTTATCGTTGTGAGGTGCATGACGTCATCGTGATCGGTGCCGGACCCGTCGGCCTCGCGTGCGCCATCGAGGCGCAGCGCGCGGGCCTGACCGCGCGCGTGATCGACAAAGGCGCGCTCGTCAATTCGATCGTCGGCTATCCGATGCGGATGGAGTTCTTCTCCACGCCGGAGCTGATCGAAATCGGCGGCCACCCGTTCCCCGTGCAGCGATACAAACCGACCCGTGAGGATGCGATCGAGTACTACCGGCTGGTCGCCGCGCGGGAAGCGTTGGACATCTGTTTGTACGAGCCGGTCGCGGACGTCCGCGGCACGGTCGACGATTTCCTCGTCGTGACGCCGAAGCAGGAACATCGCGCGCGGCACGTCATCATCGCGACCGGGTTTTTCGATCGGCCGAACCTGCTGAACGTCCCTGGCGAGGACCTCCCGAAGGTGACGCATTACTACCGCGAAGTCTTCCCGTACGTGCGCCAGCACGTCGCCGTCATCGGCGCAAAGAACTCTGCCGCGAAGGCGGCGCTCGACTGCTACCGGCACGGCGCCCATACCACGCTGATCGTCAGATCAGCCGCGTTGTCCGAGTCGGTCAAGTACTGGCTGAAGCCGGATCTGGTGAATCGGATCAAGGAAGGCAGCATCACGGCGTTTTTCAACACGCAGGTGCTCGCCATCCGCGAGAAGACGCTCGTCCTCGCCACGCCTGCAGGCGAACGGGAGATCGCCAACGACTGGGTGCTCGCCATGACCGGCTATCACCCCGAATTCGCGTTTCTCGAGCGCATCGGCCTCGCCTTCGCAGCCGACGCGTATCGCACGCCGGTATACGACGATACGACGTTCGAGACGAGCCGCCCCGGCATTTACATCGCCGGCACCGTGTGCGGCGGCTATCACACGAGCCGCTGGTTCATCGAAAACGGCCGGTTCCATGCGCGCCAGATCGCCAAGCACATCGCCGACGGCCGGGCGGCGCCGATCAACCTGGAACAGGTGCACTGGAAAACGGAAGAATGAGGCGCGCCCTTACGCGCGCAGTGCTTCGTGCTTCGTCCGGGGTGCTCGGTGCAGGTGCTCGGTGCAGGTGCTCGGTGCTCGGTCCTGATGGCGCTGCTCATTATCGGTGCAGGCCCTGCCACGCCGGCACGCTGAGCTCGATTCTCCACAGCGGGCCCTGCGGGAAGAACTGCTGCTCGGCTGCCAGAAACGCCGGCGCGGTCCCCTCCAGGATCCAGACGTGCGCGTCAGCGGGTTGCTTGCCGACGAGCGGGGCGAGGAAGCCTTTGACGCCGCCGATGTGCGGTTTCAGCGTGTACTCGGTCACGCGCTGCTGCTGATCGTCTTTGGAAAATGCCTCCGGCCGCGCCGCCGTAATCTCCAGCGCGATGAGCTGCGGCTCCGGCGTGGCGACGACCATCGACAGCTGCTTGGGAGGCGCATCGCGATCGACGTTCTTGAGCAGCACCGGGATCAGCCCGTTGGCGAGATCCGCGGGCAGCTCCATCCGCTTGTTCGCCGTCTTGTTCTTGCCATCGTCTGAGTAGGCGACCGTCACACGCTGCGCGGCGACGTCGATTGACATGTCGACCGGCGTGGGGAAGGACGGACCGTTCTGTCGGAGGCGATCGCGTATGAGCCGGAACGACGAGCGCTGCGAGAATACGGCGGTCTCGTCGTAGAGCGATCCATCGAAGAAATGAAACGTCAGCCGCGAGGTCACGCGCGACGCTTGCGCGTTTTGAATCAAGTCACCACGCGCGATGTCTTTTCCGCCCTCGTCGCGCAGGACCAGGAATCCGTGAACGAGCCCTTCGGTGTGGCGCACCGGCACCAGCTCTGGCGGCGCGGATGCTGAGGTGGCCACCATCAATGCGATCAGTCCCCAAACGACTCGGCTCCAGGTCCAGGACATGCGGTTGCCTCCTGTAACGAGCAGCGCAAGGCCGCTGCCGCCACGTCATCCCGCTTTCCCCCGCCAATTCCCGCCGCCCACTCACGGCCGAGTTACTGCACGCAGGAATTGTTTCGCGTCACGTATATGCGCCGACGTGCCCTCTTTTTGCATCGTTTCCTGCGCCGGCATGTGCGCTGGTCAGGAGAGTGTGATGGCCGATATGACCGAACTCGTAGGATCGCAACAGTGGATTGACAAGGCGGCCAAGCCCGTCGAGAAGGCTGTCCATGGCCTCTTCGAAAGTGAGGGCGGGCGCGTGGCAAAGGACACGCTCAACGGGACCTGGCTGGGCCACCCGCTGCACCCTGTCCTGACGGACGTGCCGATCGGCGCCTGGATGATGGCGCAGGTCTTCGACGGGATCGACGCCGCGTGCGACAGCAATCGCTACGCGGACGCCGCGCGCGTCTGTATCCTGACAGGGCTCGCCGGCGCTGTCGGTGCCGCCATTACCGGCCTCACCGACTGGAGCGACACCGGCGGAGCGTCGCGGCGGCTCGGCTTCGTCCACGGCCTCGTCAACGTGACCGCGACGACGCTGTTCCTGACCTCGGCGCTGCTGCGGCGGCGCGAGCGCACGAGCGGCGCGGTTGCCGCCTCGACGGCGGGGTTTGCAACGGCGATGGTCGGCGCGTATCTCGGCGGCGGCCTGGTGTATCAGCAAACGATCGGGCCGAACCACGCCCTTCCAAACGACGTCCCCGACGGCTTCACGCGTACGATTCCCGCGAGCGAGCTGGCCGAAGGTGCGATGCGCCGCGTGATCCTCGGCGACACGCCGGTCGTGCTCATCCGCGATCAGGGACGCATTTGCGCGCTGTCGGAGCGCTGCGCGCATCAGGGCGGCCCGCTCTCCCAGGGCGAATTGAGAGACGGCGTGATCCACTGCCCGTGGCACGACTCGCAGTACCGCGTCGAAGACGGCTCGCTCGTGCACGGCCCGTCGACGTTCGATCAGCCATGCTTCGATACGCGCATCGTTGATGGTTATATCGAGGTCAAGGCGCAGTAACTCGAAGCCCCGAACACGTGGAGGCTGGCGTCAGCCCGTCACTCCGATCGCAGTGCCGCGAGGGGGCTGACGCGCAGCGCTCGTGCAGCCGGTACCGCGCATGAGACGAGCGCGACGGTGAATACGGCGAGAACCGCGACCGCGTACGTCGTGAGATCGGTGCCGGAAACGCCGAGCACCTCTGTTGCCAGCGCGCGCGACGTCCAGTAGGACAGCAGCAGCCCGATGGCCAGACCGAGGCACACGGGCCAGAGGCCGCCACGCATGACGTCGCTGAGAATGCGCGTCGCTGGAGCCCCGAGGGCACGCCGGATACCGATTTCAGGAGTACGTGTGGCGACCGTATACGCGAGAACCCCGTAAATGCCGCCCGCGCCAAGCAGGATGCCGACGATCGCAAAGACCACCAGAAGTGTGGTCGTGAAGCGCGGCCGCGCAACGGACTGGTCCAGGACAGCGTCCATCGACTCGATGTCGAACAGCGGGAGCCGGGGATCGAGATCGTGCACCACCGAACGGAGCGCTGCGATTGCGGCATCGGGCGAACCCGAGACGCGAATCACGATCGCCATCTGGCGGTATGGTCCCTCGCCCATGCTCGGAACCTGCGGCTGCGCGATGTAGTAGGTCGGCCGCGGCGCGGCCTCGAGCCCCACGTCGTGCACGTCGCCAATGACGCCGACGATCGTCATCCATCCTGCCGGCGCCGTCACGCCTTTGACGCGGATCCGGTGTCCGATCGGGTTCCGACCAGGGAAGAATCGCTTCGCCATCGTATCGCTGATGACCGTGACCATCATGCTGCGCGCGTCATCCTGTGACCGGAAGAACCGTCCCCGCTCCACTGGAATGCCCACGGTGCGCGCGTAATCCCGCCGAGCGATCACGGCCGCCGCGTTCCACGCCATCTCGCCGGCAGGAGGCGCGGGACGTCCTTCGATCTCGAAATCCCACACGCCGGCCTCGTTCAGGAGGGGTACGTTGCTCGCCGCGGAGGCCCCGGCGACGCCGGGCGCTCGCCGAAGCCGGTCGAGGACGGACGAGTACAATGCCTCGACCTGCTCGGCAGCCGGGTAATCGCGCGAGGGCAGCGCGATGCTTGCGGTGACGAGGCCGGCTGGACGGAAGCCCGGATCGGTTGCGAGCAGCCGGTTGAAGCCGCGCAGCATGACGCCCGCGCCGAGCACCAGCACGACGCTCAACGCGACTTCCGCAGCGACGAGCGCCCGACGAACGCGCTGGCGGCCGCCAGCCGCCGTGGTCGCGTGACTGCTCTCGCGCAATGTGCCGCGCGCGGCGGCAGCAGCGCCGCGCAGTGCGGGAAGCACCCCGCTAATCCCCGCGGTCGCCATCGAGATCGCCAGGGCAAACGCGGGGACGCGGCCGTCGATCGCAATTTCGCTTGAACGCGGGATGCTCGACGGATCCACGGCGAGCAGCCCGCGAACGCCGATCCACGCGAGCAGCAGCCCGAGCGTACCGCCAAAAAGCGAGAGAATGCCCGCCTCTGCGAGCGTGAGCCGGATCAGCTCTCCCCGTCGCGCGCCGAGCGCGGCGCGGATCGACATCTCACGGGTGCGCCCTTCGCCGCGGCTCATGAGGACGCCCGCCAGATTGGCGCATCCGATCAACACAACGAAAGCGGTCGCCACCAGGAGCGCTAACAACGCGGGGCGGACGCTTCCCACAGTGTCGTCGAGCAACGGCCGGATGAACAGGTAGTGACCCGTGTGGACGTCCGGATATCGAGCCTTCCAGCCTGCCATGATCGTCGCGAGCTCGGCCCGCGCCTGCTGCAGCGAGACTCCCTCGCGCAGCCGCCCGATGGCCCGAAGCGAATGACTCTTCCGGCTGCCCGGGGACGCGGGATCGATCCCGAGCGGAATCCAAATGCTCGTGGAGGTACTGGGATACGTGAACCCGGGCGGCATCACGCCCACGATCGTCGTCTCTTCGCCGTTGAGCGGCACCGTCCGACCGACGATGTCTGGATCGGCGCCGAAGCGGGATCGCCAATAGCCGGCCGACAGCATCGCGACCCTCGCGTGCTGGGGCCGATCCTCGTCCGGCGTGAAAGTGCGGCCGCGTTCCGGCGATACCCGCAGCAGCGAGAAGAAATTGCCGGTCACTGCGGCGGCGGGCACGCGATCGGGCTCGGCTCCGCCGCCGCGAACCGTAACGGTGATCGGCTGCCACGCGGCCACGCCACCGAGCGTCTGCGTCTCGCGCCGATAATCCACGACTTCTGGCGCGGACAAAACGAACCGCGGATAGTTGAAGCCGCTCTCAGGATCGAAACGGCCCCAGATCGCGACGAGATTGCCGCTCTGCGGGAGGTGCAATGGTTCGAGAAGAACCGAGTTGACGACGGTGAAGACCGCGGTCGTCGCGCCGATTCCGACCGCCAGTGTCATGACGAGAAAACTGGTCAAGAGCGGCTGCCCGCGCAGCGCGCGCGCGGCGTGCCGGAGATCCCGCGTGAGGTGCAGCATCGCACGTCCCTCCCGGCGTACTGGATACATGGGCGCCGAGCCCGCGAACGAGCTGCGGCGATGCTCTGCGATTGCGGACGTGAGGAGATTCGGGACGGTCCTCACCAGGAGCCACGTGCGATCGCGGCTCCGTTGCGTATTCCGCCAGTGATGCTCGAAATCCTCGAGCATCTCACGCGCGTACTTCTCGCGGAAAGGCGCGGGAAAGGCGCGGAGCGCGGCACGAACGACGAGAGGCCCGACGCGCATGTCACTTCCGCCGTGGGACGAGCAGGCGCTGCGCTCTCGCGGTGCGGATCAGGCCTTCCAGCCTCCGTGCTTCCGCTCCGGCGACCGCACGGCCGAGCGCCGTCAACTGATAGTAGCGACGCCGCGCGTCGGGGCGCGATTCGTCACGCCGGGGTTCTGTCTCCTCGATCAATCCGTCCGAGCTGAGGCGGGCGAGAATCCGGTACAGCGACCCGAGTTCGAGACGCACGTCGTCGCGGGTGCCCTCGACGGGCGTCGCCAGACCGTACGCATGCTTCGGACCGGCGGCGAGGTCGAGAAGCACCTGAAAGTCGAGGGGCGGCAACGGCAGGAATGTTCGAGGATCCACCGTCGAATTGTCTGTCAACTACATATAAGCTGTCAACAGACAGCTACGCGCGCGCCGGGCAGACCGTCGATCAGGCGCGCGCGAGCGAGAGCTGGAAGGAAAACGTCGACCCCTGCCCTTCGACGCTGGTAACGGTGATGTTTGCGTCGTACAGCTTGAGCAGCTTTCGGACGATCGCCAGGCCGAATCCCGTCCCGCCGTACCGCTGGCCGATGTCGTCGCTCGCCTGGGCGAACTCGTCGAAGATGTGGGTGAGGCGCTCCGCCGGGATACCGATTCCCGTATCGCTCACGACGAATTCGACGAGGACGCGGTCCGCGGCAATCTCCGAGGCCGATACGAGGACGGACACGTAGCCGCGCTCGGTGAACTTCACCGCGTTCGTGGCCAGGTTCGTCAGGACCTGTTCGATGATGCGGCGGTCCGCGTTCAACGACGAGGGAATGCGGTCGTCGTACGCGAAGATGACCGAGAGTCCCGGTTTGCGCGTAGCGGCCAGCCGGGTCGAGGACACGACGCCCTCGACCATGGCGCGGAGGTCGAGCGGCTGCTCGACCAGTGCCGTCCGTCCGGCATCCATCCGGTTCGACTGGAGGATCGAGTTCAGCAGCGCCACGGCTTGCGACGTCGACGACTGGATGACCTGCAGGAAGCGGTCTTGATCCGGCGAGACGCCGGTGCGCCGCAGGAGTTCGGCGGCGGTGACCACCGCACCCAGCGGGGCGCGGACGTCATGGCTGATCATGTTGATGAGTTCCGTCCGAGCATCCGCGGCGCGCTGCGCCTCGTCGCGCGCCGCCAGGATCTCCCGCTCGTAACGGCGTCTTTCGGTCGCGTCGAAGACGACGATGCGCCTGATCGCCTCCGTTTGGTCCGGCGTCCAGCGGTCGGAGACGTTCACCAGTGCCGGCAGGACGCGCGCATCGGCGCACACGATATCCAGCGCGATCTCTTTGACGGAACCCTGCATCGCGAGGAGCGGCCGCAGGTGGGTCTCGAAAAACAATCGTCCGCCGGCCGTCAGCAGTTGAGGAAAGTGCTGCTGCAGAAGACCCGCCGCCTCATATCCGGTCCATTCGACGAACGTCGCGTTCACCTTCAGGATGACTCCCGATTGCGTCGTCGACAGGTATCCGCAGGGTGCGTGCTCGTACAGATCCAGCGGATCCTCGTCGAGCAGCGCCGCAATGCGGCTGTCGCGTTCCGGCACCGTCACCGCCGTCGTTGCAGGAAGGCGCGCATCGCGGCGATGGTCTCGTCTGGCGCGCTGAGGTGAGGGCAGTGGCCGGTGGCGTGCAGCAGCACGAACTCGCTGTCCGGCAGGTGCTGGTGCACGTATCGGCCCACGGTGATCGGAGCGATCGCATCTTCGGAGCACTGGAGCACGAGGCAGTGCTGTCGCACGGACGCGAGGTCGAGACGGTTATCGGAGAGAAAGCAGGCTTTCGCGAATTCAGTCGCGATCGCGGGATCGGTGCGGCAGAAGCTCTCGGTCAGCTCTTCGCCGAGCGATGGACGGTCGGGCCGTCCCATGATCACGGGCGCCATCGTTCTCGACCACGCGACGTAGTTGCTGGCGAGCGCATCGAGCAGCCCTTCGATGTCCTGCCGCTCGAAGCCGCCTATATAGCCGCTCTCGTTGATGTACCGGGGCGACGGCCCGATCATGACGAGGTCGTCGAAGCGATCGGGCTCCCGATTCGCGGCAAGGACGCCAATTATCGAGCTCACCGAGTGTCCGACGAACACGCCGTGCTCGATCTCCAGCTCGCGGCAGATCTCCAGGACGTCTGACGCGTACGCGTCGAGACGCCCGTACTTTCGCGGATCCGACGGCGTCGCCGCACCGCCGTGGCCCGCGTAATCGAACGAGATCACCCGGTAGTCCGGTTCGAACGCCGGCGCCACGAACCGCCACATGGTTTGATCGCAGCCGAAGCCGTGAGCGAACACGAGCGGCACGGATCCCTGGCCACTTATCCGCACATTCAGTCTGGAACGCGCCGATTCGATCACAGATTTCCGATCATGCCACAGGGCGGCAACTCAGCCATCAGACGGTGCCCGTTTCATGACGAAATGCGCGGCCACGCGAAGGAAGACATAATGACAGGCGACTTGGCGGTTCGGATCTTGCGGTAGACATCATCATGGAATACGGCATCAGTTCCGGCGCGCAGGACGGCTTTCTGCGGCAACTCTGGTTCGGCATCTGGAACTTCGTGGGCGGGGGGCTGGTGGCCGCGGGATTTGGCGTTGCGATCGCGGTGATCTGCCTCGTGATCGGACTGGTGCTGCGCGCGCTGCTCGAGGCGGCGCAGTGGCTCTTTGGACTGTTCTGAGGCCGAACAGCCGCGCCTTCCGGCGACCGTCAGCTTGAAAGCCCGTACTGCTTCATCTTCCGCCAGAGCGTGACCGTACTGATGTTCAGGGCCTGCGCCGCCCGTTTGCGGCTCCCGCCGAATCGTTCGAGCGCCCGCTCGATCGAAACGCGCTCCTGCTGCTGAAGATCCAGCGTGTCGCCGGCAACCGGGTAGGCCCCTTTCCTGGTCACCTCCGGCGGCAGATCACGGACGCGGATGCTCGGGTTGTTGGCGAGGATTACCGCGCGCTCGATCGCGTGTTCGAGCTCGCGCACGTTTCCGGGCCAGTGATAGTTCATGAGCGCCGACATGGCGTCGGCCGAGACCGTCCGCACGTCCTTCTTCATGCGTGTGGCCGCACGCGTCAGAAAGTGCTGGACCAGCGGAGGAATGTCCTCGCGCCGTTCACGCAGCGGAGGGACGGTGATGATGAACGCCCCAAGACGGAAATAGAGGTCCTCGCGAAACGTGCCGGCGTCCACGGCCGCTCGCAGGTCCCGGTTCGTGGCGGCGACGACACGCGCGTTGACCGTGATGCTGCGTTCGGCGCCTACGCGGCGGATCTCACGTTCCTGCAGCGCGCGCAGCAGCTTCGCCTGGACGGTCGGCGCCACTTCGCCGATTTCATCGAGAAAGATCGTTCCGTTGCCCGCGACTTCGAACAGTCCGGCCTTGTCGCGGACGGCGCCGGTGAAGGCACCGCGCACGTGGCCGAACAGTTCCGATTCGAGCAGCGTCTCCGTCAGCGCCGCGCAGTTGATGCTCACAAACGGCGCCGCGGCACGGGGGCTCTGTTCGTGAATCATCCGGACGATGAATTCCTTGCCCGTGCCGCTCTCACCGTAGACGAGCACAGTGGTATCCAGGGGGGCGACGCGCGCGGCGAGTTCCAGCACGTCCTGCATCGCTTCGCTGCCGCTGATGAAGTGTTTCGCGGCCGTGTGCCGCTTGACGCGCTCGCGAAGGAGGTTCAGCTCGCGCTCGCGCCGCTCGAGCAGCTGTTCCCGGCGATCGAGTTCGGCGAGCCGTTTGCGGACCGCGCCGCGAAGCCGCTCCACTTCCTGGCCAAGGTTGGCCGCTTGAAAATCGGCCCGCACCTCGTCGATCACGTCGCCCCAGCTCTCCGCATCGCGACCGATGGCCACGCACACACCTTTCCCTTCTCCCAGGCAGGATTCCTCGCGAAAATAGATTTCTTTTCCCATGCAGGCGCTGGCGAACCCGCTCGAGTAGCCGATGAGGGACCAGCACACCGGCGAGGGGCTGGGCCCGTAGTGGTGCAGATGCTGCTCGGCCTCGTACGACTCGCGCCAGGTCACCTCTTGTTCGAACCGGCCCGAGTCGCTGTCGTAGGCGATCCGGCGCACGTCGGCTCGCACGATACCTTCGAGCGTGTGCAGCATGGCGCCCGCGCGGAGCCCTTCGATGGGGCTGCTCCAGTTCGAGCGTTCGCGGAGAGTGACGGCATCGTGATAGCCGTCCGCAAACCCGAACCGGAGCAGCAGACGCCGCGCGGTTTCCAGGCCGAAGGTGTCCACCAGCTCCTTGCGCAGCAGGCCCATCGCCGCGGCGCTCAGGATGACGACCCGCTGCTCGTGCAGCCGGATGACCCCCTGATCCGGACGAAAATCGAGCAACTCGGCCAGGTGCAGCCTGTCGGGACTGGACACCCGGCCATTTTACGGTGTCACGTCCGAACCAGCAGTCGGGGCGTTCGCGCCCGCGTCCGCAGGAACGTCAACGCTTCCGCATGCGGCCCGAACACCTCGACGGCCTCCGGCCAGAGCATCTGCGCTTCCGCGTGGGGACACTCGTCGCCGCACCGCTCGCCGCGCGCCACGCGCAGCCGCCGCTCGTGGGCGACCATCGCGTCATGCCACAGCGTCAGCCGCACGCCGAGCGACGTCGCTTCGGGCGTCCCGACCATGAAACCGATCCGTGCATACGGATTCATGTCACACCCACCCCCGTTCACGGCAGGCACGTGCGACGCGCTCGACTGCGATGAGCGACGCCGCGTCACGCAGCGAGACCTGATCGCGCGAGGCGCGGTCCTGCACGTCTGCAAACGCCGCCGTCATCCGCGCCTCGAGCTTCGCGAGCACGTCGGCGCGGTCCCAGTAATAGTTCGCCTGTCCCTGCACCTGTTCGAAGTAGCTGCAGGTCACGCCTCCGGCGTTCGCGATGATGTCCGGAACGATGACGACGCCACGCTCCTCGAGCAGCCGCGCGGCATCCGCGGTCGTCGGACCATTGGCGGCTTCGACCACCATGCGCACGCGTCCATGAATGCGCGGCGCGTTGTTCAGCGTGATCTGCTGCTCGAGCGCTGCGGGGATCAGCAGATCGACCTCCTGCTCGAGCCACGCCGAGCCCGGCAGCACGTCATATCCCCTGCGCGCCGCGGCGGCGCGGTCGATGGTGCCGAACCGGTCCGTCAACGCGCGCAATTCATCGGGGTTGATCCCGCCCGGCTTGCGATAGGTGTACCCCTGGCGCGACACGGGGTCCCACGACGCGACCGCGATCACCGTTCCTCCGGCACCCACGAACCGCCGGGCCGCGTGCTGCGCGACGTTGCCGAATCCCTGAATGCTCGCCCTGGCCGCCGACGGCACCAGGCCGATGCTCTTCAGCGCGTCGAGCAGCACGGTGACGACGCCGTAACCCGTCGCCTCCGCACGCCCTTCCGATCCGCCGAGGCCGACGGGTTTTCCCGTGATGAACGCCGGCGCCTTCGCCCCGTGAATCCGCTCGAACTCGTCGAGCATCCACAACATGTGCTGTGCGGACGTCATCATGTCGGGAGCGGGCACGTCGATCGTCGGTCCGAGGCTGCGCGCCATCTGACGCACCCACCCGCGGCACAGGCGCTCCTGCTCACCACGTGTCAGCGCGCGCGGATCGCACACGATCGCGCCTTTCGCGCCGCCGAGCGGCAGGTCGAGCACGGCGCACTTCCAGGTCATCAGCATCGCGAGTGCCCGCACGTCGTCCGCGTCCGCGGACGGATGAAAGCGGATGCCGCCTTTGAACGGACCTCGGGCGTCGTTGTGCTGCACGCGGATGCCTTCGAACACCTGGGTGGTGCCATCGTCCATGCGGACGGGGACCAGCACGCGCAGTTCTCGCAGCGGCGATCGCAGGAGCGCTCGCGTCCCCGGCTCGAGATCGAGCATCCCGGCGGTGCGGTCGAACTGCGCCTGCGCCTCGGCCCAGGGCGTCTTCACATGAGTGGATTCAAACGTTTCAATGGCTGACAGTGGACTGCTCACGATGGCGGTTACCTCCGCAGCCATCAAAGAGCAACGAACGGACCGGATGAATCGCCGAATTGGCCGGGGCTTTCGGGGTCCCGACGCTTTCAGTTTGTGAGGCGCCTTTCACCTTGAAACGAAGCGCGGAAAACCGTCGCCGTGACCGTTCGCGGGCGCCGTTGAGGAGATCGAAGACTTATGTCGTCGCGAGCCGCTCCCGCACGAGAGGGGCGACGCTCGAGCCGTACAGTTGGATGCAGGACATCAGCCGATCATGCGGCAGGGTTCCCATGCTGTACTTGAGATCGAATCGCGCGAGGCTCAGTGCGCGCGCGACCTTCACGATCTTCGAGGCGACGGTATCCACGGAACCGACGAAGAGCGCGCCGTCGGGTCCGGCGGCCTGATCGAAATCGCGGCGCGTCATCGGGCGCCAGCCGCGTTCCTGGCCGATGCGGTTCATCATCACCGCGTAGTGGGGCCACGCGTCCTCGCGTGCCTGCTCGTCGGTTTCGGCGATGTATCCCGGCGAGTGTGCCCCGATCACGATCTCGGTGCCGCCGAACTGCGCCATCGCGGATCGATACAGGTCGACGTAGCGGGTGAACGCGAGCGGGCTGCCGCCGATGATCGCCAGCGTCAACGGCAGGTGATACTTCGCCGCACGCACGACCGACTGCGGGCTGCCACCAACGCCAACCCAGGTGCGCAACCGACCGGATGCCGTCGGCGGGAACACCCGCTGATCCTTCAGCGGTGGCCGGGTCTTGCCCGACCACGTCACGGGCCGCTCGCGCAGCAACGCTGCGAAGAGGCTCAACTTTTCCTCGAACAGGATCTCGTAGTCCTCGAGCGAATAGCCGAAGAGCGGGAACGATTCCGTAAACGAGCCGCGCCCGAGAATGACTTCTGCCCGGCCGCCCGCAACCGCGTCGAGCGTCGAAAATCGTTCGAACACGCGAATGGGGTCATCGGAGCTGAGCACCGTCACCGCCGAGCCGAGGTGGATGCGTTGCGTCTGCCCTGCGATTGCCGCGAGTACGACCTCGGGCGCAGAGACAGCAAAGTCTTCGCGATGATGTTCGCCGACGCCAAAAAAGTGCAGACCGAGCTGGTCGGCGAGCACGCCTTCGGCGATGACGTTCCGGAGCACCTCGGCATGCGAAAGCGGCTGGCCGTCCCGGTCGACCGTGACGTCACCGAACGTGTCGAGGCCGAGTTCGATCCCGTTTGGCATGGCCTCTCATCATAGACGGACCTTCCCGGATAGAATGAGCGTCGGCCGGGGTTGGTCTTTGCGCTCATTCGATTTGAGGTGGTCACATGCGTCGACGATTTGCTTCAACGGGCTCAGTCGTGGCTGTGCTGGCGCTTACGGCGACGCTCAGCGGACAATCCCCGGATTTCAAGGTCCAGAAATTCGACATCAAAGGTGACGGCGGGACCGATTACGTCACCGTGGAACCTGCGACGCATCGTGTGTTCGTCTCACGCAGCACGCACATGATGGTGGTCGACGGTGCGACGGGAAACGTCATCGGCGATATCCCGAACACGCCGGGCGTGCACGGCGCCGGCCTCGCCACGAAGGCCGGTCATGGCTTCACGACGAACGGCGGCGATCAGACCGTCACGATGTTCGATCTGAAGACGCTCGCCGTCATCAAACAAATCAAGGTGGGCCCCGGGCTTGACGGCATCATGTATGACGCGGCCGACGACAAGATCATCCTCACCAATCACTCGCGTCCGATCGGCACGCTGACGGCAATCAATCCCGACACCGGCGACATCGTCGCCACCGTGGACCTCGAGGACACGGCGCCCGAAGGCGCCGCGGCGGATGGCAACGGACACATCTACGTCAACAACGAAGGCAAGAGCACCATTCAGGCCATCGACGTGAGGACCTGGAAAGCGACGGCGTCATGGCCGCTCGCGCCGTGTGATGGGCCGACGGGCATCGCCTACGACAAAGCGTCGAATCGGATCTTCTCGGGCTGCAGCCACACGTCGGTCGTCGTCGATCCGACGAACGGGAAAATTGTCGCGACGATCCAGAACGGCACGCGCGTCGACGCGCTCGGGTGGGATCCGACAGAGAAGCTGATGTACATCCCCAACGGCGGCGAGGGGAACGTCACCGTCGTCCACCAGGACTCGCCCGACAAGTACACCGTTGTTGCCACCGTGCCGACATTCCCCGGCGCGAAGACGATCAGCGTCGATCCCACGACACACACGGCGTATCTGTTCCAGCCGGAGCGCGGCCCCGTTCCTCCTGGCGCGGAACCTCCGGCTGCCGCAACCGGCGGACGTGGACGCGGACGCGGCCCTCAGGGACCCGTCATCGCCGGCTGGTTCATCGTCATCACGCATTAGTTTGCGGCGGCTTCGCCGCCGGGTGCTGTGGGGTACCTCGGACGGGGGCTGCGTTGATCGTACGCAGCCGTTTCTTGCACTCTGAACGGATGCTAGGTAGCAGTCTTTGATATACTTACGAGCCAACACCCTGCATGCTCTCAGTGGACACCGTCCAGATCCCGAACCGATCGTTGTTCCGGCAGCCTGAGGTATGCGAGATCGCGCAGGTGCAGCCGTATGTGCTGCGGTCGTGGGAAGCGGAGTTCCCGGACCTCGGCGTTTCGAAGACCGACGGCGGCCCGCGTGTGTATCGCAAGGCTGATCTCGAACGAGTGCTGCGAATCAAGCAGCTGTTGTTCGGCGAAGGTCTGACGCTCGCCGGCGTTCGCCGGCGCATGCAGGAGGAGCAGGGGCCGGCGCCGAGCGCGCCTTCGCTGGACGACCTGCTGACCCGCGACGCGCGCGAGCGGATTCTAAGCGTGAGGAAATCGCTACGCGAACTCGCGACGATCCTGGCGCGGACGCCGGCCGGTGCGGACGGCGCGGCATTCGAGCTTGTCGCCGCGCCCGCCCGGCGCGGGACCGCGAGCGCGAAGAAGAAGTCCGCGCCAAAGCCGGTGAAGAAGCGCGGTCGCTGAGATTGGAATTCGCGACTTCACCCTCGCGGATGGATCATTTCTGTTTCGGGATGTAGCGCAGCCTGGTAGCGCACCTGACTGGGGGTCAGGGGGTCGCTGGTTCGAATCCAGTCATCCCGACCATTTTCGCCAGGTCTATTCCGGTCACATGGGTGACGGTTTATTCCGAGCGCATAGGTAACACTTTAGAGCCGACCGGATTCTCGATCGGCTCGACCCGAATGGTCTCGTCGTCGTAGTAGCCGAGATCGTACTGCATCAAGCTGACGAGCCAAACACGCTCGCCCACCTGGGTGACGCCGACATTCTGTCCGGCGAAGGCGTGACTCAAATTGATCTTGCGTCCCTGAAAACAGATCCGCCCGCA
>DATJFQ010000023.1:0-34058 GCA_035495555.1 Vicinamibacterales bacterium
ATCGAGCCGCGGCGCCTTCGCGCGTCGTTCAGGATGTGGAACAACTCGCGCATCAGCTCGAAACTCGGCACGAGTGCTTCGTACTGCTTCATCAGCGCCGAATCCCGGTCGGTCAGGATCGCGTTCACTGCCGTATAGGTCATCCTGGCGTCGCTGTTGATCACACCGTCGTGAAATTCGTATCGCACGACGTGACCGTGGACGTCGATTTCCATGAAGCACGATTGGACGAGCCGATCGACGTTGGAATTGAGGCTGCACAAACCCGTGGCCAGCTCCGCGGGAAACATGTGAACCGCCCGTTCGGGGAAATAGACCGACGTGCCGCGCTCGTACGCTTCGCGGTCAAGCGCGCTCCCCTCGGTCACGTAATGCGACACGTCGGCTATGTGCACGCCGAGCCAGTAGTTGCGGTTCGGCAGCCTCTCGATGGTGATCGCATCGTCGAAGTCCCGCGCGTGTTCGCCGTCGATGGTAACCGTCGTCAAATGACGGAAGTCTGTACGGCTGCGGATATCGCGTGCCGAGACAGCGTCGCCGAGTGCGACCGCTTCGGCGATCGATTCGGCAGAATGGGCATCCGGAATCGCGTACTTGCGGATGATGATTTCGGTATCGACGCCAGGCTCGTCGATGTCGCCCAGCACGTCGATGACGCGGCCGAGCGGCGTGCGGGTTGGCGTCGGCCAGCGCGTGATTTCGACGACGACCATGTCGCCCGGCTGCGCGGCGCCGCGCTCGGTATCCGGAATCAGCACGTCCACGATCACCCGGCGATCGAAGGGCACGAGAAATCCCATGCCTCTCTCGTCGACGTCGTAGCGACCGACGATCGTCGAAGACCCGCGCTGCAGGATGCGGACGATCCGCCCTTCGACGCGTTCGCCGCGCGCGTGCTCGATCCGCGCGACGACGCGGTCGCCGTGAACCGCCTGATTCAGATTGCTGCCCGCGATGAAGATGTCCCCGTCCACCCCTTCGAGGGGCCGATCGGGCACGACGAAGCCGAAGCCGCGCGGGTTCGTCTGCACGCGGCCGACCACCAGGTTCATCCGGTCGGGCAGGCCGTATCGATTCCCGCGCGTCTCAATCAGGTGGCCGCTTTCGACCAATTGCTTCAGGAGACGCGTGAGCGATGAGCGCTGCTCCTTGGGGATCTTGAGCCGTTGCAGCAGTTCCCGGATGGTTGCGGGGTGCTCTACCCGGTCGCGGATGAGCGTCAGCAGTTGGTCGCTGTTCACACGACCCAGCAAACCACAACACAAGGGCGCTTTTCCAGCCGTCCCGGAACCGCACAAAATCCCAACCGACGTGCCGGTCAGGCCCTCTAATGACCGTGTGAACGCACTCGAGGCTGCCGAGCCGGACGACGGGATGCTGGTGCGGCTCGCGCAGGCGGGGGACGCTCGTGCCTTTGGCGATCTCGTCGACCGCCACCGGAGAGCGGTTTTTCGCGCCGCGCTGGCCGCGGTGGGCTCTCCGGCCGAGGCCGAGGACGTGGCGCAAGAAGCCTTCGTGACGGCGTTCCAGAAGTTGGACACCTTTCGGGGCGAGGCGAGTTTCAAGACGTGGCTGCTGGCGATCACCTGGCGGAAAGCCATCGATCGCCGTAAGAGCGTCGTCCGGTGGATGCAGCGTGTGGCCGTTTCGCGCGCTGAGGATGAGGCCAATCCCGTGGACGACGTTCCCGAGACCCGTCGCTCGCAGGAGCAGACACTGATGGCGACCGAACTGCAGCGCGAACTGCGGCGGCTGATACACGCGCTGCCGCGCAAGCTCCGCGACACCCTGCTGCTTGCCGGGTCGGGTGAGTACTCGTACGACGAGATCGCGTCGATGCTCGCGATTCCGCTCGGTACGGTCAAATGGCGCGTCTCCGAAGCGCGCCGGGTGTTGCGGATGAAGCTGGAATCGAAAGGATTGTTCGATGTCCGCTGATCTGGACCGCGAAATCGATCGCGCGGTGCGTTCGCTGCTCGACGCGGAGCCGTCCGAGGTCTTTGGTGCGCGCGTGCGCGCGTCGATGGATGCACGCCGCCCACACCGACCCCGTATGGCGTCTTTGATTCCCGCGGGCGTGGGGGCCGCCGCCATCGTGCTGGCGATCGTCTTGGCGCCGTGGGGGACCACCGAGCGCCCGCCGCACCTTCTCGCCGGCCGGGACGTGCAATTGCCGACGCCTGTGGCGGACGTCGCGGGACCGCACGAAGCCACCGTGGTCCAGCCGCGGCAGACGACGTTCAACAGAGAGGCCGATCGCAAGCGACGCAGAATCGTTACGGCGGCTTCAATCGCCGAACCGGCAGCCGCGGGCATAGATGCCCTGACCGCTCCCAAACCGCTGTCCGTCGATACGCTGGCGACGCTGCCGCCGACCCCCTTGACTTCGATACAACCCGCGCCGCTTCGAGTCACCGCACTCGATCTGCCGGCGCTCGCCATGCCGTCCGACGCGGCACGAGGAGTAGACAGATGAAGAAAATGGTGATCGTGAGCGCACTGCTGGTGTTTGCCGCATCGTTCGTCAATGCGCAGCAGCAAAAGCCAGACGCCGCTGTCAAGGAAGCACAGGCGAAACTGATCAAGCAAGCCGCCGAGACCGCCGAGCGCGTTCAGGCCGAGAGCGGCCAGCCGGTGAACACGCGCATCGACCTGACGATCACGGACGACAGGGGCACCGGACAGCCGATCTCCAAGAGCGTGTCGATCATGACGGCAGATCGGTATTGGGGACGCATCCGCACGCAGGGAGAAGTAACGACGGCGGACAACCGCCGGCTGCCGGTGATTTTGAACGTCGACGCGCGGCCGACGCTCCTGCGCGACAACCGCGTCCGTGTGGAGTTGACGATCGAATACCGGCCCGCGATCGACGCGTTCATGGCGCCGCCGGCGGCAGCGGGATCGAAAGCCGATTCGAACGGGTTGCCGCCGAACGTCAACGAGAGCCTCGCCGTCGTCCTGGAAGACGGCAAGCCAGTGTTGATCTCGCAATCGGCCGATCCAATCAGCGACCGCAAGGTGAAGGTGGAAGCGAAGCTGACGATTCTGCGGTGAGAAGAATTCTGAATACAGAAGTCGGAATACAGAATAGGTTCCCCATTCTGACTTCTGACTTCTCAATTCTGACTTCTGTTCATTTTGCAGCGTCGAGTGCCTGGAGCGCCTGCATCGCCTGCGTGTTCGCGGCCTGGTCCAGTTTTCCCGCGAGCGTCTGCGCCTGCTGGGTGTGTTCGACCGCGGCGCTCAGGCTCGCGACGGCGGAGTCGTTGCCGTCCTTCTGAAAGCGCTGGCGCACGCGCGTGAGCGGGGCCAGCGCATCCTGCAACTGCCGTTGTGCGTCGCCGAAGTTCACGTTGTAAAGGCTGACCCGCGCCTGGAGCAGCAGGCTTCGGGCGGTCGCCGTGTCGATCTGCTGCTCCGTTCCCGACAGCGCCTGCTCCGCGGTGCGCCGGCCCGATGCGCCGAGCGCATAGCCGATCCCGAACACGACGATCAGAACGACGAGCGCGATGAGCGCCAGCTTCGGTCGATTCATAGCGGCATCATGGCACGGGCGGGGCGAGCAGCAGCACCTGGAGGTCGCCTAAATTTGTGCCGGTGGGTCCGGTGACGAGCAGGTCGTCGAGCCGGGCAAAGACGTCGTACGAGGCGTGCGCACGGAGCGCCGCCTCGACGTCGGTTCCGGCCGCGGCGGCTCGGCGGACCGTCGTCTCGTCGGCAAACGCGCCCGCCGCATCGGTCGTGCCATCGATGCCGTCGGTGCCGGCACTCACCAATATGGCTGGCGCCAGCGGGGGAAGCGCGCGCGCGGCAGCGAGGGCGAACTCCTGATTCCGCCCACCGCGGCCGATGGGGCCGTCAGCCGGCAGCGTCACCGTGGTTTCGCCTCCGCCGATCAGTGCGGCCGGACGGCCGCCGCCAGGCGCCGCGTCGATGAATGCTTTTGCGGCATCACGTGCTTCGCCGAGAATCGGCCGGTCAATCGTGGTCACGTCGTATCCGCGCGAACGCGCTTCGGCCGCTGCCGCGTTGACGACCGTTCGCCGATCGCCCGCGATGAAGAAGCGCGAATCGCTCAGCCGATCGTCGCCGGGTTTGGGAGTCTCGGGATGTGTTCCGGCAGCGCCTGCCGCCAGCCACTCACGAACGGCGGATGGCACGCGCCCGGTCAGTTCCGCGCGATCCAGCGCGTCGATTGCGTCCTGGTATGTGGATGCGTCTGCGACCGTCGGTCCGGAGCCGATGACCGAGGGATCGTTCTCCACCGGTGCGTGGACGTCCGACAGCGCATACGTCATCGTCTGCCGCGCCGCGGCCCCGAGCTGGCCGCCCTTGATGGCCGACAGGTGTTTCCTCACGGCATTCATCCGCGCGATCGGAAGGCCGCTGGCGAGGAGCAGTCGAGTCGTCGCCGACAGATCGTCGAGCGTCACCCCATCGACGGGCAGTTCCATCATCGCCGAGGCGCCTCCCGAGAGCAGCACGACCAGCCACTCCCCTCTCAATCTCGCAGCATTGGCGACCGCCAGCGCGCGCAGTCCCGCCTCGACGCTCGTGGCATCGGGGACAGGGTGGCCGCCGGCCCCGATCGCGACGTCGCGCAGGCGGCTTCGATGCGCCCTCACCAGCGCGTCGAGCATCGGACGCGCCGCTTTGCCGGCCGACACGACGTTCAGCGGGCCATCCGGAAGCGGATGGCGCTCCACCGCCGAGCTCAGGAGACGCCCAGGTTCGCCCGCACGGATAGCCGCATGGACAACCGCAGCAGCATCGCGGCGAAGCCGAACGCGGATTTGAGGGTCGTCGTTCGTGATGCTCAGATTCTAGATCGTGAAATCTTTGGGTCCGTCACGGGTTGCGATCTTTGCGGGATTCTCTCGCAACATCTTTGCAATGTTTGCGATCTTGGCAATCTTCAGATCTTTAGATCTTTGCGATCTTTTCGATCTTTGCGCGATCTTTTCGGTCAGTGCAGCTGGCGGGGTTCGAGAGCGGAGAGGCCGGTGACGATATCGAAGCTTCGGAGGAGGCGACTCATGACCTGTTGCGCGTCGTCTTTGGCGCAAATGGCGTCGAGCTGTTTGAGCACCAGCGCGATCGCGCCATCGGCATCTGTGATGGCACGCTCCGAATAATACTCACGCTGGCGCGCCAGGCACTCGCGATGTTTCAGGAACTCCTGGCGGTAGAAGTCGGACAACAGGCTGACAGGTGCGCTCGAAACCCGGACGGGGCTGACGCGTGCCATGCGACTCCTCGCGTGCATATTAGGGGTGATGTTTCGAGTCTACTTGTGAGCTCCTTCCGGTGTCAACGAAATCTGCAGCTCAGCGGAGAGATCGGGCCGCAATCAACCCCCCGACGCACCCGAGCGCCATCCCGCCGACGATCAGCAACGCTACCAGCTGGACGGGAACGAACGAGACCCCGGTCAGTCCGATGGCGTCGTGCATGAACGCCGCGTAACGTGCCTTGACCGCCGTGAACGCAGCCACCAGCAAGACAACGCCCAGGAGCGCACCAAGTCCGCCCTGGAGCAGACCTTCGAGCACCAAAGGCCCGCGAATGTAGGACAACGGCGCCCCGACAAGCTGCATGATTTCAATCTCGTCATGGCGGGCGGAGGCGGCGAGCCTCACGACGCTGGCAACCGTCAGCGCGCTGGCACATGCCAACAGGAGCACCAGCAGGAGGCCTACACCACGGATGACTCTAACCACCGTCTCCAGCCGGGAAAGCCATCGACGGTCGTATCGCACGTCGGCAACGCCCGGCAGGGACCCGAGCGCGGCCGCCATCCGGTCGATGGCCGTCGTTGCGTCCTGCGCGCGATTGTTCAGGCGGACCTCGTAGGACGCCGGGAAGGGATTGCGCTCGAGCGAGCCGGCGGCAGGCGCGAGGTCCGGAAAGTCTTCCGAGAACTGCCGCCGCGCTTCGTCCTTCGATGCGAAGTGCACCTCCGCCGCAAGGCCGCTGCTCTGGATCATGGTCCGGACGGTGTCGCTCTGTTCCTGCGTCGCATCGTCGCGCAGATACACTGCGAGTTCCGCCGCGTCCGTCCAGCGCGAGACGAGCCGCTGCAGATTGGTGTTCACCAGCAGGAAGAATCCAAGGACGAAGAGTCCGGCCGCGATCGTCACGACCGACACGATCGCCGGCCCCCACCGGTGGCTCAGGCTGGCAAACGCCTCTTCGAGGAAGTACTGCAGCGCCCGCATCAGCTCAACTCCACGACGCGGCCGTGATCCAGCGTGAGGGTGCGACGCCCCACCCGCCGGATCAGCTCGCGATCGTGCGTCGCGACGACGACCGTCGTCCCGCGGGCGTTGATCTCGCGCAGCAGATTCATGATCTCGAGCGAGAGATCCGGATCGAGGTTCCCCGTCGGTTCGTCCGCGAGAATGACGACGGGATCGTTGACGAGCGCACGAGCGATCGCCACGCGCTGCTGCTCCCCGCCGGACAGCTCGAGCGGATAGGCGTTCATCCGATGTTGCAGACCGACCCACTTGAGCACCTGAAACGTGCGGCGCTGTTGGTAGGCCGGCGCGATCCCGAGCACACGCGAAACGAACGAGACGTTTTCGACGACCGTTTTGTTCGGCAGCAGCTTGAAATCCTGGAACACGAACCCGAGCGAGCGACGGTACGCCTGCACCTGCCGGGGCGACAACTGCGCGAGATCGCGTCCGCCGACGATCACCCGGCCTTCCGACGGCACGTCCTGCCGCAGCAGCAGGCGCAGCAGCGTCGACTTGCCGGCGCCGCTCGGGCCTGTCAGGAAGACGAACTCCCCTTTGTCGACGTGCAGCGACAGCCCGCGCAGCGCATACACGCTGCGGCTGAACATCTTCGAGACCTGCTGAACGTCGATCACCGGCGGCCCCCGCCGGCGTCGGAGAGCGCGCGCCGCAGCGCCTCGTTGACGAGCGCGGGATCACCGCGGCCGGCCATCGCCTTCATGACCTGGCCGACGAGGAACCCGAACGTCTTCGTCTTCCCGGCCCGATATTCCTCGACCGCTGCCGCATTGGCGTCGAGTACGGCGCGCACCTGCGCATCGATCGTCGCGGTGTCCGCAATCCGCCCGAGTCCCTCCGCGGCGATGATCTCTGCCGCCGGACGGCCCGTCGCGAACATCTTCTCGAAGACATCCTTCGCGACCGGCCCGGTGATCTGTCCCGCGTCGAGCAGACGGATCAGCCCGGCGAGCGCGTCCGGCGTCAAGGGGATCGCGTCATCGGCGAGCTTCATCTCTTTCAGCTTCCGGAGGACGTCGCCCATGACCCAGTTGCTGGCGGCTTTGGCGTTGCCGGCGGCGCGGGCGACGCGCTCGAAGAAATCCGCCACCGCGGCCGACTGCGTCAGCACGTCCGCGTCATAGGGCGGCAGCGCGTACTCGGTGACGAAACGCTCGCGGCGTGCCTGCGGCAGCTCCGGCATGGCCTGGCGCACGCGCTCGATCGCCTCGCGCGAGAGATGCAGCGGCGGCAGATCGGGGTCGGGGAAATACCGGTAGTCTTCCGCGTCTTCCTTCGAACGCATCGAGCGGCTGCGGCCGGCGGCGGGGTCCCACAACCGCGTTTCGCGCTCGAGCCGCTCACCGTTCTGAATCGCCGTCGTGTGCCGCTCGATCTCGAACGCGAGCGCGCGCTCGACGTGGCGGAACGAGTTGAGGTTCTTCAGCTCGGTTTTTGCGCCGAACGGCGCCGACGCATCAACGCGGACCGACACGTTCGCGTCGCACCGCAGGCTGCCCTCTTCCATGTTGCCGTCGTTGGCCCCGACGGCCACGAGGATCTCGCGAATGGCCGCAAACGCCGCGGCGGCGTCGGCAGGCGACCGAAGGTCGGGCTCCGAGACGATCTCGATGAGCGGTACGCCGCTGCGGTTGAAATCGAGTCGGGTGACGACCTCGCATTCCGGAAAGCCGTCATGGAGCGACTTGCCGGCGTCCTCCTCCAGGTGCACGCGCGTGATGCCGAGCGTCACCGCACCCGCATCGGTCGTGACGTTCACGCGTCCGCGCGTGGCGAGCGGACGGTCGTACTGGGTGATCTGATAGCCCTTCGGAAGATCGGGATAAAAGTAATTCTTCCGCGCGAAGACGGACGTCTCGTGCACCTCGCAGCCGAGCGCGAGCGACGCGCGGATTGCGAGCGAAACGGCGGCGGCGTTCAGGACCGGGAGCGCCCCGGGCAGCCCGAGGCACACCGGGCACAAGGCGGTGTTCGGCTCGGCGCCGAACCGCGTGCTGCAGCCGCAGAAAATCTTGGTGTCGGTCAGGAGCTGGGCGTGGATCTCCAGCCCGATCACCGGCTCGAGTGGGGACACGGGTGACCGAATTGTAACTCGCCCGGCTGTCGGCGGGGCTCGCTGTCAACTCCCAACTCCCAACTCCCAACGCCCAACGCCCAATTCCCCAACGCCCAACTCCCAAGCCTCAACTCCAACGCCCAAATGGGAATTTTGGGAGTTGGGAATTGGGAATTGGGAGTTGACTGGGCCGGTGACCCCCGGCCGCTAAGCGCCCAGCGTATCGGGCGCGGTGCGGCGCGAGATAGTCTCTCCGAGATCCAATCGTTCGAGGCGGCGGTAGAGCGCACGGCGGCTGAGGCCGAGCATCCGCGCGGCCGCTTTCTTGTTGCCGTTCGCGCGCACGAGGGCCCGCTGGATGTGCTCGCGCTCGACGGTGACGAGCAGGTCGGCGTCGCTGCCGGTCCGCATCGATCCCTCAACCGAGCCGCCGCTGGAGAGGGGTTTGACGAACGGCACGCCCGGCATGCTGACCGCCAGCTCGCGTTCGGTCACGAATTCGCCGTCGGCGAGGATGCAGGCGCGTTCGAGGACGTTCCGCAGTTCGCGAACGTTGCCGTCCCAGGGGGCGCACGCCAGCATGCGCTCGGCGCCCGGCGTCAAGCCGACGAGCGGCTTCTTCAGGCGCTCCGCGGTCTCCCGGACAAAGGCGGCCGTCACGTACGGGATGTCCTCGCGCCGGTCGCGCAGCGGCGGCAGCTTCACCTCGACGATGTTCAGGCGGTAATAGAGATCGCTGCGGAATCGTCCGGCGGCCACTTCGGCGCGCAGGTCGCGGTTGGTCGCCGCGATCACGTGAACGTTGACCTTCCGGGCCTCGAGCGAGCCCACGCGGTGCACTTCGCCCAGTTCCAATACGCGCAGGAGCTTCGCCTGCACGGTCATCGGCAGCTCGCCGATCTCGTCGAGGAACAGCATCCCCTGATCGGCGATCTCGAACAGCCCCGGCTTGTTGTCCGTCGCGCCGGTGAACGCGCCCCGCACATGCCCGAACAGTTCGCTCTCGAAGAGGGTCTCCACGACCGCCGAACAGTTGACGGCGACGAAGCGGCGGTCGCGCCGCGGGCCGGTCGAGTGGAGCGCGCGCGCGACGAGTTCCTTGCCCGTGCCGGTTTCACCCGTGATGAGTGCGGTGCGCACGTGTGGCGCGAGGCGCCGAATCATGCCGAAGAGTTCCTGCATAACCGGACCGCGGCCGATCATCCCGCAGAACTCGAGGCGCTTCGCGACGTCGGTTTCGAGCGCGAGCACGCTCCGGCGGCGGTCGATGTCGTCGCGGACGGTCGCGAGCAGCTGCTGCACCCGCGCGAAGTCGAGCGGTTTGCTCAGATAGTCCATCGCGCCGAGCTTGATCGCTTCCACCGCCGTGTCGACCGACGCATACCCCGTCATGAGCACGGCCTGGCACCGGGGGTCGATATCGCGGATCGCCCGCAGCACGTCGAGGCCGCCGACGTCCGGCATCCGCAGGTCGACCATGACGAGGTCGGCCCGCCGCTCCTGGAGCCTCGCGATCGCGTCGCGGCCGCCGCCGCACGTGACGACGTCGAAACCGGCCCGCCGTGCGAACCGGCTCACGACATCCAGGATTCCCTGCTCGTCGTCCACGACCACGAGCAGCGGCTGCTGTCCGCTCATACATACTCCCTGGCGACGGCGCGCAGCACGTCACGCACGGCGCGCAGTTCGAACGGCGGCGAAAGCACGGCATCGGATTTCCACGTGCTCTGAATTGTGTCGTCTGCCTGCGGTCTCACGAGCAGCACGACCGCGGCCTGCCTCGCCGGCGACCGGAGGGCCGACGTCCACGCGTCGGTATCTCCCTCGACGAACGCGCGCTCGACGAATACGAGGCTGGCCTCGTCGCGGCGAAGCCGCGCCAGCGTCGCCGCCGGCTGATCGAACGTCTCGACGGTCAGCCCCCATCCGGCGAGCGCGGCCGAGAGATAGTCGCGGTCGACCGGGTCGCCGTGCGCGACGACCATCGTCCCGTGGCACAGCGGCTCGTCGTCCAGCGCGGGCAGCAGCAGCGAGAAGGTCGTCCCTTCGCCGACGCGGCTCTTCACGGCGATCTGCCCGCCGTGATCGCGCACGATCCCGTAGCAGATGCTGAGGCCGAGGCCCGTCCCCTCGCCGACATCGCGCGTGGTGAAGAACGGATCGAAGATGCGCGGCAGGTTCTCGTCCGTGATGCCGTGGCCCGTGTCGCCCACGAACAGCTCGACGGCCCCCGCATCGGCGTCGAAACGGGCGCCGACGCGCAGGCGCTTCGACGTACGCGATCGCATCGCCTGCTCCGCGTTGAGGACGAGATTCAAGAGCGCCTGCTGCAGTTGACTCGTGTCGGCCAGCACGCGCGGCAGTCCGGGTTCGAATGCCGTCTCGACGTCAATCGTGTTGAGACGGAACTCGTAGCTGCGCAGCGACAGGACGCGCGATGCGAGATCGGCAATGTCCTGCGGCGACCGCGCGGCCGTTTGCCGGCGCGCGAACGCGAGCAGGTTCCGCACGATCTTCGCGGCGCGCTCGGACTCTTCGGCGATGCGGCGCACATCGTGCGCCAGCTCCGTGGACGTCCTCACGGGCGCGTCGCCGCCCTCGCGCAATTCTTCCTCCACGAGCTGCGCGTATCCGATCACGCTCGTCAACGGATTGTTCAACTCGTGCGCGACCCCGGCGACGAGCTGCCCGATGGCGGAGAGCTTCTCGGCCTGCAGCAGCTGCGCCTGCGTGGTCTTGAGCCGCTCGACCGTCGCCACCAGCCGCGAGTTCGCCTCGGACAATTCCTCGCTCATGTGCAGCAGACGGCGCGCGCTGCGGATTTCCTGCGTGACGTTCTTCGCGACCTGCACGACGGCGGCGCCGTCGCCGTCGGCAACCACCGGAGACGTGCTGACGCTGAAAATGTGATCGTCGGCGCGCGTCACCTCGGCCCGCTGGCCCGCGAACTCGAAGGGCCGTCCGACGCCGCAGTCCGGATAAGGCGCGGTGCAGAAGCCGATCTCGTCGCAGCTCAACCCGCGCAGCGCGGTCACCGGATGCCCGAGACACGCGGCCAGTGCCGTGTTGCCGCGCAGCACTCGGCCATACCGATCGAAGACGGCGATGGGATCGCCGATGGCGTCGAACGTCGCTTCCCACTGCTGCTTGCCCGCGCGCGCGACGGCGTGCAGCCGCGCGTTCTGGACGGCAATCGCCAGATGATTCGCGACCGTCTGGATCAGGCGTCCATCGTCGGACGTGAACCGCGCCGGCATCGGGCTGCCGAGGCTGAGCGCGCCGATCATTTCGTCGCCCGCGTACATCGGCACGCTCACCGCAGACCGGATCGCGAAACGCGAGGAGCCGACGCCCGGCAGCGCCGCCGAGTCGACGACCTCCACCGGCTGGCCCGTCGCGAGCACGCGATCGATCGGATGCCGTCCGTGAGCGGCCTGCCACACCGCATCCATGTCGGCTGCCTGCCCGACTTCGATCGCGCCGGAGCCGCGGACCGTCGTCGCCGACGCGAGCAGGCGCACGGACCCGCTGTGGCCCTGAAAGGCTTCGAGCAGCCGCCGCAGCGCGGTCTCGAGCAACACCGCCGGATCGAGCGAACGGCGAAGGTCCTCTCCGATGTCGTTGACGATCTTGAGTTCCCACATCAGGCGGCGGTTCGCCTGATTGATGCGCCGCCGCTCCGCGGCCTGCGCGATCGTCGAGAGGAGCTGATCGCCCTCGAACGGTTTCGTCACCACGGCAAACGCGGCGAGGTCGTACGAGGCAATCGCCGACGCGACCGATGTCGTGGACGACACGATGATCACAATTTCGGTATCCGGGCATCGGCCGCGTATCTGCCGGACGGCGTCGGGGCCCGACCCGGCACACGAGGTCATGTCCACGATGACCACGTCGAACGTGCAGGGCATCTGGCTCGTAAGCCCGGCGATCGCGTCGACCACGGTCACCTGATAGCCGTTTGAGACCGCGCTGGCCAGTAATCGAACGAGCGCGGGATCATCCGCGAGCACGAGGAGGCGGGCCGGTGTCATGCAGTTGGTATCGAGCTGAGCAAGACCGGGGCCGTGCGGACCCGACACACGGAAGGCGAATTGTGGCCGGATTCGCGCGGTCGCCTGTTGCACGGGACCGCGCGTGTTTCAGACCTGAAACGTGCGACGTTTCAGACCTGAATCTGGTGCTTCCGCATCAGGCGCCAGAGCGTTGTCCGGCTCACCTGCAGTTCGCGCGCGGCCGCGGCCAGTTCGCCGCGGTGCCTGGCAATCGTCGCCGCGATCATGTCGCGTTCGGCGCGTTCGCGCGCGGCGGCGACGGACCCTTCCGACGCGCGTTCCTGGGGATCGGCGGGTGCGGCTTCGAACAGGTCCTCGGGGAGATCGGCGACGTCGATCTCCGGACCACGCGAGACGGCGACCGCGCGCTGCACCACGTGTTCGAGCTGCCGCACGTTGCCCGGATAGGCGTACGCGAGGAGCACGGCGCGAGCGGCGTCGCTCACCCCGCTGATCCCGCTGCGCGCGCCGTATCGCGCGATGAAGTGCGCGAGGAGCGCCGCAACGTCACCGGCGCGTTCGCGCAGCGGAGGCAGATGGATGCGGTGCACGTTGAGGCGATAGAACAGATCCGCGCGGAACTGTCCCGCGTTGATCGCGGCCTGCAGATCGAGGTTCGTCGCGGCCACGAACCGCACGTCGACCTGGCGGGGGTCGTTCTCGCCGATGCGGCGCACTTCCCCGGACTCGAGGGCGCGGAGCAGCTTGGCCTGCAGCGCCGCCGGCATGGTGCCGATCTCGTCGAGCAGGAGCGTCCCCCCGGTGGCGTGTTCGATGAGCCCCGCGCGCGCCTGTGCCGCACCCGTGAATGCGCCGCGCGCGTGGCCGAACAGCTCGTTCTCCAGCAGCGAGTCGGACAACGCGGCGCAGTTGATGGCCACAAAGGCGCGCGGCGCGCGTGAGCTCTGCGCATGGATGGCCCGCGCAACGAGTTCCTTCCCCGTCCCGGTTTCGCCGGTGACGAGGACGGTCCCGTCGGCGACGGCCGCGCGCGCGACGAGGTCTTTCACGCGGCGTATCGCCTCGCTGTCGCCGATGAGCGTGTCGCCGCCGCTGCCGCTGCCGCGCATCTCGCGCTGCAGCAGGTCCACCTGCCGCGCGAGCTGGCGCCGCTCGGCCGCAGAGCGGACCCGCATCAGCAGCTCTTCACGGAAGAACGGCTTCTGCACGAAATCGACGGCGCCAAGCTTCATCGCCTCGACCGCCGAGTCGACGGTGCCGAAACCCGTCATGATGATGAAGGCCGAGTCCACGCGCTGCTCGCGGAGCGTCTGGAGCACTTCGATCCCCGAGATCCCCGGCATCCGCATGTCGGACAGGATCACGTCGAAGGAGTTGCCGCGCGCCAGCGCGAGCCCGGCCTCGCCCGTATCCGCCGTCTCGACGGCATACCCCGCCCCCCGCAGCATGCGGCTCATGCTTTCGCGGACGCCATCATCATCGTCTATCACCAGGATGCGCGACACGGGCGTAGTGTAACCGGAAGGTTCGGGGTGCGGAGGTACGGCGGTGCGACGGTTCGCTTCCGTTCGCGGTTCGGGTTCGCAGTTCGGGTTCGCAGTTCGGGTTCGCGGTTCGGGTCCCCGCCGCACCCCGAACCCCGCACCGTGCTTTCCAGCCCGTATAATGGAATCCAAGGGTTCCCCAGCCTGTCGGCGGTAAACGCGGGCGCGGGAGCGGCGTATTCCATGTCAGGCACGTCAGCAGCCCTCGCTGCCACCCGGGAAGCGGACGCCACCACGGCGTCGGCGGTCAAGAGTCTCCAGGCCGACGGACGGCATGCTGACGCGCGCGAGCGATTCGCGGAGCTGGTCGCACGCCATCAGCGCCGCGCCTCGCGCATCGCGTACCACTACGTCCGCGACGCCGCCGAAGCGGATGAGGCCGTGCAGGACGCCTTCGTGAAGGCGTACTCACACCTCGCGACGTTCCGGGAGGAGCTCCCCTTCGACGTGTGGTTCACGCGCATCCTGATCAACGGGTGCCTGGATCGCATCAAGGCGCGCAAGCGGCGGGAACGGTGGCAGGTGCCGATGGCCGCCACCGGATCGGCGGGGTTCGACGGAGGCGTCGAACGCGATATGACCGAGCGCGTGCCCTCGTCGGGGCAGTCGCCGGAAGACGCGCTGTTGGCTCGCGAGCGGCGGCGGCAGATCGCCGAGGCGCTCGCGACGCTGCCGGAGCGGCAGCGCGCCGTGTTCGTGCTCAGCCAGGTCGAGGGCTGCACCTCCCGCGAGGTCAGCGCGCTCACGGGGCTGAACGAGTCGACCGTCCGGGTGCACCTGTTCCGGGCGATTCGAAAGCTGCGCACGCTGCTGGCGCCGAGTACGCTCGCGGTCGCGCGGGACGAGAAAGGGAAACGCCGTGTCACTTCTTGAACGCCTCGGCGCGGGACATCTGGACGATCGGACCTTCGCGCGGCTGTGGGTCGATGGCGTCGAGCACCCGCATCTGTCGAGCTGCCCGGCGTGCCGCCAGCGTTATACCGCCTACGCTGAGTGGATCGACGACATCGGCAGCGAAGGGCGCGCCCACGCCGACCGCATGTTCCCGCCCGAACGCCTCGCGGCGCAGCAGGCGCAGATTTTCCGCCGGCTCGAAGCCCTCGATCGACCGACCCGCGTGATTCCGTTTCCCCGCGCGTCCCGGGTCGTGATCGGTCATCAATCGCCGATGCGGCGGTGGATGGTCGCCGCGGCTGCCGGTCTCATCGCGGGTGTGGGGCTGGCGCAGGTCGTCGACCATTCGTTCTTCGAGCGGCGCGAGAGTGCGCAACTCTCGCACTTCACGGCGTCCGAGGCGAACCAGCGCGCCAGCGCCATTCACCCGGTCTCGTTCAAGGACGGCGACGAGGAATTCCTCGACGCCACCGAAGCGCTCGGCCCGCGCGTCAAGGAGCTCCGGGCGCTCGACGAATTCACGCCGCACATGCGAGACATCGACACGCGCAAGTGAGCCCGACCCAGCCCCTGATTTTCCGCAAGGGCCTCGACATGAAGGAGGCCGTGGCGGGTGAACTTGCCGCGGCGTATCACAGCCGGCTCGTCGACGATGTGCGTGCGTCCGACTTCCGGTACGAGGCCGGCCGCCTCACCGTCCATCTCGCTCGCGAGTTCGGCTTCTGCTATGGCGTCGACCGTGCGGTCGACTACGCCTATCAGGCGCGCGCGCGTTTCCCCGGCCGCACCGTACTCCTCACGGGCGAAATCATCCACAACCCGCACGTGAACGATCGCCTGCGTGCCTCCGGCATACGCTTTCTGAGCGACCCCGCGGAACGCTCGCGCGAGCTGGGTCCGGATGACGTCGTGATCCTGCCGGCGTTCGGCGTCACCGTGGCCGAGATGCTGCGGCTGACGGCACGCGGGTGCACGCTCGTCGATACGACGTGCGGCTCCGTCCTCAACGTCTGGAAGAACGTCGTCCGCTATGCGCAGGACGGCTTCACTGCCGTGATCCACGGCAAGGTGAAGCACGAGGAAACGCGGGCGACGGCGTCGCAGGCGCTGAAGTATCCGAAAGGCCGATATCTGATCGTGCTCGATCGCACCGAGGCCGCGTTTGTCTGCGACTACATCCGCAGCGGCGGCGATCGATCCGCATTCCTCGAGCGGTTCGACGGCGCCGTCTCTCCCGGCTTCGATCCCGACGTCGATCTCGCGCACATCGGCTGCGCCAATCAGACGACGATGCTCATGTCGGAGTCGCTGGAGATCGGCGACATGTTCCGCGACGCGATGCGCACGCGATACGGAGACGACGCGCTTCCGGCGCACTTCAGGGCATTCGACACGATCTGCAGTGCCACGCAGGAGCGGCAGGATGCCGTCGAAGCCCTGCTCGATGCGCAACCGCTCGATCTCATGCTGGTGATTGGCGGGTACAACAGCAGCAACACGTGCAATCTGGCGCGCATCTGCGCGGCACGCGTGAGGACCTACCACATCGCCGACCCGGAGTGCCTCGTCAGCCCCGAAGAGATCCGCCACCGCCCGATAGGAGCCCCCTCAACGACGACGGCGCCCGAAGCGACGACGACCGACTGGCTGCCGACCGGGGGGCCGGTCACCGTCGGGCTGACCGCTGGCGCCTCGACGCCGAACAACATCGTCGGTCAGGTCATACAGACGCTCACGGAGTTCTGCCGCTGATAATTCCCAATTCCCAATTCCCAAGCGGTTTCCTGGTCATTGACATTTGGGCGTTGGGAGTTGGGATTGGGAGTTGACTGCGCCGGCGCCCGTCGTTGGCAAACCCTGTGCCCGGCCGCCGGAGACCTGCGCCGGCGGTAAACAATGACGCCTGCCCAGTCGTAAGAAGCGGTAGTTCCACCGGAGACAGTGACAGCTATGGCCAGGCACATTGGATGGGCGCTCGCGGCGCTGCTGAGCGTCGGCATTCCCGGCGCGGGCGCGCAGCCGCCTCAGCAGCAACCGCAGGCGGCGGCGAAAGCACCCGACCTCCACCGGAAATGGTGGGTGGACGGGAAGATGCGTGCGGAGCTGGGGATCACGGACCAGCAGTCCGCGGCGGTCGAGGCCGTGTGGCAGCAGAGCCTCCCGCGTCTTCGCGATCTGCGTCACAAGGTCGACGACATGGACAATACGATCTCGCAGATGATTCGCGACGCGGTGGACGAGCCGACCATTACCGCCGAACTCGATCGCGCGGAGTCGACGCGCGCCGAGCTGAACAAGGGGCGCACGCTGATGCTCTATCGGATGAATCGCGTGCTCACCGCGGACCAGCGCGCGAAGCTGAAGGCGATGTGGGAGCGTGAACACGGCTCCGACCGTCGTCGTCCATAAGATCATTCCGTTTCAATTCGTCGGGTCAGGACATCTCGGAGGTACTGTGAGGAAGAACGTACTCGTTCCGGCTGTGGCCGCGCTGACCGCCGCGCTCGCGGCGGCGCCGGTGGCCGCGCAGAACAAGCAGAAGAGCAACGAGCCGGATCCGGCCATGGTGCACGCGCTCGTCCAGCAGGCGCTTCAGCAGGTGCAGCCGATCCCGCCGCAGTCCGCGCAGCCGTCGACGCCCTTTGTGACGCCCGGTGCGCGCGTCAATATTTCGATCGAGGACGCGGTCGCCCGTGCGCGCGACAAGAACATCGACATCGCGGTCGCGAAAATCACGCCGCGGCTGTCCGACTTCTCGATCGCCGCCCTCGAGGCGACCTACCATCCGAACATCACGTCATCGGTGGCGAACCGCAGCAACACCTTCGCCGTCACCAACCAGACGCAGGGCACCGGCAACAGCCAGCACACCGGGACGGTGTCCTGGCAGGGCGGGTTCGCGCAGAATCTGAAATGGCACGGCGGCTCCTGGAGCGCGGGCTGGACGAACTCGCGCGCCGATTCCTCGAACCCGTTCGCGACACGCAATCCCACGTATCAGTCCGGCCTCACGGCGTCCTTCACTCAGCCGCTGCTTCGGGGATGGAACATCGACTCGACGCGCGCGCAGCTGCAGACAACCGAGATCAGCCAGCAGAATGACGAGATCTCGCTGACCTCGACGACGTTCACCACCGAAGCCAACGTGCGGAACGCGTACTGGGATCTCGTCTACGCCATTCAGGCCGTCGAGGCCGCCCAGGGGCAGCTCGATCTGGCGAACCGGCTGGTGCAGGACAATCAGCAGCGCGTCGAGATCGGCACGCTCGCGCCAATCGACGTCGTGTCCGCGCAATCGGAGGCCGCGAACCGCCGCCAGACGCTCGTGCAGGCCGAGGGCACGGTCCGGACCTCGGAACTCGCGCTGAAGCGGCTCATCGTGAGCGGCACCGATGACCCGCTCTGGACGTCGTCCATCAACCCCACGGATCGTCCTCCGTCGACCAACGAGCCGATCGACCTGGAAGCGGCGGTCGCGCGCGCGCTGCGTGATCGCACGGACCTCCAGCAGTCGATGAACAATCTGAAAATCAGCGACATCAACCTGAAAAATCAGGTGGAACAGACACGGCCGCAGCTCGACCTCGTGGCCTCGTATGGGCTGAGCGGGATCGGCGGCACACAATTCGTCCGGACGGGGACCGCGCTCGGCAGCACCGTCACGCAGACGATCCCCTCCAGCTACTTCGACGCGTTGAGCACCCTCGGGCGCTTCGATCTCCCGACGTGGAACGTCCAGGTGAACCTCGCGATCCCCCTCGGGGTCAGCGCGGCCGATTCGAACGTCGCGCGCTCGAAGCTGCAGCTCGAACAGACGCAGGCGAACCTGAAATCGCTGCAGTTGCAGGTGGCGACCGACGTCACCAATGCCGCGCTCACGGTGCAGAGCTCGCTCGAGAGCGTGCAGGCGAGCGGCGCCGCGCGGGAACTCGCCAAGCAGAAGCTCGACGCCGCGATGAGCAAGGCGGAAGTCGGCATGGCGACAAACTACGAAGTGGTCCAGGCGCAGCGCGATTTCGCGGACGCGCAGAACGCCGAACTCCGCGCGATTCTGAACTACCGCAAGGCCCTCGTGAACTTCGAGGCGGCACAGACCGTCGGCTCGCGCGCGGTCACGGGCATCACGAACACGGGCGGCGGCACGACGGGCACCGCGACGTCTGGAGGCACCACCGGCGGAACGGGCGGCGGAGGCACCGGCGGCGGCGGAACCAGTGGCGGTGGAACCAGTGGCGGAACGGGCGGCGGCGGATTCTAACGATGCGGCGCCACGGGCAGTGGCGCGCGACGCGAAACGAAGGTCATGAAAAAGCTCATCTCGATCATCATCGTGCTCCTCGTGATTGGCGCGGGAGTCGGCGCCTACTACTACAAGAAGGGCGGCCCGGAGCCGACCATCACGACGCTGCAGGTTTCGCGCGGCGACATCGTCGACCAGGTCGGCGCCACCGGCACGCTGCAGGCGGTCACGACGGTGCAGGTCGGCACTCAGGTTTCCGGCATCATCCAGGACCTCTACGCCGACTTCAACTCGATCGTGAAGAAGGGCCAGGTGATCGCGCGTCTGGATCCATCGCTGCTGCAGACGGCGCTCGACACCGCAAAGGCAAACCTCGTCAACGCGCAGGCGAACCTGGAGCGGCAGAAGGTCGCGGTCGATGACGCCAACGTCAAGCTGAAGCGCGCGCAGGAGCTGTTCGCCAAGAATCTCGCGCCGCGCACCGACCTCGAAACCGCGGAGGTCGCACAGAAGCAGGCGGAAGCGCAGCTCAAATCGACGCAGTCGCAGATCGTCCAGGCCGAGGCCGCGGTCAACAAAGCCAAGGTCGACCTCGATCACACGATCATCACCGCGCCCATCGACGGCATCGTGACCTCGCGCAACGTCGACAAGGGGCAGACCGTTGCGGCGAGCATGCAGGCACCGACGATTTTCATCATCGCCGCGGATCTCACGAAGATGCAGGTGAACGCCAACATCGACGAATCGGACGTCGGCCGCATGCGTCCGGGCCAGACGGTGCGGTTTCGGGTGGATGCCTACCCCAATGACACGTTCATCGGCACCGTCCAGCAGGTGCGGCTGAACCCGACGACGGTGCAGAACGTCGTCACCTACTCCACCGTCATCGATGTCCCCAATCCGGACTACAGGCTCATGCCCGGCATGACGGCAAACCTCAACATCGAAGTCGCCCGGCGCAGCAACGTGCTGCGCGTCCCGAATGCGGCGCTTCGGTTCCGGCCGACGCGCGATACGTTCACCGCGCTCAACCAGGCGATTACGCCGGACATCGAACGCGCGCTCGGCGGCGGACGCGGCGGCTTTGGACGCGGCGGATCCGGCCGCGGCGGTGATACGGGCGGGATGACGGGCGGAACCCGCAACGGCGCAGCCAATGGACAGCCCGCGAACGGCCGTCCGCCGGCGGCCGGACAGCTGGCCGCCAATCAGAGCGGTGCCGCGTTCCAGCGCGGCGGCGGTGACCAGGCAAGTGCGTCCGGCGGCAATCAGGGCGGCGGCCGCGGCAACTTCGCGAACATGACGCCGGAGGAGCGGCAGAAACGCATGCAGGAGCGCCTGGCGCAGATGACGCCCGAACAGCGCCAGCAGTTCGAGCAGCGCATGAAGGACCGCATCGCGCAGGGCGGCGGTTCCGGCACGGGCCAGACGGCACAAGGCGCGAACGGCGCGCGCGCGCAGACTCCGCAGCCGCCGGCGCAGAGCGGAATGTCGAAGACGATGGCGGGCGGCGGCGCGCAGACCGTTGATGCGCTCTTCGGGCCGCTGCCGGTGACCGAATCGCGGGGCCGCGTGTGGCTCGACATCAACAAGCAGTTGAAGCCCGTGAACCTTCGCCTCGGCATCTCTGACGGGACGTGGACCGAGGTACTGGACGGCAACGAACTGCAGCCGGGCACCGAAGTCGTGACGAACGTGGCGACGGGGCTCGAAACACAGCAGCGTCCCGGGAACCAGAGTCCCGGCGCGGGCAATCCGTTGATGGGTCCGCAGCGCGGTGGTCCTGGCCGTGGCCGATAACCCCAAGGAAGTCGTCATCTCCGTCCGAGACCTGACGAAGACGTATCAGGTCGGCGATATCGAGGTGCGCGCCCTCCGCGGCGCGTCCCTCGACATCTACAAAGGCGAGTTCGCGTGCGTGACGGGGCCTTCGGGATCCGGCAAGTCGACTTTCATGCACATCGTCGGCTGCCTGGACCGTCCGACCAGCGGTAGTTACATCCTCGACGGCAAGGATGTCTCCAAGTTGTCGAAGGATGACCTGGCGTCGATCCGCAACAAGAAAATCGGCTTCGTGTTCCAGGGATTCAACCTGCTCTCCCGGACGACCGCGCTCGACAACGTGGAACTGCCGCTGCTCTACAACGGCGGGAGCCGGATGAAGTCCGCCGAACGGCACCGCCGGGCAAAGGAAGTGCTGGAAATCGTCGGCCTCGGTCAGCGCATGGACCATTACCCGAACCAGTTGTCGGGCGGCCAGCAGCAGCGCGTCGCGATTGCGCGTGCGCTCATCAACGAGCCTGCGATCCTGCTTGCGGACGAACCGACGGGCAACCTCGATACGCGCACGAGCATCGAGGTCATGGACATTTTCCAACGGCTGAACATCGAACGCGGCATCACGGTCGTCCTCATCACGCACGAGATGGACATCGCGGAGCACGGCACCCGTTTGATTCGATTCCGTGACGGACGCATTCAGCTCGATCAGCAGATCACGAAACGGCGGCTCGCCTCCGAAGAGCTGAAGGCGCTCCCGCCGCCGGAACTCGACTCGACGGGCGATTCCGTCGCGCACGTCGAACCGACCGCTTCGCATTGAGGCAGACATGTCAATCCTGATGACGCTCCGGATCGCGCTCAAGGCGCTCAACCGGAACAAGATGCGCACCGTCCTGACGATGCTCGGCATGATCATCGGCGTCGGCGCCGTCATCACGATGGTGGCGCTCGGCAAGGGCGCGCAGTCCACGATCGAGGAGCAGGTGAAGTCTGCCGGGACCAACATGATCATGGTCAACGCCGGCAATTTCTCGACCGGCGGCGTCCGCATGGGTCAGGGGAACTCCACCACGCTCATCGCAGACGATGCGAACGCGATCAAGCAGTTGCCGGGCGTCCAGTACGCCGCGGCCGGCTCGAATACGCGCTCGCAGGTCATCGCGGGGAACCAGAACTGGTCGACCCAGATCCAGGGTACCGATATCGACCTGCCCGCTATCCGGAACTGGCCGACCAAGGACGGCGCCTTCTTCACGTCGCAGGACGTCGCGGCGGCCGCAAAAGTCGCCGTACTCGGCACCGTTGTCTCGGACACGCTGTTTGGACCGGACGTCGATCCCACGGGGCAGATCATCCGAATCCGCAATCAGCCGTTCAAGGTCGTCGGGGTCATGTCGAGCAAGGGACAGTCGTCGATGGGTCAGGACCAGGACGACACGATTTTCGTCCCCTACACGACGGTCCAGAAGAAGCTGCTCGGCGTCACGCACATCAACAACGTCACCGTCTCTGCCGCGAGCGCGGACGCCGTCGATCAGACGGCAGAGGGCATTCGCGAACTGCTGCGCGTCCGCCACAAGATCGTGCCCGGCGACAACGACGACTTTATGGTGCGCACGCTGGAGGACATGGCGAGCGTCCGGACGGAAACGACGAAGACCATGACGACGCTGCTGGCCGGCATCGCCGGCGTGTCGCTGATGGTCGGCGGCATCGGCATCATGAACATCATGCTCGTGTCGGTGACCGAGCGGACGCGCGAGATCGGACTGCGCATGGCGATCGGCGCGCGCGGCAAGGACGTGCTCCTGCAGTTCCTCGTCGAAGCCGTCGTCATCAGTCTGTTCGGCGGCTTGATCGGGATCGCGCTCGGGTTCGGCTGCAGCGCAGCCGTCCAGCGGTTCGCGGCGTGGCCCACCGCGATTCCGGCGAACGCGATCGCGATGGCGTTCGGGTTCTCCGGCGCGACCGGGGTGTTCTTTGGTTTCTATCCGGCCCGCAAGGCAGCGAGCCTGGATCCGATTGAGGCGCTGCGCTTCGAATAGCGAGGCCTCGATGTCCGTCACCGCGGCGCCCATGTCGGGCCGCCGCACTTCAAGGAGTCAGAGCATGAAGCGGAAGTTCGGAATTGCGGCGGCCCTCGTCGTCGCGCTGGCCATCACCGGCTATGCGCAGAAGCCGGACTTTTCCGGCACGTGGACACCCGACGTCGCGGCGGACACCGCGGGCGGCGGCGGTGGTGGCGGGCGCATGGGCGGCGGGCCGATGACCGTCAAGCAGACGGCCGACACGCTCACGATCGAGCGCCAGGGCCAGCAGGGCACGATGACCCAGAGCTACAAGCTGGACGGATCGGAAACCGAGATCACGATGGGCCAGATGACCGCGAAGGCGTCCGCGAAGTGGGACGGCAACAACCTCGTGATCACGACCAAGAGCGAGCGTGGCGAGCAGACGCAGACGTGGTCGATGGCGGACGGCAAGCTGACGATTCAGCGCACGGGCGGCCGCGGTCCCAGCACGATGACCTACAAGAAAACGACGTAGCCGGAAGTCCGAATTCAGAATACGCGTTCAGAATTCGTTCTTTCTCAGGCGGCCCTTTACGGGGCCGCCTTCTCTGTGTACGGCGTCCCTCAGGGGGCGCCGGCAGCGTTCAATCGCGCGAGCAACTCCCCAGCCGTGAGCCCCGTCACCGGATCGACCATATCCGGCGCGATCGACGCCAGCGGTTCCAGGACGAACCGGCGTTCGCGGAAGCGCGGATGCGGCACATGGGCGCCGGGCTCCCGCACGATGCGGTCGCTGGCGAGAATCAGATCGAGGTCGAGCGTTCGCGGCGCGTTCGGGTACGGCCGCTCCCGGCCGCGCCGCCGTTCGATCTCGAGGAGCGCCGCGATGAGCGCCGCTGGATCGAGCTCGGACTCCCCCACGGCCACCGCGTTCAGGAAATCCGGATCGCGCTCCAACCCTTCCCCCACAGGCTTCGTTTCGACGGGTTCGGAGACCACGAGAGCGGAGATGATGCGGGAGAGTTCGCCGACGGCCCAGGCGAGGTGCGCGGCCCGGTCCCCGAGATTACTTCCGAGCGCGACGGCTACACGCATCTCCGAGGTCCGAGGTCCGGAGGAACTATTCTGTTTTCTGTATTCCGACTTCCGACTTCTGCTCTTCTCACTCCACCCAGCGGGTCGGAATCACAGCGCCAGCCGTGCGCGCGCCATCGGCCGCGCGGCCGAGCAGATCGTGACGGCCGGCGATCATCTGATCGAAGAACCGGCCGTGCTCGAGCGTCTCGCCGAGAATGACGCGAAGCATGATGCGGTGCCGCGCATTCGTCAGCTTTTCCACGCGGTCGCGCCAGCGATCGTAGAACGCCTGCATCCCGGCGCTGTCTTCGCGGACGACGGAGGCCTGCGCTTCGTCACCTTTCCCGTGGACCGTCACCGTCGGCTCCCCGACCGGTTCGACGCTGCCGCCGAGGCTCTCGATGGCGTCCAGCAGCCATCCGAGCTGCACGTCCTCGCGGTTGATGATGTACTGGTATGTATTGTTGAAGTCGTAGTTCGGCACGTGGCGTGCCGCGGCGGCGTGGCGCTGCCGCAGTGATGCCTTCTCGTTGTAGAACTCGCGAAGGAGCGCAAGCGTGTCGGCGGGTTTCACGAGTTCTGCTTTTCCTTGCACGTGATGCACACGCGCGTCCACGGGATCGCGTTCAACCGCGCCGGCGCGATCGGCTCGCCGCAGTCGCGGCAGACGCCGTAGGTGCCCTTTTCGATGCGCCAGAGGGCTTCTTCGATCGCCTGCAGGATCTTCGCGTCGGTCTGCTTCAGTTTGAGCTGAATGTGGACTTCGTTGTTACCGCTCGCCTGATCGGCCAGGTCGCCCTGCCGCGAATTGACGTCCATCGAGGCCTGCAATGGCTTGATGCCGCCTCCCGCAGCCAGGATCTCGCCGCGTTTCCGGAGCAGCGCTTCCTTGTAGACCGAAGTGTCCATGCCTTGGCTTTCTCCCCAGGGGTCCGTCGGCGCGGCCTTCCTCCGCCCCGACAAAAGCTCATGTTATCACGGTGCGCGCGGGCTCCGGGCGCACTCTGACAACTACACAACGGCCCAACATACCAGGTCCAATTACCCGACTTCCGGGGGCTCGCCAGCCTGGTCGTTATTCGGCGCGCAGCGTCCCTAACGGCTTTCGCCGCAGCACGTCGTAGCTCGCCGCGACGCCGACGACCGCGACCAGCACGGTCGTCAGCGCCATGCCCACGACCGCGACGAGCGGCTGCGGCCGCCACGGAATGTCGAGCACGTGACGGCACACGGCCCAACTGAACGCCATCGCGCCGGCGGCCCCGACGAGGCCTGCCAGCAGGCCGAGCGTCGCGTACTCGAACGCGAGCATGGCGCCAAGCGTTCGCGTGCTGGCGCCGAGCGTACGCAGAATCGCAGCTTCGTAGACGCGCTGGAATTTCGTCATGGCCACCGCGCCAATCAGAATCAGGACGCCGCTCCCGAGCGCAATGCCGCCGACGACCGAGATGGCAATCGTAATCGTATGCACGGCTTTCTGGACCGTGACGAGAATCTCGCGGACGTCGATCGCCGAGACGTTCGGGAACTCCGTCGCGAGATCGCGCTGGAACTGTCCTCGCGGGGTCGGGTCCTGCGGCGCGCGCAGGATGCCGATCCACGTCTGCGGAGCGTGCGCAAACGGACCGGGACGGAACACGAACATGAATCCGCCGTTCCGCGCGTCCTCCCACTCCACCTTTCTGATGCTGGTCACCCTGGCCGGCAGCACGCGGCCGAGGACGTCGAACTGCATGACATCGCCGACGTTGACGCGATAGCTGTCGTGGATGTTTTGCTCGACCGACACTTCGATCTCCGGCGCATTCTCGGGCAGCGGCGAGTGCGGCGGCCAGAACGACCCGCTGGTGACGGTCTCGTTGGGCTCGAGGTGATCGCGATAGGTGATCGTGTACTCGCGTCCCTGATTCCGGACGTCGCGGAATCCTGCCGCGCCGGGACTCCGCACGCCGGTCACGCGCGCGCGCAGCACGGGAATGAGCCGCGCGGGTCCCGCATCTGGCGCCTTCCGCGCGTCCAGAAACGCGCGCATGCGATCGACCTGGTCAGGAAGGATCTCGATCAGGAACATGTCCGCGCCGCTCTCGGAGAGCTGGACGGAGAACTGCCGCAGCAGGTTTGTCTGCAGCGCGCGCACGCCGATGACGAAGAAACTGCCCAAGCCGACCGCGAGGAGGATGACGCGCGTTTGATTCCCCGGCCGCCCGAGGCTGAGCACCGCGTGCCGGAGCGAAAACGACTTCGACCGCGCAATCGGCCGGACGGCATAGATGACGCCGGTGCCCGCCAGGTGCAGCACGACAGCGACCGCGGCAAAGCCGATGACGACAACGGCCCCGACGCGGAGCGAGGCGGCCTGCCAGCTCGCAATGGCGACGAGGCCGGCCCCCATGACGCATGCGGCGAGCGCCTGCAGTCGATCGACGCGTGACAGGCGGTCGCGCAAGCCGCCCGCGGTCCACCAGGCGCGCGGCGGCGGCGCAGTCGTCAGGCCGCCGCGAATCAACAGCAGCGGCTTCACCCGCCGTACCTCCAGCAGCGGGACGACCGAAAACAGCAGCGACACGAGAATCCCGATGCTGACGCCCTGGGCGACCGCCGAAGCCGTCAGGCCGTACGAAGTGACGCCGAGCGCACTTCCAACCGACGGCGGGATCGCCGCGATGCCGGTTCTGGCGAGCAGGACACCGAGTACGCTGCCGGCAATTCCGAGCAGCAGCACCTGCGCGATGTACGCGGCAAGCACCTGACCCGTCGTCGCGCCGAGGCATTTGAGGATCGCGACGCTCTTGATCTTCTGGCGGACGAACACGCGCGTGACGCTCCACACGCCGATGCCACCGAGGACGAGGATCACGAACCCGACGAGGCTCAGATGATTCTCGGCCCGCTCCATGTCGTTGCCGATTGCATCTTCGGTGGACCGATAAGTGCGCACGCCGATGAACCGGTCGCGGAAGTTCCCGCGGATCGCGTTCGCGAATCCGTCGACCGCCGATGCCGGCATCTTCAGCAGGATCTCGTAGGTCGCGCGGCTGCCGTACGACAGCAGGCCGCTCGCGCGGAGATCGTCGATGTCGACCAGCACCCGCGAACCCAGACTGAACGAGCCCGCCCGCCGTCCCGGCTCCTCGGAAATAATCCCGCGGATGGTGTACGCCTGGCCGCCGATGACGATGCGATCGCCGACGCCGATGCCGAGCTGCGCGAGCAGTTCCGGGCGGACGAGCGCACCGTGGTTCGCGAGGAGGTCGTGCGAGTAGGTCCGCCCGTCCTGGAGCGTGAGCGTGCCGTACAGCGGAAACGCGGCTCCCACGCCCCGCAGTTCGACCATCTTGGCCGCCGCGGCCCCTTCCCCGCTCTCCGGCCGCGCCATCGTCGGCGTCGAAATCGAATCCACGCGCGCGGTGACCGGCGCCCCGGCAATCGCGCGCTCGAGGGAGACGCGGAGGTCGTCGGCCATCGGCCGGTTCGTGCTGATCGCCACGTCACCGCCGACGATCGTTCGCGCCTCGCGCGACAGACCCGTCCGAACGCTTTGAATGATCGATCGCAGCGCGACGATCGCTCCCACGCCGACCGCGACGCAGACGAAGAAGAAGAGCAGACGACGCCAGGACGCGCGAACCTCGCGTCCGGCCATGAGGATGACGAACCTCATGACGCGGCTGCGCCGCGAAGGCCCGTCGAGACGATCCGGCCGTCGCGCAGCGCGATCGTCGTGTCGGCGAGCGCGGCCAGTTCGGCGTCGTGCGTGACGAGGACGACCGTCGTCTTGCGCCGCCGGTTGACGTCGATCAGGATCTGGATGACCTGATGCCCGGTCGCGCTGTCGAGATTCCCGGTCGGCTCGTCCGCGAGGAGCAGCGGCGGATTGTTCGCGAGCGCGCGGGCGATCGCCACCCGCTGCTGCTCGCCGCCTGAAAGCTGGGAGGGATAGTGATGGCCCCGCGCGGAGAGCCCGACTTCCGCCAGCAGCGCGTCTGCCCGGGCGCCGGGATCGTGAGCGCCCGCAATCTCGAGCGGCACACGAACGTTCTCGACGGCTGTCAACGACGGCAGCAGATGGAAGAACTGGAAGACGAAGCCGATGTGCGACCCGCGAAAGCGCGCGAGCGCGTCTTCGGACATCGCCGTGATCTCGGCGCCGTCGATCAGAATACGTCCGGTCGAAGGCGCATCGAGGCCGGCAATCAGCCCGAGCAGCGTGGATTTCCCGCTGCCCGAGGGACCGGTGATGGCCACGACGCCGCCCGCCTCGATGCGGAGATCCAGCGGATGGAGGATCGTCAACATCGAATCGCCGCTCGGAACCGTGCGCGAAATGTGCTGGAGTTCAATCATGAGGCGTCCGCGGCGTCGACCAGCGGTTTGAGCCGCTGCCAGATCGTCCGGGCGACGATCTGCGTCCCGGCCGTGTTGGGATGGATGCCGTCGGCCTGGTTGAGATCCGCGCGCCCGGCGACGCCGTCGAGCATGAACGGCACGAGCGTTGTCTCATAGCGGCTGGCGAGATCCCGGTAGACCTGGCGGAACGATCGCGCATATTCGACGCCGTAGTTCGGTGGCGCTTCCATGCCCAGCAGCAGCACGGCGATGTGCTGCTCATGTGCGCGTTCGATGATCCGGGCGAGGTTCTGCTGCATCTGGGCCACCGGCAGTCCGCGCAAGCCATCGTTCGCGCCGAGCTCGAGGATCAGGATCTTGACGTTCCCGCTTTGGAGCGTCCAGTCGAGGCGGGCCAGACCTGCGGCGCTCGTGTCGCCGGACACACCGGCGTTCACCACATCGAAGTGGTACCCGCCTCGATCGAGATCCGCCTGGAGCAGACTCGGGTACGACTGCGACTCCGGAAGACCGAGGCCGGCGGTGAGGCTGTCGCCGAGCGCCACGATCTTCGGCCGCGAGTCCTCCACCGGCTGAGCCGCGGGTGAAACATCGGTTGCGGCGGTGGCCGCCGTCGTGCCGGCGGGCGCGCGGCGGCATGCCCCAGGCGCGATCGCCAGAGCCGCGGCAGCGACCAGGGCGGCCGCGCGAAAACATCGCATGCTTCATTATAGGAAAGCCCGTTATGATCCAGAGGAGATGGCGCGCGGGTGGGAGTCGAAGAACATCGAGTCGCAGCAGGAAGAGGCGCAGCGCCGCCGCCGCACAGGCGCCGCGCTGACGCCCGAAGAGCAGGCCAGACAGGCTCGTCGCCGCTCACTCGAACTTGCCCGTACCCGGGCCGCAGCCGACCTCGACCGCGCGACCGCGCCGGCCCATCGCAAGATGCTCGAGCAGGCGCTCGAAGCGCTCGACCAGCAGATTAGAGAACTGCGTTAATTCCCAACTCCCAATTCCCAACTCCCAATTCGAACTCCCAATTCCAGCTGATCAGTTTTGGAGCTGGGATTTGGGCGTTGACAATTGGGAGTTCATGTCTGGCCTGCCCTTTGCTGTCCAGCAGAAGCGTATGCCGACCAAGGACGTCGTCCGCATCGCGGCGCTTGGGGATCTCCATTTCGGGAAGAGCGCTGTGCCCGGTTCCCTTCAGCCGCTCTTCAGTCAGATCTCGGAATCCGCCGACATCCTCGTCCTCACAGGCGACCTCACAGACTACGGTCTTGCGGATGAGGCGCGCGCCCTGATCAAAGAACTCGCGGGCATCCGCATTCCGATCGTCGGCGTCCTGGGCAATCACGATTTCGAGAGCAATCAGCAGGACGAGATCGCGCGCCTCTTTAAAGATGCCGGCGTGGCCATGCTGGACGGCGACACGACCGAGATCCTGGGCGTCGGGTTCGCCGGCGTGAAAGGGTTTGCCGGGGGCTTCGGGCGCCGGGCGCTCGGACCGTGGGGCGAACAGATTATCAAGCAGTTCGTACGCGAAGCCGTCGATGAAGCGCTCAAGCTCGAATCGGCGCTCGCGCGCCTGCGCAACGATCGCATCGTCGTGATCCTTCACTATGCGCCGATTCAGGCGACCGTCGAAGGCGAACCGCTCGACATTTATCCGTTTCTGGGCTGCAGCCGTCTCGAGGATCCCATCACGCGCTTCCCTGTGGCCGCTGTGTTTCACGGACATGCGCATCATGGATGCGCCGAAGGGCGCACGCGCACGAACGTGCCCGTGTTCAACGTCTCGATGGCGCTGATGCGCGAGACCTTCCCCGAGCGCCCCTTCAGGCTCGTCGAAGTGGGGGCCGCCGCCGCCAACGAGAGGCGCAGCGGCGCGGATCGCCGCCTGGAGGTACATCAGTGAAGGTGTTGACCGTCTGTGCGGCGTTCGCGTTAACCGCGTTTCCGCAGGCGCCGGTGCGTGACGTGTCGACGAAGCCGGTGCCGTTGACGGCCCCTGCGAAGAAGGCGCTTCAGCTCCAGGTGATGCTCGATCGCGCCGGCTACTCTCCGGGCGAGATCGACGCCGCGATGGGCGCCAATACGAAGGCCGCCCTGGCCGCCTACAAGCAGAACGGAGGGGACGCCAGCGCGTTGCCCGAGGATCCGCTGGTGCCATATCGGATTACTGACGATGACGTCGCGGGCCCGTTCACGCCGGACATACCGGACGACCTCGTACAGCAGGCCAACCTGCCCGCGCTCGGCTATCGCGATGTGACGGAACTGCTCGGGGAGCGATTCCACTGCAGCCCTGCCCTGCTGCGCCTCATCAACCAGCAGGCGCAGTTCACGGCGGGTGAGCAGATCCTCGTCCCCAACGTGCCGACCGATTTCGATCCGACGCGACCGCAGCCCAAGGCAGCCGCGCCCGCCAAAAACGGCGCGACCGACGTCACGATCACGGTGACACGCAAGGCGTCTACGCTTGTCGTCGCGGATCAGAACGGGAAGACGCTGTTTTTTGCGCCGGTCACGACCGGCAGCGAACACGACCCGCTGCCGATCGGCAACTGGAAGGTCACCGGCGTGCAGCACGACCCCGAGTTCCACTACAACCCGGAGCTCTTCTGGGACGCGGACCCCAACAACTCGAAAGCGACGATCAAACCGGGACCGAACAACCCGGTCGGGGTCGTCTGGATCGACATCGATCGTCCGCACTACGGACTGCACGGCACGCCGGAGCCCGCTCTCGTCGGAAAGACCACGTCGCACGGGTGCGTGCGGCTCACCAACTGGGACGCGCTGATCGTCGCGTCGTTCGCGCGCACGGGCACGCGCGTCGTCTTCGCCGAATGAACCTGCGACACGTCCTCGGGAGCGGCCTTCTCGGCTTTGTGCTCGGCGCTTTTGCCGTGGCATCGCTGCAGAACGCCGCCGCCGTGCGTCGGGGCAACGCAGCGGTCGAAAAGTCTCCTGTCGCTGGTGCGAGTGATGGTGCGACCACGCCCGCCGAGTCGCCCGCCGCGACCTCCGGCCACGTGCCCGTTCCGGCGCCATCGCGGTCGACGGTGACAAACGCCGCGCCTCCTGCCGGAACGCCGTCGCCGGCAGACGCGGAGCGCGAACTCCAAGCGCGCGACCTCCTGATTCCCGTCCAGGGCGTCAACGCGTCACAACTCACCCGGTCCTTCACCGACGCGCGTACCGGCCACGAACACGACGCGATCGATATCCTGGCGCCGCGCAACACTCCGGTGCTTGCCGTCGAGGATGGGACGATTGCGAAGCTGTTCGTGAGCAAGCTGGGTGGCAATACGATCTACCAGTTCGACCCGTCGCAGCGCTTCTGCTACTACTACGCCCACCTCGAGCGCTATGCCGATGGCCTGAAGGAAGGTCAGAGCGTGCGACGGGGCCAGATCATCGGGTACGTCGGCACCTCAGGCAACGCGCCGCCCGAGACGCCGCATCTGCACTTCGCCATTTCAATCCTCAACCCCGACCACCACTGGTGGGAAGGCACGGCGATCGACCCCTACGACGCGCTCGCGCGCTAGCGCGAGGCGGGAGGCGCGAGGCGCGAGGCGCGAGACGGGAGGCGGGAGGTGCGAGGCGGGAGGCGGGAGGCGCGAGGCGGGAGGCGCGAGGTGGGAGGTGGGAGGCGGGAGGAGCGCGGCTCCCATCGCCGCACCAGCGATGGGGGCGAGGACCGGCGCCCTGTCCGAGCCGGGGCCCCATCGCTCACCAGCGATGGGATCAACTCTACAGCCCGCGCTCGGAACGACCGATAGGTCAGGGCGGCATGATCTGGTTCTTCGAGCGTCAGCACTCGAAGCTGCGATACGAAATCCGGCGGCAGACCGACGGGCACGAGTATGAGCTCGTGATCACCGGGCCCGACGGATCGCAGGCGGTCGAACGGTATGCCGATTCGCTGAGCCTCGTCCGGCGCGCACAGGCTCTCGACCAGGCGCTCCGTGCCGAGGGCTGGCACGTGCCTGTTCCTCCAGGCCGCGCGATCCTGCCGGCGCGCCGCGCCTCCTAGTCGATCACCGCGACGACAGCGTCATCGCCGCCGTCACCTGCTGCAGCACGGACAGTTTCTGCTGCTTCAAATCGGTCAGGTGGTTGTTCAGATAGATGTTCGCGGGCTCCTGCCCAAGCGCCTGCCGCGCCTGTTCGATCGCTCGATCGATCACCGCGACGTTCTGGTCGACAACGCCGATTGTCGACGGATCGAATGACGATCGGCCGTTTTGCAGCGTCTGTTCGAGATCCGCAATCGCCCTGCTGTACTGCCCATCGGTCATCACGGCGGCCGTCGTGTGAGCGGCTGGCTCTTCGCGGCTGTTGGTCGCGCCGAGCGACGGAATCGATGTTGCGCGTCCGCCGTGCTGGCCGATCCACACGGCACCGCCCGATACGACCATCAGTGCGAGACTGGCCGCGACGAGTTGGGGCAGCGTGAACGACACTCGCCACGGCGCACGCCTCGGCGGCGTATCGAACGCTTGAGGCCTCCCAATCTGTTCCGCGATGCCGTCCCATAGATCCGTCCCGGGAGGACGAGGTGTCGCCGCTGCGGCGCGTGCTACGACAGTTCGCAGTTCTGCGAGTGTCCTTCTGCAGTCGCCGCATTCGGCGAGGTGCGCGTCAGCCGCGTGACGCTCGCCAGCGGTCAATTCGCCGTCGATGTACTCCGACAGCCGAGGCGTCCACCTGTCAGTCATGACCTTTCATCCAAGATGCTTCCGAAGCATCATTCGCGCGCGGTGCAGCTGCGCCTTCGACGTACCCGGCGAGATCCCGAGCAGCGTCCCGATTTCGTGGTGCTTGTAGCCTTCCACGTCGTGCAGCACGAAGATCTCGCGTGCGCCGTCGGGCAGCTTCTCGAGCGCGGCTTCGAAGTCCATCGGCAGATCGTGCGAGACGCTCGGACCCGACAACGTCGCGAAGACGTCGTCGCCGTCCAGCATCCGCCGGCGGTTCGTCCGTTCCGATCGGAAGCGTTCGATCACGATGTTGACCGTGAGCCTGTGCAGCCACGTCGTGAAGGACGCATCACCGCGGAAGCTCGCGAGTTTCTGCCAGACGCGTACGAATACGTCCTGCGTGAGCTCGTCGGCGTCGCGCCCGCCAGTGAGCCGCCGGACGAGGCTGTAGACCCGCGGAAGGTGGGCACGGTAGAGCGCCTCGAACGCGCGGACGTCCCCCGCGGCGGCCCGTGCCACGTCGGAGCTGGTATCGAGGGGGGGAACGCTCCCCGCCTCAGCGTTCAGCGCGAGCGCCTCCAAGTGCCATCCTTACATACTGTTGGATGACGAGCGGGGCGGAAAGGTTGGAACGCGAGCCTCTCCCGGCGCCGCGCGCCGATCCGCTTTACGCGCGATGCGCCCCTGCTCGGACAAGCCACTTCGTGCTCGGCGGCCAGAAAGACATGTCGACGGGCAACCGCTTCCGCGCGAAGCGGGCGCCGGTCCTCGCCCCATCGCTGGTGCGGCGATGGGAGCCGCGCTCCTCCCGCCTCCCACTTGGCGCCTCCCGCCTCGCGCCTCACGCCTCGCGCCGATCCGCCTTTTGTGCGATGGGGCCCCGGCTCGGACAGCTCCGCCTCCGCGCAGGCAGAAACTCCTGCTGCGCTCCGGCGGGATCTCGCCGAAGCCGCTTCCCGGCGGAGGCGGACCCACTTCGTGCTCGGCGGCCGGAAAGACATGTCGACGAGGAGCCTCCTCCGCGTGAAGCGGGCGCCCGTCCTCGCCCCCATCGCTGGTCAGGCGATGGGAGCCGCGCGCTCCCGCGCCTCGCACCTCCCGCCTCGCGCCTCGCGCCTCCCGCCTCGCGCCTC